>JASBYY010000034.1 GCA_029983675.1 Bacteroidales bacterium | reverse complement strand
TAGCAAGCGTGTCTTGCAAAAATGAGTTTAGGTATAGAATCAACTAATCATTAAAACATAAAATGACCAATTCTTTTTCTTGTTTTTTGTGCAAAATGTGCGGTCGTGTTTTTGGAGGTCTGTTAAAGGTTGGAGATGAAAAGGTTATGGTTGTTGTATCGAAGCATAAGGCGCATAAGCCCTCTCGTAGAATCCGTCCTAACAGATGGTGTCCCTCCTTATAAAGGATTCCTCCTGCCGCGCTATGTCATTCTGGACTTGATCCAGAATCTACGCGGCATCTTCTGACCAACAGTAACATATTTATAGAACAAAGATCCTCATAAGGAGATTCCAAATCGAGTTTGGAATGACCTAAGAGGATGGAGCGTTGTAAGCCTGATGGAGCAGTACCCGTCATGACCAAGGATGGGGTAGTGCGTCGGCATGTAGAGACGCCATATTATGATGTCACTACGTTGATGCCGCAACAACCAACACATAGATAATAAGACAAGAAAGGAAGGAGACCCCTCTCAATTATTCGGCAAATCCTTTGCTCTTCCCTTTTGTCGAAAGCAGTCCGCAGGCCGCGTCGATATCTTGTCCGCGCGAGGCACGTACGGTGGCGATGATGCCTTTTCGGTTCAGGGCGTCGCGAAATTCTATCATCTTGTTCATGTCGGGACTTTTCAAGGGAATGTCGGGAATGGCATGGTAACGGATCAGGTTGACACGGCAACGCATACTGCCCAATAACTTCGCTAGTTCCTTGACGTGTTCCGAAGTGTCGTTCAATCCCTTGAAGACGATGTATTCAAACGAAAGGCGACGCTGTCCGTGCCAATCGTTCTGCCGCAACACATGAATGACCTTCTTGATGGGGTAGGCCTTTTCTATGGGCATGATTTTCAGACGTTCATCATGGAAAGGGCTGTGCATGCTGATGGCGAGATGGCAACGGCTTTCGGCAAGGAAGCGTTTCAGGTTCGGGATGACGCCGGCGGAGGAGACGGTGATGCGTGTCGGGCTCCAGCCCAGACCCCACTCCGAAGTGAGCACATCGAGGGCTTTCATGACGTTGTCATAGTTGTTCAACGGCTCGCCCATGCCCATGAAAACGATGTTGCTCAGGGTGTCAAAATCGGGAAGGCTTAAAATCTGATTGAGGATTTCCGCCGCCGAAAGGTTGTCTTGAAAGCCTTGTTTTGCCGTGGCACAGAAAAGGCAGTCCATCTGACAGCCTACCTGCGATGATACGCACAGCGTGGCGCGTTCGCGGTTGGGGATATAGGCGGTTTCCACAAAACGCTCATCGGCGCCGAACAAGTATTTTACGGTGCCGTCGGTGGAACGTTGTTCTTTGACGGGGGCCGTTAGTCCGGTGGCATAGTTCTCGCTGAGCAGTGCCCGCGAGGTTTTGCTTAGGTTGCTCATGTCGTCAAACGAGGGACAGCGTTTTTTGTAGAGCCAGTCGATAAGCTGTTTGCCTGTAAACTTGGGAAGTCCGAGTTTTTCAACCACTTCTTGAAGCTCGGTAGGTGTCTTCCCCAATAGTATTTCCTTTTCCATGGCACAAAAGTAGTATTTTATTTGAAAGGCGAAAAAAAGAAAAGAGCCTCGGTTGTTGCCATCGAGACTCTTTATTCGTACCGAAGGCCGGAATCGAACCGGCACGAGTTTAACCTCATCGGTTTTTGAGACCGACGCGTCTACCTATTCCGCCACTTCGGCATGGCCGTTCCGTAGAACGAGGCTGCAAAAGTACGCTTTTTTTCTTGCACAGCTACATTTCATGTCAAAAAAAATAGAAAAACACATTTTTTTTCAATAAAATCAGATTTTGAATCTGTCCAATCAGATCAAATGCCTACTTTTGCAGTTTGAAATAAGAAGCATTATTCATAAGGTTATGTCACAGAAATACGTTTCCATTTTTGCAGGCAGGGCCACCAGGGATTTGGGCGAAAAGATCGCACATGCCTACGGCACCTCGCTCGGAAAATCCGTCGTGACGGAGTTTTCCGATCACGAATTTCAGCCTTCATTTGAAGAAAGCATCAGAGGACACCACGTGTTTATCGTGCAATCCACCATGCCGACTGCCGATAACCTGATGGAGCTTTTGCTCATGATTGATGCGGCAAAACGCGCCTCGGCGCACAAAGTCATTGCTGTCATTCCGTATTTCGGATGGGCGCGTCAGGACCGTAAGGACCAGCCCCGTGTCAGCATTGGTTCGAAGCTGGTTGCCAACCTGCTGGCTGCCGCCGGTGTCAACCGTGTCATCACGCTCGACCTTCACGCCGACCAGATCCAGGGCTTCTTCGACATTCCCGTCGATGCACTGTATGCCTCAACCTTGTTCTTCGACTACATCAAGGACCTGAACCTGGATAACCTTTTGATGGCTTCGCCCGACATCGGAGGCTCGAAACGTGCTTCGGCCTACGCCAAACGCCTTGGCACCGACCTCGCCATCTGTCACAAACAACGTGCACGCGCCAATGTGGTGGCCAGCATGACCCTCATCGGCGATGTGGAAGGCAAGGACGTCATCCTTATTGACGACATCATCGACACTGCCGGCACCATTTGCAAGGCAGGCGAACTTATCATGGAAAAAGGAGCACGTAGCGTTCGCGCTTTTGCCACCCACGCCGTTTTCAGCGGCCCCGCCATGGAACGCATCGACAATTCAGTGTTCAACGAAGTAGTCGTCACCGACTCTATTCCGTTGGCAGAGAATGCCTCCAAGAAGATCAAGGTGGTCACTACGGCGAACCTTTTTGCCGAGACCATTCACCGCGTGGAGTCCTACGAATCCATTAGTTCGTTATTTGTTTAATTTATTGAAAAATAGAGATTTACAATCTGCTACAAAACAGACCTTTTCTTTTATTATTAACAATATTAATTTAATCGAATTCAAATTATGAAAACAGTATCATTGAGCGGTTCTCTTCGCGAGAACGTAGGGAAAAAAGATGCTAAGGCTTTACGCAAAGCCGAAATGGTGCCATGCGTCATGTACGGCGGCAAGGATCAGATCCACTTTGCTACAGAAGCCAAGAATTTCAAGAAGATCCTGTTCACCCCGGAATGCTTCATCATCAACTTCACAATCGGTGGAAAATCGTACAACACCATCCTTCAGGACATTCAGTATCACCCGATTACCGATGAGGTGCTTCATGCCGACTTTTTGTTTGTCCATGAAGACAAGCCTATTACGGTGTTGCTGCCTGTGAAGATCGAAGGTCAGGCTCCCGGTGTTATGCGTGGCGGTAAACTCGACCAGCGCATGCGCAAAGTCATGGTGTCTGGCTTGGCCAAGGATATGCCTGAAGAAGTTACAGTCAATATCAGCAAGCTCAATATTGGCGATGCGGTGAAAGTGAAGGACCTCGCAATTGATAATATTTCGACCGTTGCTGCCGGAACATCTGTCATCATTGCTGTTCGCGCTTCCCGTGGTACCGATGCAGCTGCAACCGAAGAAGAATCCGAAGAGGCTGCTGCACCAGCCGCAGAATAACCTTGAACTTCTATCTGATACGAAAAGCCGTCGCATAGACGGCTTTTTTATTGGCGATTAGCGAGATAATATGAAATTGAGCTATTTTTGCAACTTGTTAATGCACTATCGATGTCACTTTTCGAGCGACTTTTCTGCAAAAGCAGACCCACAATACCTGACGAAATGAAATTTCTTATCGCTTGTCTTGGCAATATCGGAGCAGAGTATGATGAAACCCGGCACAACATCGGGTTTAAGATTGCCGACCGTTTGGCTGCCGACCTCGGCGCTTCGTTTACAACAAGTCGATTGGCGCAGGTCTCCGAAATGAAGTACAAAGGGAAGACCTTGCTGGTCATCAAGCCCACCACTTTTATGAACCTCAGCGGAAAGGCTGTCCAGTACTGGCTGCGCCAAGAAAAAATACCCTTGTCGAACTTGCTGATTGTCAACGATGACATCGCCTTGCCATTGGGCGTATTGCGCATGAAGAAGCAGGGTGCGGCGGGCGGTCACAATGGCCTGACCGACATCATCGAAAAGTTAGGCACCGAGGCGTTCTGCCGTCTGCGCTTCGGCATTGGTAACGATTTCCCACGCGGCAGGCAAGTCGATTTCGTCCTTGGCAAATGGAAACCCAGCGAAACGCCTATCGTAGATCCACGTGCCGATGTGGCGGTAGAAATCATAAAAAGCTTTGTCACCCAAGGTGCCGATCGCACGATGAATCAGTACAATAACCAATGAAAAAAGATTCCTAAACGGATGTAAGCGTTAGGAAATCCTTTTTACTATCGCCGGGAGAAGCAAGAGGCTTCTCTTGGGGCATTGTTCAAAAACGATGCTTGTCCGAGCTTAGCCGATGACGATATTAATGATCTTCTTCGGCACGAAAATCACCTTGCGGATTTGTTTTCCTTCCATCCATTTAGCGGCTTCAGGGGCTGAGACCACGGCTTGTTGCACTTGCTCGGCACTTAGGTCGAGGGGCAACTCCATATTGAAACGGGTCTTGCCATTGAACGAAACCGGATAGTTGAAGCTGTTCTCTACCACCTTGCTTGTGTCGAAAACTGGGAATTGTGCCGTGACGACAGAACTGTCGTGTCCTAACAAATGCCACAACTCTTCGGCGATATGGGGAGCGTAAGGAGAGATCAGAATGGTGAGCGGCTCAAGGATCTCGCGCTTGTTGCAGTTCAAGTCGGAAAGCTCGTTGACGCAGATCATGAAGGCGGAGACCACGGTGTTGAACGAGAAGCGTTCGATGTCGTCCTCCTCTTTGCGTATCAGCTTGTGCAGGCTTTTCAATTCGTCGGCAGTAGCTTTTTCTTCACTGACGTTGAACACGTTGTTGTTATCGTGAAACAGCCGCCAGAACTTTCTGACAAAGCGGAACGTGCCTTCGATGCCCTGTGTGTCCCAAGGCTTGGATTGCTCCAATGGTCCTAAGAACATCTCGTAAAGCCTCAGGGTATCGGCACCGTAACGCTCCACAAGGTCATCGGGGTTCTGTACGTTGTATTTCGATTTCGACATTTTCTCGATTTCAACGCCACATACATATTTCCCGTCTTCGAGGATAAACTGCGCATCGGCGAAATGTGGCTGCCAAGCTCTGAAACCGTTGATGTCGAGCACATCGTTTTGCACAAGGCTGATGTCGGCACGGATGACATCGCAGTAATATTCGCGGCCTTCCACATTTTTCGAGACGAAAAGCGGGAACGGCGTGAATGCCTTGCCTTCTTCAAAGGCAACGACTTCCTTGCCGGCTATCATGTCTTTGATTTTTTGTTCTATCCTTTCGGGGTCTTCTAACACGGCACGGATGGGAATCATCAGGATGCGGTAGCCTTTGGATTCAGCGTACTTTTCGTAGGCTTCGGCAAGTTTTTCAAGGTTGCCCACACGCTTGGTCTCGATGATGATGCCTTTTTCGGGACAGAAAAAGTCGAACTCGCGGCGGCCATCGCGGAAATTCTTGACGAACTCGACGCCGAGCCGTTTGTCTTTGATGCACTTCCAGACAGTGTATTCGGCCATCTTTTCAAAATTGGCGCGATAGACCATGCTGGAGCGGCCTTGTATCATGCCTTGGTTGATCATGCGCTGGAAAGGTTCGTCCTTGCAAGCCAGACCGAGGTCGAACAAGAATTTATTCCAGAAACGGCTATAAATAAGGTGGCCGGTGGCATGTTCTGCTCCTCCGATGTACAGGTCAACCTGCTGCCAATAGTCGTTGGCTTCGTGGCTGAAGTATTCTTTGTCATTCTGGGGATCCATATAGCGGAGGTAGTAGCCACTCGATCCTGCAAAACCAGGCATGGTGTTGGTCTCGATGGGATGCCCTTCTTCGGTCACCCAGCCTTCGGCGCGCGCCAAGGGCGGCTCGCCGGTGGCGGTAGGCTCGTAGGCGTTGATGCTGGGCAGTTGCAAGGGCAGCTTCGATTCGTCCATGGCATAGGGCATGCCGTCTTTGTAATAGATGGGGAAAGGCTCGCCCCAGTAACGCTGGCGGCTGAAGATGGCGTCGCGGAGGCGGTAGTTGGTCTTTCCGGTGCCTACGTTTTTCTTTTCCAACGCTTCGATCATGCGTGCAATGGCTTGTTTCACAGTCAGACCGTCCAAGAAGCCGGAGTTGACCAACACGCCGTCCTTGGCATCGAAACTCTCTTCCCATGTGGCGGGATCGGTAGCTTCCGTTCCGGGCTTTTTCACCACTTGGACAATAGGCAGGTTGAAATGCCGGGCGAAGGCGAAGTCGCGGCTGTCGTGGGCAGGGACGGCCATGATGGCTCCTGTGCCGTAGCCTGTGAGGACATAGTCAGCAATCCAAATGGGGAGCTTGGCACCGGTGATGGGGTTGATGCCGTAGGCACCCGTGAACACGCCGCTGACCTTTCTCACTTCGGCTATGCGCTCGCGTTCCGAACGGTTTTTGGTGCGGAGGATGTAGTCGTCCACTTCGGAACGTTGCGCGTCGGTGGTGATTTCCGGCACCAAGTCATGCTCGGGGGCCAAAACCATAAAGGTTGTGCCAAACAAAGTGTCGGCACGGGTAGTGAACACTTCGAGGTCGATGTCCTTGCCTTCAACGGCAAAATGCACCGAGGCGCCCATGGATTTGCCAATCCAGTTGCGCTGCACGTCTTTCACCGACTCGCTCCAGTCGATGGTGTCGAGACCTTCGAGCAAGCGATCAGCGTAAGCCGTGATGCGTAGTAGCCATTGCTTCATGGATTTACGTACTACGGGGAAACCGCCGCGAATCGAAAGGCCCTCCGCTACTTCATCGTTGGCGAGGACGGTGCCCAATTCGGCGCACCAGTTGACCACGGTATCGGCCAAGTAGGCGAGACGGTAGTTCATCAGCGTTTCCTGCTGTTGCTTTTCGTTCATCGCATTCCATTCGGCGGCAGTAAACTGCATGGGCTTGGTGCAGGCGAGGTCCAAGCCTTCGGTGCCTTGTTGCTTAAATACCTCTACCAGCTCGGCGATGGGACGTGCTTGCCGTGCCTGATTGCAATAATACGAATTAAACAGCTGAAGGAATGTCCATTGCGTCCATTTGTAGTATTTCGGGTCGCAGGTGCGCAGCTCGCGGTCCCAGTCGTAGCTGAAACCGATTTTGTCCATCTGCTCGCGGTAACGGTTGAGGTTCTTTTCCGTCGTGATGGCAGGGTGTGTCCCCGTTTGAATGGCATACTGCTCGGCAGGAAGACCGTAGGCATCGTAGCCCATGGGGTGTAACACGTTGAATCCTTTCAGGCGTTTGTAACGTGCATAGATGTCGGAAGCGATATAACCGAGAGGATGACCTACATGCAACCCGGCTCCCGATGGATACGGAAACATGTCAAGTACGTAGAATTTCGGCTTGTCGCGGTCGATTTCGACTTTGTAAACCTTGTTATCACGCCAATATTGCTGCCATTTTTTTTCGATTTCGGAAAAGTTATAGTCCATAAGTCAGTGTTTTTCTGTGTAAACAAACTGCAAAGGTAGTGATTTTGTTGGTTTGAATTATCGGTTTGCCATTACTAAGAAACTTATTTGGATTATTTCGGGCTGGATCCACTCCGTGCTAGGTCGTTCCGTATCAAGTGCAGGATCTCCATTTGAGGATAATGCTTCTATTGGATTATTTCTGATGGTGAGGAGATGTTGAAGAGATGCCAGATCTGGTCCGGCATGACAGCAGCATGACTGTATCCTGATCTGGACGATGGGCGGAGCCAATGCAGTGCATCAAATCAACCGAAAACAAAGGAAAAACCTCGAATAATTGGATAATAACTTTGTTGTAGGAACTTAAAACTGCTTCTTGGTCATATTGGGACTTAATGGCATTTT
Organism: Bacteroidales bacterium; assembly: GCA_029983675.1. Lineage (GTDB taxonomy): Bacteria > Bacteroidota > Bacteroidia > Bacteroidales > F082 > Limimorpha. The sequence continues at coordinate 26,847 of JASBYY010000034.1, read as the reverse complement.
TTCATTGGCGGAAAACGATGTAATATCCTCTCCATCAGTTTCTATCCAAATAGAAAAACCCTTTACCTGCAATTGCCTATGGGGTCAACAACCATTCGTATGCCGGAATGATATGGATGATACAGTTTTCGCATTGGATGGTGTCGCGTTCGTAATCGGTAATTAAATACAGTTCTTTGCATTTCAGAGATTGCGAAGCCTGCACAAGAGATGTTATCTCGCGTTTACGGGTCTTTTCATTTGCGATGTCGTAGGCGACTTGATACATTTGAATCACTTTATTGCCCTTGCACACGACAAAATCCACCTCTTTTGCCCTTGAATGCTTTTTATAGTAATAAATATCATGGCCATCAGCTTTCACCCGACGGCACAATTCAATATATATCACGGTTTCTAACCTCCAGCCGAGATTGTCTCCAACAAAGGCATCGGGGCGTTTGTCCATGATGGCGACATCGACGGTATAGACCTTCTCGTCAGTAACTCTTTGTTTGCTTTTTGCTGCATATTTGCTCAAGCCTATCAGCAAGTACGCTTGTTTGAGATACTTAACATAGTTGTTCGTCGTTTGGGATGACCCGAAGCCAAATGTCTTGGTCAGGTCTGTGAGAGCCAATACTATTGGGGCGACATTCATAAGATGTTGGGCCATGCGCTCGAATGCTGCAAAATAGCGGATCTTGTAACATTGCTGTATGTCGCGTTGGATAATGCTGTCAACCAAATTCCCCACATACCGCTTGTTGTTTCCCTCTGAAAGCAACTCAGGGAAGCCTCCTTGCATCAGATACACATCGAAAGCGTCTCGCTTCAATGCTTCGGCTTTGGTGGTGGGAGTGGTCGTGTCAATACCTTTATAGGTACAGTATTCGCTGAAGGAAAAAGGGAATAGTTCGATGGGATTGTGACGACCGGTTAAGTGCGTTGCCAACTCGCTGCTAAGCAGTTTTGCATTGGAGCCGGTTAGGATGACTTTCATTCCTTGACGAAGCATCCTGTTGACAAATAGATGCCATCCGTTCACATTTTGAATCTCGTCTAAGAACAAATGGGAAAAATCTCCATTGATTTTGTAAAGCACTTCCAAAACGGTATTCAGGTCCTTTGCCGTCAACCCTTCTAACCGTTCATCGTCAAAATTGACGTAAGCGTATTTGACACCGGAATGGTGCAACACATTAAAACATAGCGTTGATTTTCCACTACGGCGCACCCCGATAACAACCTGCGCCATCGTGCTGTTCAAGTTCACTAAGTCCTCCTCCTTGCGCTTGCAGCGTGGCATTTGGGCCTTGACAGCCAATTCCTGCACCTGTTCGGAAAGTGTGATTTCAAGGGTTCGTTTGTCTATCATAACCATCAGCATTACAGCGCAAAAATAATATTATTTTCCAAATAATCATCTTATTTTGACGATTTATCACTTGTTAATCGTCTTATTCTGATGATTTGTTGCTTTCTAATCATCTTATTTTGACGATTTACAACTCGTTAATCATCTTATTCTGATAAAATATCACTTTCTAATCATCTTATTGTGATGGTAAAATCCAATGCCATACCTATTAAAGATTTGGCATCAAGCGAGGGGAGACTGGAGATGAGGTTGATGGAGCAACGCCCATGCTAACGGACAACCGCCAATGATGAAAGGTTCAAAATGAGGCAAGCGATGGCTCAATCCTCTGTGTCGTTTCCAGCATTTTTCGCTTTCATGTCTTTGTAGCTTCCTTCAAAGATGTCGAAACGCACAAAGCGGCATTCCAAGGGGCCGTTCCATACGGGAATCTTTTCGGAGGGTTTCAGCCCCACATGTTTCAGGGCGACAGCGTCATCGGTGATGAGCCAGCATTGAAAGCCTTTGAAATTGTGTTTCAGCGTGTTGCCTATACTTTCATACACTTGGTCGATGTCGTCTTCTTCCAAACGGTCGCCATAAGGCGGGTTGAAGATGAGGATGCCGCGGCCTTCGGGTGGCGTGAGGTCTTCCATGTTTTTCTTCATCAGGTGGATGTCGTGCGAGAGATGCGCGTAGGCAAGGTTGCTTTCGGCGATGGCGACGGCTTTTGCCGAGCGGTCGGAAGCCCATATCTCGTGGTCGAAGTCGCAAATCCTGCTATCGGCCTCTTCCTTGATGCGCAGCCATAGCGCCTCGTCGTAATCGGGCCATTTCATGAATCCCCACCGGTTGCGGTAGTATCCTGCCGGGATGTTCATGGCAAACATGGCGGCTTCGATGGGCAGTGTGCCGGAACCGCACATGCAGTCGATGAAATTGCAATCGGCCTGCCAGCCGCTGAGCTGAATGAGACCTGCGGCGAGGACTTCATTCATGGGGGCTTTGTCAACCTGCTTGCGGTAACCGCGTTTGTGCAGCGATTCGCCCGAACTGTCGAACAAAATCTGCACCTTGTCCTGACGGATATGCAGGTTGATGCGCAGGTCGGGGTTGAGCGTGTTGATGCTGGGACGAATGCCGTACACGTCGCGAAACTGATCGACAATGGCGTCTTTCAAGCGCAGCGCGGCATATTGCGAATGCGTGAAGAAATTGCCACTCACCACGGCATCGATGGCAAACGTCTGGTCGGTGGTCAGCAGCTCGAACCAATGGATTTCCTGAGCCTGCTTATAAAGCTGGTCTTCGCTTTTCGCATAGAATGTTTTGAACGGTTTCAGCACTTTCAATGCCGTGCGCACCGTGTAGTTGATGCGATACATCAGTTCCTTGTTGCCTTCGCACAGCACGGCGCGATGCAGCAAACGGACGTTTTTAGCGCCTAAGGCTTTGATTTCGGCGGCCAACACCTCTTCGAGGCCGGCGGCGGTTTTGGTCACAAGTTGGTAGCTGTCTTCCACGGATCATCTTATTTTCGGCAAAAATAATGATTTCAAGGCGATTTTCGTGGAAAAATCGGATGCCTGGCAGAATAATATAATATAAGTATCAGAATATCATATAAATAGAGATTACGGAATGTGTAAAGTCATTGTGCGGCAGGTCCCAATATGGAAAGCGCTTATGACCGTTGGATTGCAGCCAATGTATGGGAATTGTGTGTACCGGGCGGTACGGTAGAAGCCGGTGGCCGTAATCGGCTATCCGAGAATGATGGTCTCCGCCCATGTCTCCGGTTTTTGAGTGGCGTGAGCATCGAATATCGTGTCAAAAGAGGAAGTCAGGATTGGATCAAGGATGACCTCATACGCAAGGCAAAAATTGGTTTTGTGGAGGCGGGTTGCCTCCTCAATGCAGGGTGCGAACATCGCTTCTAACGGGCGGTCTTTCAGGGTCGCAGGGCTTGTTGGAAAGGCGTGTGAGAGCCTGCTAACTTTTTCTTTATTAGCATTTAAAACCAGGTTTTGGATTGAAATAATCGGGAAAAGTTGTACCTTTGCCCCGTGAATACATCTAACGTCTAAATTTATTCAGATGGATTATGCAACCAACTCACATTGAACACATTGGTATAGCCGTTACCTCTTTGGACGAGGCTATTCCTTTCTTTGAAACCCTTCTTGGCACAAAATGCTATGCCATCGAGGAGGTTACCGACCAGAAAGTGCGTACGGCGTTTTTGCGCTGCGGTCAGACCAAGATAGAGCTATTGGAGCCTACGTGTCCGGAAAGCACCATTGCCGCCTTTATCGAAAAAAACAATGGTCGCGGTGGCATGCATCACATTGCTTTTGCCGTTGAGGGCATCGAAAATCATCTCGCTGAGGCCAAAGCCGCCGGCATTCGTTTGATCGACGAAAAGCCTCGTGCAGGAGCCGAGGGTCTTAGCATCGCTTTCTTGCATCCCAAATCCACTTTTGGCGTGCTGACAGAGCTTTGCGAAAACAAGAACAACAAGTAAAGGGTCGTTCGTGCTTCGTTGGCACGTATCGCAATTTGAAAATCCGAAAAATGAATTGCGGCATCTTTACAAAATAATTGATTAAAACATAGTACATAATTATTTCATTCAAAATCATGTTAATTGAACAGAAAATACAAGAGCTGTTAGACAAACGCGCCGAAGCCCGTCTTGGCGGAGGTCAGAAGCGTATCGACTCGCAGCATGCAAAAGGTAAAATGACCGCCCGTGAACGTCTGGCCACCCTTCTCGACGAAGGCAGCTTTGAAGAGACGGATATGTTCGTCACGCACCGCACGACGGATTTCGGTCTGGACAAACAGCAATATCTCGGTGACGGTGTTGTCACCGGTCATGGTACCATCGACGGTCGTGTCGTTTATGTTTATGCTCAGGACTTCACTGTATTTGGCGGCGCGTTGAGCGAGACCATGTCGCTGAAAATCTGCAAGGTGATGGACCAAGCCATGAAGGTAGGTGCTCCGGTAATCGGCATCAACGATTCGGGCGGCGCTCGTATTCAGGAAGGCTCCAGAAGCCTTGCCGGCTTTGCCGAGATCTTCCAGCGCAACATCAACGCCTCGGGTGTCATCCCGCAGATTTCCGTCATTTACGGTCCTTGTGCCGGCGGTGCCGTTTATTCTCCCGCGTTGACCGACTTCATCATCATGTCGGAAACCAACAGCTACATGTTCCTTACGGGTCCGAAAGTCGTCAAGACCGTTATCGGTGAAGATGTGACCACCGACGACCTCGGCGGTGCACGTGTTCACACGCAGAAATCGGGTGTGGCGCAGTTCTCGGTAGAGAATGAAGAGGAGGGTCTGAATCTGGTCAGACGTCTGATCTCTTTCCTGCCTCAGAACAACATGGAAGATGCGCCCGTCATCGAATGCAACGACCCGGTTGACCGTATGGAAGATGCGTTGAATCAGATTATTCCTGACAACCCAAACAAACCTTACAACGTGTCCGACATCATCAGCGCCATTGTGGACAACGGTGATTTCTTAGAGGTGCACAAGAACTATGCAAAGAACATCATCGTGGGTTTTGCACGTTTCGATGGCATGACGGTGGGTATTGTCGCTAACAACCCTGCTTTCTTTGCCGGTGTGCTCGATATCGATTCGTCGCGTAAAGGCGCACGTTTTGTGCGTTTCTGCGATGCTTTCAATATCCCGATTGTCACTTTGGTTGACGTTCCTGGATTCTTGCCTGGCACAGGTCAGGAGTATGGCGGCATCATCTCGCAAGGCGCCAAGTTGCTTTATGCTTATGGCGAATCGACGGTGCCGAAGGTCACCATCACCCTGCGCAAGTCCTACGGCGGATCGCACTTGGTCATGGGCTGCAAGCAGCTTCGCAATGACGTCAACTATGCGTGGCCTACCGCCGAAATCGCCGTCATGGGCGCTTCGGGTGCTGTTGAGATCCTCGACGGCAAGAAACTTGCAGAAATCACCGACCCGGCAGAACGTGCCGAGTTTGTGGCTGAGAAAGAGGAAGAGTACCGCAAGAAATTTGCAAACCCCTATGACGCCGCACGTTTCGGATATATCGACGATGTTATTGAGCCTCGCAATACGCGCTTCCGTATCATCCGCGCCTTGCGCACGCTTGAAACCAAACGACTGGCAAATCCGGCGAAGAAACATTCCAATTGTCCATTATAAAACCTGAAAGACATGGATATGTTATTTGTCACGTTAGTTAAGAACACCCCGGGCGACATGAATCTGGGATGGATTGTCACGATCGCCGGTTTCGTCATCGTGCTATTTGCATTGTTCATCCTTTCGTTGCTCTTTTCGGGCATCGCTTCGCGTTTTACCAAAAAGAGCAAAATGCCGGAGGTAAAGGCTTCCGAACCTGCAAAGCCAACAGCCAAGGCGCCTGCGGGCGATATTTCTCCCGATGTGCTTGCTGCGATAGGAATGGCGCTTTGCCTCTCAACCGACCCGCATGATGCTGAAAGCAACATCATCACCATCAAGAGAAGGGATACTTCCTGGAATGCTAAGATTTATGGAGTAAGTAATTGGAATAGATAATATTACACAACAATGAAAAAGTTCAAATTCACCATCAGTGGTAAACCTTACGAGGTTGAAGTCCAAAATATCGAAGGCAACAATGCAGAGGTTAATGTGAATGGCACTGTGTATCAAGTGGAGATGGAGGAGCAAGTGGCTCCCGTTGCCACTCCGGTGGCACGTCCTGCCCAGCCTGCCCCCCAAGCGGCTTCAGCCCAACCGGCTTCACAGCCTGCACAGCAACCTGCAGCAGCAGGGAAAGGCTATAAAATGTCGGCTCCTCTTCCCGGAACTATTATGCAAATCTTTGTGAAACAGGGAGATGCCATTCGCAAGGGAGACAAGCTGCTCATGTATGAGGCCATGAAGATGGAAAACAACCTGCTGTCGGAAATCGATGGCACCATTAGCGCCATCAACTGCCGTGAGGGCGACAATGTGCTGCAAGGAGATGTATTAATCGTAATAGGATAGTATTATGATAGAAAAGAAACCAACTTTTAGGAAACCTCTAGTGGTTTTGGTTGCCTTGGTGTTGCTCGGGCTGCTGAACATTCTGGTTGTCAACAATGCGACTTTTGCCACGCGTATTTCCGACCTGGTTGATAGTGCGCAAAATGTCAGCGAGATGCAGTTGTCCGAAAGCAATGCGCAGCAAATGACCATGATAGACAGCGAAAAGACGGATGCCGGTGCTCAAGAGAGTGCCGTGTCCGTCTCAAAAGATAAGGATCAAAAGGTGAAATCCAGGGACAGACAGCTCCGTCAAGGAATGAAGAAGTTCTGGATGCTTACCGGCTTCCGAAACGTGAAGCTCGGCAACCTCATCATGATTCTGGTCGGCATACTGTTTATCTTCTTGGCCATACGCTTCGAGTTCGAGCCTATGCTGCTTATCCCCATCGGTACGGGTATCATCATTGGCAACATACCATTCTTCCAAGGCGACGGTGTCAGTTTGCAGTCAGCCATCGGCTTTGCCCAGTCGGCCATCGATAGCGGTGCATGGAGCTTCGACATGGAATCGGCCAAGGCGTTGCTGCTTACCATTTTCGATGGCAGCGATAGGAATCTGGTGCTGAGCGAGGCCATTAAGTCGGTTGAGAAAATCGATCTCGCCGACCTCGGCATGTACAACATCGAAGAAGTCAAACAGTTCCTTGGACAAGTGTTTGAGAGCGGAGAGTTGAACTTGCAGACCGGTCTCTATCAGAAGGGTTCGGTACTGAACTACTTGTATTTTGGCGTGACTTCTGGCATCTATCCGCCGCTGATCTTCTTGGGTATCGGTGCCATGACGGACTTTTCTTCCCTCATTGCCAACCCTAAGCTCATGCTGCTTGGTGCAGCTGCACAGATTGGTGTGTTCCTGACCTTTATCCTTGCGCTTAATATTGGATTTAACTTGCGTGAATCCGGCGCTATCGGCATCATTGGTGGTGCCGACGGCCCTACCGCCATCTTCCTTTCGTCACGCTTGGCCAATGGAACCAACGGCACACGCAATCTGGTGGGTCCCATTGCCATTGCGGCATATTCCTATATGGCGCTTGTTCCGCTGATTCAGCCGCCTATTATCCGTTTGTTGACCACCAAGAAGGAACGTCTGATCAAGATGAAAGCTCCGCGTGTCGTGAACAAGACCGAAAAGATCATGTTCCCCGTCATAGGACTGATACTCACCACTTTCATCAGCCCGACGGCGTTGCCGTTGCTTGGTATGTTGTTCTTTGGCAACATCATCAAGGAAAGCGGCGTGGTCAAACGTTTGGCCTATACGGCGGCCAATCCTCTGATTGACATTGTGACCATCGTTCTCGGTCTCACCGTAGGAGCCTCTACACAAGCCTCCGTGTTCCTGACTATGAGTTCCATCAAGATATTCATGTTGGGCGCTTTGTCGTTCATGATTGCCACTGCCGGCGGCGTGATGTTCGGTAAGTTGATGAATGTCTTTTCAAAGGAAAAAATCAATCCGATGATAGGTGCGGCAGGCGTTTCGGCAGTGCCCGACAGCGCCCGTGTCGTCGAAATCGAAGGTCAGAAGTACGATCCGTCCAACCACCTGCTCATGCACGCCATGGCACCCAATGTTTCGGGTGTTATCGGATCTGCCGTGGCAGCCGGTATCATGATGTCGTTCCTGATGTAATCTGTGATTGGATTTGGAGTAAATCCGATTTCTTACAATACGAAAAAACGAGGAAGTGCCGCTTCCTCGTTTTTTTCAAGGCTTTTGTTGACGGGGTACTCTTACTGCTTGGTCAAGTCGAAATGATAATTCTTGATGTTGTGCAGCGTATCGTTCGGAGAAGTCATTATTCTAACGAATCCGTTTAGGCGGATGCCTCCTTTGTCGCTGTGATAGACGTAGGAGGTCAGGTCGTAGCCGTCATCAGCTTGTAGCCTGATGATATAGTCGTTTCCATCGAGAGGAGCTTTTCCAGCGAAGGTCATGTCCAAGGTGTTGGGGAAGTTGATGTGAAACGAGATGTTGGTTGTGGAATCGGCTTCGATTGTGGCATTGGCATTTTTGAAAATGTAGTTGCCTTCTGTGGGAATGTTTTCGTAGAACGCATCATCGGCCGTAGCTTCGTAAGTGCCGATAATGTCGTTTTGGGTGTAGCCGATGAATTTCATCCATTGGGTCTTTTCCTTGCATGAAATGAAGACCGAAAGAGTCCCGAGAATCAGGATGATGAGAAATGCTATTCTTTTCATATTTAGAGATTTATTGTGTTATTGTTGGATGATTAGTTTTTCGGTGCCTATCAGTTGGCCGTTTTTCTCACGGCATTCTATGGCATAGACTCCCTCGGGCAGTTCCGATGTCGGAATGACGGTTTCCTTGGCACGGGTGAATGAAAGAGTCGTCACCAAACGGCCTTGTACATCGTTGATGCGCACGGTGCCGTCTTTCTCTGTGTTCCAACGCACGGTGACTTGGTGGCGTGCAGGGTTGGGGGACACCGAAAGACGCGGCTGGTTATATTCGGTAAATCCGAAAGTCTCCAAATCAATGGTGGCAATGGTGTAGTCGCCCGAAGGCAGGTCGTTAACAATGATTTTCCCGAGCTTCCAGCTCGATCCTTGATAATAGGAGCAAGGTAGGGTGTGCCAGGCTTCTGAGGCATCGGTTCGGAAAAGCAGAATGGCGGAGTCGCTCCTTGAATGGATGATGTCCGAATCAAAGGTGGAGGAATAGATAAAGCAACCTTCCACCTCGGTGCTATCGCGGTCCTCGCGCCAGATTGTCCAGTAATGGCTGTTCGAAAGCGTGACGGAAGGAAGTTCCGGGTCGTCATCGGGACCGACAAGGTGTGATTCGACACGGAAAAACTCATCGTGTCCGATGTTTTCAACCTGCACCTCGAAGTTAGAGAAGGATTTCTTTCCGGTCTCCGATAGGATATAGTTTTGCTCCAAGCGGGCATCGGCAAATTTGTTGTAGTAATCGCCAAAAACAGCGACCGGTTCAAAGCCGATGGTCTTTACCGAATGGCCGTTTTTCCCATCCCAATGCATAGTGTCGGTGACGATGTTCCGCGCAGCATCCATAAAGGCGATTTCATAGATGTTGTTCTGCCCGATATGGGAAGGGCCGAGGTGCTTGTAGTTGGTGTAAATATGCACATCGTACTGATTTCCATTGGGCACGACTTCATAACGGTCGATGCCGAAGTGAGGCAGTCCCGCCGTAAACACCCAAGTGTCGAAAAAGCCGTTCATGTCGATGCCGCTCGATGCCGTCAAGGCGTCGCGTAGCATTTCAGAAGAAGCGGCACCGTAGCTGTATTGTGCAAGATAATGCCGCATCCCTTCCAGAAAACGCTCCCTGCCCATGTAGTTCATCATGGTGTTGACAATGACGGCGCCGCGGTCGTAAACGGCCTTGGCATCGTAGGTCATGTCGAGCGGGATGGCATTGAGCGCAATCCAGTTGTTGGGGTTTTTGCTCCAGTTGACGATGGTTTTGATGAGATCCGACATGTTTTCCTGGAAGTCTTGTGCGCCATAGATGGAATCGCGGTAAAACTTGCCCGAAAACTGTGCAAAGCCTTCGTTGAGCCACATGTCGGCAGCCGTTGCGCAGGTGGTCTTGTTGCCAAACCACATGTGCGACAACTCGTGTGCGATGAATTCCTCATCGGAAGTGCTGCCGTTGATCACACTGCTGGCCAAAGCAATGTTGTCGATATGCTCCATGCAGCCTTGTGCAGTGCTGACATAGCCGATGCGGTTGAACGGATAGGGACCGAAGCAAGTTTCAAAAAAAGCCATAATGCCTTTGATGTTCACGAAAGAACCGTCCACTTGTGCGTATTGGTTGGGTTTTGCATATACTTCGATGGGAATGGTGTTGCCAAAGGTGCTTTGGTAGGCGTCCTGCCACAGTTCGTATTCTCCGATGGCGACGGAGATATGGTAGGTGGCGATGTCTTGTTGCGCTCTCCAGTGCCAGGTGGAGGTGCCGTCGCCGTTGGCGGTGGTCTCGACAAGGTTTCCGCCGCAGATGGCTTTTTTGTTGTTTTCCACAGTGACAAAAACATCATAGCTGGCCTTGTCGGTGAAATTATCCACGCAGGGGAACCAGCTTTTGCCCAAGTTGTGCGGCTGGCTCTCGAAACCTACGCCCAAATTGTATGCGTATTCGCCATTCCAATGGAAACCGCCCCACCTTTCGTTGAAAGTGTGGCCGCCATACGCGATGTTGAACTGTGCCTGAACCCCGCTCGCCAAAGGCGTTGCAAGCGAAATCGTCAGCAGATCACTTTCTTGTGCGAATTGGGCAATGTTGGCTTCGTTGCTCGTTACGGCACTGACGGTCAGTGATTTCAACTCAAGCACAATGGTCGATGTTTGCGCGGTTGTGGTCAAGCTGACTATGGCTTCGGCCTCGATGGTTTTTTCGGTGAAGTCGAGATGGTTCAAGTGGATGTCGTAGTGCGTCACGTCGAAGTTGTCGCCCGGATTTTGCGCTTGCGCATGGACGAACAAGACGGAGAGTAGCAGCGATAAGAAAAAGCGGTGTTTCATGGATGTGAGATTAGTTGATTTTGGATTTGAGATTGATGATTTGCTTGCCAGGGTTCGTGTAGAGCGTCTCTGTGGTGATGGTGTTGCTTTCGTGCAGGGCGCGGTCAAGGATTTTTACGGCAAAACGTAGGGTGTCGCCCTGCGAGGTCGGGTTTTGGATGGGGATCTTATAGGCGATGGTGCCAGAGATGGGTTTGCTTTCGTCGGTATCTAACAGGCGCCTGAAGCGTGCGTTGAATGAAATGGTGTCGTAGCTTTGCGTTGCAGCGTTCCAGCTGAGCAGCGGCATGCTGATGAAGTCGCCGTGCCGGTATTTCTGGTATTCGATGATCAGGTTGTAATAGTGGGCGTCATTTGCGCCAAAGGGGAACAAGCTGTCGCTTTCGTCAAGACCCAGGTCGCCGTCACCGTCAGTATAGCCTAATGACAGGATCCCTTCTCCTGTGAAACTGCTGTCTTCATCTATAATATATTGGAATCCCCTGTAGGAGATTTGGGGTTCGATGGGGTACTCCACCCGTTTGCGACAAGCGCAAAAGAGCAGCAGCGATGCGGCAACGACAATCGGAATCCACTTTTTCATGACTTTCGACTTCAATGGAGTTGTAAAAGTACAAATTTCGCGCTTCCACAGCGGTTTTTTCCATAAAAAACGCAGGTGCATCGCTGTTTTGTAAGATATAGACGACTGTTGCTGATATTTGTTATCTGTTGAAAAACAAGTGATTAGCTGTATAGATAGCGACCGTTGTCCCTGTTTTTTTATTGCGAGCATCATTTTCGATGATAAAAAACGGCGTTTGAGAGAAAATATTGCGGGGTATTAAATGTTTAATATACTTATAATCAATATATTATATAAATTTAGTGGTGTATGGAAACGATGTGAATGATGAACTTTTGTTGTTTGCTGCTCGAAAAGTAGTATTTTTGCAGTGCTTATCCACCCGAAATGGGATGATGGCACCGAGAGAGAAATTTATGCCAAACTTGTATATCATTTCCGGCTGTAATGGTGCTGGCAAAACAACGGCCTCGCTGACAGTGCTCCCTGAGACACTGAATTGTCGTGAGTTCGTCAACTGCGATGAAATCGCACGGGGTCTGTCGCCGCTCAATCCTGACGGCGCAAAGATCGCCGCAGGCCGCCTGATGATTACTCGCATAAAAAAACTGATCTCATGGGGTGCCGACTTCGCCATTGAAACCACCTTAGCCACCAAATCCTACCATAGTCTTGTGCAAAAGGCTCAGGATTTGGGTTACGATGTGAAATTACTCTATTTCTGGCTGCACAGCCCCGATCTTGCCTTGCGGCGTATTACCGAACGTGTGCGAAACGGTGGACATAATGTCCCGGAATCCGTGGTTCGCCGTCGTTATGCATTGGGTATCAAATATTTGTTCGGCCTGTATTGTCCTGTAGTGGATTACTTTATCATTATTGATAACTCCGTTGTTCCGAGAGAAGTCATCGCGGAAGGAAGTATCAATGAGATCAACATTTATAACGAAAACAAATTAAAACAAATACGAAACTATGACAACAGTAAAAGTGAAAGCAAAGAAAAATGAGGTTTCTGACCTGACAAAGAAACTTATGGAGGGTCTCGACCTTTCTTTCAAGCGACTGCTTACAATGCGCTGTCGCACCAATGGATCCTTCTGTTTCTGCGACGACAAAGGACGCATTTATACCGTCAGTGCCAAGGAAATCAGATCCATGATGAAGGGCAAATAAGCTTTACTGCTCAATATCAGCTATACCCGCAGCCTATATAGGCCGCGGGTTTTTTTATTGGTTTGTCGCACTGGTGTCACCTCTTGCCCTCATCTGTAGTAGTCATGCCGCGCGTCCGTCTTGCTTAATCAGCATCCCTCATGCTGGACAACGTCATGCTGGTCTTGATCCAGAACTGATCTGGCATCTATTCGGCATCTCCTCACCGGCGACACCTTCCTCATAGAACCGTCTCCTCGTAAGGAGATCCCAAACACGTCATTCCGAGCCACTTCCCAAACTCTGTCATTCCGTGCTTGACACAGAATCTCATTACAAGGAGAAGAAGCTATCCTATTAAGGTATTACTGCATATTAGGGGATGCTGGATCAGGTCCAGCATGACTGGATCCTGATAAAGCGGGACGATACAACTCAATCAGACATACAAGGCATTTCTATCTTAGTCATCCCAAACACGCCATTCCGTGCCATGTCCCAAACTCAGTCATTCCGTGCTTGACACGGAATCTGTTTGGGATCTCCTTGCAAGGACATAAAGCTACGATTCGAAGAATCGAATAGTAACTTTGTTGCAAGGATTAGCTGCGCTGAATGCACAGCATTTCGAAACAGTTTCTTAGCCCTATTGCCCATTGCAGGTGTGGCTTTCCTGTTTTTCATCATCAGCGGTTTCATTTGAACACCTCCTATTTGCTATGTGAAAGATCACGGGCGCATTTTCTTGCAAATTAATGTACTTTTGCACAAAATCAGAGAAAGCAACATTATGGACGAAAACAATATGGAATATACCGAGTTAGACGAATTGGGCGAGTTTGGACTTATCGAAAGGCTGACCGCCGATTTTCCCTTGCACAACGTTTCGAGTTTGAAGGGAGTAGGCGATGATGCCGCAGTCATCGGGCATGAGGGCGGAAAGACCTTGGTATCGGTCGATATGCTTGCTGAAGGTGTTCATTTCGACATGACTTATACGCCGCTGAAACATCTCGGCTATAAGGCTGCCGTAGTGAATTTCTCGGATATTTATGCCATGAACGGTACGCCGACACAGATTGTGATCGGATTGGGCGTTTCAAGCCGCTATTCTGTTGAAGCCCTTGAGGAGTTATATGCCGGCATTCGCCTTGCTTGTGAGCGGTATGGAGTGGATATGGTGGGAGGCGATGTCACAGGCAGCAAATCGGGATTGGTGATTTCCATCACGGTCATTGGAACCGTCAACGAAGCCGATATCGTCTATCGCAGTGGTGCCAAGCCTAATGACCTGCTTTGTGTGAGCGGCGACTTAGGAGGGGCCTACGCCGGCTTGCTGGTGCTGGAACGCGAGAAAGCCGAATATGTAGCCAATCCTTCCATGCAACCGAAACTCGAAGGCTTTGAATATGTGCTTGAGCGTCAACTGAAGCCCGAAGCGCGAAAGGATATTGTCGCCATGTTGAAGGATTTGGGTGTCAAGCCAACATCCATGATCGATATTTCCGATGGCCTGGCCTCGGAAATCCTCCACCTGTGTAAGGCTTCCGGCGTGGGATGCCAGCTTTACGAGGACAAGATTCCGCTGGATCCGTCCACGGTGAAACTGGCCAAGGAGTTCCAGATCGTGCCCAGCGTAACGGCGCTGAGTGGAGGAGAGGACTACGAGCTTTTGTTTACCATCGACCAAAAGGACTATGAGCAAATCCAAAAGATGGCCAGCGATGTCACTGTGATTGGTTACATGACTGCCGATAAAGGAATTGCCGAGATGGTGACCCCCGACCAGCATGTCATTCCCATCAAGGCGCAAGGATGGAATCACCTGCGCAAGGAAAACTCGTCTGATGACTCCTGCGTGACAAAATAAGGCTTGCATTGCTGCCATGGTTGCCGTTTCCGAACACATCAAGACCATTCTCGCCACCCTGCCTGTCAATCCCGGTGTTTACCGCTATTACGACAAGGATGGAGAGATTATCTATGTCGGAAAAGCAAAGAACCTGAAACGGCGTGTTTCGAGTTATTTTAATAAGGAACAAAGTGGAAAGACACGTCTTCTGGTCAGCCGCATTGCCGACTTGAAGTTTATTGTGGTGGACTCCGAATCGGAGGCCCTGCTGCTCGAAAACAACCTTATCAAGGAATATAAGCCGCGTTTTAACGTGATGCTCAAGGACGATAAGACCTATCCTTGGATTTGCATCAAAAAAGAGGCTTTTCCAAGGGTTTTCCTGACCCGTAAAAAGCTGAACGATGGTTCGGAGTATTTCGGCCCTTATCCTTCGGTGCGCACGGCACACATCTTGCTCGACCTGTTGCGTCAAGTTTATCATGTGCGTAGCTGTAAGACCATGCTGACCCCATCGAACATCACCAAGGGGAAATACAAGGTCTGTCTCGATTTTCATATCCATAAGTGCGACGGCCCATGCGAAGGTTTTATTACACAGGACGAGTACCAAAATATGATTTCGGAGATTCGGGAAATCATCAAGGGCAATATGCGATTGGTTCTTAAAGCATTGAAGGATAGCATGATGGAGTATGCGTCACGTATGGATTTCGAGAAGGCGCAGCTTGTCAAGGAAAAGTACGATTTGCTTGAGAACTACCGTAGCCGCTCCACTGTGGTGAGTGCGACCATTCATGACGCGGATGTATTCTCGTTTGTCGATGCCGAAGAAGTGTTTTATGTGAACTATATGCGTGTCGTTGATGGAGCGGTGATACAGTCGCATACCATAGAGATGAAGCGCAAACTCGATGAAACACCCGACGAATTGCTGTTGCTGGCGGTGACGGAACTGCGGCGACAGTTTCAAAGCCAGTCGCCCGAAATCATCGTTCCGGTCAGGTTGGATTATGCAGTAGCCGATGTGACTTTTACCGTGCCGCAGCGTGGCGATAAGCTGAAGTTGCTCGATTTGTCGCGCCGCAACGCCGTGCAATACAAGATTGACCTTGAAAAACAACGTACTTTGGTGGATCCCGAACGCCACCAGAAGAGGGTGTTGAACCAGCTGAAGTCCGATTTGCATATACCGGTGCTGCCCGAAATCATAGAGTGTTTCGATAACTCCAACTTCCAAGGCGATTATCCCGTGGCCGCCATGGTGCAGTTTGTGAATGGCAAGCCCAACAAAAGCGGTTACCGCCATTTCAATATCAAGACGGTTGTCGGTCCCGACGACTATGCCTCGATGGAGGAGATTGTCTTTCGGCGTTACAGCCGGTTGATGGAGGAAGGAATGCCATTGCCGCAGCTTATCGTCGTTGACGGCGGCAAGGGACAACTGCATTCGGCATTGCTGTCGCTTGAAAAACTGGGGCTGCGCGGCAAGATCAGCATTGTGGGTATTGCCGAACGCTTAGAGGAAATCTATTTTCCGGAGGATCCTGTGCCGCTTTACATCGACAAGCATTCCGAGTCGTTACGTGTCATCCAACACATGCGTGACGAGGCGCACCGTTTCGGCATCACCTTCCACCGTAAGAAGTTCACCAAGGGTTTTCTGCATTCCGAATTGTCCGATATCAAGGGCATAGGGAAAGCCACAGCCGAGAAGCTGCTTATCGCTTTGAAATCGGTGCGTTGCATCAAAGAAAGCACCTTGGAAGGCCTTGCCGAGGTGGTGGGACCAGCCAAGGCTAAATTAGTGTTCGAGCATTTCCATCAGCAGGGAGAATAAATCCGTTTCCGGTTGCCATCAACAAAAAACCGACCCTAAGGCCGGTTTTTCGTTTCGTTATACTTGATTTACTGCAATTTGAAATTCACAGGAAGGTTGTACGACACACGTACAGCTTTGCCGCGCTGTTTGCCAGGTGACCATCTCGGCATGGCTTTCACAACACGCATGGCTTCTTCGTCGCAACCGGCGCCGATACCACGGAGCACTTTCACGTTTGAAACGCTGCCATCGGGTTCGACAACGAAAGAAATGTACACACGGCCTTGCACATTGCTCTCACGGGCAATCTGAGGATATTTGATATTTGTGGCCAAATAATGCATCAGCTTTTCCTGACCGCCGGGGAAAGAGGGCATGGTTTCCACAATGGTGAAGATTTCCTGTTCCACCACCTCTTCCTCAATGACTTCGGGCTTAACATATTCTTCGATGATTTCTTCTTGCGTCACGTCGGCATTGATGTCGAGGTTGTCCTCCACTTCCACGTCGTCATTCACAATTTCAATTTGTGTGGTCTGTTGCGGCACTTCTACAGGAGGCTGGGGCTTCTGATCTTGGGTTGTGATTTCAGTCATTTCCTCGTCAATGGCAATTTCTCTGATCATGATGTCGGAGAGATCTCGTTTGTCGTAACTTTTGATTTCAAAAGCCGCCCATGCGATTGCCAGACTGATAATCAGTCCTATCTGTGCGAACATCAGCCTTTTATTTTCCAAATTGGCCTTAAGTGATTTCTTTTCTTCCATAATTATAGTTTCTTTAATTCTTACTATTTTATCGAGGGGCGAAATTACTAATATTTTGCTTAAATAACGCTTGATTTCTGATTTTTATTTCTTTTTTCTTGAAAAATCACGAAAATCCCTATTCCAATAAGGGTTCCGATGGTGTCGGCAATGCCGTCGATGATGTCGCCATGACGTCCGTTCGCAAAGGTCTGCTGCAATATTTCGGTGACAATGCCGAAAACAATTCCGATGAGGGCGACTGTTAACACTATGCGTTTTTTCCGTTTTTGAGGGAACGATGCAAAGCTTTTCCGGTAGCCCCATAATGTCACAAAGCCGAACACAAGAAACATAAGGGCATGAGCCACCTTATCCAACCCCCATTGCGGATGAGGATTGATTCTTGAAAAACAAAAACCCGGAAGCAAAGTCAGAATAAGAATGCCTATTCCGCAAATGACTCCCGGGTAGTAGTTTCTGGCGATTTTACCCAACAGCAGAGATTTATTTGATTTTTTCTTCGTATGCTGCGGCATCAAGCAGACCGTTGAGGTCGGCCACTTTGTTCACCTTGATTTTGATGATCCAGCCTTCGCCGTAAGGATCGCTATTGATGAGTGAAGCGTCATCGGCCAGTGCTTCGTTGACTTCAACGATTTCTCCTCCGACGGGCATCAGGATTTCGGCAGAGGTCTTTACGGCCTCGATAGCGCCAAATTCTTCACCGGCATCAAGGGTTTCGCCGACAAGGTCAGGATCGACATCGACAAAGGTAATGTCGCCTAATTCGTGCTGCGCATAGTCGGTAATTCCGATGTATGCTTCTTCGCCTTCAAGACGAACCCATTCGTCGTCTTTCGTGTACTTCAGGTTTGATGGAAAATTCATATTCTTGTTGTTAATTGATTGATTGTTAATAATACTGATAATTTGCGACAAAGATACACATTTTTCATATTACGACATAGCATCATTTCTTCGCCATGCCAACTTTTGAATACCTATTCCGCAAATTATTGGCTTACTGTCAGCTGTCGCCTGTTGCATGGATTCATTGTTTTGCATAGCCTTTGTTTTTTCTAGGGTTATTGAGCAAGATTGAACCTTAACATGACACCGACAAAAGTCGTTGTGGTTGGTATGGCAGTGGCGACAAAAGGTTTGTTCATGTCGCGCTTGAAGAAGAGCTGTCCGCTCAAGCGGTTGCTGAAAGTGTAGTCGGCAGTGACATAAATGTTGATTTTGTTCTGTCCTGACGAAATCTGCGAGTTCCGCTCATCGATGCGCCGTAGGATGGTCTTGTCCGTTCTGAAGCCCAAATCAACTTTCAGCACAAGGTCGTTTTTCACGGTTTTGCCTTTCCTGTCGCCTGTAAGCGAGATGACTCTAAACGAAAGATCCTTGATGCGATAGCCTGCACCGATGATGATTTCACGTCCGTTCACTTCGGTAAGTTGGTTGTTGGTGAAGCTTATGGCCAAGTTGCGTGACTTTTTGTATTGAAGGTTACAGGTCATCGTGTTTTGGAAGCCAAGGTCAAAGCCGATCAGCGGCGCGTATTGTTCTGACAGCACCATTTGTGAGATGTCGTATTTCGGAACGATGAGGTGGGAGTTCTCAAATGTTTGAATGGTGTTGTTTTCATTGTAATACACGTTGCTCGCCCACGAACTGATGGCGTACGAGGAGCGGTACGAATGGTTGATGCTGATGGATTTGAATATTTTTGACAGTGCCGGAACGTTGCTCAGCCCAGTGTAAGTGATGGTCCAGTTGGGAAGCGGGATTTTGGGGAATGGGTTGAGCGACATGGAGTTCGGGTTTTGTCCGGTGTAGGCGGCGATGAAGGAATACATGACCACTTCGGTAGAAGCAGGACCATAGCCCCATGGGAAAAAGTCTCCTGCCAAGGAGTCGTATTCGTAGCTTTGCACGTTTTGCACCCACTGGGGATTGCCTTCTGCGATACGTTTCGCAATGATCTTGCGGTATTCCAACAGGTTGTCGAATAAAGGAGAATCGTTGGATTCGCCTTTGCCGTTAGGCGCAAACGAGGTGTTCCACATCAGATACGACATGCTGAAGTTGCCACCATTGGTGGGGGTGAAGGTCTCGAACTCGCCGAACTTGTTGGCTCTGAAATACTCTTGGAAGTTTTCGGAATAAGTGCGGTTGCCGGAAATGTCAATGCGAAAACCTTGTAGCGGCTCGGCGTTAACGCGATAGTTGAGGGTTTGGGCGCTATTTCTTCTAAATGGCTCGTTGAGAATAGAATCCTTGGTGATCCAGTTGTTTTCAATGGCACGTTGGAAAATATCATCGTTGCTGCCCAGCACAAAGCCAACGCCAGGTGCCCAAGAACGTCCGTTCATGCCAAAGTAATTAGGCTTCTCCATGAAACCGGGCAAATTCTGACCATTGTTCATAGAATAAGTAAGAGAGACTTTCTTGACCAACATCAGTAGGCGCAAGGTGTTGTCTAACATCTGTTTGCCGATGTCAACTCTGGGTTTTACATTCGTGGAGTCTTGAACATTACCTTTGTTCTTACCCTTGTTTTGGGTGTTTACATTACGGCTGCTGCCACGTTGTGCGGAATTGATGGATTTCAGATACGGAACCTTGTTGTACAATTTCGTAAAGTCAAGGTTGCCGTTGGCCTGAATGGTGTTGGAGTTTTCAATCTGGTTGCCCATCCGTGCCTGGACGGATTGTGCTGATGCCGTCCAATAATAAGTGCCTTGGTAGTTTGCATTGGCATTGACCCAGTCGAACAACGGAATTTTATTAATAGGCAGGGTGTAGCTGCTGTTGATGCTTTGCTGGAAACGTGACATGGAGCCAAGGTTTCGAAGCTCACGCTTTATGGTATCCTGATTGGCACTCCATTCCGCTGTGCCTTTATCGGGATTACCGGCAGGCTCATAGACGTATGCTTGCGCTTGTGCGGAGTACTCGAAAGAAAGGGCGCGGGTGAGGTCGTAACGGAACTGATAATTGCGTGCCCAGTCCCACATTTTAGAGAAAGTAGGCTTGATATTGACAAGCCCGTGCGACTTGTTGCGCATGAGTTTCTCGCTGTGAAAACGGTTCATCTCGGTGGTGAAACTCATGCTCTTGGGCAGGTAGTAGAAGTTGATGTCCTTGATAATCTGCAGGTACGTACTTGACAACCATTTCACATTGGCGAAAGGAGCCACATTTTTCGGATTGCCGGTGTAGTTGTAGCCTAAACTACCGCGGTAGCTTTTTTGCTTGAAATAATTGATATCGGTGTTTTCTTGGAAAGTCTCGCTATAGGCAAACGAGAGGTTGAAGTTCTCGATGTCGTAGATATGCACGCGCGGTATATTGTTACCGGTTCTGATATTGCGGTTCGGATTGTTGCTGCCACCGACTTCCGACAGGGTGCTGACATTTTTGTTCTTCTTCGCTACACGTTCCTTGCGCACGTTCATGAAGTTGATGTTTTTCCTTTGCGTGAAGTCGTGAATGATAGAAGTCAGCGAATCGCGTTCATGGTCGGTGTTGAGGGCGGCGAGGGACTGCTGCATGGTCAGGTCGGGGTCGTAGGGGTTGTATTTTGGCGTAATGCGGGTTTCGCCATAGTCCACGTGCATGGGGATTTTGATGCCTGTGCCTTCGATGAACTTTCCGAGCTGGAGGTCGGCAGCAGCGGCAAAGTCGGAGTGGGCGATGAACTCGTTGCTGGTGATGTCACTGTCGAGGGCACCAAACCCTGCCGAGCTGTAGGTTCCTCTCAGGGAGACACGACCCAAGTCGGCCAATGTGGCTTCCAACCGTCCTGTGGCAGCGTAACCGCCATTGCTGTTCAGGTCGGTTAGTCTCAACTCATTGATCCACACAATGGCACTCTTCGACAGTCCGTCATCTTGTCCGGAGAGGTCTTGGCGTTTTGGGTTGCGGATACCGATCATCATGGCTTCCACATTGCTGATGGCAGGATTACCAATTACTTTGATGGTGTGGTAGTAAGGTTCACCGTTGATGGTTCCTTTGGGTATGCGCTCCGCATAGATCTGATTCAGCCTCACATCGCTGTTGGGCTGGTTCATGGCGGCATTGCGGTCTGTTTTTACCTTGACGAGGTCTTCAAGCAGAATGTCCATGTTGTTGAAAGAGGGCCAGATGCCTTCGTCGTTGGAGAAAGCCGTATGCCATGGCGTCACCTTCACAGGAATTTCATATTCATAGTAGTTTTCGGTAAAGTCTGTGCCAATGCGCATGAATACGCTGATGTCCTGATCGTTGAGCGGCTTGTCTTCCTCTGCCGCTTCCGCATGGATGAACATCTTCAGATATTTGTATTGTCGCAAGTCGAAGTCAGTGGTTTTGTAAATGGCGCGACCGTCGCCGTCCACTAGATCCTTGACCCGCATCTGTAACGACTGCTCATTGATTCTTGTCACGGCTGTCGCCCCAACAAGCTGTTCCTGTTCGATGCCTGGAGGCAGACAGTAAGGAACGGGTTCGCGATGGCTGTTTTCCTCGATGTTGACTGCTGAGATGTCGAACGTGGTATTGTTCGAGATGTCGTTGGGCTGGTATTCGCCGGGAGCCTGGATGCTCTGGGAGTAGGTGCGCCACTCGCCTCTGACCAAGTCGAGGGTGGCGAAACGCAACACGATGGGATTCTGAAAGTCGCGCATGAACATTCTCATGAAACGGATGGAAGAGAATCCCTCGATGCTGCCCACCACTTTGTCGGGTTGTTTGACGGGGATGCGGAACTGATACCATTTCACGCTGCCTATATCTCCAGTGGCCAAAGGAATGCCTGTGGCTTCGAAAATATCGGAGATATAGTTTTTGCCGACGACCATGTCCTGCGGATCGAGGTCGATCTCATATTGATAGTAGCGTTCGGATTCGTTCAAGGTGTTGTCTTCGTTGATGTCTTCGGCATCGGGTGTGCGTCCGTTGTTGGTGGCGTAGTTTTCGGGGCGTTCTGCATCGGCGGGGGAGTTGCCCTCAGGTCCGTTAAACTTCTTGTATCGCAGCAGGATGCTTCCGTAGGCTTCGTCGCTGTCGTAGTCAGTCCCTCGGTAGTGGTGGTAGTTGTCGCTTGATGGGTCGTCGTAGGCTTTTTGGTAGGCTTCCGATCCTTCGCCATACATGGCGCGGATGGCACCAAGGTAGTTGTTTTCGAAGAAAGTGCGTTCGTCTTCATCGTTCAAACCATCAAAACCGATGTCTTGGTATTTGCGTTCTTCAGCCACATTGCTGAAGGTGCTTACGAGGTCTTGGAGTGTGGGCACACGACCCCAGATGGTGGTATCGACATTGGCGGGAGCGCCGGGTACAGGCATTCCGTTTTCGTAGAATTTACGTCCGTCGCGAAGGATGTCCTCCGAAATGTCACCCAAGTTGAGATACAGTTTGCCGGGGTTGTTGGCGTATTCTTCATCGGCAAAAGGATCCATCATCCAGAACTCGATGTATTCGATGTTGGTGGCTTCAAAGTCAATGGATTCCATGCGGCGCATGATGCCGGCCCAGCGGCTTTGCGGGTTGTTGAGGGTTCCGTCCTGTGCCACGCCTGCCGAGAAAGAGCTTGGACTGGCGTCGTAGTTGTAAGGACCGCGCTCCGACGGGTAGTAGGCCAAGTTCAGCACCGAGACGTTGGTGGGCGTTCCCGAGGCCCTGTCCTTGGTGGGGAAGATCTCCGTTTCGAGCACTTGACGAACGCTGTTCTTGGCCAGTTCCTCGTTGGTAATGCCACCGGCTCCTTGAGGTCTGTAGCTTTGGCTTCCGTCATAGAAAACCGTATTGTCAATGCTGTACCATGCCAATTTTGCACGGTTTTTACCATAGTTCAGCCCCGTGCCGGCAGCGGCTTCCGGGAAGATGTCGGTTTGGCTTTGCGGGGTGCTGGCGATTTTCCATGCATTGGGGAGACGAAGATCAATAGTGGACTTGGCTCCCTCGAAATCGTCGATATAAGAAGTGTTTTTCAAAATAGAGCTTCGAGAGAGACCGGGTCTGAAACGTGCCACTTCGGCATCGAAAGTAATGCGCGACGGAGCTTTCGTGCTAACGCCGGGCAGCTTGTCAATGAGATTGGTCAGGAAGCGCGAATCGGTATGGTAGCTGATGTCGGCACCGTAAATCAAATTGGAGATGGCTTCTTCTCCGTAGTTGATCTTTTGCGTATAAGAGCGCTCATTCATGTAAAGTGCCGTGGCGCCCAAGCGGAAATCAGGTCTGAATTCATGTTCGATGCGCGATCCGAGGAAGGTTTTCTTCAACACGCTGAAGCCGGAATTGGATTCCAGTGCGATATTAATGGGAGTGCCCGAACTCAGGATGCCCTCGTTGATGATGCTCACCCGTCCCATGGTGTAATCGACGGTGTAATCGACGTTTTCGACAAGTTGCACGCCGCCCGCGGTCACTTTGACAGAGCCTTGCGCCACATTCATGGCATTCAGACTGATTTCGCTGCCGGATTGCGAAGAATAGTAACCTTCGAGGGTGAATTTGTTCTTCTCGGAATACTGTTCGGCAGCCGTCTTGGTCATGGTGTAAAGCGAATCGTATGCATATTTGTTGGCCAAGTCGGGGTTGTCGGGGAAAATCTTTTTACGGATATGGCTGCCAAAAGGCTCCAACACGGGGAAATAGATGCGGCCGTTTGCCGCATTGATGGTGCCTCCCGAAGTGGCGGCGCCGTTGATGAAGTCGAAAACACCGTCACCTCCCGCAATGGGGTTGTTCTGCTGCGTCAGGTTGTCGAGTCTCATGAGATTCAGCAGCGAAACTCCTTTTTGTGGCCCTTCGGTAAAGTAGCCTACCGGTGTGCTGTTCGAGTTGCCGTTGTAGAAGATGTTCAGGGCGAAGTCGCTGGCACTGACCTGATAAGCCCTGATGTTGTACACGTTTTTCATCATCAGGTTCCAGATGGGCATGTGCGTGTTGACCGTTGTGGCTTTCAACAACTTGGTGACCAGCACCTTGGGTGCATTAATGCCTTGGTCGGAAAATTCACCCACCTGATAAACGGCATTCTGTCCCACTATGGTATATTGATAAGCTACGGCAAGGGTCTGGTTGGCGTTGAGATTGGTGTTCAGCGAAATGAAACCCAATTTAGAGTTGAACGAATATTCGGATGGCGATAGTCTTCGGGCGTTTTCCACTTTCTCGAAGTCGCGTCCCGATGCCATGTAGCCGTTTTTGCCAATGCGCAACGGGTCGTTCGACATGTAATTGGTGACACCGCTGATGTTGCGTATCTGAAGCGTGTCCATGCGGGTCAACAGGTCGTTGGCGCTGTTGCGCGGACTGACATCGGTGCCGTTGAAGGGAGTCACATCCTTGCAGTAGATCCATTGTTCGCGTCCTTCGCCCAAGTCGCCGAGAGCCAAGATGTTGCGTGTGTCTTGTGTCGATGTGTTGGTGTTGGTCACCCAAACCTCAATCTTGGTGATGTTGACACTTGAGGTGACGGTAGGCAAGGTGGCGAGAGCCTCTTCGTAGTGCTCCCTGAAATACTGGCTCAGGAAGAAGTGGCGGTTTTCTTCGTAGTCGAGACAGCTAAGCTTAAACTCGTTAGTCTGCGCACCGCCTTGTACGGTGATGTTTTTCGATTCACTTTCCTGATAGGATACCACAGAGGTAATGGTGGTGTTGCCGAATTTCAGTTTTGACTTGATGCCAAACAACTGTTGGGTTCCGGTGATCAGGGTGCTGTTGAGCGGGAAACTCACATTGCCGGCTTCAAGCAACTGTATGATTTCGTCCTCTTTGCCTTCGTACTTCAAGGCCATCTTGTCCTCGAAGTTGAATGTGGCTTTGGTTTTCTTGTTGATGTTGAATTTGATTTTGTCACCGATTTTAGCAATGACGTTCAACTGAATATCCTGGTCAAAGTCGAAGTTGGTGGTGCGTTGCCGTGTGAGCGAAGGATCCTTGCGGAAATTGTGCTTGATGCCAAAAGAAAGGTCAACGGAGCCTTGGGGACGGATTTCGACTGTGTTGCTGCCGAAAATCATGTCGAAAGCCTTGCCGCCAACGTAGATGGGCGGTATGATGGAGTTGCCGTCTGTCGTCGAACGTCCATTTTGGCTGCGACGCTCTTTCCAATAGTCCATGATGCCCTTCTGGCTCTGGTATTTGAAATAATCGACTTGCGACATGGTGGTGGGAGTCTGGCACTCGAAGTCGCCGATTTTCCTCTTGAAAGTATATTGACCCGTAACAGGATCATACACGATTTCTTGCTTTATGTTTTCGGGGTCGGACAGGTAGAGCGGCGACTGGTTGAAAAGACGCTGCATGGGGTCGCCATTGTCAACTGGAACCGGAAACAAGACCTTGGTGGTGTCGGGCTCTTCGCATAGCTCCATGAGTGATGGGCTGAGATAAGGAGAGAGATCCCTGGCTTTCAATCCGGACGAAAGCATTATGTAAAGCCCCAAGACGAGGAATGGCAGGATATGTCGCTTCATTATTTTGTTCAAATATAATATAAATGACGTATTTACAATATTTTAAGAGCTTCTCTGATCAACGCTTCAACGGTAGTGTCGGGCGATTGCTTGAGCAGCTTGTCGAGGGTCTTTTCCGTAGCGTTCTTATTGAAGCCCAAAGTCATTAATGCTGATAACGCTTCGGATTTGATTGTATTGTTTGAAGTCGTGATTATTTCGGTCGGCAGTCCGATTTTATTCACCTTGTCTTTCAAATCAATGATGATGCGTTGTGATGTTTTTGCACCAACACCTTTCACACCTTGAATCGTGCGGGCATCATCGTTCGCGATGGCATTGCATAGTTCGTTGACTGTGAGCGATGAAAGAATCAGCCTTGCCGTGTTGCAGCCCACTCCCGACACGGAGATAAGCAGTTCGAAGAGGTCGCGCTCCTCTTCGGTGAAGAAGCCGAACAAATGGTGGGCATCATCGAGGATTTGCTCGTGGGTGAAGAGTTTGATATGCTCGGCATCGCCGATGGCTGCAAATGTGTTCAGTGTGATGTTGACGAGGAAACCGATGCCGTTGCATTCGATAACGACGAAGGCGGGCTTTTTCTCGGCTACGGTACCTCTGACGAAGGCGTACATGTGTTGTCGGTTTGCTGTTGGTTTAAACGGCAAAAATACAAAAATTCGCTTTGTTTGGGAAGGTGTTTTCCGTAAAGGTGTTGAATGGATTTAAATTCCATGCTGTCAATGGCAGATTGGATGTGTTTTTTGGAAAAGAAAAAAGCAGGAGAACATTGTCCCCTGCTTTCGAAAAATGTCTTTTGTAATCTTGTTTACTGGGAGATAGAATCGTGCTTGCAGCAAGCCTTGCCTTCTTTGTAGCATTCGTGTTTTTGGTACATTCCGATGTGTGAAAGGATGACGTCTTTCTGTTCATCAAGTGTGAGGTTGGCGAAGTTAGCCCACTGAGCTTTCATTTCGTCCATTCTTACTTTCACGTTGTCCATCTGGGCTTTCATTTCTTCTGTCATTTCAGTCATTTCTTGTTGCATGCAAGGTTTTGCGCTGTCCATTTTATGCTGGCATCCTTCCATCTTGGCGAATTTTGCGTCCAACATGGCTTTGGCTTTGGCAACGATGGCCACTTTGGCGCTGTCGGCGAGATTGTCCCAGTTGGCAAACTCTGCCTGGATAGCCTTCATGGGGCATTCCTTCTGCATTTCCATGGCTGTTGAATCAACGGCGGCGACCGTTTCGGTCTGTTTGGGAGCGTTGTTGCACGACACGGCAAAGAAACATAAAACTCCCATTGCTAATACTAA
>JASBYY010000033.1 GCA_029983675.1 Bacteroidales bacterium | reverse complement strand
AATTATTTGTCAACATTTTGTGGCTTTTTTGAACAAACAATTTGCGGATTTAAGGTTTATTAGTAAATTGTGAGTTTTAAGACTGACAAAAAAGACAAACAGAAAAAAGACAAAGAAAAACGCCCTACAACATGCGGTATAAAAAATTGCAGGTTCAGTAGGTTATTCGAGGGCTGTAGTCCGTGTAACTTGACAGGAAATCGCCCGCAATCCCTTACTGGCCATACCGGCCGAACGCTATCCGACAGGAAGACAAAAAGGCAGTCACACTCAATTCAGGAATCTTAGCAACGGAAGAACTTCAATCGTTCCCATGCATAACAACATTGATGACTTGCCAAGAGGATTTGCAAGCAATTGGAGATACCTGTAGCCAGTAATAACTGACAAAAAAGCAACAATGCCCATACCCAACACCATCTTCACCAACTACCGTCACAACGGCAACCGCATCAACCCTTCGCTGCTGTGGGAATACGACATGACTACCTTTGACTGGGAACGGTCGAAGACCATAGTTGTGCAACGCGTGGTGGAATTGGGATGGCCTGAAGATTTCTACGGCGCTTTCAACCTTTACGGCGGTATCGAAGGCTTCCGTGAAGCCATCAAAAGCATTCCGCACCTGTCGGACATCGACATGAATTTTGTCTGCCATTACTTCGACCTGCAAAAAGAGGAACTGCTATGCTATACAAGGAAACTGTCGAGACAAGCACGCTTGAACTGCTGAAAAGCCTCCAATCCGAGTCACTATTGGCTTCATTCAATGGCGATGATGCGGAGAGATTTTGAAAATAGCTTAGTGTTTTCATACTATTTTTTTCGCAAGCTATGGTCCAAAAGCTTCATTGCTCCGTAATCTTGTAGTCGCCGGCTTCTTCGGTAAGGATTTGTTGCAGCTCATCAACGCTGAGTTCCTTGCCCGAAAACTCCAGACAAGCCTCGGCGGATTCCAAACTCACAGTGGCGGTAACGCCTTCTATGCCATTCAAGGCCTTTTCCACATGCTTTCTGCAATTTTGGCACATCATGCCTTCTACTTTATACTTTTTCATAGGTATTGGGGGTATTATGGATTGAATATCTTTGTTTTCATTTTCACTGGAATCTTCTTCCGCTACGGAAGAATAAGCCGACATTTCGTCTTTCGAGGACAAGTCCGGAGACAGGCGTTTACGTTTCAAGCGAAGGCTGTTGCCCACTACGGTCACACTGCTCATGGCCATGGCTGCGCCGCCTATCATCGGATTCAGCAGAAAGCCATTTATCGGATAAAGCACACCGGCAGCAATAGGAACACTAATCAGGTTGTAGAAAAACGCCCAAAAAAGGTTCTGACGTATTGTCCTTACCGTGAGCTTCGACAGCCGAATGGCGGCTACAATCTTGGTCAAGTCGGATGAAATAATGGTCATATCGGCCACATCGATGGCAATATCGCTGCCACTGCCCATGGCGATGCTGATGTCGGCCTGCGCCAAAGCCGCACTGTCGTTGATGCCATCGCCCACCATGGCTACCTTACGCCCCTTAGCTTGCAAATCCCTGACAAAATGTGCTTTTTCATCAGGCAACACATTGGCACGATAATGCGCCATATTCAAATCTTCCGCTATGGCCTTGGCGGTCGCTTCATTGTCACCCGTAAGCAAGTGTACTTCGATGCCCGCACCAACCAATAGCGCTATGGCCGATCGCGAACTTTCCTTCACCTTGTCGCTGACACCTGCGAGGGCAATCACACGTTCCGAATCGGCAAAGTACACCACCGTGGCAGCCCGTGATGTCAACTCTGCCGCCTTGGTCTGCATGGATGACTCTATAAAGATATGTTGTTCGGACATTAAACGCTTGTTACCGATATAGAAATGCCTGTCTCCCGACGAAGCCGACAATCCTTGTCCTGTGATGCTCTGAAAATCATCAAAATCAAACAGCTTTCCCTTGCCAAAATACCGGACCACGGCTTCGGCCAGCGGATGTTCCGACCTCGATTCCATGGCGGAAAAAACATCTTGGTAATAAACCCTGTCATCCACACCGTTCGCCCACATACATTCCAGCACTTGGGGCATACCTTCAGTAAGGGTACCGGTCTTGTCGAGCACGATGGTATCAATATCCTTGGTCTTTTCGAGGCTCTCTGCGTCTTTGATGAGGATGCCATTTTCGGCTCCCAAGCCTATGCCCACCATTATGGCCGTCGGCGTGGCCAGTCCCAAGGCACAGGGACAGGCAATGATCATCACCGTGACCATGGCCAGCAAACCGTGAATCAGTCCTTCAGACGGGTCAAGAAAGAGCCAAAGCAAAAGGGAAAGAACGGCAATTCCAATGATGGTCGGGACAAACATTGCTGCAATCTTATCGGCCAATTTCTGGACAGGAGCCTTGCTGCCCTGTGCATCGGTAACGGCTCTGATGATATGCGCCAACACCGTCTCGTCACCCACTTTCTCCGCCTTGAAAACAAATCCTCCTTTGCCGTTGATGGTGCCTGCATACACTTTTGAACCGCTTTGTTTTGCGACAGGAACGGGTTCTCCGCTCAACATCTTTTCATCGACAAAACTGCTGCCCTTGACAATCACCCCATCTACAGCAATGCGTTCGCCCGGCTTAACAGCTATCTGGTCGTCTTTTTGGACACTCTCAATGGGCACGGTTGTCAAACTACCATCAGCATTGAGGCGGCTCACTGTCTTGGGACGTAGTCCGATAAGTTTTTTCACCGCCGTATTGGTACGGCTCTTGGCCTTCTCCTCCAATAAGCGCCCCAACATGATAAAACCGATAATCATGCTTGACGATTCGAAATACAAGTGGGCTGTGAGACCGTGCCGCTGCCATACCTGCGGGAAAAGCAGGTTGAAAAGGCTGAACAGATAGGCGATGCCCGTACTCAGCGCCACCAAGGTGTCCATGTTCATGGCTCCGTGACGGATAAGCCTCCACGCATTGATGAAAAAGTCGCGCCCCAAGTAAAACACCACAGGTGTGGCGAGCATCCACATCGCATAGCCTGAAAAACGCCACGACTGAAAGCCCATGGATAGCACCATGATCAGGATGGAGAAAGACAAGGCCGCTATGGTACGCCACTTCAGGGAACGATAATGGGCTTCGCGGGCTTTCTCGGCCTCGTCAAGCACATTGTCGCCTTTTTCAAT
This sequence comes from Bacteroidales bacterium, assembly GCA_029983675.1. GTDB lineage: Bacteria > Bacteroidota > Bacteroidia > Bacteroidales > F082 > Limimorpha. The sequence goes on along the minus strand of JASBYY010000033.1, from coordinate 32,479 downwards.
CACCAAGCCGTAACCCGCATTCTCAACGGCCTGCCGCAGGATTTCAGGCGTGCATTGATTGGCATCGTATTCTACCATAGCAATGTTGCTGGCTAAATTGACCGCCACCTGCTCCACTCCCTGCTGTTTGCGCAAAGCCTTATCGACATGCGCCACACAAGCGGCACAAGTCATCCCTACAACCGGAAAACTTTCTCTAACGTTTTTCTCTTTCATGGTTTCTTTTTCTAAGAATGCAAAAATACGAAAAACGCAGACCGAAGTCCACGTTTTCGTTAGCAATAAACGACAAATGAAAGCCGTTGGTTATTAAATTTCAACGGCTTTCATCTCCCTGACAAAATTATATCGCGGCTTGGAGTTGTTTCACCCAATTTGCAATACGATCGTCGGTTTTGTCAGACTCATTGGCTTCGTCCAAAGGCAAACCGACAAACTGACCGTCAATCAGGGCTTCCGAATCTGTGAACGAATAGTCGCTGGGATCCACTTTGCCAATGAAAGTGGCACCTGACGATTGCAGTTCTTCATAGATTTTTCCAATAGCGCTACAGAACGATTCGGAGAAAGCGCCGGAGTCACCTGTTCCGAAGATACCGATTTTCTTACCGCCCAATTGGGCTTTTTTCAACACTTCGATACCGTTATACCAGTCATCTTGCAAATCGCCCACGCCCCATGTGGAGGAACCCAGCAGCAGCACATCGAAATCGGCTACCTTGTCGGGCGAAATGTTGGCCACGTCCATGATGTTGTTCGTTTCTACGTTCATCGCACCGGCAATACGCTTGGCGACATCTTCGGTTGCTCCTGTAGAGGAACCGTAAATTACAGCAATTTTCATTGTTACAATATTATGAATGATTTCGTGCTGCAATATTACAACGTTTGTTTTCCTCAAACACTTACAACATATTGGGATTTTTCAGTGGATTAATCATTATTAATGGGGATTTCGCAAAAAGGAAACAAGATCCCTCTGATCAATACAACCTTTGCCGCATATAAGCGACAGCTCTTCACATCCCGTTATGCCTCAACGTTTTACAAACAACATTCCTCCCTATCAAAGCTGCTTTGCCACAAAATCCCAGTTGACAATGTTCCAGAAATCCGCCACATACTTGGCTCTGGCGTTCTGTTTGTCCAAATAGTAGGCGTGTTCCCATACATCGATAACCAGGACGGGCTTGTTACCATCGGTCAACGGATTGCCGGCATTGGTTTTCTGAACGATTTCAAGACGGCCTTCCTTGTTTTTCACCAACCAGCACCAGCCGCTGCCAAACAGTGAAACCGATTTGGCGGTAAAATCTTCTTTGAATTTCTCGAAACTGCCAAAATCACGCTCAATAACCCGAAGCAGTTCTCCTTCAGGTTGGCCTTTTGCGTTGGCTTTCATGCAATTCCAATAAAATGTGTGGTTAAACACTTGTGCCGCATTGTTGAAAACACCACCTTGTGCTGTTTTAATAATTGTTTCCAGCGACTTACCTTCAAACTCGGTTCCTTCGATAAGTTTATTGAGGTTATCCACATAAGTCTGATGGTGTTTGCCATAATGGAACTCCAAGGTACGCTGGCTGATATAAGGCTCCAGAACATTTTTCTCGTAAGGCAGTGCCTCTAAAACAAATTTACTCATAACGCTTTTGTTTTCAGTTTGTTAAGAACTTCTTTTAATTGACATTCCGAACCGCACGAAGTCCATGATACGGCATCGGATCATATTTGCAAAGATAGCATATTATTTGAAATGGCGATGGGCTGACGGCAGATTTTTCAATATCTGCACATCAGCCCATCGTTTAGGCAATCACTTTTCGGACTGCCATTGTTTTCCTTGGTTTATTTCACTGCAATCTTACATGTCACGACGTCGCCTTCTGTCATCGTCTTGACAAAATAAGTGCCTTTTCCCAAATGCGAAAGATCAATGGTGACGATGTCACTATCGGAAATCGTGCGCAGCACTTCCTGCCCAAACAGATTGAACACGCTGATTTCTTTATGTCCCTCTGCCTTTACGTTTACTGTTCCCATGGTAGGATTGGGGTAAACGACAACATCTGTGGACTGGACTTCCTGATTGGCCGTTAAGCTGATGCAAGCCAAATTGGAGGGACTGGATTCCACATTATGGAAGGTTCCCGTCACCGTGTAGCAAGACCAGTCGGAGCTTGGGTTGGGATCGTTGTAAACCGTGGTATCGACACCCGTCGCTATAGCTTCACCGTTTTTATAAACCGTGTAGCTTTCAGCGTAAAGTGCCGGTTCCCATGACAGCACGATGGAGCCATTTACATTGCTCACCACCAGATTGGAGGGGATGATGGTCTTGTTGACCTCCAAAAAATGCTGTTGTGGATGAAGCATTGCAGAAGCCGGGGATGACTCGCAGTCAGAAGCCTGATAATAAGCCGTGATCCGATAACGATACCTCTTGCCTTCGGGCATGGCTCTTCCATCGGTATGGCTCGTGGCGGAAGCTCCCAAGACCTTAATGCGTTGATAGGGTTCTTCGCCGTCCTTGCGGTAAATGATATAGCCGGAAAGATTGTCGGCATCGGGCTTGGTCCAATACAGTTTCACTTTTCCATTGTCAAGCACCTCATAACGGAAATCACCGGGAGCTACACAAGCCAAAGAAGAAGGCATACTGCATTCATTGGAAAATGCAGACTCGCCGTTTTCACAAAACAGACTGACTTTATAGCTGTAGTCCTTTCCAGCCACAGTATCATCAGTGAACGAATTGCCGTTGCGAGCCATGGCATACAGGCTGCCGTCACGATAGATGGCAAAACCATATTGCGATGAAGAAACGGCATCCCATGTAAGCACGGCATCCTGACCATTCATAGTGACATTGGCATTGAAAGGCGCATCGCACACGCTTCCCGAACCACAATTATTATTGGTTTCATAAAAAATACCGGATGGCATGTCATTAGAGTTACCATTAAAAGTGAAAACAGTATCGTTAGCACTATCGAGAATGGTAAATGAAACATTCGTGGGAGAACCAGAAGCCTGCCAAGCAAAATAAACCTGTCCCTTAGGCAAGTTGATTTTTTGAGAATACGTTCCTGACTTCAGAAGAGTGATACGACCGATGCGAAAACCTTCAGCATTGTAAACAGAAAGAGTTCCACTGCGCCATCCGCCACTAACAGCCGTAGTGTTGATGGTCCATTCACATGATGAGCCTAAGAAGACATTCTTTGCGTAGGCTTTTTCGCTGGCAACACCTTGCAGCACAACATGAACCGCATAGTTGGCAACGGCAGGAATTCCATAATGGTCGGTATATGACATTGTGGCTCCCGGGGTCACGGTGGAATCTTCATAAATCACTTCGCCGTTGCGGGTTACGACCACCTTGTCAATGGCTGCGAGGACCGAGTCGAGGACGGTCTTTGTGGGATTGGTCCAATTCAACGTGGCCGAAAACCCCGTGTCACCATTCGCTGTAGCCGTAAAATCAGAAGGGGTCATCGGGGCATTGTTGTAAACGGTATAGGGAACAAAATTGAAAACAGCGGCGGCACTACCCGAAAACGTCATGTTGTCAACGGCAAACCATCCGTTGCCGCTGCCACTCCAACCCCAGTTGAAGTGAAACAGGTTGTTGTCGTCATAGCCATCGCACACGAATGCATGACATCCGGAATTGCTACAACCCGAATAATACAAAGGCCATTGCTTGTCAAACGACTCTTTCAGCATGTTTTGCCATTCCGTGAGGGAATAATCATCGCGATTACGATGCACCACATCTTGTCCATACAAGAAATGGTCTTTCACCGCATCGGGGACATCAAAAGAATAGGCGCCGCTGCCATTGGCGGAATAGTTCATATCGACGGCCATGCCGCAATGATACATCAGCGTGGCAATGGCATCGATCTGTTCTTGGGGTGATCCGCCGCTGATGTAATTAGGCATGTTGGCCCAATCGTAAGTCGTTTCACCATAGTTGATAGTCTGTCCGATATGGGAATGCGTCCCATTTCCGCAAGTAGGATAATCCCAGTATTTCATCACCATCGACATGGCGCAAGCCACACAACCGGCATACACCCTGCCACCGGGACCTCCTGACGCAGGAGGACAATAGTAATTATATGGATAGTCCTGATTCCATTTCAGTTTGATGAGATAATCGGCACGCTTGCCCCCATTGTAGGAAATCAAGCTGCCGTTTTGACGGATCATGTTCCATTCTTCAGCTATCTCAGCACGCTGGTGGTCAAGCCGCGTCATGCTTCTGTCTTTCGCAATGGTTTCAAGATAGTAGGCCAACTCGGGCGACATGTTGTCGGTTTCAAACAGACCCTCGTCGGAATAACCGACTATGGGACGGAAGAAATCATCCGCAGAAACGATAACAAAACCCGTTTCTCCAATGTTGAATACATAAAAGCAATTCTCACCGCGGTCGGTGGCGGCAGTATAAACCAAACTAAGCTCAATATTGCGCGTGCCGAGTTTGTTCATGGCGAATTTTTGTCCTACGGCTTTGGCCGTGACAACGTCAACGGGATTTGCTTGCAAAAATCCCATACAAAACAATGCAAGGAAGAAGGTAAAGATTACTTTTTTCATCTGAGGTACAGTTAATTAATTGATTTTTGATACTATAAATTTTCAAGGCGATAAATTTACAATTTATTGCAACACACCGCCAATATCACTCGCTATTTTTTTATCAAGTCGCTGCTTTATTGATATGAATACACCATGTGATATGGCTCCACATGACATTTTCAATAAAACCACAGTTTTTTTAGTTCCTTTTCGAAAACAATCCAGCCTCTCATTCATTGGTGACGCGCACTGTGCTGGCCTGACGGCCATTGCGTTTGACTTCAATACGTGTTCTGATACGTTCGCGCAGCCCTTCCACATGGCTGATGATGCCCACTTTGCGCCGGCTGAACTTGTTCAGTCTTTCCAAGGCGTTCATCACGGTATTCAGGTATTCGCCGCTCAAAGTGCCAAAGCCTTCGTCGATAAATAGCATTTCAACAGCAAGACCTTGTTCCCCCAAATTTGACAATCCCAATGCCAAGGCAAGCGAAACCAAGAAGCTCTCTCCGCCCGACAATCCGTTGACGGGACGGCTGGCATACCCTTCATAAGCATCGCGTATCATCAGCACCAAGCCGCAGCAATCCAATTCATAGCGGTTCGACAGCTCTTTCAGATAATGGTTGGCGCCATGCAGCAGTTCTTTTAACACATGCGACTGGGCTATGTTGCGGAACTTCTTGCCTGTCGCATCTCCAAAAGCGTCATTCAACCGATCCCATCGCTCCCACTCGCTCCGTAAAAGTTCGCATTGCCGCACTTTATCCTGCACTTTCTTTGTGTTTTCTTCGTTTTGTTTCAGTTGCGCATCAATGGCTCCCATCTGCCGGTTCAATGTATTCGCTTGACCTACCAATAGCTCCTTGTCTTCCGACAAGACCTTTTTATTTTCCTCCGGCGCAAACTCCGGCTGCTGCCGCAGGTGGTTTTCGGTTTCCCGCTCCACTTCCCGCAACAAGTCGGCTGTGGACTTTTTCTCCTCGATAGCCTTTGTCACCCGACCGCGCATCTCTTCAATATCAGCGGTTTTATACCGGCACAAATTCGCAATCACATTCTCCTGAACATCGACATTCCGTCTATAAAAATCTTGTAGCAAAGCCGTTTTTGCCGCCTCATCTTCCAACAGTGTCTTTTGCTCAATCTGTGTTTTCGACACCTCATCCTTAAAAGCATTAATATCGGCAACAAGATGTAAGTTTTCGACAACACCATCCGCATCCATGTCTTTCCAATCAGGATGATGTTGCCACAGCCATTGCTGCACGCCACGCACCTGATCCAATTCGGATTGCAAGGTCTGCTGCCGTGCCGTCAATTTGACGGATAAGTCTCCAGCCTTTTTGAAAGCCTCGCTATCATGCCGCAGCCGACGAATGACTTCCGGCAAATCCGCCTCCCAGCCTTTCGGATAAACGATTTGTGCCGAGGCTTGCTCCATAGCCTGGTCACGATTGGCGGAAGATTGAAGGATGTTGCTTTCATGCTGGCTGATGTCGGCTTCGGCTTTGCTGAGCCGCTCACGGGCTTGACTTTGTGCCTTAACCGCTTCCGAACCCATTCGCTGCAACTGGTCCTTGTCCTTTTGCATACGATCGATTTGTAAACGCAAGCTGTCGCAATGCTGCAACTGCTTCGTCCATTCCGCTTTTTGAAGCCGAAGCTGCTCCTGCTGACGCAAGATGTTATCTTGCAGTGCGCCGTCCAAAGCAAAGCCAAGTTTACGGCAAGAAGTCTCCAAAGCAGAATAAGCCTGCTCCATCTTTGCGCGCGTTTCATCCGTTTCTTTCGTTTTTTCCGCACGCTGTTTATCCAGATTGTTGATTTGCAACTTGTTTTGATTCCAGCCAAGAAGAGCGGCTTCCATTTCCTGTTGGGCGTTGTCACGCAACCGCTCGAAAGGTTTCAATATGTCGGCAAAAGCCTCGTCTTTTTTCAGAACTGTAATCGTATTGCCACACACCGGACATTTGTCCCCTTCGGCAAGCGCATGTCGCAACGCTTTGGCATGGTCATTCACAGCCAGTTCCGCTTTTTTGAATGCAGCATTGTTCTCTTCAAATTTCCGTCTTGCTGACTCGGCAGCTTCGCTCAATCTTGCCGTCTTGTTCCGTTCTTCTTGAAGCGCAGTTTCAACTTCCTTTAGTTTGGCAACCTGAAGCTCAAAGTATTCTTTCTTTTCCGCATACGATTTAAGTTCCGTTTCGATTTGCAACAAACCTTTTTCCCGCAGTTCGCAACTTGCTTTGGCTTGTTCGATATCGGCACGGTGCAGATTATCAAGCTCCCACTCCGTCTGATCGATTTCCTGTCTTTTTTTATCAACGGCAGCGTTCGCCACCGCCAGTGCATCATCGGCTTTCTTGACAGTTTCATTGAACTGTGGCCATGACCTTTTAAGCTTGTCAATTGCGCTTTGATGTGTGACAATCCTTTCATTTTCAGCGATAACGGCATTTAACAGGGCGATGATACCCGATGCGTTGTCATACATGGGCTGTTCCGCCTGATGTCCCTTGACATAGTCCGACTGCTCCTGTCGCTGCCGATCCGTCTCTTCACATTGCCTTTGGCGAAACAGCAAATTACCGGACAGCCTCCGATAGCGTTCGGGGAAACCTTCCTGATGTTGTCGGTTCGTTTTCAGCAGTTGCTGTTTCTGTTGGATCTCCTTGTAGGCACCGATGGCCTCTGTGGACACATCCCAGAACGCAAGCATCCGCTGTGCCTCCTTCAGCTTTTCCGATTCCGCTAATTGTCGGGCATTCTCGGCTTTTTCCAATGCTGCCTTATGCTTCGTCTCCAACTCTTCCCACTTATCTATCCAACGCAGTTTACACTCAATAACCTCATGATTTTTAGAAAGCCGCTTCACTTCCTGTTCCAAAGCACTCCGATCGGCATTCAATTGTCGTATCTCTTCTTCGCTCAAAAGTCGGATCAGCTGCATTTCGGTTTTCGCCAGATCGAAAACGGCTTTTTTCTCTTGCATGATACTGTAAATCTTCATCCCGATGCGGGTAAACTTTTCGGTATTCGTCAGTTTCTCCAAGATGGCCGATTTTTCATCTTCCTTGCTCAGCAGGAACTTGGTAAACTCGCCTTGCGCCAGCAACGTCGTCCGGCAAAACTGCTCATAGTTCAGTCCTATGGCGCGTTCTATTTCCGTTTTGATTTCACCCACCTTATGCAAGGTTTTCCCGGTGTCAAGTCGGGTCAGGCTCCATTCCACATTCTGCCTTGCGCCGTCGGGACGGTTGTGCGCACGGTGCACCTGCCACTGTGCCTCGTATGCCGTACCATCATTGCCTTGAAAATACAAATCCACATAGCCTTCGCCCGTGCCGTTGCGCAACATGCGGCGCGTGTCGCCCAAAGCGGCTTCCTTGCCTCTCCCTTCGTCCATAAGCACTTTTTCATTCGGGGCACGGCTGGTGCGTGGCGTTTCGTTATACAAAGCCAGACTGATGGCATCTAAAATGGTGGTCTTTCCGGCGCCTGTCTCGCCACAAATCAAAAACAACGGACTGTCCTTCAACGGAACGGCTTCAAAATCAATGGTAGCATCGGCAATGGACGCGATATTATGCAGGATAACCTTCTGAATCTTCATGACGGAAACGGCTTGTTATTATGAAATGCAAATCGACGGAGTTTTTCAAATTTTATCTTCGGTATTGACGAGTTGTATGACCTGCCGCAGCATGTCGCGCTGCTCCTCGTTCAGCCCGTGATGCCGAAAGGCAATGTCAATGATCTTGTCGTCCGACATTTCCTTGATTTCCTGTATGGTGACCGTAGGTTGCGCGGTCTCGTTTTCCTTTTCTACGTCAATAATACGGTTGACATAACAAAACTTACACGCCTTGTTACGGCAGGCCTCCAAGGCCCTTTCGGTACAATCGGGGGGCAGATAGCCGTTGTCGGACAGCACGTTAAGCCGAATATACGCTGCTTTTTCGGCATCAAAATCACGCAACAAGGCCAAGGTCTCGTCAAAAGGCAAAGCTCCGTTGACAGGCAAGGTGACGAGCGGGTGCGGGTTGATGATTTCTACCGGCGTGCAACGGGGCGTTTCGCCATGCCGGTCGATTTCAACAATGGAAACCGAATGCGGATACGCCTCATCGAAACTCACCGCTACGGGGGCGCCGCTGTAACGCGCCTTTCGATCGCCGCCTTCGACAAATTGCGGACGGTGGATATGACCCAAGGCAAGATAATCATAACCGGTGCCCAGTTGATCAAGTGGGGTGTATTCCATGCCACCGACATTGTCCCGATGTCCCGTGATGTCGCAACCGGTCACGGCCAAATGTGCCATGAGGACAACAGGCAAACCGTTGTGATTCTGCGCATCAATTACATCAAGCAACTTCCTAAAGAAGTGACCCTGTCTGCTTTCCGCGATGCCTTCGGGGACTTGTGGGAAATTCTGCTCGTAGCAAAACGGGACGGCAGCCACAAAACCCTTGTCACCAATACGGATGACGTGCGGTTCATAGTCGGCGCTACGGACGGCATGGTGCGCCACGTTGCCCACCATATACACCCCGGCCATCTTCCACAACATGCGGTTCACCTCGATGCGCGAGTAGCTGTCGTGGTTACCCGCTGTAATAACAATCGACATATCCTCTTTTTGTGCACGGATATGCAGCAAAGCGTCCACATACATCTTCTGCACCTCGGTTGCAGGATTTCCCGTGTCGAAAACATCGCCACTGACCAATAACACATCGGGCTGATGCGCCTTGACAATATCGGCAATTTGATTCAAAAACGACTGTTGCTCGTCAAAACGGTCATAGCCATACAGTTTATGACCAAGATGCCAATCGGAAGTATGCAGGATTTTCATATTGCACATTTTAGTTTTCGGATCCTTAGGACTACAAAAAACAAAACAAGAAGTAACACGATGCCGCATTCCATAGATCCTTGTGCAAAAATACAACATAATTTTCAAAGACACCGTGAATACCTTTTCAGAAATGCGGGATGATTCCTGCATGTCCTATAGCCTCATGACGACTACAAAAACAAAAAAGCCTTTGATTTTACAACATAAGGGAAAGGGGAACGCGACTTGGAAAATACAGACGTGCAAAAAAAATTCCTTATGTTTGCGCTTTCAATTTCAAAAAATCAACAATGATTACAGAACAAGAAGAACAAATCATCAGAAAAAGTTTCTGTGCAAAGACTTGGAACGAAACCAAGACACGCGACTCATGGTCGGTTTTCAAGATCATGTCGGAATTTGTGAACGGCATGGAAAAGATGTCGCAAATCGGTCCTTGCGTGGCGATTTTCGGCTCTGCCCGCACCCAACCTGAAAACAAATACTACAAATTGGCTGTTGATATCGCCGAAGGACTTACAAAGATCGGCTTCGGTATCATCACCGGAGGTGGTCCCGGCATCATGGAAGCGGCCAACAGAGGTGCCCGTCAAGGCGACGGCACAAGCGTGGGGCTTAACATCGTGCTGCCACACGAACAGCATTTCAATTCTTACATCGACCCTGACAAGAATATCAATTTCGACTATTTCTTTGTGCGCAAGACCATCTTCATGCGTTATTCTCAGGGTTATATCGTCATGCCCGGCGGCTTCGGCACCTTGGACGAACTTTCGGAAGCCATCACGCTGATTCAGACCAACAAAATGGTGGATTTCCCCGTCGTCTTAGTCGGATCGGAATACTGGGGCGGCCTCATCGAATGGCTCAAGAAAACCATGTTGGCCGAAAACATGATCAAGGAAGAGGATTTCGACATCTTCCATGTTGTCGATACCAAGGAGGAAGCTGTTAATGTCATCCAAGAGTTTTACAACAAATACGCACCACGACCGAATTTCTAAGAAGTCAAATCCATCGTAATGCGCAGATACATCGAGACGGATTTTCAGTTACTCGATATCGAGGGCGACGGCTTCCATGTCATGATTTCAGGAAAAATCAATGGCAAGGAAGCTCGCTTCCTTATTGACACCGGTGCCTCACGAAGCGTGTTCGACAAGGACACCATTTCCGACTTTATCGACACACCGCAGTTTCAGAAAAAAGAAGGCACCACAGCCGGATTGGGCAGTTCCCACATGGAAAGCGCCACCTTCGACATCGAACGGATTGAACTTGGCTCCTTGTCGATTGAACACTACGAAGCCGTCGCACTCGATTTGGTAAATATTCACAACTCATATGAACAATTGCACTTGCCCCAAATACACGGCATCATCGGCGGTGATTTGTTGGTACGTTACAAAGCGGTGATCAACTACCGCCAGCGGAAAATCCGCTTCACGCCAAGAAAATCGAAACCCAAAAAATAAATTTGGAATAGCAACGACAAAATTGCCCTTTTCAATGTGGCTTTTCCTCATCAGCCGGACAAAACCCACAAAATAACTATTCTTGCATGGAGGTTTCGTTTTCAAAAATGAAACAACATAAAAAAGGTGCCTGCTTACACCTTGCAAGACCGAATCACTCCAACCGACTGGATTCTAATGACAGACAACAACACGCCTGAAAAGTGTCCTTCCATCGGCAGTGCGTACCATTAAAACATACACACCGTCCATTATTCCATTGACATCAAAACAACATTCCGTAGAACAAACAGCATGGCACGATAGCAGGTTGCCCATCAAATCGAACAAACATATCTCTAACAAGGATTCCCCTTCGCTATGTACAGACAGTGTTTGCGAAACAGGATTGGGACAAATAGAAACATCCTTGATTTTCCTATCAGCAACAGACTGATTTACAACAATATTTGCATTAAACAACTGTAAACCGCCGCAAAAATTCCCCACCACAAAATCCCATCGTCCATCGGCATTCAAATCGGCCATTGCCGGTGCCGAGCGCAACCCGAAAGTCTTTGGAAAACCCTCGACAAACTCACCCAAACGCTCTGTATTATCCCGAAAAACTCCATTCAGATTATTACTGATGCTATCAAATAGAAACACCTTGCCTTGTTCGGATCCAACCAATAGCAATACTTCGTTATTGGATCGAAACAAAAACGGCACACTATAGCCATAATACGAAACATCGTAGTCGCGCACATCGACCTCACCCCAAAAATCGTTCACTTTCTCAAAGGCGATATGACCGTCTTCCACAACACCGTGGTAATAGCTCAAACGCCCCGTTTGATTACCCACCACCAAATCGGTGACACCATCGCCATCAATATCAAAAAGACAAGGTGCCGACCAAGGTATATTGTAAGCTAAATAATTACCATTCAATATATTAAAATCGGAATCAAGATAATATAGACCGCCTGTTGCCGTTCCTACTATCATTTCATCAACGCCATCAAAATTCAAATCGCCAAAAGCCGGCATCAAGCCCATAAGTCCCATGCTCTGCAAGTGCCCAAAGTCATTGTCGGCAATCTGAAAGACCGGTTTATCGCTCGTTCCAATATTTTTATAAAACTGCAATCCCGAAGATCGGTGTGTCTGCAAGCTGCCGTAATGGTAGGAAACAGAATCCACATCACCAATATTGCCGATGATCAAATCCGTCAAACCGTCACGATCCGCATCGGCAAACGCCGGAAAGGCTCCGGTCCCGACATCTATCATCTCTTCTTGCAAAAACGACTTTGTAAATAGATGAAATTCAGGTTGTTGATTTGTTCCTCGGTTCAAATACAGCCATACCGAACGAATGCCTTCCGAAGCCATGGGGTTGGGGTCAAAAGGCGAGACGATCAAGTCGTCAACGCCATCGTTGTCAATATCGGTAAAAAAAGGCACTGGCATGGAAAACAGATTAATAGGATATGAAACCGGAAAATCGAAAGTCTGGCTCGTCATAACGGCATGGGTCGCATCACCGCCATTTTTCAGAAAAGTAAGCATGGGATAATCGACATCGGCCAGCAAAAGGTCAACCAATCCATCACCCGTCAGGTCGCGCACTGCAAAAGTAGCACCGCTATGCCGTAAGTCGTCCCTATTGATAGTCAAGCCTTTGCCAAACAAACAAGTATCAAGATACATCAGATTATTCTCTTCGTTTTCAGCCACCCTTCCCCAGCACTGATCCGTGCGGACAAACACAAGCGAATCGCGGGTGCCAAACCTTTCAACACTCATATTGACATGCTTTTCGATAAAAGTCCCCAACGCCCAGAACGACAAGATGTCGAGGTCGCCATCACCATCGAGGTCCACAATAGCCGGATAATCGGCATCGGTAGCAAGCAGATTCACCTCTCCTCCACCCTGAAATGAAGTCAAGTAGGGCGATTTCACCAATTGAAACGCCAAAGTGTCGGTACTGGTGTTGCGATAGACCTTGATGCCCGCCCAGCCCTTGGAATAGGTAAAAATATCTTCCCTGCCGTCACCGTCATAATCGGCAAAGATGCACCAATCATTGATTTTCGGAAAACAACGCGCATGGCTCTCGCTCCATTCATACCTGATCTCTCCCGCCTCTCCACAGTTCAAGAAACACAGCAGCCGGTTGCCATGACGATCAAAAGCAACAATGTCCTTTTTCCCATCGAAATCCAAATCCATGCTACCAAACTGGCAGGCATTCAAACCACCGCACCAAGGCATGGCTAACGCTTTATCATCTTTGACAATGGTCGGCTGTGCCTGCAATAGCGATACAAAAACGGTCAGCAAGGCCGTAACGATTATTCGGAACATACTATTCATCTACCGATCGTGTTGATTCTGAAGCGGCTGACACGGCAGATGCATCCATGCAGAGCCGAAACCCACCGAAATGTGTCTTCGAATTGGCAAAACGTTTGCCACGCCAAGTAATGCGACAGGAATGTGCCGGAAAATACCAGCATCCGCCGCGTATGACATAGAGCGGTTCGTTACCTTTTACCGGTTCACACCTTTCGTTATCATAATATGCATAACATGTCTGACACCATTCCCACACGTTGCCGGACATATCGTAGATGCCAAACTCGTTGGGCACGCTCTTGCCCGCCCTTCGTGCATGGCGGCTGTTCTCGCTGCACCAAAAGGCTTTCTTATAATGGTCGCAGCCGCTGAAAACATGACTGCGACTTTGATTGCCGCCACGTGCCGCAAATTCCCACTCCTCTTCAGTAGGAAGACGAAACCGCAGCCCCGTCAGTCGGTTCACTGTTTCGATAAAGGCCTGAACATCGTTCCAAGTAACATTATCGACAGGACGCTTCTTGCAATGCCTTCGGCTCGGATTGTCCCGCATCACAGCCATCCAAAGCTGCTGGGTCACTTCCGTCTCTCCGATAAAAAAGTCGCTACCGATACTCACATAATGCACGGGATACTCGTTGGGCCGGGCATAGCGATCGAGGTTCGGAGCCGTAGAATCACCGTCCTGTGCGCCCATCGCAAAAACGTCTTTTTCCACCAATACCATCCGAAACTCCACGCCATTCACCTCAAATGAACGCACAGTGGATGCCGACATATTGTTGTCTTGGGCGGGCAAAGCCGTCTGCACCAAAAGTTGAACAAGGAAAATCCATCCGTAATGTTTCATCTCAATGACTGTATCAGGATGCAAAGTTAGGTTTTTCTCTCAATTCAACTCCGGTAAGGAAAAATCGTATCTTTGCAAAAAATTCACCGGTAATGACACGAATACTCATCATCGACGATCAGGATCCGATACGGCGGGTGTTGCGCGACATCCTTGAAAACGAAAGCTATCAGGTGGATGACGTGGCCACAGGTGCCGAAGCCTTGTGTCTTGTGAAAGAACAGGATTTCGATGCTGTGTTTTGCGACATCAAGATGCCCGAAATGGACGGTATCGAAGTGTTGGAGGCCATCAAGCAGACCAGCGACGTGCCTGTCATCATGATTTCGGGACACGGCACCATCGACACGGCCGTGGAAGCCATCAAAAAAGGCGCTTTCGACTTCATCCAGAAACCGCCCGATTTGAACCGCATGCTCATCACCTTGCGCAATGCGCTTGAACGCCGCAACCTCAGCACGGAAAACAAGGCCTTGAAAAAAGTGGTGAAACGGCAATACGAGATGATCGGTGAATCCGCCCCTATGATAGAGGTGAAAAGCATGATTGAAAAAGTGGCGCCGACCAACGCCCGCGTGCTGATTACCGGCGAAAACGGAACAGGAAAAGAACTCGTTGCGCGACAACTGCACGAGCTGAGCCAACGCGGTCACTGTCCTTTCATCGAGGTGAATTGTGCCGCCATTCCATCAGAACTTATTGAAAGCCAATTATTTGGTCACGAAAAAGGAGCTTTTACCTCTGCCATCAAACAACGCAAAGGCGATTTTGAACTGGCCGACGGCGGCACACTGTTCCTCGACGAGATTGGCGACATGAGTCTGGCTGCCCAAGCCAAGGTGCTGCGTGCCCTGCAAGAAAATCGCATCGTTCGTGTCGGCGGAGAAAAAGAAATCACCGTCAATGTGCGCATCCTTGCCGCCACAAACAAGAATTTGAAAGAGGAGATTGAAAAAGGCAATTTCCGTGAAGACCTGTATCACCGCCTCAGTGTCATTGTCATCAACGTGCCACCGCTACGTGAGCGAAAAGACGACATCCCTCTGTTGGTGAATCATTTTGTGGAAATGATTGCACAAAACATGGGCAAACCCATTCCTACTTTCTCTGATGAAGCCATGGAAGCCTTAAAGCAGTATAAATGGACAGGAAACATCCGCGAACTGCACAATATTGTGGAACGCTTGGTCATCCTTGGCGACACTTACATCACAAAAGACGATATCGGGAAATACGCACATCCACTCAACCAATAAGCCTAACGCGACCATGTGGATTTTCGCCTTTTTTCAGCGAAGAGGATGGCTTGGATTTTATTTATTTCCAAAAATCGGAGCAACATATTGTTTTGGGCTGATTAGCAAAAGAAAAAATGCGTATTTTTGCAGTCCGTTCTTTGAAGACTCGCGTCTTGATGCGACGGCACCTTGGGGGTGACCGGTTTTGACAGCAAGATGAATAGTCATGTAAGCATGTCGAGCCACGCAGTGACGCTCGTGAATCTTAGCTGCAAACAACTAATTGGCGAATCAAATTACGCTTTCGCTGCCTAACCGAAGCACAGTAAGTTGAGGCTTAATCCGCTCACAAGGTGAGTGGACGAAACATCTCGCAGATGGACTTTCCTGATTCCGGTCTGAGTCCGAGGTGCTAAGCAATTTCGGGATAGCCTGACCGACACTTCGGCGGTCGGGTGAAATTTAGAAGATAAGGTCGTGTTTAGGGTGTCCGTCCCCTTGCTCGACACGAAAACCAACGGCGGAATAAACATGTAGAAACCATGGGGATTCCTTGTTTGGACGAGGGTTCGACTCCCTCCATCTCCACTTTCGGCACACGTTTCGTGCTGATATTTTGGACCCGTAGTTTAATGGATAAAATAAAGGATTCCGGTTCCTTAGCTCAGGGTTCGATTCCCTGCGGGTTCACAGGATTGTTTTCTTCAATCTAATAAAAGCCAATGCGAAAACATTGGCTTTTATTTATTATTCAATCTACCCCTCCTCTTTTGAGAAATAAAAGTGTGACATAGTGCACATTCCTCATGATGTTTTCGGCATTGCGGTTCATGCGATTTGCACACCTTCTGTTTTCCTGATGTATTTGCCCTATTCGTTTCGTCAAATCAATCTATTCTCGTATTGTCCTACTTTTTTTCGGTAATGAGCACATCGATGGCACCGACACCGAACTTGGCTATCGAAGCCATGCGGTTTTGGGTGTTCTGATAGTTTTTCAGTTCTGCTACGATGGCATTCTTCAACACGCCATTGCCAACACCATGAATAAAAGTAACCTTGGAATAGTCGGCTGCAATGGCACTGTCAAGCATCTTCTTGAAACAGTCCATTTGCAGGGCAAACATATCGTGACTTGACATGCCAAGGATGTTGTCCACCAGTTCGCCGATATGCAAATCAACAACGGCTTCGCCCGGTGCAGTGCGGTGCTTGTCAATCGGTGCTTCGGGCTTGACGAGGTCTTTTTTCGAGGCCACCGAACCCACGCCCCCTTTGAGAAGCTGGGTAAAATCGCCATCGCCGCTTTGCAGCGCGATGAGATCGGAAAGGCTCACCATCAGGGCTTTCTCCCCCAACACACCCGACATCTGATAGCTGCCCTCCTTGAAGAAACGGTTGGCATGAAGCGAAAATGGCGCATTCAACGGAAGCAATACCCTATCGGAGGTTTCCTTGGTGAAAACTGCCTGAACAATACCATTGGTCCAGTACTCCAAATCGTCACGCGAGATGGTCTCCACCACAATTTTCCCATGCGGATCGATTTGCCCATAGTCCACATTGACAAAACGCTCCGCCTCCTTGATGGTAAAGGTGTAAAGCATCTCATACGCCGTGTTGTTTACCAACAGCACATCGAGCGGTCCCGTAAGCAGCCACTGTTGCTCATGCGGCACAAAAGCCAGGTAAACGCCTTCCTTTTCGGCTCCTTTAGCAAACCGACGCAACTCGCTTTTACGAGCCGCTTCGCGCTGCTCGGCCTCTACCACCTGCTTGTCCTGCAACTCCTTGCTAACCGATTCCACAATCTGTTGCTGCCGCGATGGTTGCGAACGATAGTCAAGTACCAAATCGGATATCAGACAGGGGATTTCAAAGCCATCCTCTATTTCCACCATTACCATTCTCGAATCTATTATCTTCGTGATGACTCCGCCGCCAACGCTGCTCAAAAAGTTCACCTTGTCGCCAATATTGAAATTTGCCATGACTTTCTCTTTTTTGTCGAAATGCAAAAATACGATTTTTTCAACAGCAAATCATTTTGCCACAAACCGCAAGGAAGCATCGGCGGCTTTTTCTAACTCACAACGATAAAACCTTCCATCAAGGGCCTCCCTCGTGTAAAAAACAACTATCTTTGCACTGACATCCGCACACCATGAAAAAAACCATACTATTTACCACCATCATCCTGCTGGCGTTCGGCTGCAAAGAACGTCGCGAATACGGTCGAATTGACCTTAGCATCGACTATTCCATCAACCAACACAACCTGATTACCAACAGCCTGTGTTTCACCAACGAAGCTGGCAATCTGTTTCTAATCAACGAAATACAATGGTTCATTTCTCGTCTTGAACTGCACAGTGTCAAAGGCGATTGGGCGGAATATAACGACAACGCCCATTACATTGACACCGACATCCCCGAAAGCCATGCGCTTTGTTGGAACAACATTCCGGCTGGTCAATATGACAAATTCCGCTTCACTTTCGGATTGAATGAAAACGACAACCGCACCGGACGTTTTGTCAATCCACCTGAAAGCAACATGTTTTGGCCTGACCCCTTGGGCGGCGGCTACCATTACATGAAACTCAACGGAAAATGGTGCGCGGACAATGGTGAACTTGCACCGTTAAACGTTCATCTCGGCATCGGACAAAACGCCGACCACAGCACGTTTTACCAGAATTACTTCATCGTTGAACAGCCCGTCGCCCTCACAATTGCCGAAAACCAGTCGCAGTCCGTCAGGCTCACCATGGTCATCGACAACTGGTTCCGCAACCCGAACCTGTATGATTTTGACATCTGGGGCGGCTCCATCATGCAAAACCAAGCCGCACAGCAAGCCTTGAAGGAAAACGGAGGTGATGTGTTTCAAATACAAGTAATCCGGCCATGACTTCACGCATATTGGCATTCGGCATACTCCTTTCGCTTTTGGCATCTTGCCAACCGCAGCAAACGCCGTATTCCGCTACGCCGTACGAACTGAAGACACCGCCTTATTTTCCCAATAAGACCAGCATTCCCGCCGACAACCCGATGACTGTGGAAGGCGTTGCCTTGGGCGAAAAACTGTTTTACGACGAACGCCTCTGCGGTCGCACCTCCCCTGACACGCTGATGTGCTGCGCCACTTGCCATCACCGCGAAAACAACTATGAAATCGGCGGCGACTTCACCCACACCCACCATGTCATGCTGCCGTTGGTCAACTTGGCATGGAACACAACTGGATTGGGCTGGAACGGTGCCGTGGGCAGCCTTGAGGAAATGGTGTTTCTCGCCGTCACGGCGAAAGACGAAATCAATGGAGATACCACACAGATTGTCAACATGTTGCAACACACCGAAGATTATCCCCCATTATTCGCCAAGGCATTTGGCAGCGAACATGTCACCTTTGTCGGCATACAACGCGCCATTGCACAGTACATCAGGAGTTTGGTGTCTGCTGAAAGCAAGTTCGACCGCTATTTAAGAGGTGAAGCCATGCTGACACAAGACGAAATGCAGGGGTATCTGTTATTCATCACCGAAGAAGGTGCCGATTGTTTCCATTGTCATGGAGGCGGTGCAAACGCCTTGTTCACCACCCATCTTTTTTACAACAATGGATTGGACAGCGTTTTTAACGACCCGATGGATCGTTTTGCCGTCACCGGCGACCCGATGGATCATGGCGCCTATAAAGCCCCTACACTGCGAAACATCGCCCACTCGGGACCTTATATGCACGACGGACGTTTTGCCACCATTGACGAAGTCATCGATTTCTATAGTGGCGAGGTCAACAACACCCCACAAACCCATCCTCTGATGCATCACGCCATGATGCAAGGCGTTCAGCTCACCGAACAAGAGAAACAACAATTGAAGGCGTTTTTACACACTTTGGATGATGAAGCGTTCCTTAACGGTGAAGAATAACTTGGTTTTCATAATCTGTCTTTAGCATGGCTGCATTAATTAACTCTTCCATCAAATGAACCGCGCAAACACCTTCCTTTGGGGCAACCAACGCCGTTTCAACAGTTACGGGGCTTATTTCAGCCGTCAGTTCGGCGGTCGTGTGCAGAAAATCAGCATCGATGCGGGTTTTAGCTGTCCGAACCGCGACGGCACCATAGGCACCGGCGGCTGTTCCTTTTGCAGCAATGCGGCTTTCAACCCTTCCTACTGCTGTCCCGACAAGTCCATCCGGCAGCAAATCGAAGAAGGCATAGCCTTTCATCAGAAACGTTACCGTTGTGCCAGCCGCTACTTGGCTTATTTTCAGCCCTATTCCAACACTTACAAGCCTTTGGACGAATTGGAACGGACTTACCGTGAAGCCCTTGATATACAAGGAGTCGTTGGCATTGTTATCGGCACACGCCCCGATCTGATCAATGACGACATCTTGCTGCTGCTCAACGAAATCCAAAAGCGGCATTACGTCATGATAGAGTATGGCGTGGAAAGCGTTTACGATACGACGTTGCAACGTGTTCACCGCGGGCATGATTTCGCCACCGCCCGTCAAGCCATTTCGGATACTGCCACATACGGCTTGCCCTGTGGCGCACATTTTATTTTCGGTCTCCCCGGCGAAAGCAAAGCCATGATGCTCCGTGCCGCCGGCATCATCTCTGAGTTACCGCTGACAACGGTCAAGTTCCACCAGTTGCAAATCTTCAAGGACACTCTCATGGCCGAAGAATACGTCAGTCACGCCAACGACTTCCATCTGTTCGGGCTGGACGAGTACATTGACTTTGTGGTCGATTTTGCCGAGCGCCTGAATCCTGCTATTGTCATCGAGCGCTTTGCGGGCGAAGTGCCGCCCCGTTTTCTCATTTCGGAACCTTGGATGAACCTGCGTTATGACGAAGTGCTGCATCGCATCGAGCAACGCATGGAAGCCCGCGACACGTTTCAAGGAAAACACTATCAACCAACATCTTGCAAAGAATGACCTATATCAAATCCAATACATTGTTCAAAAACATGCGCACCGATGCGCTGTACGACAGCCTTCCGCGCCCCATTGTCATTGCCGACCACCTGATGACCCCCGAAAACATGGGTGCCTTGATCCGGTTGGCCGATAACATTGGTGCCACCGAGGTTTGTTTTCTCGGCACCGCGCCTTCCAACAGCATGCACAAAGTACGCCGTTTGGCAGCAAGCAGCCGCGACAACATCCGTTGGTATTTCAGCGAAGAAACCGACTTGCGCCGCATCGTACCCGAAGGAAAGACCATCGTTGCCGTTGAGACTTCCGACAACGCCACTTGCATTTACGACACCGTTTTGCCTGCCGACGTAACATTCATCGTAGGCAACGAGGGGCACGGCATCGCCGAGCCGATATTGTCACAATGCGACATGGTGACTTACATTCCCGTTCCCGGCCCCACCTGCTCGCTCAATGTCACCCATGCCGCTGCCGTCGCCTTGTTTGAATGGCAACGCCAAATGCGCAACACCCTGACAAAATGAAAACCTACCGACACTTGTTTTTCGACCTTGACCGCACGCTGTGGGATTTTGATGCAGCAGCCGAAGTGGCTTTCGAGCAGATTTACGACAAATACGGGCTTTCCCGACTCGGCATCCCCGATGCACATGCTTTTCACGAAGTGTATCACCCTCTCAACGAACAGCTTTGGACACTTTATCGCGCCAACGAAATCAGCAAGGAGGAGTTAAACCGCACCCGTTTTCTGTTGCCTTTGGCCCACTATGGCATCCACGACGAAAAACTTGCTGAAGCCTTGAGCCATGACTATGTCCACCTGTCGCCACGTATCGTAAGGCTTGTCACCGGCACCATGGAACTTCTCGATTACCTGAAGCCAAAATACCATCTGCATCTCATCACTAACGGTTTTCAGGAGGTGCAGGACACCAAGCTGAGTCTTTCGGGCATGGCACCCTATTTTGAAACGTTGACCGTTTCAGAAGAAGCGGGAGTAAAAAAGCCCGACCCGGAAATATTCTATTATGCCCTTCACAAAGCCAATGCCCATGCCGACGAGAGCCTTATGATCGGGGATGAAATGGCGGTGGATATCGATGGTGCGTGTGCCGCCGGTATTGACCAGATTTTTTTCAACGCTTCCGGTGCGGCGCATGAAACACCAGCAACCTATGAGGTCAAAAGTCTCATCGAAATCGAGAAATTGTTGTAACGTTTGCCGTTCCTTAATAAAACGATGCCAGCACGGTGCGCTTACCGCAAGTCTTGTCACCGATATGCACCCTGATTTTCGCATCCATGGGCAGAAACACGTCAACACGCGATCCGAAACGAATCATGCCCAATTCCTCACCCGCCACGGCAGGGGCGCCCGCTTCCACTTTGCTCACTATGCGGCGCGCCACAAAACCCGCAATCTGACGTACCAGCACTTCACGTCCCTGCGCATCCTTCACAACAATGCTATTGTGCTCGTTGTCAGTCGATGACTTGGGATTGAATGCGACAAGGAATTTCCCCGGGTGATATTTCCGATATGACACCGTACCATTCATCGGGAACCAGTTGACATGCACATTGTAAATCGACATGAAAATGGAGATTTGCCGCCGTTCATCGCCAAAATACTCGGTTTCGCGAACCAATTCATTGGCAACGATCTCCCCATCGGCAGGCGCGAGCACAACACTGTCAATCTTTAGCGTTTTCCGTCGTATCGGAACACGGAAGAAACGCACCACCATACCGACAACGAACAGCAAAAACGCATAGAACAACACATGCCAGACACTTTGATAGGGGAACAACAAGTTGGCTCCAACCACGAGCAAAGCACCAAGTGCTACCGCAACAACTATCGGGCGAAGCCCCTCTTTATGGATGCACGTTATCATAGTAGTAATAGATAAGCAAACAGAAACGGCATGGCAAAAAACACAGAGTCGAAACGGTCGAGGATGCCGCCATGCCCGGGCATCAGCTTCCCCGAATCCTTCACGCCTGCCTGCCGTTTCAGCATGGACTCGCACAGATCGCCAAGCGTGCCGAACAGCACAACGACAACCGTAAGTCCTAAAGCCACCGGAAGCGGCATCCAGGAAGCATAATGGCAGTATATTCCAACGGCAACAAGGGTCAGCAGCAAGCCTCCCAAACTGCCTTCGATGGTTTTGCCGGGCGAAATACGTTCGAACAGCTTATGCCGCCCCAACAACCGTCCCGACAGATAGGCAAAACTGTCGTTCACCCAAATCAGCAAAAAAACAAGGACGATCATTTTCGATCCTGAATAGGCTCCTATCCAATCCTGTCGATAAAGCGAAAGCATGAGTACTGACGGTAGTACCAAGAAAAACAATGCACCGTAACACGATGCCGCAAAAGATTGATAATTCGTATGTTTCGAAAACAGCGCGAACAATGACGGAAGCATTGCCAAGGGCATCTCAAGCATAAGCCAGCGCATCGATAACACATTCAAGGCAACCATTGCTGCCAGCAAATAGCACGACACGCTCCATAAAACGACCAACGACCGAAAAATACGGCTATTGACAGCTTGAAGCCGCAGCATTTCGAATGTTCCGACAGCGAC
Source organism: Bacteroidales bacterium (assembly GCA_029983675.1). Taxonomy (GTDB): domain Bacteria; phylum Bacteroidota; class Bacteroidia; order Bacteroidales; family F082; genus Limimorpha. The sequence goes on along the minus strand of JASBYY010000033.1, from coordinate 9,539 downwards.
AACAAACAACAATAACAATGCCAACGCATAAGGCGACAGCAAAATGCTCCCAATAACCAGGCACACATATACTGCGCCCGACAAAGTTCGAATGCCCAATTCACGCATAGGGAAATATTTTAGGCAAAAATAGGACTTTTTTAGACATTTATTCTATTGTTACTGAAATCTTTCCGTAATAATGATGGCAGGATTAACAATGTCTGGTAATATTTCATCCAATAATCACCCATTATAATGCCTATCCCAAAACATTGCTATCCGGTAAACATATCTAGGATGTTGATAGTCAAAGTGTTTGGTATGATAAGCCCTCTCTTTGGAATGTTGACTTAACAATTTGTTATTCAGCATGTTATAAATGTCTCTGTGATTTTTACCGGACAGCAATAATCCCAAAACAAACTTTACGGACAACCACCCGGAGAATCCACTGTGCTCTTTCATATAAGAAGTTATTCTCATTGTTTTGAGGAACAACATTGACATCCATAAAAAAAGCCACCCGAAGGTGGCTTTTCATAGAAGTTTCAATCAATGCTTATTTAACAACAAGACGTGAAACGGAATTGTTTCCGGCATTGTCATACACATTGAGGAAGTAAACACCGGCTTCAACATTGAGGTCGAAATTGTTCACCACGTTGTCGAGTTGAACCACGCGAACCAACTGACCAGCCATATTATAAATGGCCACGCTGCTCAGGTTTTCACCTTTCAGGGTAATGGAACCTTCGCTGGGGTTAGGATACACAGTGCAAAGTGCATTCACTTCGTTGACTGCATCCAGACCAACATGCAGGGTGATGGGAATCATGACGGTCTGATGTTCAGGATCGTTCGTGACAAACTTGACATTGGCATGCAAATTGGTTCCATTCGGCTGATTGATGGAACTAAAGTTCACAGAAACCTTGTCGGAACCTCCGGCAGGCATTGTTCCTTCAGGCTTGCTCAATGCAGCCCATGAGCCGCTAATAGGACTTCCTTGGCAAGTGGCACGGATATGGAAATTACCATAAACCTCTGAGAACACTTCGCTGCAAGCGACAAAAGCACCACCGCCATTGGTACGGTACATGTCACCGAAAGGAACAGGAGCCGAGGCACCGTCAAAGTTCATGGCATAGCCACCAACAGCCTGAGTGTATTCTACAGTCACCCACACGTTGTAACCGGTCAACGGAACAGGCTGGTCGAAAGTTACTTCATTCCACTCTTCAACAATCTGGTTGGCAGGAAGCACCTTTTCCGCGAGTTTGGCGCCTGGCTGGCCATTAAGACCCTGTCCGTACACACGGAATGTGAGAGGAGTGTTAGGCTCAAGTCCGTTCGTTCCACCTTGGGAAGAAGTACCAAGGAAATATTTGGCTTTAGTAATCTTGGTCCCCATGACGGCACCGCCATAAGACGAAGCAGGATACATGGCTCCAACTTCAACCAATGTAGGAGCTTCAACGTTAATACCAACTAAGCCCGTATTTTGACCGGGTTCGGCATCATAGTTAACGGGAGAAGTCTGGCTGCCGCCTTCACCTTCGCCAAAGTCAACCCAACCACTCCAATCGCCAATGGAAGTTCCTTGGGCATTGGAAATGTTGATCTCAACACTCGACATCTCATTGGGATTGAGCTCCTGATAAATGTCAGTCTGGTCAAAGGTCAACGAAGCATGCGTTTCGCCACCGATTCTGGTGAACTTGAAGTTGTCAAGATAATACTCGGAAGTTGCTGCATCTTTAGGAGGATAGAAGTCCATAGCATCCAACTTACGGCCTACAGTGTTCTGTCCAAAACTGTCCAAGCTCCACACCCATTCGTGAGCCTTGGTTTCTTGGCCACCAGGCATGGTGTAATAGTACTGAGCCAAATCGGCATCCGTATCGACATGCAAACGGAAGTGCATCCATGCATCATAAACGCAAGGAATGTCGGCCACATTGGCACCACCGGCATGCAACGAACCATGACCGGGAGCTGAAGTCGTGTTATTACCTTCATTGGTCAAGTGAAGATAGCATTGCATGGCCCAAGTGCTACCACCACCATTAAACTCATGGAGGATATTAAAGTAGCCGTTTTTGCCCTGTGGAACATAAATATCGAATTCCAAGTCAAAAGTGCCTGACTCTTGACCGCCAAGAAGAAGCACTTGGTCAACACCAAAGGTCAAATGACCGCTTTTCGAACCATTTGAGGCCTGAGCATCTGCAACAACGCCATCTTCGTTGGAGCCAGGGGCATTGCTCCATGTGGTCCACCAATCGTTACCGGCAACACCGGCTTCAGCAGCAATCTTATTGCCGACTGTGTAGGCTTCAAACGAATCCTCGATGAGGACGGTTTGGGCGAATGCGTTGCCATAGAAGAACACGGCAACCAATGCAATGAGTAAAGAAATCTTTTTCATCGTGTAGAATTTTGATTATTACTTGTGTTTATTTAAGTTGAATTGTCATTGTGGGTGCAAATATAATCAATTCCATATTCACTTGGTTGTTTTTTCATTTTATTATTCGAAAAAAACGAATTAATGACAAAAAAAGACAACCCGATTAATGATAATTACCTGGAAACTTTATGCTTGCGAAACCGCCACTATTCCCTTTCCTTAAACCCAAATCGGTCATTAGAACGCTTGAATGTAGTTTTTCATTGCTGTTCGATGATTTTTGCGTCTTTTCGGCATCTTTCGTCCTTCTTCTCGTTTCCATAGCCCGCTATGCTTCACGAAAAGAAAAACGAAATCTAATCGAAAATCCATCAAAAATCATTACGAACCCTAATGACCGATTTGGGTTAAAACAAATGAGAGTGCCACATGTGACACTCTCATTTAATAATTAAGGTGATAACCGGATTATTCGCCGAGCTTGATGCGGACGAAAGCCGTCACTGTAGCTTCCTTATCGGCAGCTTGGATGTATTGACGCACGGTTTGCGGATCGGCAATCAGAGAAATCTGGTCGAGCAAGCAGTTCTCTTTGAAGAACTTGGCCATACGGCCATTGGCAATATTCTGAAGCATTTGTTCAGGAATATTGGCAGCTTTCTCAGCAGCAACACTTTCTTTGATTTGACGTGCCTTGTCGGCGTCTTCCTGAGTGATCCAGCCCTTGGCCTTGTTAGATTCGATATGGTCGTCGCTATCGACGTGGCTCGGGTTGATGCCGGCCTTCTTAAGAGCGACTTCAATAGCTTTCTGAATCTGATCCTGCTTGGTCTTCTCGACGGCAACTGCATATTCCCTATCTTTCACTTCTTGCGGAATAGAGGATTCGTCCACACCGACTGGCGACATGGCGGCCACTTGCAAAGCGACTTCATGACTGATTTCGTCCACCTTGTCGAAACTCTTGTTCATGGCAACGATAGTGGCCAAGCGGTTTCCGGGGTGGTTGTAGAATGTGACATACTCGCCTTCGAGGACGTTGAAAGCACCGATTTCGGTCTTTTCACCCGTCACTGACGATTGGTTGACAACGGCTTCCTCAACGGTCATATCGTTGAGTTTGGCGGCTTTCAGCTCGTCGATGGTCTTAATGCGATGTTCGACGGCATAGTCAAGCAAAGTCTGAGTGAACTTCACGAAGTCGGCATTTTGAGCCACAAAGTCAGTTTCACAGTTCAGCATCAAAATGGCGGCATACTTGTTGTCGGCAGCGGCTTTTGACAGCACGGCACCTTCGCTGGCTTGACGGTCGGCACGCTTGGCGGCTTTGGCCATACCCTTCTTACGAAGGATGTCGATAGCTTGTTCGATGTTGCCTTCGGTTTCAACGAGGGCCTTTTTGCAGTCCATCATTCCGGCGCCGGTCATCTGGCGCAATTCATTTACTTGTGATGCGGTAATATTCATTGTAATATGCTTTTAATCAGTTGTTTGAAATGTTCAAAATAAAATAACCCAAGCGACTGCTACAAGAGACACGCGTGAAGCCTGCGCCTTGCAGTGATGCCGCTTGGGTCAGCTATGATTACTGTTGCTTGGCAACTGTTCTGCGGGGTCTTCTGGCCGAACGAGGTCTCTTTTCTTTCTCTTCTTGTTCCTCCTCGCTATTATCGTCCTTTCTCACATTGTCGAAGTCTTCATCATTGTCCACTTCCTCGGGTTCGTTATCCTTGTTGTGTTTACGTTCATTCAGACCGGCTTCAATGGCTTCAACCATCTTACCCACGATAAGGGCGATGGATTTTGAAGCATCGTCGTTGCCAGGAATGGGGAAGTCGATCAGGTTGGGGTTCGTGTTGGTATCGACGATGGCGAAGGTCGGGATATTGAGGCGACGGGCTTCGGCCACAGCGATATGTTCCTTCATGATGTCAACGATGAACAATGCTGCCGGAAGGCGGTTCAGGTCGGCGATAGAACCGAGGTTCTTTTCGAGTTTCTCGCGTTCGCGTTCGATTTGCAGCTTTTCGCGTTTCGAAAGGCTCTTGTACGAATCGCTTGCCATCATCTTGTCGATGTTGGTCATTTTACGAACAGCCTTGCGGATGGTCGAGAAGTTGGTCAGCATACCGCCGGGCCAACGTTCGGTGACGTAAGGCATACCCACTTTTTCCACCAATTCCTTCACGATGTCCTTGGCTTGTTTCTTGGTGGCGACAAAGAGGATCCGCTTGTTGGAACGAGCGAGCTGGCTCAATGCGGCAGCAGCCTCGTCCATCTTGGCCTGCGTCTTATAAAGGTCGATGATGTGGATGCCGTTGCGCTCCATAAAGATATAAGGCGCCATGTTCGGATTCCATTTTCTTTTCAGATGTCCGAAGTGACATCCTGCATCCAATAATTCTTCAAATGTTACTTGTGTCATGAGTTTTCTATTAAATGTTTACTTTCGCTAAATGCAACCGACGAGTAGTTTCGCAATGAAAAGTCACGCCGATTTGGATACTAAACAAAATCGCTCGGCTTCTGAAAGCTTAACGTTTGCTGAATTGGAACTTCTTACGAGCGCCGGGCTGTCCGGGTTTCTTGCGTTCGACCATTCTCGGGTCGCGGCGCATCAGACCTTTGGCCTTCAGGGTAGGACGATACTCGGGGTCGATCTGGCACAGGGCACGGCTGATGGCGAGACGCAAAGCCTCGGCCTGTCCGTTGATGCCGCCGCCGTCAAGGTTCACCTTGATGTCGAACTTGCCCACGTTATCGGTCAGCATGAGAGGCTGGTCAACGACGTATTGCAAGATGCCGGTCGGAAAGTACTCCTTATAGTCGCGCTTGTTCACCGTAATGTTGCCATTGCCGCTTTTCATATAAATGCGGGCAACAGCCGTTTTTCTTCTACCTAAAGCGTTGATTACTTCCATGATAATTATTTGATTGTGTTGATTTTAAGTTCAATAGGTTGCTGTGCTTGGTGTTTATGCTCCGTTCCGGCATACACATAGAGATTGCCGTAGAGTTGGCTGCCCAGTCTGTTCTTCGGCAACATGCCCTTCACGGCGTGTTCGATAACGGCAATAGGCTTTCTCTTCAACTGTTCCTTGACATTGCGCACACGCCGACCACCGGGATAACCCGTATAGCGGACATAGTACTTGTCTTCCATCTTGTTGCCGGTCAAAACGATTTTCTCGGCATTGATGATAATGACGTTGTCGCCACAGTCGCTGTGGGGCGTAAAGCAGGGCTTTCTCTTGCCGCGCAAAATCATGGCCACTTCCGAAGCCAAACGGCCCAGAATCTGTCCTTCAGCATCGATGATATACCATTTCTTGTTGGCATTTTCCTTGTTGACGCTTACTGTTCTGTAACTTAATGTATTCATTTTCTTCTTAATATGTGTTCTAAATGTTCAGCACTACCGCATAAATCGGGGCGCAAAATTACAACTTTCCTTGATTCCGACAAAGCTTTAACGCAAAAAATCATTTTCGCCCATGAAATCTTGCAGCTATCCGAACCAAGGTTAGAACCTGGACGCTAACGAGGCCGCAAAAATACTCATTTTTCCAATACCAACACCCTAAAGACTTGATTTTTTTTCGATTAGTCGATTTGTCGATAGGATGATAGGAGGATTTGTTGATGGATAATCTTCGTGTCGAATGAGAAGAACAAGGTTGTTTCAGGCAAAAATGAACCTATAATTAATGCCATCAACAAAATAATGGCTGTCGAACGGCAATGATTTATTACTTTTGCACCCAAAATCAAGGTCATGTCTATTCAAATCCATCATATCACAAAGAAATACGACCAGCAGTTGGCGCTCAACGATGTCACCCTCGGCATCGAAAACGGCATTGTGGGGCTGTTGGGACCCAACGGCGCAGGCAAGTCCACGCTGATGAAAATCATCACCTGTTTCATCCCGCCCACTTCGGGGACGGTGAGTGTCAATGGTTTCGATGTGATGGAGAAGCCCATGGAAGTCAAAAAAATAGTGGGTTACCTGCCCGAACACAATCCGTTGTACCTCGACATGTACGTCCGCGAATACTTGCAATTTGTGGCCGGCGTGCACCACTTGACCGGTAAAACTGCGAAAAACCGCATCGAGACGATGATTGAAGAAACCGGATTAGGCATCGAGGCGCACAAGAAAATCGGCGCCCTGTCGAAGGGATTCCGCCAACGTGTCGGCCTCGCACAGGCCATGATGCATGACCCCAAGGTGCTTATCCTCGACGAGCCTACTTCGGGCCTCGACCCCAACCAGCTCATCGAGATCCGCAACCTCATCCGCGACCTCGGCAAGGAAAAGACCGTGCTGCTCTCCACTCATATCATGCAGGAAGTTGAAGCCATCTGCTCGCGGGCTATTATTATTAATAAAGGTGTGGTCGTCGCCGATGACAAGATTGACAATCTGAAACAGATCTCCGCTCATGCCAACGTCATCATTGTGGAATTTGAGAACGAAGTGACCCGTGAACGCCTCCAGCAGATTCCTCTCGTGAAGAACATCCAACGGGTGAAAGACAACCACTGGATTTTGGAGCCTCAAAACGAAGTGGACATCCGCGCCAACCTCATGAGATGGTCGGTGGATAATGGCTATATCATCAAATCATTGCAGCAGGAAGACATCAGTATTGAGGAAGCCTTCCAAAAGCTGACAAAGAATTGATTATATTGTATTGATTATCAATACAATATAATAATCAATAATAATAGTGCGATTTTATTGCAGAAAAACGCCCCCTATTCCAAGCAATAGTTGTACTTTTGCAGCGTAAATCACGTGGAAAGATTTGATTTGATTGCAACCACAAGAAAAAAAATGCTAAAAACAAAGTTTTTTCCTTCATCCAATCACAAAACTTCCCGCAAATTTTTAATTAACCATTAAACAATTTGTATTACTATGGGTTATTATTTCACATCAGAATCTGTTTCTGAAGGACATCCGGACAAAGTATCGGATCAAATTTCGGACACTGTTTTAGACGAATTGCTTCGTCACGATCCGAATTCAAAAGTGGCATGTGAAACACTGGTTACCACTGGTTTAGCCGTTGTTGCCGGTGAAGTGAGGACCAACGCTTACGTCGAAATCCAAGACGTGACGCGCCGTGTCATCGAAAAAATCGGCTACACGAAAGCCGAATATCAGTTTGACGCCAAGTCGTGCGGCGTATTGTCGGCACTGCATGGCCAGTCGAACGACATCAACCAAGGCGTTGTGCGCCAAAAGCCTGAAGACCAAGGTGCAGGCGACCAAGGCATGATGTTCGGTTTTGCCTGCAAGGAAACCGAAAACTACATGCCGCTCACCATCGACCTGTCGCACCTGTTGCTGCGCGAACTGGCAGCCATCCGTCGTGAAGGCCGTCAGATGAAGTACCTCCGCCCCGACGCCAAGTCGCAAGTCACGGTAGAATATGAGCAAGGCTGGAAGCCTGTGCATGTTGACACCATCGTCATCTCCACCCAGCATGACGATTTCGCCGACGACGAGGTCATGCTGAAAAAGATTGCAGAAGATGTTCGCAACATTTTGATTCCCAGAACCAAGAAAAAACTCCCTGCCCGTTTGCGCAAGCTTTTCGACGAACAGACCAAGCTCTACGTCAACCCGACAGGCAAATTCGTCATTGGCGGTCCTCACGGTGACACAGGTCTCACCGGACGTAAAATCATCGTTGACAGCTACGGTGGTCGTGGCGCCCACGGCGGCGGTGCTTTTTCGGGCAAAGACTCCTCGAAAGTGGACCGTTCGGCTGCTTATGCGGCACGACACATCGCCAAGAACCTTGTTGCGGCAGGTATTTGCGACCAGGCTCTGGTTCAGATTGCCTACGCCATCGGCATGGCACAGCCTGTTGGCTTTTACATCAACACCGAAAACACCGCTCATGTTAAGGATGCCAACGGCAAACTTCTCAGCGATGCCGAGATCGCCAAAAAGGTGCAGTCTATTGTTGATTTGCGTCCTTACGCCATTGTCAAACGCTTTGGCCTGACCAATCCCATCTTTGAAGAAACCGCATCGTACGGTCACTTCGGACGCGAGCCTTTCAAGGCTGAAGTTGAAGTGTTCTACAACGACAAGGAAACTTACAAGAGGGACGGAAAGACCTATAAGGAAATCGAGTTCTTCGGCTGGGAACGCTTAGATTTGATCGACCCGCTGAAGCAGGCTTTCGGATGCTAAATCTTACCAAGGTGGGCCTTTTCGGCCCACCTTATTTTTTGTTTTGCCATGAACATAGAAGAACTTCGCGAGTTTTGCCTTTCCCTTCCCCATGCCGAGGAATGCATGCCTTTTGGCGATGACACACTTGTATTCAAAGTGGGTGGAAAAATGTTTCTCTTTTCCAACCTTGAACAGCCTTTCGATTTCAACATCAAGGCAAAGCCCGAAGATGTCGTCAAGCGCATTGAGAGCTTCCGCGATGCTTTCAAAGCATACCACATTTCGAAAATCCATTGGATGATGGTAAAAACCGAGTTTTCGGAAGATGACAACCGCCTCAAAGAATGGATTGCCGAATCGTACCGTCTTGTCGTTTCAAAACTTCCAAAAGCGACCCGAAAGCAATTGGATTTGTAATGCCATTCGCAGCATCCTTGTTGTGACATCCCCCTCACTAATGGGAATAATAGCACTGGACACCTTCTTATTTGGAGGTCCCTTATCAAACATGGAAAGACAAAAGCGAACATACAGCAACGGGGGACAAACACTTCGTGTTATTACAGCCGGATAAAACGCCATCCTATATGAATGGTGCTTAGAGTACCGGTCGGTAACACGAAAGCCGCCTCCCACCCATTTTCACTCCTTAATGACTTTAAACGTGCTCGGGCTGTCGTCGGCATTGATTACGCGCGCGAAATAGACGCCGGCTTTCAAGGATGGCATTTCCAACGTCACTCTGTCGGTGGGTTCGTAGTCGGTGCTCATAACCACTTGGCCAAAAGTGTTGAGCAGCTCCACCCGCTGTATGCCCGTTCCGGTCACCGTAACCTGATGCGTGGCGGGATTGGGATAAACCCGCACTGTTTCTCCCTGTGGCTGTGGCCTTTCCTCCACTTGGATGGTGCTGTAATCCACCGTGTCCGTGACATGAAGCACCCAGTAGTT
>JASBYY010000032.1 GCA_029983675.1 Bacteroidales bacterium | reverse complement strand
CCGCGGCGGGACTATTTTTTCCCCCGCTTTTATAACTTTCCAAATTGAACTTTCACGGTAAAAATCACAGAGACATTTATAACATGCTGAATAACAAATTGTTAAGTCAACATTCCAAAGAGAGGGCTTATCATACCAAACACTTTGACTATCAACATCCTAGATATGTTTACCGGACAGCAATGATTTTTTTTGAATTATCGCAGGCTGATGGCGGCAATGAGATTAGAAAGGGCACTAACTCAAGCGGCTATTTTACAAAGATGGCGCAGATATTTGTCGACATGACGAATGAGCATGTTATAGCTCTGTTGTGATGATTCGTTATTGTATAGAAAGCAAGTGAAGGAAGTCTTTGGCTTAGTAAAGAAAAGCCGACTTGTAATTGAAAAGCCTAGTAAAAGTCATGTGTTGTAGCATGCCAATACGTGCTGTTTGGTCAATCCCATTGCTCGTTCTGTAACGCGATGATTTCTTTTTTCCGTTCTGCGCATACAACACAAACCGATATGAAAATTTTGGGATTTTCGGCTTTTTTGCGGGAATAAATTTTGAGATTTTCGGCGTTTTTTATGAAAAAGATTTTGGGATTTTCGGCAAAAGGTGTATTTTTGCAATCGAAAAACACCATTTTGGAATGACAAAAAGAGTATTCAAAAGAAAGGTTTATGACCAATTGCTCAAGTGGAAGAACGGTCGCAAAGGCGATTCGGCAGTCCTCGTGCAAGGCGCGCGACGCATCGGCAAATCAACGATTGTCAAGGAGTTCGCCGAAAAAGAATACCAGTCTTACATCTTAATCGATTTCTCGTCATGCACACCCGAAACATTCAACTTGTTCAACGACATCTCCAACCTGGATTACTTGTTCATGAGGCTGCAACTCATTTACAACGTCACGTTGAAAGAGCGGCAATCGGTCATCATCTTCGATGAAGTGCAGAAGCAGCCTTTGGCTCGGCAGGCCATCAAGCACTTGGTCGCCGACCACCGTTATGATTACATCGAGACAGGTTCATTGATTTCCATTCGCAAGAATGTCAAGGATATCATCATTCCTTCGGAGGAAACGCGCATCAATATGTATCCGATGGATTATGAAGAGTTTCGTTGGGCTTTGGGCGATACAACTACGATTCCCCTGTTGCGTTCCATCATTGAAAATCCTATGCCTCTGGGAGATGCAGCACACAGGAAACTATTGAGAGACTTCAGGCTGTATCTACTCGTCGGAGGAATGCCGCAATCCGTCAATAAGTATATAGACACCAACAATCTCAGCATAGTGGATGCCCAAAAACGCGAGATTTTGGACTTGTATGACAGCGATTTCTATAAGATTGACGAAAGCGGCGTGCTTTCCACACTTTTCAATGCCATTCCTGCGGAGCTGAACAAAAACACCTCGCGCTACCAAGTGTCGAGTGTCATCAAGGACGGGAAAACTGACCGCATCATGGATCAAATTGCCGCCTTGAGAGAATCCATGATCGTGAACATGGCCTACCATGTCACCGATCCCAACGCTGGGTTGGCTTATCACAAGGACTTGAACCGTTACAAGATGTTCATTGGAGACACAGGACTGTTTGTCACGCTGGCCTTCCGAGATAAGGATTTCACGGAAAACCTCATCTACCAGAAGTTGTGGAACGACAAATTGAGTGCCGATTTTGGGTATCTTTACGAAAATGCCGTAGCACAAATGCTAAGAGCTTCGGGCAATGAGTTGTATTATTACACATTCCCGACAGAAAAGGGCAACCACAATTATGAGGTTGATTTTCTTTTGTCGCGAAAAGACAAAATCTGCCCCATCGAGGTCAAGTCATCGGGCTACAAGACCCATGCATCGCTTGACGCTTTCAGTCAAAAGTTTTCCAATCGTATCAGCAAAAAATATCTCATTTATTCCAAGGATATCAAAGTCGAGCCAGGAATTATCTACCTGCCGTTTTACATGGCGATGCTGCTGTAAGTTACAAACCTATAGTCTGCGTTTACAAATGCTGTCTATTTCTCTTTCAATGTCTCAACATGGTAATCAAAGTACCCGTCACAGCGGGCTTTGATTACATTGGCAAAGCTCGTGTGTGGATAGCGTTCCACTACGGTCTTGTGGTTGGCGAGGCGGTATTGTGCCCGGGCGGCGCATTCGTCGTCAGTGAAGGTGGCTAAGGCGTAGGGGCTGGCACCGACTTTATGCTTTCGTGGGCACTTTTTTAATCAATGGAGAATAGTTTGATTATCCCAATTCGGCTATTAGGGTTCGTAATGATTTTTGATGGATTTTCGATTAGATTTCGTTTTTCTTTTCGTGAAGCATAGCGGGCTATGGAAATGAAAAGAAGGATGAAAGATGCCGAAAAGACGCAAAAATCATCGAACAGCAATAAAAAACTACATTCAAGCGTTCTAATGACCGATTTGGGATTATTGTAATAGATTGAAATTTAGTTGTTTATCGTTTCTAAACAGTATTCCAACAACCCCGTGCATCCCTCTATTACATCTCTCCAGGTAGCCTCGAAGTCACCAGTGCACCAGGGGTCTGCCACATCGCCCGGACGGTGGGTATTGTCCATCAAGAGGCTGATTTTGTGTTCGGTGTCCTCTTCAAACATCCGTTTCAGGTTGCGGTCTTGCCCTCGCAACAGATGCCGTTGTCCTCGCTGTACAATTTCCTGAACGTTTCCTCGAACACTTATTTTACAAAGATGGCGTAGATATTTGCCGACATGACGAATGTGAGCATGTTACAGCTGTGTTGTGCTGATTCGTTTTGTATAGAAAGCAAGTGAAGGAAGTCTTTGGCTTAGTAAAGAAAAGCCGACGAATAGTTGTAAAAGCCTGATAAAAGTCATGTGTTGTAGCTATTGCTTTTGACTTTCTTTCCGCTACTCATCCTTTTCTAAACATCCCCTTAAATTCTTGTTGCGCCCAGTGCCAATCCTCTTTGTCGGGAATGAAGTTGCGCAGTCTGATTTTGGTAATCCTATGGAAGACCGTCCATTGGTAGGCTACGGTAACCATATAGGTGACGGTGGCCGAAATGGCGGCACCTGCAATGCCCCAACGCGGTATCATGAACCATGCGCAAGGAATGGTCACCGCCAACCCGATGAGCGAGGCGAATAGGTTGTACTTTGGACGGTCGGTGCCCGAAAAGTAATGGCTGAAAATGGTGTTGGCGGAGAGCATCACCACGCCGGGAGCCAATAACAGGATGACCTGTTTAATCTGTGAAAACTCTTTGGTGAACACCCATTCGTAGAACGATACCGGCAGAATGCAGAACACGGCCATGACTAAAATGGTGAGAAGAACCGAAATCTTCATGAACCTAATGGTAAGGCGTGCCGCCACGGTTTCTTCGTTGGTGTTGCTGATGCTCGAAAACTGCACGAGCGAGATGCTGTGCCCGACCAATTTGACACCTTCGCTAATCTGTGTTCCCGAAAAATAAACGCCTACGGTCTTGTAGTCCCAGTTGCTTTTCAGGATATATGCGCTCAAGCGTTTGTTTAGGATGTGTACCAGCGTCGAGAGCTGAATGATGCCGCCATAGTTGAACAGCTCCTTTATGGCGGGCCAAAGAGGGTCGGGCTTTTCCCATCTGACCAATCGCATTAGGGCGATGCCGCCGATAAGGGTGCCGGCCATGTAGCCGGCAAGCATAGAATAAAGCAGCCCACGGGCATCGTTGATGTGAAATAGAAGGATGAAGAGAATGAAAGTGCCGAATTGTGTCAGGAATTGGGTGGCAAACACCCAGTTGAACAGCCCGACCCTTTCCTTGCCTAGCAGAAAGTTCATGTTGAAGTTGTGGAAACTGTAAATAAAGACCATCAGCAAGGTGAGCCTTTCGTAGCCTTCGGGGACGATGTTGTGGAAAAAACCGAAATGGCCGAAGATGAAAAACAACAGCATGTAAAAGGCCATGACAATGGCAATCCAAGAGTAGGATACGGCCATCAGGGTAGAGGCTTTTTTGCGCGGCGTATAATAGACCAGACCGCTTCCGGCAAGCAGTTCCACCCCGATCAGCAGCAGCGATACGTCAAGTTGGACAAGGGCGGCAATGCCCCATTCCGCAGCGCCGAGAAATTTGGTGCCCAACCATAGCGTCATGGCATTGCATAAGGTGTTCAGCCCCCTTGTGAATCCTGTTCCTAATATCTTCTTAAACATTAATTATGGCTTGGTTTTGCGTTTTTGCGCAATTTGGTGAAACATGCCTGAAAAACTGAAAGAGAAGCGTTTGCCGTCGAAAACGACCATTTCGGTGTTGCCGTTCAGGGTGTGTAGCCCCTTGTCGAACTTTGTCTTTGCAAAGGGGGCGATGCGCAGCAATGTCTCTTCCTCATAGTAGCTGTCCGACATTTCGGTAACAGTGTTCAAACATACGGCAGTGCCATAATACCGGATGTTTTCCTGTGCGGGACGCAGCAGTTTTTCATGGGCACGGATAAAAGCACCTGCCATGCGGGCGTTGCGGCAGTCGGTCTTGACGGGGTTGCCGTAAAAAGGCTCGTATGGACCGCGTAAGTTATCGGAAAGATAACGGAATAGCTTCACGCTGGCAAAGTCCTTCTGGGTCAAAAACAGATTCCACTTCCCGTTTTCAAAACACAAAGTGGGATCGACGGCGCGAATACCGTCCAACAGCACGCAGTCCTTGACAAATTGCATCTGGTCTTCGTTGAAACGATATAAAGTGAGGCGGTTCGATTCGTTGGCCTCGGGCAGGCAATATAAGACGCCATCTTTCCGGAAGACAAAAGGATAGGAGAGGTGGAAAGGTTCGACAAGCACGGTGTGGTGTTTTCGGAACTTCTCTGATTGTAAGGCGGCGGCGATATGTCCCTTGCCGGTCTTGTAGTCGTAATGTTCAAAGAAGATGTAGGTGTCGAGGTCCGTCTTGATGACAAACGGGTCGGCATAGTAGGAATGGGCGTTTCGTCGTCTGAACCATTTGACTTGTGAAGCATAGGCTTCCGGGTTGTTGATGAAATCGGCCATGGGCACTTCGGCGTAGGCAACATCCCAGTCTTCTTGACGGAAAATGTCGTGTAGATGGAAACGGAGGCGACGTGTGACACACAACATCCAGTAACGCAACATCTGGCAGTTTCGGGGCATTTGATAGACCTTGGCCTTTGAAACGGATTTATAGGCTGCAATATCGCCTGTGTGCTCCAATTCTTGGCAGACTTGGAGGGGCAGGCTTATTCCTTCAAAATAAAGTTGGTTCAGGTGTGCCTTGTACGAATGCAGGATGGTCGGATAGAAGACTTTCTTCAGGATGATACCGCAGTCCAACGATTCGGTCAGACGTTGCAGAATAATGCCGTTGATGGGGTCGTCGTGCATGAACTCCCAAAATCCGGGAGGCGCACCGCGATAGGTCATTTCGTCGTCATGATGAAACGACCAGACACCATGTTGCGCTGCATCTAAAATGCTTCCGGTCAGAATGTTGAAACCGAAACGCAGGATAAAATCAAGGCGGTACGAATGAATCGTGTCGATGTCGTTGTTAGCAATACCTGTCGCAATGCCTTGATGGTAGGGGATGCAGTACAGTTGGGGAATGTCGTCTATGTCAAGGGAAGAGAATAAATCTAAACGGCGTTTGCATTCGGGCTTGAAAAAATAATGGTGCCAAACGCGGAAAAACAATTTTCGCATCGGGTAGTTTCGCAAGCGTTTTATCAGCCCTTTCTTTTTTGTCGTCTCGTTGTTACGGATGATTAATGCAAGTTCGATACCATGATTCATCAACTGTCTTATGGTTTCTATTTGCCAGATTTCCAATGTATTGGAATCTATCATGATGCCGAATCGCAATCTTGTTTTTGTTTCTTCCATCAGTAGAAATTACCATACAAAAGTACAAATAATTCAACTCTTAGACAGCCGGGGTGTTGTTTTGTTGAATTAAGAAACTGTTTTGAACGGTTTCGGGTTGAGAGCATTCTGTGCTATGTTTGGAATCTCCTTGCTTGGAGACAATGGGGAAAATAAGCCCAAAAGAACATTGGATCAACCGTAAGCAATGAAATAGGATTCTGGACAAACTGTTGCCGTTGTAAGAACTCAAAACAAATTCTAATGATCTGCAGAATTCTGACGAAAAAATTGAGACACATTCCAATGTTTATGAAATAAAACTATCTTTGCAAAATACAGACATTGAAATGAGTGATTTAGAACAAGCCATGAATTATGATTTGGCAATTGACATTATCAATCTCATGAAAGCGATGGCTAGCAAGAAGAAAAAGAAGGCATCGACCGATGAGGAGTTTGCCGAAATAAACGATGAGATCAATATGTATTATTGCTATGAAGAGGGTGTCATTAATGGTCGTTATGGCGACGAAATGGAGCGTCGCTCATTGTATGACAAAGTATTCAACATGTATTCCCCACTGATCAGGAAAATATATGGAACCCAATGAAGTCCGAGAGATATTTGAGAAGAACAAGGAAGATTTTCTGATGGGCTTTCGGGCGGATGAACACCCATTAGGCATTCTTTTAGGAGGTCAAGGGGCGGTCGGAAAAGGACAATTGAATTTTTGGGCTGAAAAACTGTATCCCGAAAAGAGTTTTCTTATCATAAATGGTGACAATTATCGTTTTTGGCACCCAGATTTTGATGATCTTAGAAGAGATGCATGGTCTTATTCGAAAGAAACACAGCAGTTTTCCAGTATTTTTACAGAGTGTATGATAGAAGAAGCCATCAAAGGGCGTATTAGTTTTGTCGTGGAGGGCACCATGCGTTCCCCGTCAGTGCCGTTGCAAACGGCTCATAAACTTCATGCTTGTGGAATCGATGCCGCTGCACTTGTCATTGCTGCACCAAAGGAGTTTTCGTTATAAAATGTGTTTATTCGGTATTCAAAAGAGCTTCGGTCAAAAGGATTCGGAAGAATGGTTGACATCGATTCGCATCGGGTTTCAGTAGAAGGAATTCCGAAATCGCTGGACTTACTGTATCAAGAGAAATCCGTAAGTCGTATTTGCATTTTTGACTGCTTTGCCGTGAATAAGGTAATGGATTATCAACTACAGGGAGAGTGGAACAATATGCGATGGCCGTCCGAACTTATTTTTGAATCGCGTAAAGCACAATTGAATGATATGACAGTGGTGAATCAGCTGCTATGCGAAGGAGAGAAAATGTTGAACAATCTGTATGATATGGAGATGATCAGACAGGCAAGGCTTGCTTTCGACGGTCTAAAGCAGGCTTGTCAACGTGATCCAAATGTTCCACATTGTTGATTTTGATAGTGGCAAGTGTATCGTTGCAAGGGACGACCAGAAAAAGAGCGTTTTCTTCTCTCGTGTAAAAACGCAAAACATCAAAAATCCGATCGCCTTTATCAATTCGCATTGCTATTTCAGCGAAGAGTTATATCTTTGTCCGATTTTTCGATATGAAGCTTTCTGTCATCATTGTCAACTACAACGTGGAGTATTTTCTTGAACAATGCCTTTACTCGGTGCGGCGTGCACTGGAAGGTGTTGAGGGAGAGGTGTTTGTGGTTGATAACAATTCGGTTGACCGTTCGCTGAAGATGCTCGCTCAGAAGTTTCCAGAGGTCAAGGTGATTGCCAATAAGGAAAATGTGGGCTTCAGCCGCGCTAACAATCAGGCGATAAAGGTTTCTTCTGGAGAATATGTGCTTTTGCTGAATCCCGACACGGTAGTGGAGGACGACACGTTTCACAAGACACTTGCCTTCATGGATGCCCATCCCGATGCCGGAGGTCTCGGCGTGAAGATGTTGGAAGGGAAAGGCCGTTATCTCCCAGAGTCGAAACGCGGACTGCCAACACCCATGACGGCTTTCTATAAGATGTTTGGGCTCACTAAGTTATTTCCAAAGTCGAAGCGTTTTGCGCATTATTATATGGGCAACCTGTCCAATGATGCAGTTAACGAGGTGGAAATCCTTGCCGGCGCATTCATGCTGATGCGACGTTCGACACTTGACAAGACGGGACTGCTTGATGAAACCTTCTTCATGTATGGCGAGGACATTGATTTGTCGTACCGTATCACACAGGCCGGCTACAAAAACTATTATTTCCCCGAAACGCGCATCATTCATTACAAAGGCGAAAGCACCAAGAAGACCAGTGTCAACTATGTGTTTGTGTTTTACAAGGCGATGGAGATTTTCGCCAAGAAGCATTTCGGACAGAAACGCGCTTCGTTGTTTTCTTTTCTGATTAATATCGCCATTTATCTCAAGGCGTTCTTCGCCTTGTTGGGGCAGTTTTTCCGCAAGGCTTTTGTCCCCTTATTAGATGCCCTGCTTGGATACGGCGGTCTAGCCGCCATTAGCTATTTTTGGGGGAAAGCCACGGTTTACACTACCGGAAGCTATCCTGTCACGCTTTTCCTTGTCGTGTTGCCCGTTTATATTCTGATTTGGCTGTTAACGACCTATCTGAGCGGCGGTTACGATAAGCCGTATAGCATTGGCAAGAGTGCTTTGGGTGTGATGTTCGGCAGCATACTCATTTTGGTGTTGTACGCTTTGTTGCCCGACAGTATGCGTTTTTCGCGTGCCCTGATCCTGCTTGGCATGTTGTGGCTCGCCTTGGAGATGAGCCTAATACGGCTAATAGGTTATCTGTCTGGAAACAAGGCGTTTCAGGCCAAGAATTTTACGGTCAAGCGTTTTCTCATCATTGGAAATCAAGATGAAACGCAACGGGTGCAGAATTTGCTTGAAAGCACTTCCATCAAGCCTGATTTCATCGGGTTGGTGTCGTCCGATGTGCAAACCGATGTTCCTGAAGGCTTTATCGGCAATCTGTGTCAAGTGCCTGATATTATTGGCATATACAAGATAACAGAGGTCATTTTTTGCGCTAAAAACATGACAAATCAACTTATTATCGACAAGATGGTGGAGTGGCATGCCTCCAATGTCGATTACAAGATTGCACCGGAGGACAGCCTTTCCATCATTGGCAGTAACTCGATCAATACACGTGGTGATTTATATACAATTGATATTGAGGCGATTGATGCCTCGTATAATCGGCGTAACAAACGTGTTTTCGATGTTTTGTTGTCGTTATTTGCCTTGCTGTTCTGGCTGCCGCTCGCTTTGATAGTTCGTAAACCGTTACGTTTTTTGAAAGACGACTTGCTGGTGTTGGTCGGTCGCAAGACCTGGGTGGGTTATTGCCCGTTGCCGAAAGACGAAGACCAGAAGCTGCCCGAAATTAAAAATGGCGTTTACCACACGGCAAGCGGATTAGATGATGATGTGGCACGTGATAATGAGTTCATTAGACGGCTCAACATGCACTATGCCCGAAATTACACTGTCTGGAAAGACGTGGAGATATTCTTCCGCGCCATCTCACGCCGATAGCTGTAACATCCGGTTAATATTCGTTTCTGACGGAACAACACCGCCTGCTTTCGGGAAAATGCGTATTTTTGCCTTATCATTCAAATAGAAATAGCTTATGAGACTGTTATTAATCAGCAATTCGACGAATTTCGGCGAAAACTATCTGGCTTGGGCAAACAACCAGATAGAGTTTTTCTGCCTTCAAAACCATCTTGACCAACATAGTAAAATCGTTTTCGTTCCTTTTGCCGGCGTGAATATTGCGGGCAAGGCCTATCCCGAAAGCTACGATGCATACGAGGCGAGGGTGAAAACCGTGTTTGAACAGAAGCTCGGCATGACGGATTTTACTTCCGTCCATCGTTTCCGCGATCCCGTGGAGGCTGTCAACAAAGCCGACTGCATCATCGTTGGCGGTGGCAACACTTTCCATTTAGTTGCCGAACTGCACAAGTATGGTTTGATGGATGCCATTCGCGAACGCGCCTTGGCTGGCGTGCCGTATATCGGATGGAGTGCCGGTAGCAATGTGGCTTGTCCGACGCTTTGTACGACCAACGATATGCCTATTGTGGAACCATCGTCGTTCAAGACTCTTAATTTGGTGCCATTCCAAATCAACCCGCACTACTTGGATCCGCATCCCGAAATTGACAAGATGATCAAGCATGGTGGAGAGACAAGACAAGACCGTATCAATGAATATCTTGCCGTCAATCAGAAAATGCGTGTCGTAGGTTTGCGCGAAGCCACCTCGCTTTGGGTTGCCAACGGAACCATGATGCTGAAGGGCGGAAAGAAGATGATTGTGATGCAATATGGAAAGGAACCGGTAGAGATAGAACCCAACTCCGATGTGACTTTTCTGCTGGATGCAATTGTCTAAGCGGTTCTGAAAAATAAGAGTTTCGGATAAGCGGACTTCCAAGAATGGAAGGCCGTGGTCATCCGAAACTTTTTTTGTCTTCAAAAATGACCAAACGGCGGTCCAAATGGATTCTCTTCTTATCGGCTTTGGCACCTTGTATCAGGTAGAGCGCGGCTTCGTCGCCTAAAACCGATGAAATAGCTTTCTTGATGCGCGATAAGTTGGAATTCAAAGTGATACCGACAAAGTCAACGGCGTTTTCAACCGATTTCACCAATAGCTTTTCATCGGTGTAGGTGGATGTGTTTTTGTAAATCGCCAGCAGCTCGTCTTTGTAATCGTCGAGTTCAAACAGATAAATGCCTTCCTCGTGTAAAAGAAACAGAATGTACAACGCGCGACAAAGCGAAGGCATTTTGATTTCGATGTTGTTCCTGTCAGTCAGAAACAGATGCCCGTCGCTCGAAACGAAAAGCCGTCCCGTCCCTTGGCTGCTGTAATATTTCAATATGGTGTCGATGATGATTTTATGAAAGCCGTTGTATTGCAGTTCGTTCTTGGGAAGGCTGTTTTTCAGCATCATGAAACGCGACAAGGAGGATTGTTCCGTTGTGTCGAGGTGTTGAATGCCGAGTTTCAAAATGCTGTCGTTCAATTTGTAGAACCGTTGTAGGCTTTGTAGCGGGTCTCCGTTGATTTCGAGAATGAGAAAATCCTGAAAATGAATGGAGCGTTTGTTTTGTATCTTGAAGAAAAATGCAGGTTTTGAAATATTTAATCCTTTGACGTTTAGATAATTGAGAAAAACTTCTTTTGACAGGGCAACACTGGTGAATTGCAGGAGGCGGTTGTTGATTACCGATAGCTGTTCTTCTGAAAGCGAAGGCGCAATATATTGAATGATGTTGCTGAAAGTCGTTTTCTTGCTTTCCATGTCGCGCACGACTTCAGGGAGGAAGAAAAAAGACCTTTCTTTTTTATCGAGCAGCTTGCAAATGGCAGCGTGCTCCTTTGTGATGAGCCGGTTGATTGTTTCGTTGTACTCAGCCTCCACATACAACACCGCATCTTGTGTGTCGAAAGCGAGGTTGGGAATGGATACCAGTGTGGCGTTGATGTCGTTGGTTTCGGGGAGACAAATACGGATGGACAACAGTAATGCGGTGATCAGCAGCGATTCGTTGGGATCGAGGCTGTCGTCGGAAACCGACAGCTGCTGAATGATGCACAGTATGGCCGTCTTTTCGGCATCACCCAAGTTGCGCAATATGGCAGTAGCCTCCGAGAGGGACAGGCTTTCCGACTTTTTCATGCTCGATTTCGTGATGCCTACCATTGTGGCGACATGTTTCAGATAATCGATTTCGCCCTGATTGACTACGCCATCGCTTTGAATGAGGTCGGAGAGCACTTTGAACAACGCTATTTTTGCATTTTCCTTGAATTTCATAAAGCCTGCATGTTGGGTTGCAACCTTGCAACCTCGGATTATTTTTTCGTGATGTGTTACTTTTGCAAAAATATTTTTTTCCGGTGAATTTCCGGAGTTTTTTCAAATGGAATGACGAATATCTATGATAAAAGGATGGGATTGACGGACGAGGAGGTCGAAGACAGCCGTCGTCGTTATGGCAATAATGTGCTTACTCCGCCATCCAAAAAGCCTTTGTGGAAGCGGTTTTTGGAAAAGTTCAACGATCCTGTCATTCGCATTCTGATGGTGGCCTTGCTGCTCTCGGTGGTGGTGTCGCTGTATCAGTATTTTAGCGGCACCGAAGGAGCCGGCGTGTTGCTTGAACCTGCGGGTATTTTCGTTGCCGTCATGCTCGCCACCTACTTGGGGTTCGCTTTCGAGGTGAGCGCCGACCGTAAGTTTGACATCCTCAACCAGTCGAGTGATGAGGAAAAAGTGACCGTTTACCGTAACCGTACTGTTTGTCAGATTGAACGTCAGGACGTGGTGGTAGGTGACGTTGTTATCGTCAATACCGGTGATGAGATTCCCGCTGACGGGGTGCTTGTAGAAGCCATTTCATTGCAAATCAACGAATCGGACCTTACGGGTGAGCCGATAGCTCGAAAAACAGTAGTGGAATCGGAGTTCAGCGACGATGCCACCTACCCGTCAAACTATGTCTGCCGAGGCTCTAAGGTCATCGAGGGCCATGGATTGTTTATTGTTGATAAAGTGGGCGACAACACCGAATGGGGCAAGGTGTATCGTGGCGCACAAATCGACAATAAGGTCAGAACGCCACTGAATGAACAGCTTGACAGGTTGGGGAAGGTTATCACGGTTGCGAGCTATGTCATTGCTGCGCTGATTGTTGTCTTGCGCATGATCATGTATTTCGCCTTTGGCGACCGGCTTTCGTTCCAATGGTTGGACTTCGCCCATTTCTCGCTTAACACCCTGATGATTGCCGTCACGGTGATTGTGGTTGCCGTTCCCGAAGGCTTGCCGATGAGTGTTACACTTAGTCTGGCCCTCAGTATGCGTAGAATGCTCGAAACCAATAATTTGGTGCGCAAGATGCATGCTTGCGAGACCATGGGGGCGGCCACGGTGATTTGTACTGATAAAACGGGCACTTTAACGAAAAACCAGATGCGTGTCAGTGATTTCTGCATCTACGGACTGCACGATTCCAAACTCGATGATTCGCAAACCGCCCTGCTTATCAAGGAAGGCATTTCGGTGAACTCGACGGCTTATCTCGACTTCTCCGATATGGAAAAGGTGAAGACCCTCGGCAATCCCACCGAGGCGGCGCTGCTGCTCTGGCTGTTTGAACAAAACATTGACTTTATCGGATACCGCGACCACTCGAAGGTGATCCGTCAGATTCCGTTTTCAACACAATACAAATACATGGCTTCGGTGGTTGGCACCGAAGACCCGACAATGGCTTTGCTTTATGTGAAGGGCGCTCCTGAAATTGTTCTTCAGCATTGTGTCAAAGTCAGGATGCAAGTCGGTGAAACCGATCTTTCCGAGTATCTGGCGATGATAACAAACCGGCTTCAGGCTTATCAGTATCAGACCATGCGAACGCTGGGCTTCGCTTATCGTTATGTGAAGACCGAGGAGATTGACGGCTTGTTTGAGGGCGATGCCTTGCTGGTGAACGATTTGTGCTATTTAGGCACAGCCGCCATTGCCGATCCCATCCGCGACGATGTTTCCGAATCCATTAACGCCTGTCTTGATGCAGGCATCAGCATCAAGATTGTCACAGGTGACACGCCGGGTACAGCTAAGGAGATTGGCCGTCAGCTCGGGCTTTGGTCGGAGACGGATCTCGACGGCGTGCATCATTTCACGGGCAGTGATTTTGAAGCCATGGACGATGCCGTGCTTTTCGAAATGGTGGAGCAAATCAAGATCATCTCTCGTGCTCGCCCCATGGATAAGGAACGCCTTGTCAGGCTGTTGCAGCGACACAATGCTGTGGTTGCGGTCACCGGTGATGGCACCAACGATGCGCCTGCCTTGAATGCCGCACAAATCGGACTTTCGATGGGTGACGGTACTTCTGTTGCCAAGGAAGCCAGCGATATCACTATTCTCGACAATTCGTTCAAAAGCATTGCCAGAGCCGTTATGTGGGGACGATCGTTGTACAACAACATTCAGCGTTTCATCTTGTTCCAGATGACCATCAACGTGGCGGCTTGTCTGATTGTGCTTCTCGGAGCTATGTTGGGCACCGAATCACCGCTCACAGTGACACAAATGTTGTGGGTCAACCTGATCATGGACACCTTTGCCGCCATGGCACTGGCATCGCTGCCTCCTGACAGTACTGTGCTGAAAGAAAGGCCTCGATCGCGTAGCGCACATATCGTCACCCAAGACATGGCAGTGCGCATTTTCGGCGTAGGCTTGGCATTCGTCGTCATTTTGTTCGGTTGCATACAGTATTTCAAGCACGAGGAATTGAAAACCCTGGCCGATTTTTCATGGCGGCAGTATTTTTATAATTTCTTCAATTTCAGCCATGTGGAACAGGGACTTTCAACTTACGAATTGACACTGTTTTTCACCATATTCGTATTCATGCAGTTTTGGAATATATTTAACGCGAAAGCGTACCATACTAACCGGTCGGCATTCAAGGGTATGTTGAACGGCACGCATTTCAGCGGCTTCAACTTTGCATTGTGTGTCATTGTCGTCGGACAAATCCTTATCGTCAGCTTTGGCGGTGCGATGTTCGATGTGCAGCCCATTTTATTGGGCGACTGGGTGCGCATTATCATCGGAACCATGCCCATACTGCTTGTTGGGGAGTTGGAGCGTTTCATCAAGTTGAAACGGAAACAAAAGAAATGATGGCTGAAATATGGGATTAGTAGCTGTTGTTGTAAGAATTCAAAACAGTTTCTAAATTTGCAAAAAAATTGAATCCTATGCGACAAATGCTGCGAAGTTTTGTGTTGAATGAAAAGATCATCCTTGCGGTCATTTTTATCAATTCGGTTGTTATCTATTTGCAAACCAGCGGAATAAACAATACATTCTTGATCGTTGCCGATTTGTTTTGCACCTTTATTTTTATCCTCGAAATGCTTGTAAAGCAACTCGATAGTGGCTTCAGGGCCTATTGGAAGGATGGATGGAACAAGTTGGACGGCACTTTGGTTATTTTGACATTGCCTTCTTTGGTGTTGAATTTCTTCCCTGAAGTTCCCATTGTTGATTTTTCTATTTTTATAGTTCTCAGGCTGTTGCGTGTGTTTCGTTTTTTCCGACTCATGCACTTTTTCCCGAATTTCTCGCAACTCGTCAGCGGATTCAAGCTGGCACTTAGGGAGTCTTCCGCCGTGTTGCTCTGTTTCTTCGTGATTATCATCATATTCGGACTTATCAACTGCGCTTTGTTCAAGGAGTTTGTGCCTGAATATTTCAACACGCCCCTCAAGTCTATCTATTCCATGTTTCGTTTCTGTACAGTGGAGGGATGGTATGAGATTCCCGATGCGATAGCTTTACGTTCTTCAAGTTTCTGGGCTGATGTGGTGCGCGTGTATTTTTGCCTGCAATTGTTGATGGGAGGCATTCTCGGCATGTCGTTTATCAATTCGGTGTTTGTAGATGCCATGGCCGCCGATAACAACGATGATGTGAAAGCGCAATTGAAAGAGATGGAACGGAAAATCGACAGATTACTCGATGTCAATGAGATGTTGCGGGGGGGCAAGGATGATCAAACAGACGGAAACCGAAGCAATAGACGTTGTTGATCCATGTATGGATAGAAAGCCAATGCCTTTTCGGTTTTTTTCCGACCCTCGATGTTTAGCGATTGTCTTGTGGTTATGGAAATTTTGGAACATAGTCCGGTAGCCTATGCCCAGAGAGCGACTTAATGTTGGTTTTAAGTGAGAAAAGGGTCTGTTATGTTGAAATTCTTTTTGTTTTGGTGGATAAATGGATAATTTTGCAATTAAATTGAACCAGATGCGTCGTAGCAGTATGTCTCGGTGCTTTTTCGTGGTTGAATTTCGAGGCAGAAAAGGCTAGAATTATGGATGTACAACAGTCAAAGAGAATACAGACTTCGTTTCTGAATGCTGCTGAAAAGAAGGTCTTGGTTTGGCTTGCCGAACGTCAGCCGTGTTGGGTGACTTCCGACTTGCTTACCTTGGTGGGCATGATAGGCTCTATGATTATCGCAGCGGGTTATATTTTGTCGAACATCAACATCAATTTCCTTTGGCTGGCATCCTTCGGGTTTGTCGTCAACTGGTACGGAGATTCTCTCGATGGCACGTTGGCGAGGGTGCGCAACCAGCAGCGCCCGATTTATGGATTTTATGTGGATCATACTGTTGATGCCATCAACGAACTGTTCATGTTTGTCGGTGCCGGATTGTCACCTTTGATGGATGTGAAGCTGGCTGTTATCGTTCTGGTGATCTACCTTATGTTGACGTTGAATGTTAGTGTGAATGCGCACTTGAAAAACGAGTTCAAGCTGACTTACGCCAAGTTAGGTCCGACCGAGTTCCGCATCGTTGTCATTCTTGTTAATACATTGCTCGTTTGTTGCAGGCCTTTGACGGAAATAGCAAACTCTTATACGATTTTCGACCATGAAGTCACACTGCATGTGATGGACTATGTAGGTGCCGTTATTTTAGCATTTCTCATATTTGTCTATCTTGTTACCATAGTCCGTGATGCCCGAGAATATGCCAAGAAAGATCCACTGCCGAAACCATGAACGACTTTCTGAAAAGCAAACTGTTCAGATTCATGAAGTTTTCGTTATCCAGCCTTGTGGGAACAGTGGTGGATACTTTGGTGTTGTGGCTGTTCTCGCATTTTGTTTTCACACGGTATGTCGGTCAATACATCATTTCACCGGTCATCTCCTTCGAGTGTGCCGTGTTTGCCAATTATTTGCTGTCGTATTTCATGGTTTGGAAAGAACGTGTCAC
Organism: Bacteroidales bacterium; assembly: GCA_029983675.1. Taxonomy (GTDB): domain Bacteria; phylum Bacteroidota; class Bacteroidia; order Bacteroidales; family F082; genus Limimorpha. The sequence goes on along the minus strand of JASBYY010000032.1, from coordinate 18,962 downwards.
AAATGTCTCGCGGCGCTCGTTTTTATGCCGTTATGTCGCCTACAACGCATCATGCACCGGCGTTTTCCTGTTGAAAATGTTTTTTCTGGTGCTCATACAGTTCTTGTTCAAGTGGAACGTGGTGTGGTGCAACCTGATTGCCCTTTGCTTTTCGGGAATTGCCAACTTTTTCTTGAACGACTTGTTGATTTTTAAAAAGAAAGAACAATACTAATGCCACTCATCGGAATAAAGGATTTTGAACGCGTTTCGCCTGTCTTTGCTGGAAAAGAAGGCAATGCATTGGCGCGAAAGTTGATGCATTGGGTGGCTATTGACAAGATAGACGAACTGTACGAACGCAACATTGCTTATCAAGGTCCTGCATTCGTGGATCACATCTTTGGTGATATCGGCATCGACTACCAGGTGGCGGGATGCGAAATGTTGGAATCGCTCAGAGAAGGACCTTTCATTACGGTCAGCAACCATCCTTACGGAGGCATTGACGGCATGATACTTATTGATTTGTTCGGTCATATTCGTGCTGATTTCAAGGTGATGGTGAATACGTTTCTTTCTATGATTAAAACGTTGAATGTGAGCTTTATCAACGTTGTTCCGACGGGAGATGGTGAACATGTCGTGAATCCGGAGAGCGTGACGGGGGTGAAACGAGCCCTATCGCATCTTCGCGACGGCCATCCTTTGGGGCTTTTCCCTTCGGGGGCAGTGTCGGATCTGAATCTGTTCAATGGAGGTATTCGTGATCGTAAGTGGCAGGATCCTGTCATTCGGTTGATAAAAAAAGCAAATGTGCCTGTTGTGCCAGTGCGTTTTTTTGACCGCAACTCGGCTCTTTTTTATAGTCTAGGCTTGATGAGTTGGAAAATCAGGGTGCTGCGTTTGCCGCGCGAAATCTTAAATAAGACAGGGAAGACCATACGAGTGGCCATAGGACAGGTTATTACTACTGAGCAACAGCAGGCGTTTCATACGTTGGATGATCTTTGCGCATTCTTGCGCAAGTCGGTTTACGATATGCCATTACCCAAGGACTTCGTGATGCGCAGTGACATAGGAGACAGAATGCCGGAGTTCGCCATTCACCGCATCGAATGACAATAATGATTTGATTAATACAATTACAATAAGCGAAATACAATGAAACTGATTGTAAAAGAAGCGACTACAAGAAAGGAAATGAAGCAGTTTGTGCATTTTCCGAATGCGTTGTATGCCGATAACAAGTATTATGTTCCCCAAATCGAGTCGATGGACATGAATACTTTTGACCGGAAAAAAAACCGCGCTTTTGAGGTATGTGACGGCAAGTTTTGGCTTGCATACGATGAAAATGGCAAAGTGCTGGGACGTGTGGCTGGCATTATCAATAGGAGCTACAATAAAAAGGTGCGGGAGAAAATATGCCGATTCGGATGGATTGACTTTGTTGATAGCGCCGAAGTGTCGAAAGCTTTGCTTGATGCAGTGGAGCAATATGCCAAGGAACAGGCCATGGACACGGTTAGTGGCCCGACCGGATTCCTTGAATTTGATGTGGCCGGTATCCTTGTCGATGGTTTCGATGAGATTCCTACGGCTTACGGAAAATACAACGCGCCATATTATGAGTCCCACCTGATGAAACTCGGTTATGAAAAGGAAATGGACTATGTGGAATATCGTATCGATGTGCCCGAAAGTCTTCCGGAGCGCTTTGTGAATGCTTCAAAGATTGTGGCGCTGAGAAATGGCCTTCATGAAGCACAGTTGTTTTCTCGACAGGATTTGCTGAATTATGTCGATGGCATTTTCACCTGCATGAACTCGGCATACTCCATGTTGCATGGCTATTCCGAACTCAGTGAAGGACAATGCGAGGATCTGAAAAAGCAGTTCCTAAAGAATATCAACCTCGACTTTATTTCTGTCATCCTCAACGAGAACAACGAGGTCGTGGCGTTTGGCATTTGCCTGCCATCGCTATCGAAGGCCTTGCAAAAGGCCAAGGGAAAACTGTTTCCGTTCGGTTTCCTACATATCCAACATGCCTTGCGACATAACGACACTCTCGACACGTTGCTGATTGCGGTAATAAATAAGTACAAGAACAAGGGTGTCAATGCCATGATTTTCGATAAGATGTGGCAAGGCATTAAGAAACACGGCATCAAGTATGTTGAATCGACACGAGAAATGGAGGTGAATAACAGTGTGCAGAACTTGTGGAACAGTTTCGACCACAAACTTCACAAACGTGCACGTATTTACAAAAAACAACTCTAATTGGGTTGGTTCGCGGGTTGCTCCCCAACGGTTATGCGGAGTTTATGCATTTGCATGGAGGCGACGGATGATTTATTTTTGGTAATTTTGTAGCCAATATCGAAAGGAAATGGAGAATATGGAAAAGAAATCGGCACTGGAGTTTTTTCACGCCCAGCCCAATAACTGGAATTGCGCCCAGTGTATTTTGAAAACCTATCAGTTGAGAACGCAGCTCAGCGATGAGGATATCGAACGCGACTACCGCAGCAAAGGCGGCGGCAAGGCGCCCGAAGGGTTATGCGGTGCCTTATACGCCTCAAGAGTGCTTCTTGGGGAAGACAGCAAAGAAGCGGCAGAACTGACCGAAGACTTCCGTAAGGAATTGGGCGCCGTGACCTGTCTCGGCCTGAAGAGAGACCTGCACGTGCCTTGCACCCGCACCGTGAGCACCGCCGATACCCTGCTGAGCAAAAGGTTGGAGAAAAGGTAAAAGAGATGAACATTGATGATTTTCAATGTTTTTAGCTTAATTACCTTATGGCGATTTGCTTTCAAAATTGTATCTTTGATGTTCTGAAAACAACGGAATTTCAAAGAGTCTTGTGGGGCTTGTAGTTTGAATAAAGAATCTATTACTCCGAGGCAGTAAGCATCAACCAAATACGTCGCTACGCTCACCCTTCCGCTGGTGTGAAGTCGGCTGACGATGACTTGTCCTTCTCCCGATGTCAATATGCTGTCCGATACGAAGCAAGGGCCTATTTTCAGGCTTCAGGCACATTGTCTCAAGTAATTTTCAGGAGAGAGGGATTGCTGCCCATTCGCACCTGAACTTTTATACTGTTTCTTCTTTCCCATGATGGTGATTGTATTATAGTTTTACACGTACACGTAACAACCCCCTTGTTCTGAATGAGCATTGCTTTTTGACCCTAAAATACAATAAAATTTCAGTCCTCCAATAGAAATCATTTTCATTTTGCGGCTGCTTGAATCTGCCTCTATGCCAAAATCGGATGTTTTTTTTCTTCCGTAACAAAAAAAACACTACTTTTGCCGTGTCATAGGTCAAGGGAATGCCGTGCAAATCGGCAACAGTGCCCGCTGCTGTGAGCTCAGCAAAATGACTTGTCAACAAGCCACTGTCCGGCCCATCCGGATGGGAAGGCGGCAAGTCGTGAGTAAGTCAGAATACCTGCCTGTGTCGTATTCATCTGTAGGCTTTCGGGAACAAAAGCGACTTTCGGACTAAGGCAATCGGAAAAAGCTTCCCAAGCATACGGCATTGTATCATTTAAACAAGTACGTCCTATGCGGAAGACTTTTTACTTACTGCTGCTGACATTATTAGCATTCCACACGTCTGCTTTTTCGCAGGGTAGCGGCATGTCAGGCACTTACACCATCAATGCCGATGCCGGTCAATCGCCTCATTTCACTTCTTTTACGGCTGCCGTTCAAGCCTTGAGTACTTCGGGAATCAGCGGACAAGTGGTTTTTGAAGTGGCCAATGGAACATACGAAGAATTTCTCACCATTCCTTCCATTGAAGGGGCGAGCGCCAACCAACGCATCATATTCAGGGGCATGGGAACGACCAACGAGCAAGTCGTGCTGACCAGCAATGCGGGTTATTTGGAGAAAAACACCCTCACTTTGGATGGTGCGGATTTTATCAGTTTCGAAAAAATGACCCTACAGACCAACTCCACAAACTATGCCAATGTGGTGTTTTTGGACAAGGGCGTAGTAAGCGACTATTTCATTAATGTGCGTTTTGTCGGATACGATAATCCGAATGGTGGTTCAGGTTATGTCAAAAATCAAAATATCATCTACGATAAATCGCAAGATGTCGGTAACCTGGATTCCGATTTGCAGTTTAAGAATTGCAGTTTCACATACGGGGATTACGCTTTCTATATGCAAGGCCCGGGCTGGCAAAAACCTAACGACACCCATCTGCTGATTGAAAACTGCACGTTTTCCAACCAGCGTTTCAAGAGTATTTATCTTACCTATCAGGAAGATGCGATAGTCAGGAACAACACTTTCGAGAACGATAAGGACGTGAAGGAATACTGGGCTATCGATGCGTTCAGGAGCTATTATGGAACGGTCGTTGAGAACAATGTCATCCATGCCGACCTGAACACGGTGAACGCCGAAGGCATCATTTTCCGTCCCGGAACGGGTTCTGCCGAACGCCCCATCATCGTCCGCAACAACATGATTTCCATTCATTCCAACGATAATTATAGCATGGGCATCTACGTCAAGGATGATGAAACGAGCCATCTGTACGTTTCGCACAACACGGTAAAAATGACGGGCACAGGCATCGCCATCAACCTGTTCGTTGAAAAGAGCTTCCCCAACCTGACCGTCAACAACAATATTTTCATCAATGAGACACCGGGCTATGTGTTCCGCTATCAGTCGGACGACGTGACGGGACGGGTCTGCGACTACAACAGGATTTCCTTTACGGGCGAAAAAGTGGGAAGATTGGGAACCACAGACTATGCCACTTTGGAAGCCTGGCAAATCGGAACAGGCTTTGACACCCATACCGCCCTTTGCACGCCTTCTTTTGTTTCCCCTACCGATCTGCACCTCAATATTGCCGATGGGCTGACCCTTGCCAATCCGCTTTCGTATGTCACTACCGACATCGACGGCGAAGTCAGAACGAACACACCTTGTGCCGGAGCCGACGAGTATGGTGGAGTCGTCAACCAGCCTCCTGTCGTAGCTAACCCGGTTCAAGACATCACTTTTGAAATTTTTCCGGCCGGTACGACCGTCAACCTGAACAATACTTTCGATGATCCTGATGATCCCAATGAGAATATCGTCATCGAGGTGCTTTCCAATAGCAACTCGACATTGGTAAGCGCTATCATAAATGGCAAAACGCTTGCCGTGCAACGTCTTGCCGCCACATCAGGCGATGCCCTCATCACCTTGAAGGCCACCAGCAACGGACAAAGCGTTGAAACTTCATTTACCGTTCATTGCATGGTGGAGGACATGCCGCCTGTAGTGGCAAACCCTATCGGCAATATCGTTTTCAACGACTATCCGGCCTCTCAAACCATAGACTTAAGCGAAACCTTCAACGACCCGGATGACCCGAATGAGGATATCGTTATCGTAGTGGATTCCAACAGCAACACAGCTTTGGTAAGCACTTCATTAAGTGGGAAAACCCTTAATATTGAGCGTTTGCTTACCACGGGAGGCACCGCTGTCATCACTCTGAAAGCTACCAGCGACGGACAAAGCGTGACGACCTCTTTCAATGTGCAGTGCATCGCTCAGGATTTGCCCCCCGTCATTGCCAATCAATTGGCGCCTGTTGTTTTTGCCACTTTCCCGCAACAGCTTTCTTTCGACCTCAGCAATGCTTTCGATGACCCCGACAGCCCGAATGAAGACATGGTGCTTAGCGTGCAGTCATGCCCCGAAGCCATCACAGCAGGCGTTCAAAACCGACTTTTGAATCTTGTCCGTGTCACTCCGGATGCTTTCAATGCCTCTTTGGTTATTAGAGCCACAAGCAATAATAAATATGTGGATATGACGGTTTCCGTTTCTGGCGAAGAAGTGACAGTTGTCAATGAAACTGCTGACTTTGAAGATGTTTCTCTTTCAGAGACTGGCGTGTGGACACCGGCCACAACAGGAAGCAATACTATGCTCAGCCATTCGTGGAACTTCACGAATTACTATGAGACCTACTTCTGGGGCGGATTTACAGCCTCCAACCATAGCGACACTACAACTTCGGGGATGGATGCCCAATACACCGCCGTCACAGGATGCGGCTACAACAGCTCTTCGCAATATGCCGTGGCTTATACCATGGGAAGTCCGACCGAGGTCTCTCCGATAGACGGGGAACCCTGTGTCGTTACCGGATGCTATGTCACCAACAATTTGTGGACTTATCAATCTATACTTGAAGGGGATGGTTATTGTACGCCGTTCGGAGGTCCTTCGGGGAACGAGCCTGATTATTTCTTGCTTGGTGCCATCGGCAAAAATGCCAGCGGACAACCCATTGACACGGCTTTCTTCTATTTGGCGGATTACCGTTTTGCCGATAACTCCCAGGACTATGTGGTGAACACGTGGGAATGGTTTGATTTGAGCGTTTTGGGCGAGGTTGCCTCCATATCCTTCTATTTGGAATCCACAAAGTTCAATTCGGGCGGCATGTTGACACCTGCATATTTTTGCATGGATGATTTCTATGGTGTCGCTCCGCAGGGTGATCAACCGCCTTATGTGCAGCATCCTGTGGAAGATATTCATTTCAACAGCTATCCCGAGACCAAACAGATTGACTTGGAGGGCGTGGTAACCGACGATGACAACGACGACGACCAAATCACCTATACGGTCATTTCATATACCAACATGAGCAACATGTCAGTCAGCATCATCGAAAAGACAATGACCATAGAACGCTTGGATCCCGATGCATCTGAGGGGATTGTCACCGTCAGGGCTATCAGCAACGGCTTACATGTGGATTTCGAAATCAAGGTATTCATACACCAAGTAGAAGCTGTCGATGAAAATCATGACATGTTCGTGGCGTATCCCAATCCTACAACCGACCGCTTGACGGTTTGTCGCGCCTCGAAATATGCCGCTTATCAGATTTTTGACCAAAATGGTAAAGTGGTTCAGGCAGGTTTATTGAACGGTGAAACGATAGATGTTCAAAATCTTATATCAGGTCAGTATGTGATCAGATTGGTGGATAAGACCCGACTTACAACGCATTTCCATTTTATTAAACTATAATTTTGTTTTTGGGAGGATGTCGCAAGGCATCCTCTTTTTTTGATTTGTTTTTTGAATGTTTTCGCACGTGTTTTGGTCGTGAGAATAAACCCAAATCGGTCATTAGAACGCTTGAATGTGGTTTTTTATTGCTGTTCGATGATTTTTGTGTCTTTTTGGCATCTTTCGTCCTTCTTTTCGTTTCCATAGCCCGCTATGCTTCACGAAAAGAAAAACGAAATCTACTCGAAAATCCATCAAAAATCATTACGAACCCTAATGACCGAATTGGGGTAAAACAAACGGTCATTCTGCAGGCATTACTCTTGCTGTTGTCACAGCTTCATCCTCAGCAATCTCGTACCATGTCGTTCTCGACAACACTTTTCCGAACGACAATGCGGAATCAAAGCGGCTTCTCTTTATCAACAGAAAAACAATGCCCCAACATTGGCGTACTTACAAGGAAGATAAGGTTTGCTAATCCATATTCCTATAAAATCCAATGATTTTACAGCGGTACATATATTCGTATCGTGCTTGCAGCAGGTCGGATTGGGCCTTTTGGTAGCGTGTTTTGGTCTCGTTTAGCTCCAACAAGGTCTTTTTACCCATCTCGAACCCCGCTTGGGCGTATTCGTAGGCGATGCGCGAGGCTTCTTTGCTGTTTTCCATGGCTTCCATCTTTTGCCGGGCGGCCTCGGCATTGCAATAGGCTTGCCGGATTTCTTTGCGCAAAGATTTTTCGGCGTTCTCAAGTTCAAGTTGGCTATCGGCAATGGCTGACTCGGACATCTTGACTCGGTATTTGGTTTGCATCCCGTTGAAAATAGGAATGTTGAGTGACACCCCGACTTGTGTCCTGCTGTTGCGCTTCAGTTGTTCCGCGATGGGGGTATAAGGATAGGCATCGCTGAAATAGCGGTAATGACCGTTGGAATAGCTGGCATAGAAATCGAGATTCGGATACCAAGCCGCTTTGCTGGCTTTCAGCTCATAGTGCATTTTTTGCAGGCGCAACCGGGCGGCTTCCATGACGGGCTGGTGCAGCAGGGCTTGCTCGATGGTGGCTTGCGGGCTGAAGAGATGGAGGTCAAGTCCTTCGAAAAAGGTATCAGGAGTAACCACATCAAAATCTTTATCGTTTTCAAGTTCAAGTAATTGCGTAAGATTGAGCAGGCTCAAATCTCTTTCGGCTTGGGCTTGGGTGAGGTTGGCTTTGTCGTTGGCCAACTGTGCCTTGCTTTCATAGACATCCGATTCCGTCAAACGGCCGTTTTCAAAGAGTTGCCGTGTTTTATCCAACTGTAGCTCCGAGAGTTTCACCTGTTCGCTTGCCATCTCAAGTTTTTCTTTGCTGTAAAGCACTTGCATGTAAAAAGCCATCACATTGAGTTTAAGATTAATGATGGCAGCTTCCTTATCCTTTTGGGCGGCTTGCAGGTTCAAGGCATCGGCTTTGGCCGTATGGTAAAGATTCAACCCTTGAAAGAGTGGTAGCGAAACGTTGGCGCCAAAGGAAGAGGAAGAAGAGTTGTCGGGTATATAAACGCCTGTATAAGAGGGTGATTGGCCGAATCCAAGATATTCTCCCGCATGGGCGCTGATTTTCGGCAGCCATGCATACCGGCTGGACTGAAATTGGTACTCGGCTTGCTGCATGGCAAGACCGCTTTTTTTCATGTCAAGATTGTGTTCGAGGGCATAATTGATGCAGGCATCCAATGTCCATGTCGGCTGGGCTTGAATGGTGAGGACCGACAGCACCATTAGTAATGAGAAGAAGTGTTTCATGTCATTCTTGTTTTTCATTTCCACGGATTTTATCACCGGCATTGAGACCGGATTTTACAGCGATGCGAATACCGTCGGACAGTCCGACTTCGATAGGGCGGCGTTTGAACTCCTGCGGGTGTTTCTCCGAAATGCAGTAATAGACGAATGTAGAGTCGTTTTGGTACTCCACGCTGCTTTCGGGTACGGTGACAAGGTCTTTCTCCTGCTGAAGCACAATCTCGGCGTTGGCAGAGTAACCGGCACGCACCGATACTCCTTCGGGAATGATGGCTTTTGCCTTCATCTCGAAAAAGATGGCTCCGTTTTCCAAAGTGCCTTTGGGAGCAATGTATTCGAGCACGGCATCGAACTTTTGTTCGTTCATGGCGCCAATGGTAAGGGTCATGGCATCGCCTTCGTGCACTTTGCCTACTTCGGTCTCATCAAGTTTGCCTTTGAAAATCATGTCACGCATGTTCGCGATGGTGGCAATGGTGGTGCCGTCGTTAAAGGTGTTGGAACTGATGACGGAGTTGCCTACCTTGACCGGAATGTTGAGGATGGTGCCCGATATGGTGGCTTTGATTTGCGTGTTGCTGTAGGAGGCGGCATTGCGCGAGATGCCGTCGCGGAGTATGGCCAATTGATCAACGGCATTGCTGTAGCTCTCTTTGGCTTGGGCGTATTCCAATCCGGATTTCTCAAACTCCTCGGTGGAAATCAGACCTTTTTCCGAGAGATTCTTTTGCCTTTGATAGCTTTTCTCAATATTGTCCAAGTTGAGCTTGGCTTGTCGCACCTGCGATTCGGCGGCGGAAAGGCTGCTCACGTCGGCGATGACTTTCACCACGGCAATCACTTCGCCTTGCTTGACGCTCTGCCCTGGCTCTTTAAGGATTTGCGAGACGATGCCCGACACATGAGGCTTTACTTCCACTTCGTCGCGTGGCTCGATTTGTCCGGTGATGACGGACTTCTTTTCTATGCTGCCCATCTGGGCTTCAACGATTTCATAGCTTTTCATCTTGGGTCTCGACTGCTTGAACAGGTAGATGAAGGTGGCTACGACGGCTACTCCTACAAGGGTTAAAAACAGGATTCTGAATATTTTCTTCATGACGGTATGTTTTGTATGATTAATTCTTGTTTCATTCTTTCAATATTAGTCTTCTCTGATGGCATCGATGGCCTTGATTTGCGTGGCATGGAGCGCTGGCAGAATACCGGCCGCCACCCCCGAAAGCACCACGATACCTAAGGCGGTGACGGCAGCCCTAAATCGGATTTGAGGTTCAAGGAACATGATGTTTTCCGAGGGATTGGCATTGATGACGATGGTGACGACGATCATGATGCCAACACCGATACAAAGCCCCACTATGCCTGATAGGATAGTGAGCAACAGGCTTTCCGACAGGACCTGCCGCATGATAGACCTCGGCTTGGCTCCCAAGGCGCGGCGGATGCCGATTTCGCGCACGCGCTCTTTCACCGTGACCAACATGATGTTGCTTACGCCGACTATGCCTGACAGCAAAGTGCCCAGCCCCACAATCCAGATGAGAATGTGAACACCGAGAAACAAGGCGTTGAACATGTCGAATTCTTCCTCCAGGTTGAAACACTGAACGGCAGACTGGTCGGTGGGAGAGATGTCGTGTCGTTCTTTGATGAGGCTTTTTACATTTTCTTCCATGGATGAGACACGGACTCCTTCTTTGGCGGTAAGTGCCAGTGTCTCAATCTCGTCGCCAAGGTTGAAGACCTTTTGCATGGTGGTGAATGGCAGGATCACGGACTCGTTGCTGGATCCGTTGAAGCTGACATTTTCGTTATAGTTGCGGATGACACCCACCACGGTGAAATAGATGCCGTTCACTTTCACTAACTTATCCAATGGGTCGATGCCTTTCCCGATGATGTCCTCATAAACGCGCTTCCCCAACAGGCAGACTTTGCGGCCCTCCCTGATGTCGGTCTCGTTGATGAAACGTCCGTGAAGGATTTTTGAGCGGTCAATCTCGTTGTAATCGGGCAATACGCCTTTCACGCTGTAACTGCCGTGTTTCTCATTGTAAATCACATTGTCGCCGTTTGCAAACAAATAGTTTGTCGGGCTGACGTATGCAATCCATGGGAAGGCTGCTTTCAGGGTTTCTACATCGCTGTAGCTCATGTTCCAAACACGTCCGGTTTGGTAGCCTTTGTAAGGTTCTTCGGTCGGCATGGTAAAAATGAAGGTGGTGTTGGTGGCATAACCTTCCACTTGTTTCCTCAATCCGTTCTCAAAGCCGTTTCCGGTGGCGGAAAGTATGGTAAGCAGGAACACGCCCCAGAAAACGCCGAAAGCGGTCAGCAGGCTGCGGGTCTTGTTGCGGGCGATGGTTTGCCAAATCTCGTTCAAATGGTCAAGGTCAAGCATGGTGTTGTGTTGTTATCGGTAGTTAATGGCTTCGATGGGTTTCACTTTCACGGCTTTTCGGGCAGGGAAAAATCCGGCCGTGATGCCGCTGACAATCAGCACTAAAGTGGCAAGCGCGACCACCCTCATATCGACGGAAGGATTCATGAAGAGGTTGGTTCCTTCGACTTCATATTTGCCTAACATGGAATTTGCCAAGGCGGAGATGCCTATGCCGGCCATCATGCCGATGTAGCCGAATAAGGTGGTGATAAGTAGGGCTTCCATGACGATAGAGGACAGGATGCTCGACGACTTGGCGCCCAAGGCCTTGCGGATGCCGATTTCGTTGGTGCGTTCCTTGACGGTGATCCGCATGATGTTGCTCACCCCGACAATGCCGGAAACAAGCATGGCGATGCCGATCAGCCAGATGAAGAGCTTGATGCTCGAAAAAATACGGTTTACTTCCATAAAATCCATGGCGGTGCTGTTGATCCATACGGCATGGTCGTCGTCATGGGCAAAGTCGTGCAGGCTGCCTAGCTGTCTCAGCAACAGTTTTTCAAAGTCTTTGTTTTGTGCTTTGGTGACCAAGCCTTCGGTACTAAAGGACAATTTCCAATAGTTTTCCTGACGGGTCAGGCGTTTCAGCGTGGTGTAGGCGGTGAAAGCCCTGTTTCCTGATTGCCTGAAGCTTTTTGCCACGCCGATGACCTTGTAGGCGATGTCGTTCACAAACAGGTACTGCCCTATGGGCGTTTCAAGTTCCCTGAACAGGTCTTTCCGCAAGGCATCGTCAATGACGATGACTTTTTCTGCTCGTTTCACATCGTTTTCATTGATAAAGCGGCCTTCTAATAGCTTCACCCAACTCATGTCTTTATAAATAGGTGTCACGCCGATGAGTGTGGTTTGCCTTGATTGGCTGCCGAAGACCGCCTGTCCTGAAGCGGACAGTTCGGGCGTTACATTGCACACGTGCGGGAAACCGGATGATAACAGCCGAATGTCGGCATCGGAGAAATGAATGCTACGACCTTTTTTATGACCGTGATATGGCTTTGAAGTGCTGCCGCCATAAAGGGTATAGATATTGGTGGAACGGCTTTCAAAATTGGACAACATGCCGTTCATGAAGCCGTTGCCTGCCGACATGAGCAGGATCAGCATGAAGATACCCCAGGCAATGGCGAATCCCGTTAGCAGGGTGCGCAGCCGGTTGCGGTGCAGGGCGATCATGATTTCTTGCCAAAAGTCACGTGTAAAGATCATGGTGGTTTTACTTTTCGTGTTACTTGATGTCGGATTGCAGGTCGATGGCGTTCGGGTCGTTGGCTTCGACACTCTTGATGATGCCGTCGCAAAGACGGATGATTTTCTTGGTACGTTGGGCGATGCCTTTTTCGTGCGTGACGATGAGCATGGTGATGCCGCTGTCGTTCACTTCGCGCAGGATTTGCATCACTTCGGCAGAGGTCTTGCTGTCCAAGGCACCGGTAGGCTCGTCAGCGAGGATGATTTTGGGCTGGGTCACCAAGGCGCGAGCAACGGAAACACGCTGTTTCTGTCCGCCGGAAAGCTCATTGGGATAGTGGTCGGCCCATTCCTTCAAGCCGAAACGCTCCAAGTACTCCATAGCCAGCATGTTGCGTTTGCGCCGTGTCATGCTTTGATAATACAAGGGCAAGGCTACATTCTCCATGGCCGTCTTGAAGGGAATCAGGTTGAACGACTGGAAGATAAAGCCAATCATGCGGTTGCGAAATTCGGCAGCTTTGTTTTCGGAAAGGTCTTTCACCAATTGACCGGCCAGATGATAGTCCCCGGTGTCGTAGGAGTCGAGAATGCCGAGAATGTTGAGCAGGGTGGACTTTCCCGAGCCTGAAGCGCCCATGATGGAAACCATTTCGCCCTCGTTCACCTCAAGGTCAATGCCTTTCAACACGTGCAAGGGCTGTGCACCGAAATAGGTCTTGTTGATGTTCTTTAGTCGTATCATGCTCATGGCGTGGTGATATTATAAGGTGTATTGATCATGCAAAAGAAGGAAAGTGTAGGGCCGGAACTCGTTTTTTTCCGTCGTGTGACGTTCATGGTAACTACAATGTGAAACGCAGATCCACATGGTATTGTTACAGGCGGAAGAAAATATTGCCGGAAAGGTTTCTCCTTTTGGTAGAAACCCAGCTACTGTATGGTTACGCATTGATTTTCTATGTCTTACCTCTTGAAACATTAGCGTATTAGTATATTAGTACACCGCAAATATACAACAATAAATTGAAAAGCAAGGAAAAAATGAGGTTTTTTTTGGTCTATAGGTCAATTTGCAAGATGCGATATTGAACCTCACAAGACTACGGAGTTTATTCGACCTGAAAGTTAGCTTGAATCGCGATGTCAGCCGAAAAGATTTTCCATGAATTGAACGCTGTTTTTTCCGTAACCATCATTTCACCTTAAAATAGGCCTTGAGCATGAAGCTTCTCGGACGGATGAGGTATGCCGAATAGTAACTGTAAATTCCTGAATAATAGGAATATACAAAATTCTTGGTGTCGAGAATATTATTGATGTCCAAACTGAACTTTCATTTGTTCTAAGGATTTTTTGCTTAAAAAACACCACAAATGAGGATAATGCCTCCATGTTTTCCTTTTTTTCCGCTTTGGGTGAAGATGCTCCCATTTTGCGTCTCGATTCCCAGGTTTATTTCATTCTGTCGAAATAGCGTTTGAGCTTTCCCGCCAATATCACCCCATTGAGGGCTGCCGTATCGTAGGGACAACAACTGGAATCGTAGCAGTTTATTCTGAATCTACGATTCCCCTGCTCGTCGCGGAACCACCATTCTTCTATCGGGTCATCGTCAATGATCAGGCTCTTGATGCTGTCGCTGGTATAGACTCCCGCTGCGGCTTCTTCACGGCTGACGAAAAGCACCGCCGCATTATCTCTCATTTCCTTGAAAACAAGACACCCATTCACCAGACTAAAGTGAAGACTCTTTGAAATGCAAGGAATGTAACAGTCACTTAATACATAATCAAATGACAAACATCAGCTCCGTGTCCGGCTCGAAAGTGACCTCAAACCGGAAATAATCATGGTCTCCTCTCTTGAGACTAATCGTATAAGTCTGCCCGAGCTTCAAGTCGTCGAGAATGACCTCCAAACTACGCCGGCAAACACAGTCACAGTCTGACCCGTCATCCAAAACGGTTACCGTGATGTCTTGTTCCTGCACCTCGATTTCGTGCCAGAAATTTTGCTCGCAGCAAACCAAACGAGTGTTGGCGGGTATGTTATCGGCCCACTGACACACGCGCCACATGACTTGTGCCGTCGGTAGCCACAACGCGCAACAGATACATGCCTTGCGGCAAGCCATCTACTTTGATTTCATTTGTGCCGGAAATAGTCCTGACATTTTGACCTATGGAATTGAACAGCTTCATTTCTTCAGGTTCTACTCCTTGCACATGAATTGTGTGTATTGCCGGATTTGGATAGACAACCAGCAACGCACCTTCGTTTTCCAACAAAGAAATAGTTGTTGTATCAAACACCGGTATCCAATGATCACCAACTATCCAAGGATAATACTTCCCCTTGGTTTCGTTGTAATGGACCCACAAATTTAAAGCCTTGCACAATTCGCCAGTCGTTTGTCCATTGATGGAAACCTCCTCTCCGAGAAGTCCTCCCGTCTCGCTTGGTATAAAGTCTGTGCAATTGATGATTTCTCCATTGTTTGTTCCAAACAGCCCGTTCCATCCTTGTTGTCCACGGATATCGGCAAAGCAGTTTTCCACAACACTGCCCTCCGAGTTGTAGGCCACAATACAACCTTGATTCCCGAGACCATACAATGGGTCCAGCACCTCCGAATAGCAATTCCTTACAATGGCTTTTTTTCCATTGGAAGCGGTTTCGTTGAAAGACACGATACCGCCCATGTTCTCAACGCTGTATGACCCCATCAGGCTTCCGTAAAAGTAGCAGTTCTCTACAATGGCATCAGCATAGTCGCCTTCACAAATGTTACGCAAGACGATGCCGCCCACATCGACAGTCCCGCATAGAGAATACCTGTCCATTTCGTAGCAACAATTGCGAACAATAGAATTACGGTTCAAACCGACAATGCCGCCCATATATGTCCCGCCGCTATGTGCATTTCCTACTGATGGCAGCATTTTAAGCCTGCTTGTACAGCCGTCCACCACAGAAAGGGAATCCGCAACAGCGGCAACAAGCGCGTCATAATATAGCTCGTATGTCCCTGTATTCATGTCAAATGGATGCAGAAAAACATAAAAACCGGAATTGAGCGACAGGTTTTTCACCGTGCCGTGATACAAATAGCCAAACAAACCCATATCTATCCGCGAGTTCTCTTCCATACTATTTACGATAAACAATCCATCTATGCTGTGGTTCTGGCCATCAAAGGTGCCCATGAAACGGTGTTCATGGTTTCCTATGGGAACAAGGTTCATCAAACCGTATTTTTCTTCGAGGTCTAGGTCGGCCATCAGTCTTACGGTACGTCCGTCAAAGTTGTCAGGTTCACAGCCGTTCAGCCCATTCACTACACACGAAAGCCAAGCCAGACCTTCAGGCGTGGAAATTTCCACATTGCCCTCGGAATCAATTACATAGCCTTCTGGCTGTTCGGTAACGGTATCAGCCCAATAACCATGTTCAATTTCTCTTTTAGTCTCATTTGGTTTCCCGGTAAGCGATGACAACAATTTGACAAATTGTTCCACGCAGTCATCCCACGATTCAGGTTTATACTGAGCAAGTTTACCCATTGCCTTGGCCCCCTTTTCCTCAATTTCTAAATACAAGTTACCGAGGTCAATTATAGCTGTGGCAATTTCAGCTTCAGAAGATGCTGGATTGGTAATCACGTTTTCGTACCATGCAATAGCAACGTCATAATTACCCAACGCTTCATCGCAACGATTAGCAAGATAAAGCCCTACTTTGGCAAGCGTTTCATCTCTTACAATGGATTCGTCAGTCAAATAATACTGTTTCAATGTCACGTAATCTTCTCCGACAAGAGATTCCAATGGCAGAAGTGCTTTGAGCGCAACGACTGCACAAGCAGTGTTAGGATAGCCTTCGATAATTTGCATATATGTTTCTTTTGCTAACGTGTATTCTTCAGCTTCACATAATGAATCAGCTAAAGTCATGAGCTCTTCAGCAAGACTGGTATCATTGCTGCAATCACCAAAAACCCAATAAGGCAAGTACCTGTAAACCGCACCTGCATTGCTTTGTAAGTGCAAATTGGGAACAAAATTACCTCCCCATTCATTCAAGATAACTGCAATTGTATCTGAAATAGGTGTTGAAAATGGATTATCGTAGTACAGGTACGGTGTCGTGCCAAAGCCGGTTTTGCGAATGGAGTTGTATCGCATGGATTTTGGATTACAACCTTGCATCATATATATTTCATACTCATCATTATCGTGTATGCATTGGGTTGTAGTAGGGGAAAGAGCTGAGCATTGACCCATAAAATTGAGCACATTACAATTACCAACAAGTCTTACGCCATAACGGTTAGTATGGATGTTATTCATAAGCACATTGCAAGTGGTGGCATGAACAACCAATCCCGCATCGGCACAACCGTAAATCTCATTGTTGCGAACTTTTCTAGTGACTTTATTGGAGACTGCGTTTCCACTATATTTTAAGCAGATACCCTCTCCTCCTGACGCAGTGATAGTGTTTCCGTAAATGTCACACGAATGGCTTTTCTCTACAAGAATGGCAATAAGCTTGCCTGGATTGTAAAAATTACAGTTGTGAACCGTAAGATTACCAATAGTGGTCGCAGCCGACAATCCCGAGGAATTATAGGGTTTGTATTTCAACTCTGTATTTACAAAAGAAGCTCCACTTATAGTAAGAACTGGAGCATAACCTATCACTTCCATATCTTCAAAAGTCAAAGTTGAGCCAGTGTTCTGAACAAGATTACCATAAATAATCAATGTATTGTTATGTGTACCATTAAAAGTTACATCTCCATCAATAATCAATGTACCACCCTCGTCCACAATAAGGCTTGCGTTGTCCCAAAGCTCAACGGCACTTACCCCGGTTAAAGTAAGAGTTTGTCCATTATACACATGAACTTCCTTGGCCACTCCAATGATTCCACGGTGAGTTTCACTTGAACAAAGATTATCCCAAATCAAAGTGGGATAACGCAAACTCATGAAAGCTCCAATGTTTCCAATATCATCATAAAGTGGGGTTTCCCGTCCTTTCGGAATCCAAGAATTCTTATTCACATTCCAAAGGTTTGCCTCAAACATGGAAATGATATTGTCGCCATTGAGGTCTCCTGTAGAATAAGGTACGGTGTCATACTGGTTATATCCTGCCGGAGACTCTTGGTTGGTTACAGAAAACACATGAAAATTAAACTCTCCATGGGGGCAAACAACTCCTTCGCAGATTTCGTTTTCTATAGCGGGAGTGCCATTATTGGTCATATTATCTGCTCGATATGCCGACTGATAATCTTGGCAAGCGGCAATAAAAACGGTATTATTAGCAGAAAGTTCATCTGCAAAGCCACCACCATGGCACTGCTGCATCCAAAACGCCTTTCTATGCGCAGGTAACGGATCAAGCAAAGTAGCAAATTGAGTATCGCTCATAATGCCATCAATGAGATAAAAATATGAATGTCCATTGGATGCGCCGCCATGGTCAAACACCCAAACAAACAGGAAGTCATTCTCCGTCAGTTGTGGCATCCCATTTGTGCCATGGCGAAATCCCGTAAAAACATTCGTCACATTAGCAGTTGTAGCTGCGAAGTTTGTAACCGTAACACCTTCCGGCGGTTGGTATCGGGGACATTGCGATTGGTAGTCTGCACCGTCTGCAAACAGCACAAAAATGTTTTCTCTGCTATAGCCCTTGGCTTGCAGCATTTCCCACATCAGGTATGTGTCGATCCAGAACTCCATCATGCCCGATGAACCTCTACCTTGCCCTTGGTTCCATTGGTTTGCCAGAGGAATTTCAGGTTCTTTGGCGGCATAGTCACCGGTAATCAGCACTGCATATTTATTCTGCGCGCTTACAGAAATGGCCATGCAGATAATAGCCATGATGATTAATACTCTTTTCATATTACTAAAGTTTTAGGGGTCTCAATTTTTACTATTTTTTTACTATTTTCGTTTTGTATCTACAATCTCTGCAAAGTCCGTTAAACGGAATCCAAAGACGATGACGTTGCGAATCTACATTATTCCTATCACTTTTTATATTTTTTTTCTTGCTTTTTTACATTATTATGGTAACCAGTGTGTTATCTGAATTATTTCGTGCCAGAAATTCTGCTCGCAGCAAACCAAACGAGTGTTGGCGGGCATGTTTATCGGCCCACCGACATACGGGCCACGTGGACTTTCTTGTTCTCGTCCGTGATGCGCAGCAGGTAAATCCCTTCAGGCAATCCCGCCACGCTGATTTCATTGGTGCCATGCTCTTCCCTCACCAACTGCCCGAGGGCATTGTAAACCCGCGCCTCAAGAACCATAGCCTCTTGGGGCAACACAATCCTAACCGCGTCGTTGCCCGGATTGGGATAAACCCGCACTGTTTCTCCCTGTGGCTGTGGCTGTTCCGCCACTTGGATGGTGCTGTAATCCACCGTGTCCGTGACATGAAGCACCCAGTAGTT
>JASBYY010000031.1 GCA_029983675.1 Bacteroidales bacterium | reverse complement strand
ACAGGAACCTCACACAGAAATGGAAATGCCAAAAGTGGTTTTTAAGGGTTGACTATTTATTATCAACAGGGGAGATCCAAATGGGTTGGCCAAGGCCATCTGTATAGGAGCCGGATGCGCTATTGGAATCTATATCGCTTTCCGCATCAAACAGGCCTTGAAAAGGGAAAAATCCCGCAATTAGCAAAGATGTGGCATGATAATGGCAGCCTGCAAGATTAGGCGCTGGCTCCCAAAAAGCCGTCATGGCGACTTTGCAATACTCAAACACCAAGCAAGATCAGCAAGAGGCTGTGTCAAAAAATTGAAATTTTGACACAGCCTCTTTAATATGCGTAAGAATGTGCATAGCGCAAGGCATTGTGACTGAAGCAAAAAAGCCTTATTTCAGCAGTTTTTTCTTCAAGGTCTCAATCATATCGACGGTCATCTTGTCGAGGTCGTACTTAGGATTCCAGCCCCATTCCTTGCGGGCGCAGCTGTCGTCCATCTTGTTCGGCCACGATTCGGCAATCGCCTGGCGGATGGGATCGAACGTGTATTCCATCACGAAATTCGGATAATGCTTCTTGATGGCGTTGTAAATGATTTCAGGATCGAAGCTCATCGAAGTGACGTTGAACGAGTTACGGTGAATGAGCTTGCTCGGGTCGGCTTCCATGATGTCCACCATGGCATCAAGGGCATCGGGCATGTACATCATATCCATGTAAGTGCCTTTGCTAATCGGGCAGCAGAACTTCTCCCCTTTCACGGCGGCATAGTAAATCTCAACGGCATAGTCCGTCGTGCCACCGCCCGGAAGCGTCAAGTTGGAAATCAGTCCCGGGAAACGGACACTCCTCGTATCAACGCCGAAACGAGTGAAATAGTAATCGCTCAGCAGCTCGCCGGTCACTTTGGTCACGCCATAGATGGTATTCGGGCGCTGAATGGTGTCCTGCGGGGTGTTGTCACGAGGCGTGGAAGGCCCGAAAGCACCGATGGACGAAGGGGTAAACACGGCACAACCGAAGGTGCGTGCCACTTCCAAGCAGTTCACCAAGCTGCCGATGCCGACATTCCATCCCAACATGGGGTTTTTCTCGGCAGTGGCCGACAAGATGGCTGCCAGGTTATAAATCGCGTCGATGTTATGTTTTTTGACCACATCGACAATCTGCATGACTTGGGTGGAATCGATACGCTCGAAAGGTCCGCTTTCGGCAATCTCGCCTGTAAGCTGGCGCAAATCGCTTGCCACCACGTTGTCATTGCCGTAAGTAGCACGCAGTTTTTTCACCAATTCTGTTCCGATCTGTCCGCCGGAACCGACTATCAGTATTTTTTTCATCGAATCAAAGGTTATTCAAACATGGAAGGCGGGAGAAGTCCCGCCTTCATGGTCAATGGATTATTTCAACACGCCCAGTTCCTTACCGATTTTGACAAAGGCGGCGATACATTTGTCGAGATGTTCCTTTTCGTGAGCGGCGGAAACTTGGACACGGATACGGGCCTGACCCTTGGGCACCACAGGATAGTAGAATCCGGTTACGAAAATGCTTTCTTCCTGCAACTTGGCGGCAAACTTCTGCGACAGCGGCGCATCGTAAAGCATAACGGCACAAATGGCCGACTGTGAAGGTTTGCAATCAAAACCGGCCTCGTTCATCTTCGTGACGAAGTAGTTGGTGTTCCGGTGCAGCTTATCTTGAAGCTCATTGGTCTCGCTCATCAAGTCGAACATGCGGATGCCGGCAGCGACGAGACCCGGAGCCATTGAGTTGGAGAACAGATACGGACGTGAGCGCTGACGCAGCATGTCGATGATTTCCTTGCGACCTGTGGTGAAACCGCCCATGGCGCCGCCGAAGGCTTTGCCAAGCGTTCCCGTCAGGATTTCCACCTTGCCACGCAAGTTGAAATGCTCGGTGACACCGCGACCTGTACGGCCAACGACACCTGCCGAATGGCTTTCGTCCACCATGACCATGGCATTGTATTTCTGAGCCAGTTCATAAATCTTATCGAGCGGGCAAACATTGCCGTCCATCGAGAACACGCCATCGGTGACGATAACGCGGAAACGGCATTGCTGCGCATCCCGAAGTTGCTTTTCAAGGTCAGCCATATCAGCGTTGGCATAGCGGAAACGCTGTGCTTTGCACAAGCGCACGCCATCGATGATGGACGCGTGGTTCAAAGCATCGGAGATAATGGCATCGTCGGGACCGAGCAGAGGTTCGAATACACCGCCGTTGGCATCGAAGCAAGCAGCATACAGAATGGTATCTTCCGTTCCAAAGAACTCGGCGATTTTGGCTTCAAGTTTCTTATGAAGGTCTTGGCAGCCACAAATGAAACGCACCGAAGCCATGCCAAAGCCACGCTCGTCCATGCCGTCCTTGGCGGCACGAATCAGTTCGGGGTTGTCGGCAAGACCGAGATAGTTGTTTGCACAGAAATTCAGGCATACTTTTCCGCCTACAAGAATTTCAGCGCCTTGTGCGCTTTCAATAATGCGTTCACGCTTGTATAAGCCATCGGCCTCAATCTGAGCCAATTCCTTTTTAAGGTACTCTTGAAAGTTCGTGTACATCGTATTTAAGTATTTACGTTTATCTTTGCGCGCAAAGATAGTAAAAATACCAACAGAAAATTGCCTGAGCACCCTCTTTTATTTCAAAACGAAAAACCTGCTCCACAAACCATAGTTGAAAACGGTTTCTTAGCTGCCTTTCATCAAAAGACCGCCTATTCTACATTTCAGGCATTGCCGGCGTTTGCAGTAACATTCAAAAAGATGCAACATGGCCTGTGAGTGCATGGCGTTGCGGGCCGTCACGCCGCAAGCGGCATAATGCCTTGTGACGGCATTGTCTTCGGCAGGTATGTTTTCGAGAAACCCTATCGCCCTTTCACATACAGACGGGTCGGCATGTTGACATCCAAAATGAAACAGAAGCGGGACAACAGCGTTGATAATCAACACATCGGCAGTCGTAACGCCCAAGTGCTTGGGGCGTTTTCTTGAAACAGCCTCAAAACGATAATGCGTGTCCCAATAATCCGATGTCGGCACATCGAAAAGCGCACGAAGGGTTTCGACCTTATCGGCTGCTCTGATTTTCGAAAACAAATTGCCGCTGCGATGCACAATCTGTGCGATTTGCGACAAACGCAATGTCGGGAAATTACCGGGACGCATCCGCATGAATTTCCAGCGTTCTGGGGGCATGGTCAGCAGGCCGAATTTGGCTTTCATCACAGCAAACTCACGTTGCAAAAGCAAGGGATACGCCTCCGAGAAGTCGCGTTCGAGCAGTCCGGCACAGCCAAACAACATCGCTTCAACTTGTAGCAGGTTGTCGGCGTGTTTTTGCAGGGTTCTGAAAGGCAAAATGTTCGAAAGGTATTCGAAAGCTTCATTATTGACTTTCAATCCGAAATAATGCAGCATCAGCTTATAGAAAGCATCTTCCCAGTCGTTCTTATTGGCATTCAACAGCTTGACAACCGAAACAGACTTGCGTTCAAGGCGTTCGGCCACCATGCGGTCGAGCCACGACAACCAGGTAAACGGCTGCACGGTCGCCACTGATTTTTCACATGGAATCCACCCTTTTGTATTGATAAAATTGTGATAATCATCAAAAAGCGATTCGTCAAAATGACCTTTCAGCACAAGGGTGGGCAAATCGGGCGTAGCGGAGTCCTGTTCATAAACCACGTGCAGCACCACATTGTCGTAAGCCTTGTCCCACATATGCCCGTGCCGGTTCCAATCCGAGCTTTTAACGTGGATTTCGACGTTACCCGCCCATAATGTCGTCCCGATACGAACCTGAGCCTCCAAAAAATCGGGACCGGAATCGGCATTGCGGAAACCGGTCTTGACCACCTCCACTTCAAGACCATCCGCAGTTTCAAGCCTGCCTTTCAGCAGCCGGTTTTCCCAGAGATAATTCAGAAAATCTTCTTTCATGACTTTTATCGTTTCAGGTGTGTTTTATCCTTATGTTGCTTCAATCCCATTGGGCGTTTTCGCAACCTATTTATATTCATCCACTTATCATCACATACCAAGACGGCACTTGATCATTTGCTAACTATCTCATCCATTTCCAGTGGTTCAAAGGAGCCGCTTCGAGCGTGCCTCGTTGTGCCGCCCACTCGATGAACAAGGAACGCAGGTCCCTATCGCTCTGCCAAACCACATGGCTTTGAATATCGGAACGGTTCCACCCCACGCCCTCCGAAAGGTGATTGCCACCGCCCATTGAACGATAGGTGTTCATCACGACGTGATAGACGCTATCGGCACTGAAAGGCGTCCCGTCCGCCATGCTTTTTATGCGGACACGTTCGCCGTTTGGCTTGCTTTCATCCACCTCGTATAATAGGCCGGCACCAGAATCAAAGTTATAAATCGGATCCTTTTGGTCGAAGGCGTATTCAAGAAAACGCCGAACCTCTTCTCCTGTCATGGAAAGCACGGCAAGCGAGTTTTCATAAGGATACCAAGTGAAAAAATCCTTCACCGTCAACATGCCCGCCTTGAGATTTTTTCCGGAACCAAGAGGAGCGGCAATAGAAATGTCGGCACGCACACCTTCACGGCGCACCACATCAAGCTGGCAGCGGTGCATGGCATCGACCCACAGGCACGGGCCGTTGTAAGCGTCGTCGCTATGAATATCCACGGGCAGTTGCGCAACCTGACGGCTTTGATACGCCTCGACACTGTCGAGATAAGGCTGCACCATAGCTTGAAACGCCGTGTCAGGGACTTGTTGTGACGTTTCCACCCATTCGATTTTCGAATACGCCTTCTTGCCCTTTTGCATCGTCACGGTGGCCAGCGCCAAACCTTGCGCATGGCATCCTCCGTCCAATACGCCCACCGTATCGCCGTCGTTGTTGATGAGGATATCGGTTCTATGCTTGTGGTCGTGACCACAAAAAACGAGGTCGAACCCCGGGATGTTTTCCGCCACCCATTTTGTAGCATTTTCCCGTCCCAATTGTGCGGCATCGGCATCAGAAAGCGGTTCCGAATCCCAGCCCGAATGGAACAATCCGACCAACAAATCTGGGTTTTCCTTATCGCGAATGATTTGCACCCATTTTTTTGCCGATTCCTCTATCGTTTCAAAACGCAAACCGGGACGGAGGCGTTCTGGCACCCACGTAACCACGTATGGTGTCAGCAGTCCCAGCACGGCGATTTTATAACCCGCACGTTCAAGCACCACATAAGGCTTGAAATACGGTTTTCCAGTAGCTTCGTCGATGACATTGGCACAGACCACAGGCACCTTGGTCTCTCCATACACCCGATCGAAAACTTGTCGTCCGGCTTCGATGTCGTGATTGCCAACACCCGCCACGTCGTAAGGGAAAAAGTCCAGAAACTGCGCCGTGATATTGGGCCGACTTGCATCGTGGTTCGAAAAATACTGAAATACCGTTCCTTGCAGGTTGTCGCCATTATCCAATAAAACCAACCGGTCGCCAAGGCTGTCGCGCAATTGACGAATGACGGTGGCATCATTGGCAAAGTCATCAAAATGACCATGCGTATCGGTGGATTCAACAAAAACAAATGTGGTTTCCTTGGGACGAAATGCCGTGACAAAAATAGTTAAAATCATAAAAATCAAACATTTATTACTCATATCCAAAACTTTTAACGAGATAAAAATACAAAAACAATCGGAAAACAGCCTCTTTCCAAATAAAACATCATCTCGACAGAGAAAAAACAGCACCAAACGCAAAAAAAATCGACAAAAGGGAAAAAATAGTTGCAGGCAAGGAAAAAAACATGTAATTTTGTGGCACAATTCCAAAGACTGAATGCGGATGGCAGACTTAAGCATCATATTGACCGAAATGGAGGTGAAGTTGCGAAAACTTCTTGATGCGAAAGAGAAGCTGGCCGAAGATAAGTTCAAGCTGGAGAGCGAAAACGAAATGTTGCGTTCGGAAAACGCAGCATTAGTACAAGCGAAGCGGGAGTTGCAAGACAAAATAAATAAAAGTACTATTGTTAACGCACTCGGTAACGAAAGAGAAATAAACGAAGGGAGAAGGCTTATCAGAGCAATGATAAAGGAAATCGACCAATGCGTTTCGATATTGAACAGCAAAGAGTAATTCAGATAAAAAGTCAGCGACATGGATGAGATCACTATCAACATAGAGATTGCCGACAGGAGGTATCCCCTGAAGATCGCCCGTGCTGACGAAGAACAGCTGAGGAAGGCGTCTGCCATGATTAATGAACGGATGAAAAGTTTCTCACGTCACTATTCGTTCAAAGACATGCAGGATCAGCTTGCGTTGATAGCCTTGCAGTTCGCCACCACCTCATTGAAATACGAATCGGAACTTGCTTTTAGCGATCAGCATCTGAAACGGAAATTAGCCGAACTGAACGCTCTGTTAGACGAGCGTTCAAATCCTTGACAAGCATATCTTGTAGGACCTACGTTCTTTGAAAATTTGATTCTGTCTGCCTGACGCATCAGGTAAACTCAACAGTACACAACACAAAACCGGCTTACTCGTGCTTGCAAAAACAGGCCTCAGCCTCTTTGGAGGTGCACTTCGGTGCCAGTGGACGTTTGCGCAACGCGGTGGCCATAAGCGTATCATATCGGGGTTTACGCTTATCCCGAAGGCAGACAGTTTCTTTTTATCTCTTTTCCAAACCGAGCTTAAAGCCAAAGGAAGATTTTTTTATGCTATTACTCACAATCTACAACATCATCATCCCTGTCGCCGCCCTTGCTGTGGGCGTTGTCGTGGGTTATTTGATCACATCCACCTTATTAAAAAAAGCCGTAACCAAAGAAGCCAATGACTTTCTCGCCGAAGCCAAAGAAAAAGCCGAGGTCATCAAGAAAGACCGCATCCTTCAAGCCAAGGAAAAGTTCCTTCAGATGAAGGACGAGCACGAAAAGGCCTGCAATGAGCGCAAGCGTGAAGTTCAGAAGATGGAGAACCGCATCAATCAGATTCAGCAACAGACCAACCAGAAAAGCGAAGAGGTGCAACGCAAAAGCAAGGAACTGCAAAACCTGCAGCAAAACCTGAACAACCAGCAAGAAGCCCTCACGAAACGCAAAGCCGATCTCGACCACATCTACGAGGAAGAAGCCAAGAAACTCGAGACGATTTCCGGCCTTTCGATTCAAGAAGCCAAGGAACAACTCATGGAAGTCATCCGCGAAGAGGCCAAATCGGAGGCCATGGTGCAAGTCAAGGAAATCATCGAGGAAGCCAAGATGAACGCCAACCAGATGGCGAAAAAAGTGGTGTTAGAGACCATTCAGCGCACCGCTGCCGAAACAGCCATCGAAAATACCGTCAGCGTTTTCAATATCGAGAACGATGAAATCAAGGGGCGCATCATCGGTCGCGAAGGCCGTAACATCCGCGCCTTGGAGTCACTCACCGGTGTCGAAATCATCATCGACGACAGCCCTGACGCCATTCTGCTGTCGGGCTTCGACCCCGTCCGCCGCGAAATCGCACGCCTGTCGCTGCAAAAGTTAGTCACCGACGGGCGCATCCATCCCGCCCGCATCGAGGAAGTGGTGCACAAGGTGGAAAAACAAGTGGAACAGGAAATCATCGAAACGGGAAAACGGACCATTATCGACTTAGGTGTACAGAACATCAGTTCCGACCTGATTAGAATGATTGGCCGCATGAAATACCGTTCGTCATACGGTCAGAACTTGTTGCAACACTCTATCGAGGTTGCCAAACTCTGCTCTACCATGGCTGCCGAATTGGGGCTAAATCCCAAAACCGCCAAACGTGCCGGCTTGCTGCACGACATCGGCAAGGTGGCCGAAAACGAAGAAGAGCTGCCGCACGCCATTCTCGGCATGAAGGTGGCTGAAAAATTCAAGGAGAAGCCTGATGTGTGCAACGCCATCGGCGCCCACCACGATGAAATTGAGATGGAATCGCTCATCGCCCCTATCGTTCAGGTTTGCGACGCCATTTCCGGCGCACGTCCCGGCGCACGTCGCGAAGTCGTAGAGGCTTACATCCAACGCCTGAACAAACTCGAAGAAATGGCTATGTCGTATCAAGGCGTGGTAAAGACCTACGCCATACAAGCCGGACGCGAACTGCGTGTCATCGTGGGAGCCGACAAGGTTTCTGACGCCGATGCCGACAGCATTGCCTACGATTTGTCGAAACAGATCCAAAACGAAATGACTTATCCGGGACAAATCAAAATCACCGTCATTCGCGAAACACGCGCCATCAGCTTTGCGAAATAAGACCATTTATACTTCTCAAAAAAAGCCGCTTCAAAGCGGCTTTTTTATGTCCATCTGCAAAAGTAAAAACACTCAACGATGGTTCTTTTCTAACAAATCGCAAGACAACCACGACAAGCCCTACTCGCTCCACCACCAGCAAAAAGGCCGACACACACGCCGAACAATCATCCTGATGCTCTTTTACATGGTGTAAAACAACAGGCCTTGAATACTCAACATACAAGGTAAAGAAGCCGCAAAGCAAAAGCATCACGTCGTAAAGACTCCCGTCTGCAGAACCAAAAAAAGGCACGGCTCAACACCGTGCCTTTCGTAGCTAAAACTTCAATTGCACCGTTAGTGCTTCACAATGAATTTCTCAGTCTTGACGACTTGACCGTTGACCATGAAATTGCAAAAATAGATACCTTCCTGCACATCGTCCACAACAACGTCAATCTTGCCCTGCTTGTTGATGGTCTGTGCTTTCACCTTTTGACCCAGCAGGTTGTAGATGGCCAAGGAAGCATTATCCCGCTCCGAAACATTACATTGAAAACTAACCGTTGAAGAAGCAGGGTTGGGGAATGCAGCACCAAACGAACTCTTGGCTATAGGCTCATTAAGCGATGTGGCATTATAAGCGAACCAAACCTCAACTGTAAAGGGTTCTGACGGGTTGGCTCTGTCAAAAATAGAGTACTTGTAAATGGCAGTTCCCGGAATCCAATTTTCTTGTACTTCATAATCCGGCGCATAGTGGAAGGACTTTCCGTTTTTGGTTTCCCCCGGCTCATAGCTTTCAGGACCACTGACACTCACAGTGGCCGGATAACAGTTGTCCCAGCAGAAATAACTTATCATACCGTCAACAACTTGAATATTTTCACGGGAAAGGATCAGGTCCAACTGATGATCAGAATCGTTTCTGACACTAAAGTCAATCAACATTTCATTCATCTGCGAGTCTATCGTATCAACCACAATTTTTTCACCCGAAGGTATCACCTCGCCGTTTCTGATTACACTGAACGATTGCGCAGAGGCAAAGCCCACCGCGAATATCGCGACAAAGAAAAGTACTGTTTTTTTCATAGGTTGGTATTAAATTAGAATTAGTAATTAGTAGCGTTTGTCTCGAAAGTTTATTGCAACTTTTATGCCGCAAATATAAGAACAAAATTCGATTTATCATAAAAACACACACCAAAAAAGAAAAAAATCTATTTTTGCCGCAAATTAATTCAAACACATTATTTCAACAATCATTAAACATCATGAAAAGATTCTCATTACTCTTGACATTATGCCTATTCGTGTCTTTTGGTTCTATCCAGGCACAGCACCAAAGAATGTTGCTCTTTGAGTGTTTCACCAATACGGGCTGCGGGCCATGTGCCGCCTACAATCCGGCGCTTGACCAGCTCATCAACAACAATGCAGACCGTGTGGCCGCCATTAAATACCATGTAAAATGGCCATCGGCAAACGACCCCATGTACCTTCACAACAAGGCGGACAATAATGCAAGGGTTTCCTACTACGGTGTAACGAGCGTTCCCAATGTCAACGTGAATGGGAACACTTTTTCCGGCTTACCCAACCAAATCAACCAAACCCAGGTGAATAACTGGTCTGCTGTTGAAAGTCCATTGGAAATGACGTTGACACACACGCTCAACACAGCGCAAGATACCGTAACCGTAACCGTCATGGGAAAAGCTTCTACTGCGATCAGCAGTGAAAACCTCAGGGTTTTCGTCGGTATTATTGAAAAGGAGATACACTTCAATTCTGCTCCCGGCCCCAACGGCGAAAAGCACTTTTACAGTGTCATGAAAAAGCTCCTTCCCTCAGCGAGTGGCCAGCCCACACCCAGCCTCGAAGCCGGCGGATATTTCGCCTACACTTTTAGCTGGCCCGTTGCTAATTTTTACGACATCAACCAAATCTCCGCCATCGCTTGGGTGCAGGATTACAGCACCAAGACCGTGTACCAGGCCTGCAAATCATCAGAGAGCTTCGCTCCCTATTTTTCCAACGATGCCTCCATCAGCAACTTTGAACACGGAAAAGCTTTTGTTTGCAGCGGCACAATGACCCCCAAGGTCACCATGACGAACTTCGGAAGCAACGCCATTACAAGCGCCAACATTGAAATCTCCGTAAACGGACAAGTTGCAAAAACCGTTGAATGGAGCGGGAACCTGCCCAGTCTTCGTTCCAAAGTGATTGAACTTGGAGAAGTCAGTTTTGATGTTGCCGACGAAAACACCATGACGGTTACGATTGTAAGTATTAATGGCGGTAGTGACGAAGCTCCGTCGAACGACATGACAAGTTTCGAATTTGCGAGGGCAGCCAAAGTAGAAGGAAAGCCTTTCACACTTACCATCCGCACAGACAAAGATCCGGGACAAACCACATGGGAAGTACGCCGCACCAGTAATAACGAAGTAGTGGTTTCCGGCGGTCCCTACGACGAGCCTGACCACAACTACAAGCATGATTTCGAGCTTCAGAATGACGACTGCTACGAATTCACCATCTTTGACTCCGGCAACAACGGAATGACCAATACCAATGGCCTTTACGGATTGAAAGCTGGATCAACAACACTTTTCTTCGGAAAAGAATTCACCGACAAGGAAACCAATGAGTTCTCGTTCGAATACCACGTATCGGTGAACGAAAACTCCGAGGCAAACCAAGTTAACATCTTCCCCAATCCCACGCAGAGCATCATCACCATTGCCGCCAACGGGGAAAGCACCGTGCAGGTTTTCAATGTCACGGGACAACTTGTCAAAACATGTTCGGTTTCGGGAAACGATGAATTGAACTTATCTGGCCTTGAAAAAGGAATGTATCTGATTCTTGTCGAATCCGCCAACGGAGAACAAGTCAGACGTAACATCGTATTACAATAATAGAAACAATGATCATCAAGCCGGCCTTCTCGGAAAGAGGGGGTCGGCTTGGTTTTTTAGCCTGAAGAACGAAATGTGCAAGTGGATTCACTTTGACTGCATCGACTCTACCAACGCCTACCTGCAAAGGTTACAATCTGCTGGCGAAAACATCGACGGATACGTAGTCAGTGCTGATTTCCAAACCCTTGGCAAAGGCATGGGAAAGAACAATTGGGAAAGCGAAAAAAACAAGAACCTCACCTTCTCCATCGTTTTCGACATGGGATTTCTGAACGCCTCCGATCAGTTCCTTTTGTCGCAGGCAGTACCTATGGGCATTTTGAGTGTCTTCGACCGGCATCTTCCCAAAGAACAACCATGTGTCAAATGGCCAAATGACATCTATTTCGACGGCAAGAAATTAGGAGGCATCCTCATCAACAGCACAATATGCGGCGACAAGATGGGGAAATCCATCGTCGGAATCGGGTTGAATGTGAACCAGTTGCATTTCAATAATTGGCCGACACGTCCAATTTCGCTTTGCGAGATCACCGGAAAAGAATGGGACAGAAACCTCTTGCTGCATGATTTGGTCAAAGCAATTGGCGAGGAGGTAATGCTATTAAAAGACTCAAACTCGCACGAAGCGCTTCAGAAAAAATACCTGGAACGTTTGTTCCGATACATGAAATGGGGTAACTACGAGGTGAACGGCCTTTCGTTACGTTTGTACTTGGATGGCATCGACCCCTTTGGCCGCCTGATGCTGCACGATGAGGACGGCTTGCGACATCTGTATGAAATCAAGCAAATCCGCTTCTTAATATAGCTGGAAGCTATTTCTCACGGACTTCAAACATCCATTTTCAGCAAAGGCACCTTTGCCGCCATTTCATCGACAAGACGCTGCAGCGGTCGTTTGGCCATCATCTCTAAAAACGGATTCAGCTCGGCATTGATTTCAAAACAAGCCTCTCCTCCGCGGGGCGTTTCGCGAATAACAATTTGCAAATCAAAAGGGAAAGCCTGCTTGCCAACAGGAACCAGCCGGATTCTTTCATTGGGCACCCTATCGGCTACTTCAAGCGAAAGCTCCGTCATACCTTGTATGGTAAACGTGCAAGTATCTGCATCGCCATGCCAACCAAGCACCTGCTCAGGCATCAGCCGTTTCAAGTTGTCGGCATGACTCAGCACCGCGAACAATTGTCCCGCACTGCCCGTGGCAGGCATCCATTCGCTTTGAAAACGCATCGTTAGAGATTTAGTTCCTTGTTAATATTGTCGCTCCAGGCTTGCGGATCACGTCTCCATTCCATGAGGGAATGCTGGTCGCTATCGGTAATGTAACGCTCCTCAATAGCCTTGTGAATCAGCGTTTCATAATTGGTCAAGGTAAAGAGCCTGCAATTTTCATCCTCGAAGTTCTGTTCCGCTTTTGCCATTTGGTAGGTGAAAATGGCCAACATGCCCTTAACATCAGCACCCACTTCGCGAAGGGCTTGGACGGCATTCAGACTTGATTTTCCCGTTGAAACAAGGTCTTCAATAACCACCGCCGACTGCCCTGATTCTATGACACCCTCGACTTGATTTTGCATACCATGCGACTTTTTCTCGGAACGCACATACACAAAGGGAAGCCCAAGTTCCTGGGCTACGAGTGCTCCCTGTGCGATACCTCCAGTAGCCACACCGGCAATGACATCGGGTTTGGAGTATTTGTTCATCAGCAACCGAACAAACTCCTG
Source organism: Bacteroidales bacterium (assembly GCA_029983675.1). Taxonomy (GTDB): domain Bacteria; phylum Bacteroidota; class Bacteroidia; order Bacteroidales; family F082; genus Limimorpha. Next base: position 25,068 of record JASBYY010000031.1, on the reverse strand, counting down.
ACGGATATATGTCCGCACGGCAGGATATGACAGAGTGACACGATTGTCACAATAAATCGGGCTTTTCAGTCCCGATGCCCACGTGAAAGGTGCGTTCGGACTAAGTTTCACAGCTTTGGTTTGCAGCAGATGCGATGCCAAAGTCAATGCAGAATCTTCGTATTCCATAAAAGAAGTATTTTTGTGGCGAATTATCCATCCAATTCGGCCACAAATGTACGCTATTTTTCATGAAAGCAAAGCTATAATCTTTCCAAACATCAACGAAGACCAGCTCGATTTTGCCGCAACTTGCCAACAATCTGATGCTTACGAGGTTGAAAAACTCGGTTTTTTTTTAAACAACTGGCTGACACTCCGTAATGTTGCAGACATCCATATCGACTCACTATCCCCTTCCATGTTGTCAGCAACTTTATCCCGCACCTTTCGCCTGGCTCCTGCTGCAGGGGGCATTGTCTTTACGGGGACTAAGCTCGTCTGCATCCAACGAAACGGTATCCCCGATCTGCCCAAAGGACATATTGAATCGGGCGAAACGCCCGATAATGCCGCACTGCGCGAAGTGCATGAAGAAACAGGAATAGAAGGGCTGCACCTCGCACAAAAACTGCCCACCACCTGGCATTGTTACGATTGGCACGGCGAATGGCGGTTAAAGGCGACATATTGGTATGCCATGTACTCCGACGGCAATTGCACATTGAAACCGCAAACAGAAGAGGGTATCGAAAGCGTCACGCTCATCGACAAAGCAGGACTTGCCCCGTTTTTCGAAAACACCTTCCGTTCCATTCGTGACGTGCTTGAAAAGGACATCCGAAAGCTCATGGACACAGCACCTCTGTCACCGCCTCAAATTTGAATGTTGCTCCTAAATGTTCCCCCTCAAGCCTTGTTCGTTCGTTCTATTCTAAAAAACACTACTTTTGCGGCTCAAACAGCACCGCATAAGCGGATAAAATCGCAAACAGATGGAACGTATCGCTATTTTTCCCGGCTCTTTTGATCCCATTACACTGGGGCATAAATCAATAGTACTCAGGGCCTTGCCCATATTCGACAAAATCTATGTCGCTGTTGGTGTCAACAGCGAAAAAAGCACGATGTTTCCATTGGAAAGTCGCTTGAAGTGGGCCAGCAATGTATTTGCAGCCTATCCGAATGTGATCGTGAAAAGCTATGAAGGGCTGACCGCCGACTTCTGCAAAAAAGTCAGGGCGACATTCATTATCAGAGGGTTGCGTGGTGGTGGAGACTTTGAATATGAAAACATGATCGGTCACGCCAACAAACGCCTGCACCCCGAACTTGAAACTATCTTTTTGCTCACCGAAAGCGAATTGGTCGGTATCTCGTCGAGTGTGGTGAAAGACATCTTCAAAAACGGCGGCGATGTCTCAAAATTCATTCCCGAAGAAGTGAATCTAAGCCGAATCCCTTGACCTTTCTAAGTTTTCAGAAAAATCCAAACACAAGATTGTCAGTAAGATAAGAAGAACATCTTCCCATCGGTTTTTGACATAACCCAAAGTCAAGGCATCCTATCTATCTTTTTGCAATAATTCAAACGGCAGTGCGTTACATAAGCATGAAAAACCGTATGTTTAGGATGGCATGGCTGTCCGTTTTTTTCTTTACCGTTTTGACTGTCAGTGCTCAGAACGTCACCATCACGGGAAGAGTCAACAAGCCCAACGCCTTGATTCGCTTATTTGTTTACGAAGACCTGTTCAACTGGAAAGAAGCACAGTCCTGCCAGATGCAGGCCAACGACAAAGGGCAGTTCATCCTTGAAGTCAATATCAGCCAAATTCTACCGGCCCGCATCTACGTCGATCTGGAAAATGTGGATCTTTATCTCACCCCCAACTCCAATTACGATGTTGAGATTTTCATTCCACAACAAGATGAAGCCGTGTCGTACTTCGACAAAGAAATGCCCGCCTTGCGTGTCCGGAAGGCCAATGACAAAGATGTCTATCGCCAGCTGACTTATTCCGAAAAAATCATCAACGGTTATTTGCTCGACCATTTCAACCAGATCTATCGGGGACGGCAATCGCGCTACATCGACTCCATCCGTGCCACCATTGCAAAAACGCTGCCCGGCATCAAGTCGCAATACGTGAAAGACTACAACGAATATAAAATCGCTGCCATAAGAAACGCCATTTATTCCGATGGAGGCAAAAAGGTTTCGGAATCCTACTTTGACAAAAAGCCCGTGCTCTACACGCAACCTGCATATATCGACCTTTTCAAAGAGATGTTTTCCAACTATTTCTGGAGGCCTCAATATGACATTGGAAAACTTCAAACCGCTTTCCTGACCGGCTCTATTGAATTCAAGAACTACCTTGCCACCGACCCGTTTATGGCGCGCAACCCACGTCTGGCCGAACTGATTACCATTTACAACCTGCAAAAGATGTACTATCAAGATGCCGGCAGCCGCAAAAGGGTGGTCGCCCATCTAGTCGCCATCCAAGAAGACAGCAAATACGACGAACACAAGCACATCATCGGCAACGCCTTGGAAAAATTCAATCGGTTCAAGAGCGGCTCGCCGGCCACTGACTTCGAATTAAAGAACGCTTCCGGCTCTGTCGCAAAACTAAGCCAATACAAAGACCGGCATGTGCTGCTTCAGTTCGTTGACGATGCTTCTGTGGTGAGCGAGCGTCAATTCAAGGCGTTGAACGAACTGCACAAACAATGGCACGATTCCGTTCAAATCATCACCATCGCCACCAAAGACAAAATGGACTTTTATAAAAAGCAATTCGTTGAAAAGAAATACGACTGGCCGCTGCTCAACCTGGGCAACAACATCCTGCTGCTTGAAGCCTACGACGTGAAAATGTTTCCGGAATACGTGCTCATTCTGCCTGGTGTGAAAATCGGTGCCGCCCCTGCCCCGTCTCCCGACCAAGGGCTGGGTGATTATGTCAGGAGAACCTATTGAAACAGCCCGGATGTCACTTTTGTCATGAGGTATTTTCGCCTGTTACACGGCTGACTAAAAAAGAATTCGCCCCGTCCGACTTCCCTTAGCATTATTGATAAAAAACAGACATACTGACATTTTGACGGCGAAAGGATTTTTTCTCTACCTTTGCACAATATTTGCTAAAAAAGTCGCGGTCGTCAATTTTGCGCGGCTGAAACACATAAACTTAAATAAAGAAACAAATGGGATTTCTAAAGAAACTGTTCGGCGACAAAGCGTCGCGTGACAACAAGGAGTTGCAGCCCATACTACAACGCACCCTGAAAGCATACGAAGACATCGTAAAACTCGACATCGACGCACTGCGTCACAAAACAGTAGAGTTTAAGGAATACATCATCAATAAGACCGCATCGGAACGTGCTGAAATCGAAGCCCTACGCGCCAAAGTGGACAACGATCCCGACATGGATCCTGATGAAAAGGAGAAGATCTACGATCAAGTTGACAAGCTAGAGAAACACGAACTCGACAAAATCGAAGAGGCACTGAACGAACTGCTCCCCCAAGCCTTTTCTGTGGTAAAAGCCGCCGCAAAGTATTTCTGCGAGCATGAAACCGTGGAAGTGACCGCCACCGACCTCGACCGCGAACTGGCATCGAAACACGAGCATATCACGATTGCGGGCGACAAGGCCTACTATAAAAACAGTTGGATGGCTGGAGGCAACAAGGTGACTTGGGACATGGTGCACTACGATGTGCAAATCATCGGCGGTATCGTGTTGCATCAAGGCAAGATTGCCGAAATGGCCACCGGCGAAGGTAAAACCTTGGTGGCGACACTGCCCGTCTATCTGAATGCCCTTGCCGGAAAAGGCGTTCATGTCGTTACCGTGAACGATTACTTGGCCAAGCGTGACTCGGAGTGGATGGGGGCCATGTACGAATTTCTCGGACTGACAGTGGACTGCATCGACAAGCACGAGCCTAATTCCACCGAACGCCGCAAAGCCTACTTGGCCGACATCACCTATGGCACCAACAACGAGTTCGGTTTCGATTATCTGCGTGACAACATGACAGGAAACCCTGAAGAACTGGTGCAACGCAAACACCATTATGCCATTGTTGACGAAGTGGACTCCGTGTTGATTGACGACGCACGAACGCCACTCATCATCTCCGGCCCTACACCACGCGGCGAAGACCAAGAGTTCGATGTGCTGAAACCTGACGTCGTGAAACTCTTCGAGGCTCAAAAGCGTTTGGTCACTGGCATTTTGGCCGAGGCCAAATCCATCCTGACCAATCCGAACGCCACCAATGAAGAAAAAAAGCATGGCGCCGACCTGATGTTTCGTGCTTTCCGCGGACTGCCGAAAAGCAACGCCCTTATCAAATTCCTGAGCGAGGAAGGCATGAAAAGCCTTTTGCAAAAAACCGAAGGCTTTTACATGCAAAACCGCAACGAGAACATGCCTTTTATTGATGACGAGTTGTATTTTGTCATCGATGAAAAGCTGAACACCGTTGACCTCACTGAGAAAGGCATCGATTCGCTGACAAAAGCTTATAACACCCCCGACTTCTTCATCCTGCCCGACATCGGTTCTGAGATCGCCGAGATGGAAAAGTCCAATCTGACCAATGACGAAAAGGTGTTGCGCAAGGCCGAACTGTTGCGTGACTTCTCCGAAAAGTCTGAGCGCCTGCACACCGTGCGTCAGCTGCTGAAGGCCTACACGTTGTTCGAAAAAGATGTCGATTACGTCATCATGGACAACAAGATTAAAATTGTGGACGAACAGACGGGACGTATCATGGAGGGCCGCCGCTGGTCCGACGGACTACACCAAGCCGTGGAAGCCAAGGAAAACGTAAAAGTGGAAGCCGCGACACAGACCTACGCTACCATCACCTTGCAGAACTATTTCCGCATGTACCATAAATTAGCGGGTATGACCGGTACAGCTGAAACCGAAGCCGGTGAGTTCTGGGACATCTACAAACTCGATGTCGTTGTCATCCCGACCAACCGCCCCATCGCGCGAATCGACCACGAGGATATGGTTTACAAGACCAAACGTGAGAAATACAATGCCGTAATCGATGAAGTTCAACATCTTGTTGAGGCGGGACGCCCCGTGTTGGTTGGTACTACCTCGGTTGAAATCTCCGAGTTGCTGAGCCGCATGTTGACACGGCGCAACATCCCTCATAATGTGCTGAACGCCAAGCTGCACTTCAAGGAGGCCCAAATCGTGAAAGAAGCCGGTTTGGCCGGCACCGTCACCATCGCCACCAACATGGCAGGCCGTGGTACCGACATTAAGCTCGGACCTGGCGTAAAAAAAGCGGGCGGTTTGGCCATCATCGGCACCGAACGCCATGAGTCGCGCCGTGTGGATAGGCAGCTCCGTGGCCGTTCCGGACGTCAAGGCGACCCTGGAAGCTCGCAGTTCTTCGTCTCGTTGGAGGACAACCTGATGCGCATGTTCGGATCCGAACGCATTGCCGGCATCATGGACCGCATCGGCTTGCAGGAAGGCGAAGTCATCCAGCATTCCATGATCACCAAACAGATTGAAAAGGCACAGAAAAAAGTGGAAGAGAACCATTTCGGCGTGCGTAAACATCTGTTGGAGTATGACGACGTGATGAACTCGCAGCGCGAAGTGATCTACAGCAAACGCCACCATGCCTTGTTCGGCGAACGCCTTTCTGTCGATATCAACAACATGATGTACGACTTAGGCGAAAATCTGATTGCAGATTTCAAAGATGCAAACGACTATGAGAGCTTGCAGATGGAAGTGCTGTCAACCCTCGGTATCGATTTGCCCTTCGACAAAAGCCAGCTCAAGAGCGAAAGGATCGAAAGCCTTTCCGACCTTCTCTTTGACACCGCCTTGGCACATTACCGTGAAAAGGCACGCATCATCGGCGAGAAGACCATGCCAGTGATTAAAAACGTGTTTGAACGCCAAACACGATTTGAAAACATCGCCATCCCGATCACCGACGGCAAACGCGGCATGAATGTCATTGTAAACTTGAAGCGGGCCGTGGATAACGGCGCAAGAGAAGTCACACTAAGCATCGAAAAAAGTATTACGCTCGGCCTTATCGACAATGCTTGGAAAGAACACTTGCGCGAATTGGACGACCTGAAAGAATCGGTGCAAAACGCCACATATGAACAGAAAGACCCATTGGTCATCTACAAACTTGAATCGTTCAACCTGTTCAAGACCATGATTGAAAAAATCAACGAAGAAGTGATTTCGTTCCTGATGCGTGCCGACATCCCTGTTCAAGATGCCGATTCAGTGAAAGAGCATCGTGCCCGTGGCATTGACCGTTCCAAACTCAAGGAAGAACGCAATGACATGCTTTCGCAAGCGCACAGCAATACGCAACAACGACAGATCACCCAGCCCATTCGCGTAGAGAAGAAAGTGGGACGCAACGACCCATGTCCCTGCGGCAGCGGCAAGAAGTACAAAAACTGCCATGGACGCATGGAGGGGGGAAACTAATCGATACATTCTGTCTTTTCATAAAAATGCCCGGCAATGACCGGGCATTTTTTTATCTTGCTATTTTTGTTCTTGACAAGTCCACACGTAGTAACCAATGACAAATGTCTATGAAACAACCATTTTGATATTTCACAGACCCCGTTTCTTTGTTTCAAGAGATTTCAACACGCGTCCAAGGCCTCTTCTCTCATGAATTTCACCTTGTTTTTTATCTGACTATCCAATTATTCAATACCTTTGTCGTTTTAAAAACAAGCATCAAAACAAAACCGTATGAAATACAATAGGATATTATTAAAGCTCAGTGGTGAAGCTCTCATGGGTGAGCAGCAGTTCGGCATCGACCCCGACCGTTTGAACGAGTACGCCGAACAAATCATTGAAGTCGCTAAAAAAGGCGTCCAAATCGGCATTGTCATTGGCGGCGGCAACATTTTCCGCGGCATACAAGGTGCCAGCCAAGGGTTCGACCGTATTCAAGGCGACTACATGGGCATGTTGGCCACAGTTATCAACAGCATGGCCATGCAACAAGCCCTCATTGGCAAAGGAGCCAAGGCCGTGTTGCTTTCCGGTTTGTTCATCGACCGCATTGCCGACACCATGAGCAGTGCAAAAGCCATCCGTTTCCTTGAAGAAGGTCAGATTGTGGTAATGGCCGCCGGTACCGGCAATCCGTTTTTCACCACCGACACAGGGTCTGCCCTGCGTGCCGTCGAAATCAAGGCCGACATCATTCTGAAAGGCACCCGCGTTGATGGCATTTACACCGCCGATCCCGAGAAAGACCCAACGGCCACAAAATTCGACCATATCACGTATGACGAAGCCTATAACCGTAACCTCAAGGTGATGGACATGACTGCCTTCACCCTTTGCAAAGTGAACGACATGCCGATGTACGTATTCGACATGAACACTAAGGGCAACCTTATGCGCGTCCTTAACGGTGAAAATATCGGCACCCTCGTTACGAAATAACCCAGAAAGGATACAGATCATGGGTCCCATAAGAAAACGCGCCTACCATCTGAGGGCAAGCCGCAACAAGACAAGTGTCAAAGCCGATTATATCATATTGGCTGTCATCATGGTGGTCGCCACCATACTGCGAGCATGGAAACTCGATCAGATTCCTTTCATGCACGACGAATTCAGCGCCTTGTTCCGCACCTCATACGACAACCTGCACGACTTGTTTACACAAGGCATCATCGTTGACCCTCACCCTGCCGGCGTGCAGTTTTTCCTCTACTTTTGGGTGAAGCTGTTCGGCTGGAGCCAGTTTTGGGTGAAGCTCCCATTTGTTGTAGTAGGTGTCGGTTCCATCTTCCTGATTTACAAGATTGGACGGCAATGGTTCAACAGCAAGACAGGCTTACTTGCCGCTGCTTTTTTTGCAGTCAGCCAATTCACCGTTTTTTACAGTCAGGTGGCGCGGCCTTATGCTCCGGGACTTTTCTTCGTATTGCTGCAAACCTTTTTCTGGTACAAAATCGTTTTCGATCCAAGGAAGCCTACCGTTGGCACCTGCATTGGGTTTGCCGTCGCTTCGTGGCTGGCAGCCCTGATGCACAGCTTTTCCACCGCACAGGCCGGCTTGATTTTTCTTACCGGGCTTTTCTTTTTACCGAAAGAAAGACGTAAGCCATACTGGCTTAGCGGCTTAGGGGCTGTTCTGCTTTACAGTCCGAACATCCCGATTTTCTACCAACAGCTCATTGTCAGCGGAAGCATAGGTGGCTGGTTAGGCAAGCCTTCGAGTAGTTTTCTTTGGGATTTCATCCGATACACGATGAACTATTCCACGCTGTTCATGTTCTGCGTTGGAGTATTCATCCTTTTACCCTTCGTCCTCAGCAAACGAAACAAGCGGAAATCGCCCATGAAATGGATTCCCTTTGTTTGGTTTGCATTGATTTTCGGCATCGCCTTCGTATATTCCATGCTTCGCGAGCCTATTCTCCAGCAAAGTACACTGATTTTCAGCTATCCCTTTATCGTCATCGCGGCCTTCTCGTTCTTTAAGAACAACACCACCAGTGTCGCGCAAACAGCCGTCCTCGTTGCCGTTTTGCTGTTTGTCGGCATCAACTCACTGATCATCGACCGCAGGCACTTCGACTTGATGTATCATCAAGGCTTCGACCAGATTGCCGTTGAAATGGAAAAAGACCAATCTGCCTTCGATGACATTCGTTTCGCCACGCACAGCGAAGCCAAGAAAGTCCCTGAGTTTTATCAGGCAAAAACCGGTGTCACACGCCGAAGCCTGTTTGACTTGAACAATTCCATTGCAGATTTTCGCAACTGGTTAGAAAGCGATTCGAGCGCCATGTTAGGATTGGGATGGACTGACTGGACAAATGCTGCTTGGGAAGTCACAGCGGTGGCCGCCTATCCCTATTTAATAAACGAACACACCTGGTTCACCTCTAAATACCTGACATTAAGTAGGTCTGCCATCAAAAATAGCCAGCCTGCACTACACCCGATCGACAAAAGCAATTTTCGCTATGAACACCAGGAATGGGGACAATCACACTGTATCGGAGGAGATTCCATCCCTGCTGAGACGGATATTTTTGGCATTGTGGTTGATTTCAACTGCTACGATACGGTAAGCGACTGTATTTTAGTCATTGAGCTGCACGATGCCGAGAGCGACTCTTTGTTGTACTATAGCAATTCTCGGTCGGAAGACGGTCACTTTATGCCCGGAAGACACAGCATTGCCCAAGGTTTTCGTTTTGAAGAAAGCCGACTTGAGCCACAGGACATCATCATTAAGACCTATATTTGGAATAGAGGCCTCGGACTGCTTGATATTGAAAAATACAGCTATTACATGACGAAGAAAAACCCCGCCTTGACGGGACTATATACGCCTTTGCAATAGGATTCTACATCACGTGTTTTTTTGCGGACTGCATGATGCGCCTATCGGATTTTGAACCAAGCGCAAGTTTTTTTTCTCGGGTGAAAGTCGTGAAAACAGAAATTTATCTTACCTTTGTTGCCCAAAAGATAAAACTATGACAGAAAATTCTCAATTTGTTCTTGACGAGGCCACCGAAAGCATGGGGAACACCATCCGTCACCTTGAAGTGGAATTTCAAGGCATACGGGCAGGAAAAGCCAGTCCCGCCATGCTGAACGGTGTTATGGTGGAATATTACGGAACCACCGTGCCTATTGAACAAACAGCCAACATAAGCTGCCCCGACGCCCGCCTTATCGTTGTTCAGCCTTTCGACAAAAACTCCATTGGCAGTATCGCCAAGGCCATCCTCAATGCGAATCTGGGCTTCAACCCCATCAACAATGGCGAGCTTCTCCGCGTGGCGGTACCTCCGTTGACCGAAGAACGCCGTCGCGACCTGGTGAAACGCACAAAGAACGCTGCTGAAGAAGCCAAGGTAGGCGTGCGCAACATCCGTCGCAACGCCAACGACGAGGCAAAGAAATTAGAGAAAGACACCATCTCGGAAGACGAGTCAAAACTGCTTCAGGAAGAGATTCAGAAACTTACCGACAAGTACATCAAGAAGATTGATGAGCTGACAGAACTGAAGTCAAAAGACATTCTTACGGTTTGATTTGTCCCCGTTTTCGGGTCAAAAAAACATTCCGGCTTGACGGTTTTAGTGCCGTCGTGCTGGTTTTTTTATGCAACTGTAATACGATAAGCAAGTGTCCGACAACGAAAAAAGCGGTGCTTGCCACTATCATGTGCAGCAAGCACCGCCCCATCCGACCATCATCAATATTTGCGCAGCGCCTCGCTAATGGCCGTATCAAAGAGTTGTTCAAGAGTGATACCCATGCATTGCGCCTGTTTGGGAATGATGCTGGCTTCCGACATGCCGGGAACGATATTGGCCTCGATGAAAAACACACCTTCGTCACTCACGATATAGTCCATGCGCACAAAACCGCGACACTCTAACTTATCATACAACAAAGCTGTCTTTTCCTTGATTTCATTGGCAATGCGATCGTCAAGTTGTGCCGGGGTGATTTCATCCGACTTCCCTGCCGTATATTTGGCTTCGTAATCGAAAAACTCGTTTTTGCTCACAATTTCGGTCAATGGAAATACAGTCAATACACCATTGGCACGCATAGCGCCGCATCCAAACTCACGTCCTTTCACAAACTTCTCGCACATCACCTGTCCGCCTGCGTTTCTGGCGGCAGTCATGGCCGGCTCAAACTCTTGTCTTGTCTTCACTTTAGACACACCCACGCTGGAACCGTTGCAAGTAGGCTTCACAAAGAGCGGCAAGTCGAGCTGGGCGATGATGGCCTCGGCATCGTACCGTTCTTGTGCATTGACAAGCACCCAAGGCGACACCCTGACCCCGTAGGATGCCACTACACGTTTGCAAAAATCCTTATGGAAGGTCAGCGCGCAAGTCGTCTGATCCGATGACGTGCAAGGAACGCCTAACAATTCGAGATAGCCCGACAGCGGTCCGTTTTCGCCCGGCACGCCGTGCACCGCATTAAACGCCACGTCGAACACCACTTTATGTCCATCCACAATGATGGAAAAATCGTTTTTATCGACATCGACACGGGAACCATTGTCCAGCAGGCAGTACCAGCCCTTTTGGGACGAAACCACCACGACATAGGCACGATACTTCTCGGGGCTCAAGTGCTTCTTGACCACCCCTGCGCTTTTGACGGAAATCTCGAACTCGCCGGAATCGCCGCCACAGACTATTGCAACATTCTTCATATTCAGTGTTTGTTAGCCATCTTTTAATAGAACGGCAAAATTATTGGTTTTTCAATTGCAAAAATAACTAATTTTGTCCTTTTGAATCCATGCAATAAAAAGCATTGAAATCAAGTTATCAAATCACGCGGCTAAATTACAAAGAATGGGACGTTTTCAGTTTCTAAGGGAAAAGAAATTCTATATTCATCTGGCTATTGTCATCCTGTCATTCTTTATCTTTCTTTGGATAATTTTCAGAATGTTAGGTAGTTACACTCGCCATGACAAGGTTTTTGTCATGCCTGACTTTATCGGGCAGAACATGAATGAAGTAATAAATTCATACTCAAATGATTTCAACTTCATTCTTATCGATAGTGTTTATCCCAAGCACCAAACTCCTGGTGCCATTGTACAACAAGACCCCTTACCCGGTTCCAAGGTAAAAATGGGTCGAAACGTATATTGCATCATTGTAGCGCAGACCCCCGAAAAAACCACCATGCCCAATCTGAACAACCTATCGCTTCGTCAGGCCTTGGTGCTGCTCGAATCGAGCGGACTGCAGGTGAAAGAACTTGTTTATGTCGATTACTTTGCCCGCAACGCCATTTGCAAACAGCTCTTCAAGGGCGAAGTCATCGAGCCGGGCGCCGAACTGATAAAAGGCGATAAAATCACGCTGGAAGTCGGCATCGGAACAGACCAGAAAAAGGCAAAGGTGCCGAATCTGATTGGCAGCTACGCCTCTGATGTGCAGCGGTTGCTCAACCTGTCGGGGCTGAACATCGGCAACGAGACCTTCGACGACCAAGACAGCATCCAATACATGCGTGTTACAAAGATGCAACCCGGTCCCAGCAGCCGTTATGTTGTTCCTGGCACCGCCATCAGTGTGTGGTACCGCTCCGAACGAAAGTTGGATTTTGAAAAAGAAAAAGCAAAATTACTCCTTCAGGACTCTATTGAAAACGCCATATACGACACCACTAATGATGTCGTTACCGATTCCATACCGGCGATAGAAAATGAAGAAATAGAAACCTCAGACTACGAATATGAAGACGACTTTTAAATTCATACTGCTGTTAGGCTTATGCCTCAGCTTTCAACTTGTCCCAGCTCAGGAGTTTGTTACAGGGCTTAGGCTACCATCCCGTCCTTCAAACACCAGAACGGTTGTCGAGCAAGTGCAGACCCTGCCATTTTTTGATGATTTCAGCACAACCCATGTTTATCCCGACTCGACAAAATGGTCCGACCGAAGGGCTTTTGTCAACGATGGTTTTCCACTGCTCCCGCCCAACCGCAATGCGGCTACGCTTGATGTTCTCGATGAAACGGGTGCCGTTTATGACTATGCCATCAGCAATCCGTTTTTGGCCGAGCACCTCACTTCTGTCCGCATCCGCCTCGACTCCATCTTTGCGCCCGAACCCAGAGCCATCACGCCTGCCGATTCGGTATATTTGAGTTTTTACTACCAGCCACAAGGCCTGGGCAACGCTCCCGAAATCGGCGACTCACTCGTGTTGGAGTTTGGCATTACCGAACAGCATGAGGCCTTTTTCGGCTTGGACTACGTCAACTACTCCGCCGATGAAATCCTGCAACAAATTCAGGCAGACACATTATTTCCCGGCGACACCGTATGGGCTTTCGGCGACTGTCTTCCTTTTTTCTACGTCATCGTCAGAGACACTTTGACAGCCGGTTCTTCCACCGTCACCTCCATGCCCTGCGATTCCATTTTCTACACCGTGACCGACACCACCTGGCACCATGTTTGGAGCACTCCGGGACAGGACTTACAATCGTTTATGGATGAAAATGACGGTGATTATTTCCGTCAGGTGATGTTGCCCGTCACCAACCTGCGCTATTTCTCGCCCAATTTCTTTGTTCGCTTCTCCAACTACGCCAGCATCGTCAACAGCTCTCAGGCTAACGGGCGCGGCAACGAGGACAATTGGAACATCGATCTTGTCTATCTCAATATCGGACGTTCGATACAGGACTGCAACTATCCCATGGTCACTTTCTCGGGACAAGCCCCTTCGTTCTTGAAGCGTTACAAGTCCATGCCATACAAGCATTACCGCAGCAACCCCACGACGGCGATTAACGAGCAAATCCAGCTCCACATCGCCAATTTGGACAACCAGCTCCATAATGTCAGTTATTATTACCGTGTGGATCAGGAGGGCGGCGGACAATCCTACGAATTCGGTCACGCCACGTGTGAAGCACTGCCCTACCAAGAAGCTGGTTTTTTGGCTTGTTCCGGAGAACAGGCGGCTTTGGCCTGCCCCTTTGTGGGAAGCTCTTTCTCCCTTCTTTACGACCGTGACACAACATCCTATCTCATCCGCCACTATGTGAGCGATTCGAGTAGCACGCCGCCTTTGACCGATTCGTTGGTGTATCACCAAGGCTTTTACAACTATTTCGCCTACGATGACGGCACGCCCGAACAAGGCTATGGCGTTGAACCGGCAGGCAGCTGCTTCGCCGTCAGGTTCGACCTGACCATGCCCGACACCATTGCAGGCGTTCAGCTACTGTTCAACCACACTTTGAGAGATGCCAACGATGATTATTTCAACATCGTGATTTGGAAAGACAACAATGGCCATCCCGGTCAGGAAATCACGCGCCTCAACAACCAGCGGGTGAGATGGGGCGATCACCTTTTCGAATATGTCTATTACCCGCTGCAAGGCCAAACCGTCATTGCCAGCGGTACGATTTACGTCGGTATCGAACAACAAGGATCGGAGATCATCAACATCGGTTTCGACAAATCGACCGACAACAGCAACTATAACTTCTTCAACTCCAACGGATCATGGCTTCAAAGCCAGCTATCCGGATCGCTTTGCATCCGCCCCGTAGTCGGAAAGTCCTACTATATCGGGATCCAGGACATTGACACTGGTGCTGTTCAGTTGTTTCCGAATCCTGCCAGCAGCACCTTGCACGTTGGCGGAATAGGAAGCAACCGATTGGCCTCTATCGATATTTTCGACTTGACCGGACGCTTGTTGCTGCACTCGGCCTATCAAAACGAGATTTCCCTTTCCGAACTCACCAACGGATTGTATTTCATCCGTATCACAACCACTGATGGAAACATTTCCGCTAAAAAATTCATGGTCAGCAAATGAGCCGAGACGACAACGACATCCTTGAAAATGAAAATGCCGAAGAAGAAAACGGCGAACTGTACGAGCATTTCCGCATTGCCGTTGACAAGGGGCAAACACCGGAGCGCATCGACACCTATCTGACCAATCATATTGAAAACATTTCGCGCAACCGCGTGCAGCAAGCAGCCAAGGCTGGCAATATTCTTGTCAATGAGAAAGTTGTCAAGCAGAATTACAAGGTCAAGCCCAACGACTTGATTTCCATCGTATTCAGCTATCCGCCACGCGAAGTCGAGATACATCCGCAGGAAATACCGCTTCGTATTGTTTACGAAGACGATGACATCATCATCATCAACAAGCAGGCCGGATTGGTGGTACACCCCGGACACGGCAACTTTGAAGGAACGCTTTTGCACGGATTGGCTTATCACTTCGCTCAAACCCGTCAACAAGTTGAAAACAGCTTCGGCTATCTGGTGCATCGCATCGACAAAGACACGACGGGGCTGATGATTGTGACGAAAAACGAGACGGCACAAGCTATTTTGGCACGCCAATTCTTCAACCATACGATTCACCGCCGCTACCAGGCCTTGGTCTGGGGCGATTTCGACAGCGAAGAAGGCACCATCGAAGGACACATCGGGCGAAGCGCCAACGACCGGCGCAAGATGGCCGTTTATCCCGATGGCGACCACGGTAAAGAGGCGGTGACCCACTGGAAGGTGCTGGAACGTTTCGGCTATGTCACCCTGAACGAGTACCGCTTAGAGACCGGACGCACACACCAAATCAGGGTTCACTCGCAATACATCGGTCATCCCTTGTTCAACGATGCCATGTATGGCGGCGACAGCATCCTGAAAGGCACCACGTTCACGAAATACAGGCAGTTTATCGAAAATTGCTTCAAGCTCATGCCACGTCATGCCTTACACGCCAAAGAATTAGGCTTTATCCATCCAACCACGGGCGAAACCATGACATTCACCTCCGAGTTGGCCGAAGACATGGCGTTGGTTTTGGACAAGTGGAGAAACTATATGAAAAACAGAAATGAGATGTCTCCTGAATGACGATGAGACAGCCCGTTTTTGAGACTTTTTTAGACCATCACTTCAAACAGAACACATGATTATTGTAACAGGAGCAGCAGGATTTATTGCCAGTGTGGTGGCAAAGACCTTGAATAACATTGGTTGCAACGACCTCATTTTGGTTGACGATTTCAGTAAGATAGAAAAAGCCGACAACCACAACCACATCCGTTGCAAGGCCCGTATTGAGCGCACTGTTTTTCAGGAATGGATGGGGCAACACCATAACGAAGTAGAATGCGTCATTCACCTTGGCGCACGCACCGATACGACAGAAACGGACTATCAGGTGTTTCAAGCCCTCAACATTGACTACACCTTTTCGATTTGGGAGCTTTGCACCGCCTATCGCATTCCCTTGATATATGCTTCGTCGGCAGCCACTTACGGATCGGGAGAGCACGGCTACATCGACCGCCACGATATTGTGAACGATTTACAACCCTTGAACGCTTACGGACGTTCGAAAAACGAAATCGACAAATGGATTCTGAAACAAGAAACATGTCCTCCGTTCTGGGCCGGATTGAAGTTTTTCAACGTGTATGGCCCGAATGAATACCACAAAGGGCGTATGGCCTCTGTTATTCTTCACGCATTCCGTCAAATCAATGAAACGGGGCAAGTGAAGCTGTTTCGCTCCCATCGTCCCGACTTCAAGGACGGCTGGCAGTTGCGCGACTTCGTCTATGTGAAAGATGTGGCGCAAGTCATCCTCTGGCTCATGCAGCACCAGCCCGAAAGCGGTCTTTATAATGTAGGGACAGGAAAGGCACGGTCATTTTTCGACCTCGCCGACAACACGTTCAAATCCCTGAATTTGAATTCGGACATCGTCTTTATCGACACGCCGTCGGATATTCGCGAGAAATACCAATATTTCACCGAAGCTGACATGACCAAACTGCGCCAAGCCGGATACGAACAGCCTTTCACCTCGTTGGAGGACGGGGTGGCCGATTATGTGCGTAACTATTTGGTGGGACAGCGGTATTTCTAATACCTATTTGCTTTGTTCTTTCAGGGCTTTCTGTTTCTCGGCCAGCTCATTGTCAAGGTCGTGTAGGAAAGTGCGCACCTTGTCGAAAGTCTCAAGCAGCACGATGCGTTCCTCATAGTCGTCAAACTTACTCTTCAAAGCCATTTTGGCACCAGCCAAGGTATAACCTTTCACCTTGGTAAGATGGTAGATAATATGAAGATAGCGCACATCGCGCTCGGTGAACATGCGGTTTCCCTTCTTATTCTTACGCGGTCTGAGCACATCGAACTCATTCTCCCAATATCGGATCATCGACGTGTTCACGCCGAACATCTTGGCGACTTCGCCTATGCTGTAATAATATTTTCCACCCTGTTGTTCGTCCATATCAGTCCATAGATTGTGAAGGTTGCAACGATTGTTCCAATATCTGGTCGTACTGTTCGGGGGTCAGATCATTGAAAAAGAAGTGTATAGGATCGATGATGACACCATTTTTCAGCACTTCATAATGAAGGTGGTATCCTGTGGCTTTTCCCGTATTACCCACATAACCGATAAGTTGTCCACGCTTTACCTTTTGACCTCTGCGCACGGCAAACTTATTGAGATGGGCGTAGCGTGTTTGATAGCCGAAACCGTGGTCTATTGTAATCATACTGCCATAACCTGCCTGCTTAATATCGGCACTCGTCACTTTACCGTCGCCCGAAGCATACACAAAAGTGCCAAGTGGTGCGGAAAAGTCAATTCCGCTGTGGAATTTCGGCACTTTATAAATTGGATCCAACCGATAACCGAAATAAGAAGAAATATACTTGATATCGGTCTCTTTGACCGGAATAATGGCAGGAATGGCCGCCAGCATCTGCGACTTGTTTCGCGCCATTTCAAAAACTTCGTCATAGGACTTGGACTGCACGTAAAGCTGACTGGCAATAACATCCAACTTGCGCGACATGGCCGCCACAAGGTCGGAATTCTTATAGCCATAAAGACCTTCATAGCGGTCGGAACCTCCGAAACCTCCTTTGCGCACCGATGCCTGAATCGGCTCCGCTTCGAAGATCACGCGGTAAATATCATCGTCGCGATGTTCAATATCGGCAAGCAGCTGGTTCATGTCGTTCATCTTGTCGTTCAGAATCTCATACTGCAGCTTCATGTATTCGATTTCTCGCGCCTGCATTCTTTCACGCGGAGAGCCGAAAAAATGGTAGAAAACCACAAGAAACAAGAAAGCCACCGCAGCACAAGAAACAAGAAAGGCAAACACCCGTCCCAAGCGCAAGCGGGCCGGCAGCTTGTACTTCTCGTACTTCAGGGTCTTTGTGTTGAAGATGTACTTCTGTTTGGGCATTCGCAATATTATTTCGTGAAATAACGCTGTATTTCACAAAGAATTGCGCAAAATTACAAAAATCCCGTAATTTTGCACTTTTTCATGACATTTTTATCCGTCTCGCATTAAAATAACTCACTATAAATGAACGCATACGATATTAGAAACAGCTTTTTGGAGTTTTTCCGATCGAAAGAACACCTGATCGTTCCCTCTGCTCCCATCGTGGTAAAGAACGACCCTACACTCATGTTCACCAACGCGGGCATGAACCAGTTTAAGGATGTTTTTCTGGGTAACCAGCCTGCCAAGGCGAAGCGTGTCAGCGACACACAGAAATGCCTGCGTGTTTCCGGCAAACACAACGACTTGGAAGAAGTGGGACACGACACCTACCACCACACCATGTTCGAGATGCTGGGCAACTGGTCGTTTGGCGACTATTTCAAAAAAGAAGCCATTGCCTTTGCTTGGGAATACCTTACCGAAGTGGTGAAGATCGACAAGGACAAGCTCTACGTCACTGTTTTCGGCGGCGATGAGGGTGCCCACCAAGGCCCCGACATGGAAGCCTACGGTTTTTGGAAAGCCCATATCGATGAATCGCGCATCATTTATGGCAACAAGAAAGACAATTTCTGGGAAATGGGCGAAACCGGTCCGTGCGGTCCGTGCTCCGAAATCCATATCGATCTGCGCGACCCTCAACGCCGCACCCAAATCTCAGGACGGGAACTCGTCAACAAAGACGACCCCGAAGTCATTGAGATCTGGAACCTTGTTTTCATTCAATACAACAGATTGTCCAACGGAAGTCTTGTAGAACTTCCTGAAAAACATGTCGATACGGGAATGGGATTTGAACGTTTGTGCCGTGTACTGCAAGGCAAGACCTCGAACTACGACACGGATGTGTTCCAGCCCTTGATCCAGGCGCTGGCCAAAATGTCGGGTATCGCATACGGAAAAGACGAAAAGAGTGATGTCGCCATGCGTGTCATCGCCGACCATTGCCGTGCGGTGAGCTTTGCCATCAGCGACGGACAACTGCCGTCAAACAACGGCGCAGGCTACGTCATCCGCCGCGTGTTGCGTCGCGCCATACGCTACGGCTTCACATTCCTGCATTTTGAGGCTCCTTTTGTTTACAAGCTCCTTCCCATCCTTGTCGAACAGATGCAGCACAACTTTCCTGAGATCAAAACCCAACAAGAGCTTGTCGAAAAAGTCATTTGTGAAGAAGAATCGGCTTTCCTGCGCACCCTTGCCCAAGGCATCAAACGCTTTGAGACCTACACCGAGCAAAACCAAGGCATTCGCGTCATCGACGGCGGCTTTGCCTTTGAATTGTTTGACACCTACGGCTTCCCCATCGACTTGACCCAGCTCATGGCACAGGAAAAAGGTCTTGAAGTGGACATGAAAGGCTTCCATGAAAAACTCGAAGAACAGAAAAACCGCTCCCGCGAGGCTGCCGGAAAAGCCAACGGCGACTGGGTCGTCGTCATGGCGAGCGAACAGCCCACCGATTTCATAGGCTACAGCCAAAGCGAGACCCCATGCCGGGTCTTGCGTTACAGAGAAGTGAAGACGAAAAAACAAACCCATTACGAGATTGTGCTTGACCGCACTCCTTTTTATGCCGAAATGGGCGGTCAGGTGGGTGACTCCGGCATTTTGCGTTCGGAAAACGAAACCATAAGCATCCTCAATACGATCAAGGAAAACAACCTGATCATTCACATCACCGACCGGCTGCCACAGACACCCGAGGCAGATTTCACGGCACAGATTGACCGCGAACGTCGGCTACGCATCGCAAACAACCACAGCGCGACACACCTCATGCATGCCGCACTGCGCCAAGTGCTCGGTGCACATGTCGAACAAAAAGGATCGTTGGTTGACGATGAACGCCTACGTTTCGACTTCAGCCATTTCGCCAAGATGAGCGCCGAAGAAATCCAGAAGGTGGAACGCATTGTAAATCAGAAAATAAGAGAAAACATCGCCAATGTCACCTTTGAAGACGTTCCGATTGACGAAGCAAAAACCATGGGAGCCATGGCCTTGTTTGGCGAGAAATATGGCGACAAGGTGCGCGTAGTCAGGTTCGGCGAGGATTTCTCCACGGAGCTTTGCGGCGGCACGCATACTTCGGCCACCGGTAACATCGGCGTTTTCAAAATCGTTTCGGAAGGTGCCATTGCGGCCGGCATACACCGTATCGAGGCCATTACCGGCGAAGCTGTTGAAGAGTATCTGGACCATCATATCGACCAGATGAACCGCATCAAGGAAATCGTGAAATCACCTGCCGACATCGTAAAAAGCATCGAGACGCTTGCCGAACAGAATCAAAGTTTGAAAAAGGAGGTGGAACATCTATTGCAGGAAAAGGCCCAAACAATGGCTGAAAAACTGCTTGAAAAAGCCTCCGACCATGAAGGTTATCGTCTTGTCGTCGCTACGCTCAACTGCAACGGCGACCAGCTGAAGAATACCGCCTTGGCACTGAAAGCCCTCAACGGAAACTGCATTGCCATTCTCGGTGCCGTATTTGAAGGAAAACCCGCCTTAGGACTATTGCTTCCCGAGGCTTTCGCCGATGCCAAAGGTCTTGATGCTACCAAAATCATCCGCGAGGTAGCCAAGGAAATCCAAGGCGGCGGAGGCGGACAAAAGACACTGTGCACGGCGGGCGGACGCAATGCCGACGGGCTGCCAAAAGCCATGCAGATGATTCAGGAACGGTTGTAAACCGTACCGCAACAGTTGCACAAGTCAAGACTATCTAATGGTGCAAGGGCATTTCCGTCGGGAATGCCCTTGCGCTTTTAGAGGCTGTTTACAACCCCTCTTCCGATAAGAAGCGTATCAGCTGTTGCATGGCTCTTCCCCGGTGGCTGATGGCGTTCTTTTGTTCCGAGGGCATCTCGGCAAAGGTCTGGTCGTAGCCATCGGGTAAGAAAATCGGGTCGTAGCCAAAACCTGCCTCGCCACGCGGCGCATCGATGATAGCCCCCTCGCAACGCCCTTCAAAAAGATAGGACTTGCCGTCGAGGTTCAAGGCAATCACCGTGCGAAACACCGCCTTCCGATTTTGCATCCCTTTCATAGCCGCCAGCATCTTGTTCACATTGTCCTGATAGCTGCAATGCTCACCCGCATAACGTGCCGAATACACGCCGGGCGCACCGCCTAAGGCCTCCACTTCCAATCCTGTGTCATCGGCAAAACAATTCATGCCGAAACGCTTCGTGATACAGTCCGCCTTGATCATCGCGTTGCCCTGAATGGTGTCGGCATCCTCTACGATTTCCTCGTAAAATCCAATATCGTTAAGACTGCGGATCAAGTATTTACCCGACATGATTGCGCGTATCTCCTCCAATTTATGCTTGTTGTTCGTGGCAAAAACCAGTTCTTTCATGTGCAATATTATTTGATACTCTGTTATACAATTCAAAATCCATGGTTACGATAGTTTCCAGTCGATGGGCTGTATGCCATGCCGGCAAAGGTATTCGTTGGTCTTCGAAAAATGATGGCAACCGAAAAAGCCGCGGCTTGCAGACAAAGGCGACGGATGTACTGATTTGAGAATCAAGTGCTTCGATGTGTCTATCAAGGCGGATTTTGCGATAGCATAATTCCCCCAAAGGATAAAGACAAGGTGTTCACGCTCTACCGAGAGCGCCCGTATGGCCGCATCGGTAAAGCGTTCCCAGCCGTGTCCGGCATGTGAAGCCGCCTGCCCTGCACGCACAGTAAGCGAAGCATTGAGCAGCAACACGCCCTCGTGCGCCCATTGCTCCAAATTGCCGCTATGCGACACCGGGATGCCCAAATCATCGTGCAGCTCCTTCATGATATTGCGCAGGCTTGGCGGAAAATCTACGCCATCAGGGACGGAAAACGACAAGCCGTGCGCCTGACACGGACCGTGATAAGGGTCTTGTCCTAAGATAACCACCTTCACCTTGTCAAATGGTGTCAGATTGAAAGCGTTGAATATCAGGCTTCCTGGTGGATAGACCACATATTTTCGCTTTTCTTCCACCAAAAACGATTTCAGATCGGCAAAATAAGCCGATTCAAATTCAGGCTGCAACACTCGGTACCACGATGCCTCGATGGCGGGTTTCTTGATTTCCATATCCATGACAATTTTAATGCAAAGATGGCGTTTTTTATAAAAAGGTCGTACTTTTGCCATTGAAATAAATAGCATTCAACCCAAGAAATTTGATTCGGATGAAAAAGAAAATCGCCATAGTTCTACTGATTGCCTTCATTTCCAGCATCATGTTAACCGCTTGCGGATCACGAAGGTCATGCGCTGCCTACGGCGACATGCGCAAATATCAGAAGGAAACTCGTTACTAAACCGACTCATCAGGACAAGGAGGCTATAAACCTGTCGGTCATGAGGAAAAACGTTTGCATCGGTCTGCTGACCGCATTGGTGAGTTTGTGTCCCTTTTTATTGGAGGCGCAACAAATTGATATTGGCAACGATGAAACGAAACCTGTTGAAGAGCGCATCCTCTACAGCCGGCAAAACAGCCTTAGTGCGACCCTGCACACACAAGGGCTAGGGTTTGCCTTTCAAATCGGACGCATCCGCAGCATTCACAAGCTGACAGAATGGGAGTTCGGGCTGTACACCCTTCGTTCACTCAAACAAATCCGAATACTTAACGCCATGCAGTTCGGCACGCGGTCCTATGTTTACGGAAAATTGAACGAAGTGTGTGTCGTCCGTGGCGGTTATGGTCAGCAACGGCGCATTTACGGCAAACCCTATTGGGGCGGCGTGGAGCTACGATGGCTTTATGCGGCGGGAGTTTCATTGGCCGTCATGAAGCCCTATTATTATTCCGTAAAAGTAATGCAGCCCGTCGGCGATGGCTCCTACAAAAAAGTAGAGACCTACCAGACTTTCGATTCCGTGGCCTCGTGGATTGAGATTATCGGTCGCGCGCCTTTCAAAGAAGGGCTCAACACATTGCACTTCGCTCCGGGGGGCTACTTCAAGAGCGGTTTGGTTTTCGACATCGGCCGCCAGAAAACACGCGTGCAATCCATCGAAACAGGAGCAGCTATCGAATGCTTCCCTACCGGAATCTCCTTGATGGCCGACCCGAAAGACCTTTCAAAACATCCCAAGCAACGCCTTTTCTGCACTTTCTACCTGTCCTACCGCTGGGGACGACGGTTGAACTAAGAAACTATTAGCCGTTGCGCGTTGGCCTTGGGCTGACTTTATCTGGCATACAAGGCTATTCTCTCCTACTCTTCCCAAACATGGTCATTCCGTGTCACGCCCCAAACTTGATTTGGGACCTATACGGAACCTCTATACAAACCCTGTCATTCCGCACTTGATGCGGAATCTCCTTATGAGGAGATACTTCTATTAGGTTATTGCTGCTAATGATAAGATGCTGAATTAAGTTCAGCATGACGGATTCTGATAAGGGCATGACGTTGCCTCTTTGGGGGGAGATTGGGCCATCATGGCTTCAGACAACCTATCGGCACTATGTACACGCCATCCTGAGGACGTTGGTAGGCGTAAGCCCCCACTGCCGTCAGCACCATCATAAACGAGGGTGGTGCCATCTTATCCGTATCTATTTTGCCAGCCAACTTCAATAAATTGGCAGCACCCTTTTCTATCAAGTCGTTTCCACCTAATTTTATTTCTATCAATCCGTATGCGCCATTTCTGAGATGTAACACTGCATCACATTCCAATCCGTTGGCATCACGAAAATGAAACACATCCATACAAAGCATCAGCATAGACACGCAGATCTCGTACTGCCATCGTCTCAAATAACAAGCCCAAGGTGTTTAGATCGTTCATCAAATCCTGTGGACCAATTGCCAAGGCACCAGCAGCAATGCTAGAATCGATGAAATAGCGTGTATCGGATGTCATGATAACCGATCGGCTTCTCAAATTAGGGTTCCATGCCGACATGTCTTCAACGACAAACAACTTCCTGAGTGCCTCCACATAATCAGAAATCGTTTCGTAAGAAACGGATTGGTTGTCATTTGCTTTAATATCGTCACTCAATCGATTGTAGCTGAAGGCGCACCCCTGATGACGTGCGTAAGAGCGAAGCAACAAGCGGGTACGGGCAGTGCTACGGCGCACGTCGTCAATGCGATGGATGTCTGCCGTGTATATGGCTTCACAATAGTCACGTGCTTCTTCTAAAGCGATAGTTCCATGGAGCAAGGTGGCTTGAGGCCATCCTCCCCTGCATATCAAGTAGGCAATTTGCTGCAAGTCGAGTTTGCTATCTTTGGGCGCAAGCTCCACATTTTCAAACAAATCAGCCAAACTTACAGTCCCATTCGATTCGCCCAACTCCCAAAGGCTCATGGGACGCATTTTGATACGCCCAATCCGCCCCGTACCGCTATGGCGAACAGGTCCTGACTTGGAGGTACACTACTGCCGGTCAGAATAAACTGACCGAATAGTTGTCACCGGTCAACTTTAGAGCGCACCATGTCCCATAAAGCAGGCAAGGTTTGCCATTCATCAATCAATTGGGGGGCGGCTCCCTTCAATAAAAATGAAGGATTGACCTGCAAGGCTGTCCGGGCATTTTCAAAGACAGCACTATCGCCCAAGTCAAGAATGCTTTTTGCGATTTGTTTGGCCGTGGTGGTCTTTCCGCACCACTTGGGACCTTCTATCAAGATGGCACCTTTGCCTTGAAGCCGATGTTGTATGAGACGGTCAGCAATACGAGGTCGATAATCCATTTCCGAAGTGAATTGAAGCAAACTAATATCTTCAGCAAAAATACAATGAATAAATGGATTATGCAATATTTTTCCGCAACTTTCGGATAAATCGTTCCGCAACTTTTGCGCGCTCAGCGTTATTGCAAGTAGTAGCAAAGCAAAACCAAGATGAAGATAGGCTGGTTGGCTACATCTCAATCAAACATACAAGGCTATGTTCTCCTACTCTTTCCAGACATGGTCATTCCGTGTCACGCCCTAAACTTGATCCGAGACCTACACGGAATCTCTATACAAACCCAGTCATTCCGCACTTGATGCGGAATCTCCTTATGAGGAGATGCTTCTAATGGATTATTACTGATAGCGAGGAAATACCGCGTCGGGGCGCAGTATGACGTATCCTGATAAAGAGGGACTGCGTTCAGCATGACGGATTCTTATAAGAAGGGTTCCCAAATGGCTTGAGGCAATAAAAAAACAGCCCCCGAATC
>JASBYY010000030.1 GCA_029983675.1 Bacteroidales bacterium | reverse complement strand
GCTTGGACCGCATCATCCGCGGCCAAGGCAACGTGCTCACCGTGGGCGTGGGCGGGCTGTCCGCAGGAGTGTACGCCTACCGGATTTACAATGCGGAAAACACAGTGCTGCAAGGGAAGTTCGTGAAGGAATAAGAGGTAAGATATTTAAATTGAATTTTTTAGTAACTGAAAAAACAGAAGGAAATGTCAAGACACAGCGACATCAGAAAGATACTGGTCATCATGATATTGACCGTAATATCACTTACAAGTGCATTGGCGCAAAACGAAAGTAGATTTGGCATTCATTTTTACGGAGGCTATTCATCGGATGATTCCGTGTCGTCCAATATTGGCACGAATAACAAGGCGAAGGGGCTGAATTCGTTTGCGGGAGGATTGAATTCTTTCACCACAGGCGACCAATCTTTTGCCTTTGGCGAAAATGATACCGTAACGGGCAGCAACTCGGTCGCCATGGGGAAGCTTAGCAGGGCGATGGGCCAGTATTCGTTTGCACAAGGTTATCATTCCGTTTCCACAGGAAACGGTTCCATCGTCATGGGTATCGAGAACCAGGCCTATGGATGGTGTGGAGTGGGCATCGGTTACCGCAACAAAGCCCATGGGCTGGCTTCCTTTGCACTGGGTTCCAATGTTTATTCCATTCGCGACTATGCCATTTCTATCGGAAGCGGCATCAATTCCGATGCGCCGTTGGTAAATTATGAGGAAGGAATCATGTTGGGTGTTAACAGTGTTAATCCCACTTTGTTTATCACGAAGTCTCCCAATGACGGCAAAGTGGAAAAGGAAAGGACAGGAAAGGTATCCATAGGAGCAACCGTGCCGGAGGCGAAACTTCATGTCTTGTCAGACCTTGATGAGGATGCCGACATTTTATTGGAGGCAAGGGATAAGAAAACGAATAGCGCATGTATCAGATTCCAGGATGCCGGCCATTCCATTTCCGTAGGAGCCGATAACAAGATGCGCATCAGCGCCGGAGGCAACGGCATTCATTTCGTATCGGACAGGTGCTGCTTCAACTCCGAATCAACGTTCATTAGGAATGAAAAGGATGAAACTTTTCTGATCAGTAGTCCGAAAAAGATGGAAATGGAATCCGGCAGCATCATGCTTGCAGGCAGGGTGGGTGTGAATACGGAAAACCATAACGGGGATTACGCCATGGCGGTGAACGGAGGCATTATTACGACAGAGGTGTTGATTAAGGACATTGACGAGTGGCCGGATTATGTGTTTGACGATGGCTACCACAGTCTCTCTTTGCACGAACTTGAACGTTACATCAGAACGAATCGGCATCTTCCGGATATTCCTTCCCAAGAGGAAGTGATGACAAACGGATTTGATGTTGCAACCATGGCGGTATTACTATTGAGGAAAATAGAGGAATTGACTCTTTATACAATCGATCTGCAAAATCAAATCGCAGAGCAGCAACAAATTATTGATAGACTAAAATGTGACGGGAAATGAAAACAGAGTTTTACGATATCCTTCTGAAACTTCAGATGTCATTGTTTTTCACAGTCTTCCCTTTTGTGCTTTTGAGTGCACAGAATTGCACCGTCGCCTTTTCATACGATGCAAGCGGAAATCGGATTCTCCGTACAATCGATTGTGAAAAGATGCGGAATCAAGGCGACCCGGTTGCAGATTTTCAACCGGTGAATGAAAGTGAAGAAGAAACCGTGCCGACCGGCAGGATAGAAGAGTTGACGATCAACGTGTTTCCAAATCCTACAGAGAGTGTTTTTTATGTCGAGACGATGTCTGAGAATAGGATGGAAAAAAAGAAAGCAATCCTATCTACAGTAGCAGGAACAAAGGTTTCGGACACATGGCTGAAAGAGGCGAAAACCGCTTTTGACTTGTCGGAACAACCCGCCGGAGTTTATTTGTTGGATTTGTTTTTGAATGAAGAACACCTTTCTTGGAAAATTATCAAGTATTGAGTGCACAGGACTTTTCTCATGGCGAAAAATAACAGAATGGTATCATGAAACGAATCACTTTGCTTTGTTTGCTTTCAATAAATATGTTTTATGCTGTGGCACAGACGGTGAACCAGCAGGAATACTTCGAATTGAACGAAGTTCTTCCTGCCTATCAAGAGCATCATTACACAGCCTCCGACTATATCAAACTGCTTCCGGGCTTCCACTCGAAGCCGTCTACCGGTTCATCGGCAATGCTTGAAGTGAACTCACAGCTCAACACCCCCACTTCTTACGGGAATGACATAGGGGCATCTTCCGACTTTCCACCGTCTTTTCCTCCGGGTCGTATCGGTGATTATAACATGGCTTTCGATGTGAATGACGCCGGTGCTGCGACAATAAGCATACCACTCGAGTTTCCCGAAGGGATAAACGGAATGACACCGAAGCTTAGCTTGAATTACAATAGCCAGGGAGGCAACGGTATCATGGGACACGGATGGGCTTTGGGAGGAATGTCAAAGATTTCACGAGTGCCGTACACATATTATTATAACGACGACTGTCATGCAGTTGCATTCTCCAACGATGACCAGTTGTCGTTGGATGGCAATATTTTGATAGAAGGAACAAAGGATGGAGCCGTCTGCTATTATCCCGAAATTTACGACTATTCCATTATTTATCCTTACAACAACGGGGAGGGATTTAAAGTGTTGAAAAAGGACGGAAGCGTATGGTTCTATACCGCCAGATACCATCTGCAGAATAGCATTACAGTGCCAATTGAATGGCATTTGTCTAAAATAACAGACAAGAATGGAAATAGCATCAATTATTTCTATCAAAACGACAGGGAGGATGGCAGCTTTTATCCGACAAGTATCACGTACACGACCTCTGCGGGTGTCGAGCCGGCTTACACAATACAGTTTGTATATGCAGCGGGAACAAGAGGAGACACGCAAAAGAAGTGGTTTTCGCAGAATAATAATCCGAATAATTCCGGTTTTAGCCTTATCACCAAACAACTATGGGCAATACAGTGTTATTACAATAGCGAGAAAATACTTCAATACACATTGGACTACACGACGTTGGACTGGAATATTCTTGCCCTGAACGCTGTCAGTAAATCATCATTCGTTTATGATTCGGAAAAAAAACATCCCGATAACAAGATGGTTTCCACTGTTTTTGAATGGGTTCATCCGGATTATCAATTGGATTATGAGACCGCAGGAGAAAGCCTGAATCTTAATGCCGTTTATAATGATGATTACCAATGGTACCAATACACTGCATTTGCAGCGAGATTTGAGAGCGACAAGCTGGGCGGTCTTCAGAAGTATGAAAATGACATTGTGCATGTCATGACGAAAGATTTTGGTTCGGCAAGATACATGATGAATGTGCTGTTGAGCAACAATGTAATCGGTGGAACGGGACAAAGCTACAGCTTTATTGCTCCGGGCAGTTTGGGACATTTTGATTGCAGTCAGGTGAATGAACGTTTCAAGGATGGTCGCATTATTCATGCCTTTTTACCGGTCGATACGGATGGAGACGGCCTGAATGAGATTGTCTGTGTCTATTCGCTGATAAATATTCTGAAGGTCTCGATTATTCGACCGGATGCACAAGGCGTGTTCCAAGAAGAAGTCATCCATGCCAATCTGCCCAATGCGGACAGTTACAGTGATTTTCACGTCGGGGACTTTAACGGAGACGGTCTTACCGACCTGATGTGTATCAAAAACCCTAATAATCCTGCTTTATTAATATGGATGAGTTCTTATGGCAATCCATTCGGGCAACTTGTCAGCAAGGAGCAAGTGTGTTATTTCAAGAAAAGGATCGTCATCGGCGACTTTCATGGTGACAAAAGAGAGCAAATCATGATTCTTTCGGAAAGTAACTCCGTGTGGTCTGCGAATTTGTATCGAATTGAAAAAGGACAAAACGGACAGTTCTATATTCCTGCTCCGGTTTCTTCGGAACAAATGACCGACATTGCAGAAAAGTATTATCAGCCGAGTTTTTGCAACCGGCTGTGCCAAGGAGACTTCAACGGAGATGGAAAGACTGATATTTTGTTGCTGTGCAACGGAGAATGGCAGCTCTATGTCTCAAAAGGAAATGCGCGATTCACAGCAGCATTGCGGTATTTGAACCAGGAAATAACGGGTGATTCGTTCGTGATCTCAACAGAGACTGCTCCTGCATTGCATTCGAAAATGCGGCCTGTAGCCATTGTCGCTGATTTTGATCATGACGGTTGTGACGATTTGAGCATTTCCAAAATGGATACCATTCGCAGACCGGGAGCGGTACCCCATCAAATAGACATTTACAATGCCGTATTCAGGAGGGATTTTCTGATTCGCCTGTCAGACCGGGAGATGGACGTAAGACGCATTAAAAAGGTACGGCATTATTGGCTGAACGGGCAGTTGAAGGAGAAAGAGGTGCACATCGATTCTATAAAAGAGTATGAAGGCGTTTACTATGCTGCCTACAACCAGTTTGTGCCTGTGCTTGGAAATCACAAGGGAACGTCTCCTTCCGAGATTATCTATTGCAGGCTGGAGACTGTATGGCAGCCGACATTTTATCTTCGTCTCTTTTTGCACAATACGGGCAATCTGATCCATCCGGCGATAAGAGCTATTAATAAGATTTACGACAGTTTTGGAGCCATTACCGAAATTGACTACCGGCCGGTGTCGTATCAAAAGCCGGCCGACAGGCTTTATGACGCGAGCAGTGCAAATAGGGACATTACTGCGGTATTGCCGTTTAATGGAAGGCTCGATGTTGTAGATGAGGTGAGACAAGAGACCCGTGACGGGGGAGAAGGATCCGGCTCTTTGTACAGGACGACAAAATACCATTTTAGCAGACCTTGGATTCATACACGAGGCAGGGGCCTGCTTGGTTTTGGGATAACGTGGTGCCGTCGGCAGGGACAAATTGAAAAGAACGACATACAGACGACCAAAAAGTTCGTGCTTAGCCAAGATTACAACATGCTTGTCCCTTTGAAGTTTTATCGAGAAACTTTCGACAATGCTTTCATTGCACAACAATTTGAGGTTACCGATTTCCTTTATTCGTTCAAGACCGACTTCCCTGTTTCTATCGGACAGGTCCCCGATGGGGTTTTCTATCCCTATCTTTCCGAATCGAAAACCAGCAGGTCGGACGGCTCTCCTTTCCGATTTCAGAAAACCTCGCGGCAGCTTGATGATTATGGGAATGTCCATACATGGACAAATCGTTATGGTGGAAGTTGGTCGAATCTGCCGTATTTTGAAAGGAAAACCTTAGATTATGACAACAGCATCGGATCCGGCCGTTGGATTATTGGCATGTTGAAGAAAGAAGTGCTGCAGCAAACGTTGAATGGTGAAAGTGCTTCACAAGTGTCCAGAACGACAACTTATGTCAATAATATGGCCGCAGGGTTATGCACGTCAAAAACCACAGAACCCCAAGACAACAGTTTGAAACTGACCGAAACCTACAGCTATGACGGTTTTGGCAACCTCACTTCGGTGTTGTCCGAAGGAAGTGGCATTGAGCGAACCCAAAGTAAAACTTATTCATCAGACGGCCGTTTTGTAATGTCTTCGACAAATGCGGAGAATCAAACAACATCCTATACCTACAACGAGAAAAATGGTTTTTTGAAAACCGTTACTGATCCGAACGGATTGACGACAACTTATCACTATGATGTGTTGGGCGACTTGATTAAGACAGAATACCCCAACGGAGTATTGGAAGAAAAAAGCAAGAAGTGGGTGGTGACCAACCCTGCTTATCCGAAGTACCATCCCGATACTCCGGAATTTGGCTCACCGGTTTATTTCGAGTGGAGCAAGCGATCGGGCGAAGGTGAGAGATACGTGTTTTGCGACCAGCACAATAGAAAGATCAGGGAAGTGGCTTTGTCTTTGTGCGGGAAAAAAATCTATACCGATTACCATTACCACGACGTGACGGGACTGTTGACATCCGTATCCAATCCTTATCTGCCGGGAAACGACGAAACGCCCTGTTTTACGGAATACACTTATGACTATCTGGACAGAATGATTCGTGTGAACCGCGCTGATGGTGCCGTCATGACACACAACTATAACGGGACAACTGAAACCATTCAGGATTTTGACCAAAGAAAAACCGTTCTCCACTTTAACAATGCCGGTTTGGTTACCAAGTCGGAAAACATGGGAAGCCAAGGCAACGCCCCGATAACCGAGGTGAACTACACCTATTACGGTGATGGCAAGGTGAAGTCAACTAAGACTTCCAATGATGCGGCGACTACTGTCACTTACATTTACGATGCAAACAGGAATCCTCTTTCCATTACCGACCCGTCGCTTGGCGAGCTGACTTATAACTACAACGCCTTCGGTGAGCTGACGGCAAGCACCACCCCGCGTGACGAGACAAGCTACACCTACGACGCTCTGGGGCGCATGACACAACGTAGCGGCGGCGACGGCCATTCATACTGGACCTATGACAACGGCTTTGTCGGGGCTTTGTCGAGAACCAAGTATGTCCCAGCCGGCGGGCCTATAGTGACGGAGGACTTCCAATACGACAGCTTAGGCCGCCTGATACGACAGACCCAAAAGGTGGGCAACGGAGAGGAAAGGGCTTTCGACTATGCCTACAACCGCCTTGGAAAGCAAAGCTCCCTCACCTATCCTTCGGGCAAGAAAGTGAAATACCATTACAACCGCAAGGGCTTCATGGACCGCGTGAAGGATGCCGCCACGGGCGAAGTGCTCTGGCAGGCCGTCGCTTCCGACCGATGGGGCAACATTTCGAGCTTTACGGAAGGCAACATCGATGTGAATTGCAGCTACGACCCTGTCACCGGACTGGTCAATAACATCCGCGCAAAAAGAAACGGCACTATGCTGCTTGACCAATCCTATCATTGGACGACCACGGGCAACCTGCAGTGGCGGACTGACGCGACACTCGACCTGAAGGAAAGCTTCGGCTACGACGGCTTTAACCGCCTGACCTCGGCCGTGGCCAAGAACCTTGCGGAAAGCCAGACTTATTCCAGCCAAAGTTTTGATTACGACCCTAAGGGGAACATTACCCAAAAGACAGGGGTGGGAAGCTATTCATACGGAACCGGCGCCAGCACATACGCCGTGACAGGATTGCAGCCCGAGGCGGGACAAGAAGCCTTGTTCGCCCATCAGGAAGCCACTTACACCAGCTTCGACAAACTGCGCTCGCTGGAGCAAGACGGCAAAACCCTTAGCTTGAACTACGGCATCGACCGCCAGCGCGTGATGCAGACCTTTAGCGATGGTAATACTACCCGTACGAAACGCTACTTTACACCGCTTTATGAGACTATTACCGAAAATGGCATTACGAAAAAGTTGCACTACTTGACCTCCAGCACTGGATTGTTTGCTATCTTTGTCTCGTACAACAACGGAGGAGGCACGATGCACTACACCCTGAAAGATCACCAAGGCAACCTGACGGCCACCATCCATGGCAACGCCGTGGAGCGGCTGGGCTACGACGCCTGGGGCCGCCGCCGCAACCCCGTCGGCTTCGGGTATGACAACGTATCCCATACCTTCGACCGAGGCTATACCCTGCATGAGCATTATGACGACTTCGGTTTGATAAACATGAACGGCAGGCTCTACGACCCTGTCTTAGGCCGTATGCTCTCGCCCGACATTGCCATCCAGGACGGGCACAACGCGCAGGCCTACAACCGCTATTCCTACTGCCTCAACAATCCTTTGAGGTTTACCGACCCGAGCGGGTGGGTGGTAAGAGGGTCTCGTGATTATTTTGATTGGAGTTCCATCAGCTATCTTGGCTTTGATAGTTTCAGAAACAATAGCAACGCTTTCAATACGGATTTGAGCGAAGGGAAGTTTTCCCCGATTTATGATGTGAATGGTGTGTTATTAGGAACGACCAAAGAGGGTTTCACAGGACAAGTGCTAATCTATGAAGGGTCAGAAGACTTTGATTTTTCTTCTCTATCTGAAAGCGAAGCTCTAATGATAGAAGGTGTTTCTACCTTTGACAAGATGACAGATTTATTGACAAGCGAGGCAATGTCAAACATTTGGACGAGTATTGTTTCACAAATGGAAGGTGTTAGAGTATATGACGAGGTCTTCCATGTGAGCGACTTGCATGAGAACAAGATTGTTTTTGACCCAAATGTAAATGCAAGTTGGTTGTCCACATACACACCTGGAACAGGAACGGGAAGAATCCAAGGATCAAACAAATACCATTATGAGACAACGGTTGAAAATATACAGTCTTCTATTGTTGTCCATGAATATTATTCTCACATAAAAAAGAATAATGGTGATAATTATAAATCTCATCGACTGGCATATAAAAATGTCATTAATTATAAACCGTTGTGGAATAAAACCACAAATGCATACAAAGGCTTTGTGGTTAGGAGGTTGCTAGATTATACTAACAGAGAAACTGGCCGCACTAAAGTAGATTCGCCCTATCGGTATTCATATAATAAATACAAAAATTATCATTAGACTAATAATTCTATATTATTAAAACCATGAAAAATACAAAGTATTTAGTGATAATTATTGGTGTTTTCCTTATTATAATTATACTAGTACATACATATCATTGTTATTCCAATAATACCATTAATACTAATGTTGGCTCGGATAAATGTGAATGGTGTGTTAAACCATCATGTCAATTTGAGGATGATATGGATAGTATATTTGTTAAATATTGGAACGCATGGGGAAACGACTTTGATATGTATTCAATTTCATATTCGTTAGTAACAGGGAATATGGTAGTCTATGTGGAGTACTTAAAGGATTATCCTGCGTATCGTATTGATTCATCGGATCAGGTGAATTTGTTCGTTTCTTCTATAAATGATTTTTATTTGAAGAAAACCATTCCAATTGTAGAGAAAAAGATAAAATACGATACCGATGAGCATGTAGAATATGAGATTCCAACTTTTACCGTTGAATGTTATAAACGGGGGAAACGCGTGCTTCTGTCGTCAGCCCCTTTAGAAGATGGCGATTACGAATTGGTTTTTAATCCAAGATTTGAGGAGTTTAGAAACATGATTTTTTCCATAGTTGATAAATATGATAAGTATATAAAACAAACAAAAGAAAAAAAGATTATTATAGGTGCAGATATCATTAGAAACAAAGCTATGTTGAGATGAAATGGAAGTTATTTGAATCTACATCTGTTGCTATGCCGAACCGTTACACTATTAAACATTATTTCTAATATGAAAAATAAGGCCTTGCTTTTATTGGCATTAGTCCAAGTGATGACCTTGTCTTGCATCCGAATTATTCCAACTGAAGCCCCCTTGAAAGGTAAGAGTTTTTGTGACTTTGCAACACTGTGGCAGGAAAACTTTTTTTTCAGGTGGCAATGGGATGAAGGTAAGGATAATTATTTGGATTCGGCAATACATATTAATAATTATGTGTTGCCAAGAAGCAACGATGAACGGTCAAAACACGAATTGTCACTTCTTAAATTGTCTTCATTGTGTGCAAAGAATGAGTATGATAAAGCATTCAACTTCATTGATTCCATTGAGTTTGATGATTATGAGTATTCATGCTACAAACAAGTGATATTGAATAGAATTCATGCGATGGAACGACAGTCTGTTGAAGATATTCCTGAAAGGAACTTTTATCTTCGAGAAGCTGTTGATTTATTACATGATTATCTCACAAATCACAAAGTAGGTTTCGGAAGTAAATTAGGTGCAAGTTGGGTTACTTCGTGGGAGAATGGATCAAATAAGGGCAACATTTCAGGAACAGATGGTTATTCATACGAAACCACAGTTGAAAACATTGCAAGCAGTATCATCGTTCATGAGTGGTATTCTCATTTAATGAAAAGAAATGGTAGTAAGATGCACTCTCATCGCTTGGCTTATAAAAATGTTATTAATTATAAATTATTATGGGATGCCACGACAGAAGATTATAAAGCTTTTAATTTAGGTGCATTGCAATATTATACGTTTAACGAAACTGGTCGAGACAAAGTTGACAAACCATATAGGAGATTATATAATCTGTATTATGGGAAATGCTTTAATAATATAAAAGACTTTGTTGATAAATGCTTATTAGAAGAATATGCAACAGAAGACAAGGGTCTTAATAATGGAGGAAACCTTCATCATACAAATGATAGCATAATTGTAACTTATGTGAATTTTTCCCGACTGAACAAGTTTTTAGAATACAGTATTATTTATTCCCCTTCTAACAATTGTTTAACCATTCATCCTGTGAATAATAAAGACCATGTGATGATAGTTCAGGATGATGATAAACAGAAATTCATTTCTTTTATAGATGAGTTTTACATCAGCAAAAAAAGTACTATTATAGAACACAAAACTCTTAAAGACGAAAGGGTAGAATATGATATTCCTTGCATTGGAGTCAGCTGTTTCAATGGTATATCAAGGACCATATATTCGCAAACATATCTTGGCGATGGGGAATATGAATTGGTTTTCAGCCCTAGTTTTATGGATTTTCAAAAACTACTTATTAAATTGATTAACGAATACGATAGAAATTGTATAAACCCAAAGCCCCCATACAGATGCCGGTATTATTAGCAACCCTGAAAGATCACCAAGGCAACCTGACGGCCACCATCCATGGCAACGCCGTGGAGCGGCTGGGCTACGACGCCTGGGGCCGCCGCCGCAACCCCGTCGGCTTCGGGTATGACAACGTATCCCATACCTTCGACCGAGGCTATACCCTGCATGAGCATTATGACGACTTCGGTTTGATAAACATGAACGGCAGGCTCTACGACCCTGTCTTAGGCCGTATGCTCTCGCCCGACATTGCCGTCCAGGACGGGCACAACGCGCAGGCCTACAACCGCTATTCCTACTGCTTCAACAATCCGCTGCGGTTCACAGACCCGAGCGGGTATGTGGTGAGAGGGTCTCGTGATTTTTTTGATTGGAGTTCCATCAGCTATCTTGGCTTTGATAGTTTCAGAAACAAAGGCAACGCTTTCAATACGGATTTGAGCGAGGGGAAGTTTTCACCTGTTTATGATGTGAATGGGTTTTTCCTTGGGACGGATGACGAGGGATTGCAGGGAGAAGCCATTGTTATGAGAAGATCGGATTTCAAACAAGGTATGAGTCATCTGGATGCCATATCATTTGCGACGGATTTGGCTGAAAACAACAGAGAAGAGGCTGAAATAAGAATGAATCGGCACTATGCATCCCTCAAAAACAGACCGGACTGGGATGGCTTTGTTACAATCGATGAAGGAATTGCATGGGCAAAATCCCATGTCGGAGCGTTAGACCATCCATCTTCTGACGACGCACTCTATCTCGATGGTTCGAAACTCAATTTTGGAAGATTAAGTGTTAACAACATCGGACTGGCAGAAGGAGGAAAAGGGAATGTTAATCTATTGGATTATACCATATTGTTTAGCCGTAGTTCTCGTTCTACTACTTATGCGTTGGGTAATACTCAAATCCAATTGATAGACTCCAAAAAGGGTATAATCAAGTTGTTTTCTGATGATTACAATTGGGACTATCACAATAGTTTTGTAAATGGGAGGCCTCAAGGAAGAAGAGATTGGCTTATCCACTTTGAAAGGAGAAGAGTTGATGTTAACGACACCCATGGATTCCCCCTTTACATTTATGGAACAGGTATAATCAAAGTGAAATGAGAAAGATACTATTTTTCTGCTTAATTGTCACAATATTAGCTTTGGCGTCCCTAATGCTTTGGTTTATCTTTCCTGTATTTATACGAATGGATGATAGCGTTGATTTGGGAAGCGGTTATTACTATGTGCAAGACTATCCGCAATGCATCTGCCGTTATCCAAAACCTGGAAAAGTGGTATTGCCCATTTGTGACAAAGAAGAAATTGTTGTAAGAGTACAATACAATGATTCAGTAATAATTGCTGTATGTTCTCCCTATTATTATTCGCATGATTCAACGGTATATAGGATAGAAAAAAGAACAGGAAACATTTTATCAGTTAATGTAATGATAGATTCCGAAAATAATAGTTTTAAAGAGATTAAAAATCGTCGAAGGTATAAAGAATTAGTGCCATGCACTACACCCTGAAAGACCACCAAGGCAACCTCACGGCCACCATCCATGGCAGCGCCGTGGAGCGGCTGAGCTACGATGCCTGGGGCCGCCGCCGCAACCCTGTCGGCTTCGGGTATGACAACGTACCCCATACCTTCGACCGATGCTATACCCTGCATGAGCATTATGACAGGTTTAACCTGATCAATATGAACGGCAGGCTGTACGACCCCGTCCTTGGCCGTATGCTCTCGCCCGACATTGCCGTCCAGGACGGGCACAACGCCCAGGCCTACAACCGCTATTCCTACTGCTTCAACAATCCGCTAAGGTTCATGGATCCGAGTGGGTATTTTGTGGAAAATCCTCCATACTACTTTATGTTGCTTAATCCAGATAAGATTCTTTTGAAGTATTATTACGGCGTTGAACCCTCAACCGTCGAGTACAACACTAACGAATCTGAAGGAACACAAAGAATTAATGTAAAATGGAAGTATGAAGGTGATGATTATGAAGTAAACTGGGTGCACCAAAATCTTGAAGGCTATTACCAAACAAACAAGTATGGCTGCTTGGCAATCGATATGGTGGCCCAAGAACGGAGATTCCCTTATGGGAACATGGACATTACAGAAGAAAGCATGTTAAGTATTTTCCCGGAAGATAATGGGATAAGAGCGTATGATGGTTGGATTAGTTTTGAAAAATTGTCAAATGTGTTTTATGATTGGAATGGTAAGAAAATGACAGCCTTGGAAGATCCTTTTGATCCAAGATTTGAAGAAAGGTCTGGAACTGTTGAGAAATACACGTTTGACGCAATGAACAAGGGTGAGGGAATAACCTTCCATTATTATACCGACGATCCCGACATGAACCATGCCATCAATGCATACGAAGCCGTGAGGTATTTTGATGGAAACAAGAACAAAACCATCTACGATATCAGAATGTGGGATCCAGACCCGAACATTGGAGGGAGTAAACCTTTCACACGATATCGATTGAACAAGATTCACACATTAAAACTAAAACGGTATTGAAAAATGAACAAGATTTCAAATAGGTTGCTTCTTTTATTAATGCTGATAATAACAAATCTAAACGGGCAAGAAATTGACTTTGCCAACAGGTTTTCTTTGGACAAATTCGACAAAATGATTAATAAAGAAATAAACCGCCAAATTAGGAAAAAAGGCTATAAGGAGATGAAGAACGAAGGTGTTGAGAGATACTTCATTTACAATCTCAGTAGGAACAACTATGCCTCGTGGGAATCACTAAGAGATTATTCCTTTTTGGATTCTTGCGAATTGAGAACGTATATGGATTTTGATGGGAAAAATGGAGACTTACGTATTGGAGGGTGCGTGTTTGCGTATCTTTATCGACCAATTGATAGTATAAGAGTAGGATATCTTGAAGGAAAACTATTAGGTAAAACCAATATTCCTGAAAACGTCTTTAACTCTTCATTTCTCTTGCTTCGTGAACACAGGATGGATTACCTATTCATATGCCCTGTGTATTTCCCCGACAAGGACTATGGCGCTTCTTTGTTTGGTATTAAAAACAAGAAAGTGTACAAAATCTATTCCGTAAAAGATTGGGAGCGGCATACTTATCAATATTATTGTATTCCACTAGATACTTACATAGATTATTATGACAAAATGGAAGAATTGGATTTGAAACAATATGAATGAAAACACCTTAATAGACCACCAAGGCAACCTCACGGCCACCATCCATGGCAGCGCCGTGGAGCGGCTGGGCTACGACGCCTGGGGCCGCCGTTTGGATCGTATCATCTGCGGCGAGGGCAATATACTCACCGTGGGCGTGGGTGGTTTGCCCGAAGGTGTGTACGCCTACCGGATCTACAATGCGGAAAGCACTGTGCTGAAAGGGAAGATCATCAAAGAGTAAGTGATAGCATTTGAATTAAGAAGCTGTTTTGAATGGCTTCGAGTTGAGACCATTCCGTGCCATGTCCAGATCAGGCGGGACGGTACAGTTCAATCAGACACAAACGCATCATCCTCTTGGGTCATCCCGCATCATGTCCCAAACTTGATTCGGGATTGATGCGGGATCTCCTTACGAGGAGGTTGTTCTAAGAGGATAGTGCAGTTAATGAGGAGATGCCGCGTCGGGGCACGGCATGATTGGTTCCTGATGAAGCGTAGCAAGCTGGCTATGTGAGCGAGACCATGAGCAAAATAAGCCAATGCAGCGCATCAAATCAACTGAAAACAAAGAATAATCGATATAACTTTGTTGTAAGGATTAGCTACGCTGAATGCACAGCATTTCAAAACAGTTTCTTATTTATTCGGTAAAAGAGTCTTGTTCTTGAAAGGCTCAGGCTGGATGAGGTTGGTCTTGCTTTCGCCGGGTTTCACGACAAGGACGGCATTCTTTGACCAGTTGTTCGGGTCGTAGAACACGTATTCGTGGTTTTCACCCATGCAGACGGCGACGATGTATTTTCCTTCAGGAATCCGTCTGGTGTCGATATTGTTGTCGTTAAAGGTCTTGTCTTTCTTGAAAAGCATACGGCTTTTGGGTTGGCTGTCCATCAGATAAAGTCCCTTTTCGTTGAGGAGCACCACGCTCATCATCACGGTCTTGGGAATGGGCTGCCAAAGGTTGCGCAAGGTGTAGGTCACCGTGACGGATTCTGTCGTTGCCTCTTGCTGCGACAACTTGGGCGTGCCGACGACAACGGCGTCGAGTTTGCTTTTCCCAATGGCGTTGGCGTTGTTGCCACAGGTGCTGTAAGCACTTAATTCATGATCCTGTCCGAATACCAAGGCGGGCGGAAACGCAATGGCAATTAAAACTATCGTTTTCAATGCTTTCATCTTTTTTACTGATATGAAAGGGTTGGGGTTGTTTATTGTTGTGGACGATGACCCACGGCTTGGCCTTTTAAAGGGTGCTGTCGAAAAGGGGGTCACCGTCTGAATGATTTCCGATTAAAAATCCGTTCGTGTCATCTGCCT
Organism: Bacteroidales bacterium; assembly: GCA_029983675.1. GTDB lineage: Bacteria > Bacteroidota > Bacteroidia > Bacteroidales > F082 > Limimorpha. Next base: position 23,510 of record JASBYY010000030.1, on the reverse strand, counting down.
CTCCCGGAGTTAGAGCTGCTGCCGGAACGGCTGTTGTTGGAAGAGCGCGTGCTGCTGCGGCTCGATCCGCTACGGTTTTCGCCACTGCTGCGGCTGCTCGATCCTGAACGTCCTACGCTACCCGAGCGATTGCCGCTTGTGCTTCCGTTGCTGGGACTATTGACATTGCCGCTGCCCGAATTGTTGGGCTGACGGGGATTGCTGACTCCCGACGAACGGCCGTTTCCGTTTGTTGAGGAACTGTTTCCGGGGAGACTTACATTGCTGCTGCTGGAGTTCTCATTGCGCGGGCGACTCACATTGGCATTGCCTGCCGAACCGTTACGACCGGTAGCATGTCCGCCATTATTGATGTTAGGGTTTCTGGGCTGTTGGGCGCGCGAGCTCATGCTACCCGCCGTGTTGCCGCCGTTGGGTCGGCTCACTCCGGCCTGCGAAGGCGCGTTGCCTTGTCCTGGGTTGGAAGAGGCGCCGGGATAGCCGTTGGAGCGATTGCGGTGATAGTTGTAGGTGTGATGCATCGGCTCGGCACGATAGGAAGGATCGTACCAATAATCGTTGGGATCATACGGCGGGCGGAAACCGTCGTAGTAGAACCGCGGGCAGTTGGGGCGCACATAGGCGTGAATCAGTGGAGCGGGACGATAGACGATGTAGGGACTTGTGCGGGCACCGTACCACCAGAAATGCAGCGGCTCGAAGTATTCAAAGGTGGTGAGAGAGAAAAGCTCTGGTCCCATCTCATAATACGGCATTACGGTGTAGCTGAACGAAGGGTCGAAGTAATAGAGCGGGATGTCGATCACGATTCTCTTGATGCGACCTGGACGGATATTGACATGCTTGCGTGCGTAGTAGTATCCGTTGTCAGGCTCGAGATACACGTAGAAATCGCCGCGATAGCGGACATCTCCAATGTTTTGTACGTCGTAATACAGCCGTACGGCGTTCGGCATGTAGGTTATCACGGGTTGAGAAACCAAAGCCAATTCTGCCGGATAGGTGTAGTACTGTGCTTTTGCAGTAAACAATCCTGTCATCATCAGCAGGACTGTCAAGATGATTTTTCTGGTCTTCATGGCTGTGTGTTTTTATGGGTTTGACAATTCATCGATTTGTTTCTATGTTGAAATATCTCCAAATTCGTGCCAAAATCAAAATATGCATTGAAATTCGACGGATTCCTTTTCTATGCAAACAACATCCAAGATAAAATATTGTCCATGAAAAACGCTATTTTTGCCGGCGCAATGAAAAACAATTCGGCTTTTATCGGACATTTGGCTTGTTTCGCCGCCTATTGCATCTTTGGGTTGAACATCGTGTTTTGCAAAAACATTGCAAATACACAGGTTATGACCCCTATGGATTTGTTTTGCCTGCGTGCTACGGGGGCAACGGTGTTGTTTTGGCTGCTCTCCTTGTTTTTGCCGCGCGAAAAAATGGCGCTTCGCGACTTGCCGCGTGTCTTTGTGGCTTCACTGCTGGGTTTGTTTCTCACGCAAATGTCGTTCCTGAAAGCCATCACGATGACGACTTCCATAGATTTAAGCATCGTGAACACCTGCACACCCATCATGACCATGTTTGTGGCTGCCGTCTTTTTGAAAGAGCCGATTACATTCAAAAAAATCGGTGGCGTGTTGGTGAGTTTGTGCGGCGTGCTGCTGTTGATATTCAACTCCATTGCGGTTGAAGGCGGTGCCGACAGCACCCAGCCTATGGGTATTGTGCTGGCGATATGCAACGGTCTGACTTTTGCCTTGTATCTCGGCATTTTCAGACCTCTTATCGTAAAATACCACGTGGTTACCTTTATGAAATGGATGTTTTTGTTTTCAATGCTCGTTTCGTTGCCATTCAATCTGCAAGGCTTGGCTGCACTTCCTTTTTCACAAATGGAGAATAGGCTGCTGCTTCAGGTAGGTTATGTGGTGTTTTTCGCCACCTTTGTGGCTTACTTCCTTATTCCGATAGGACAAAAACGCATTCGTCCCACCTTGGTGAGCATGTATAACTATGTGCAGCCCATCATCGCAACGGTGATCAGCATCGTTATCGGTCTCGACGTGATGACCTGGCAGAAGGTTGCGGCCATGGTATTGGTGTTCGGCGGCGTCTGGGTGGTCAACAGGAGCCGTTCGGCGCAGTTGCATCCGAAGCGGTAGCTATGTTTTTCTATGGCAAACAAAATCATCGCCTCTTTTTCCTTTTTTTAGCCGTCTATTAATGAAAATAGCTACTTTTGCATGCAAACATTAAAACAAAAATCATTATAAGACTTGATGGACGCAGAGAAAGCACAAACGTAGAAGACCGCCGTGGCAGAACCGCTGCCAAAGTAGGTGGCGGCATAGGAATCGGTGGCATCATCATTGCCGGCATCATTATGTTGCTTGGCGGAGATCCGGGTGCGGTCTTGCAGCAGATGCAAGGCGGTTCGGGAGCAGCCTATGAGGAGACGACAGACGGCAAGGACTACAGCGGTGTGGATGCCGAGCTGGTGCAGTTTACAAAACAAATTCTGGCAGGTACCGAAGACGTGTGGACGAAGGAATTCGAAAAAATGGGCAGACATTACGAAGCGCCGCAACTGGTTATCTTCAATGATGCAGTGTCTTCACAATGTGGCAACGCTTCTTCCGAGACCGGACCTTTCTATTGTAGTGCCGACCGGACGGTTTACATCGACTTGTCGTTTTTCAAAAACATGGGGTGGCAAATCGGGGCCGACGGTGACTTTGCCTACGCCTACGTCATCGCCCATGAGGTGGGGCACCATGTGCAGAATCTGTTAGGCACGCTCAACGAAGCCCATGGCGCCATGGCACGTTATGGACGTGGCACGCCACAAAGCAATCAGATCAGCGTGCGCCTTGAGCTTCAGGCTGATTTCTATGCCGGCGTGTGGGCGTATAACGACAACAAGATGTTTGGCTCGTTAGAAGACGGCGACATCGAAGAGGGATTGAACGCTGCTTCTAAGATCGGAGACGACTATTTGCAAAAGCGTGCCCAAGGCTATGCCGTTCCCGATTCGTTTAACCACGGCACTTCGGCCCAACGCAACCGCTGGCTGAAAAAAGGCCTGCGCACGGGTGATATTATACAGGGCGACACCTTTTCCCCTGATTATGACAATTTGTAAGCACACCTCTTTAAATATAAACAAGGCGGTAACCATAGTTGCCGCCTTGTTTTGTTAGAACAGGTCGCTTTATTTTTCTGTGAGAACATGCAACAAGGCGGTGCATCCGGCTAAAACATCCCTCCAAGTGGTTTCAAAATCGCGTGTGTACCATGGGTCGGCCACATCGTGCGGGTGGGGCGTAAAGTCCATCAACAGCTTGGTTTTATTGCGGTAAGCATGACCAAACATCCTTTCGAGGTTGCGCAGGTTGTTGCCGTCCATGACAACGACAAGGTCATATTTCTCAAAGTCTTCACGTGTGATCTGCCGTGCCGTTTTGTCTTCGCATCCTATGTTGTGTTCCGCCAGTTTTTGCTTGGCGGGCGGATACACGGGATTTCCGATTTCATCGGTCGAAGTGGCGGCTGAGGCGATCTCAAACTGTGTTTCCAATCCGGCTTCTTCAACCAGTTTTTTCATGACAAACTCCGCCATGGGACTTCGGCATATATTGCCGTGGCAGACAAAGAGCAAACGATGCTTGATATTCTCTTTCATGGTGTTTATGGTGTTTTTTCAAATTAAAAAACGGTTGAATAGAACTTACTCTTCAACCGTTCTTTCAGTTTTTCTACGAAAGCCTTAAAAGGCCTTTTTTTTGCTTGAATTTCAGAATGTTGCAATTAAAGCGTTCCGTGACGATACGGTTATTTCTCCAACATCTCTCCAACATTCGGAGCTACTTCGGCACCTTCGGTAATGGCCTCAAAATAAGGCATCTTCTCGAAGTCGTACAACCCAGCAATGATGTTGTTTGGAAAGCGGCGCAGCAATTTGTTGTAATCCTTGGCCTTGTCGTTGAAGTCTTTTCTTGCATTGGCAATGGAATTTTCGCAGCTTTCCAACTTGGAGTGCAGGTCAAGGTAGTTGTTTCCGGCTTTCAGGTCGGGATATTTTTCGATGGTGACCAATAGGCGCGATAATGCACTTGACATTTGTGCCTGAGCCGCTTGGAAAGATTCCAACTGTTCGGCAGTCATATTGTTGGCGTCTATGGTTGTCGAAGAGGCCTTGGCGCGGGCTTCCGTGACCGCTTGAAGCGTGCTCTGCTCATATTCGGCATAGCTTTTTACCGCTGCCACGATGTTCGGAATAAGGTCGGCACGCCGCTGGTAAGCGTTTTGAACATTGCCGACAGCTTGTTGCATAGTCTCCTGGCTCGAAACAAGTTTATTGTACACCCTGATGCCCCAAATGGCGGTCAAGCCAAAGATGGCGGCAACGATAATACAAGTCACAATTACCTTATTGCGATGCCGAAAGGGCTTTTGATTTTCAAAACCGGCAGTTGCGGTGTTTCTGGGTTCGTTAGGAGTAAATTTCATAACTATTTGATTTTTAATTTATTATTATTTCAAACGGAGTGTTTTTTCTTCCAACGCATTTTTCCATCCATCGTTTTCAAACGACAAAAATACCCAATTAAATCAAAAAAAGCAAACCGAAAATCCCGTTAATGCAAAAAGAAAAAGTAGGCGACTGCCGCCCATGAGTTGTTGATGCCCGATGCTCCATTTAATGATGCGCTTAAGATGCTATTCGTTGAGGCATTGTCCGGAGCGATTTTGCCAATCACGGAGTTGCTGCTGTTGCGCACGGTGCCGTCCGATTCGATTTTTCCGATGACGGCATTGCTCCCGTTGCGCACGGTGCCATCCGCCTCGATTTTCCCGATTTGGACATTGCTGGCATCGCGCACAGTGCCGTCCGCCTCAATCCTCCCGATTTGCGCATTGTTACAGTCGCGAATGACGCCATCCGATCCAATACTGCCGATGCGTCCGTTGCTTTTTCCAACGACGCTCTGCGCCATGACGACCTGAACCGAGGCCATCAAGGCGAAAAAGAACAAAACAAGACCTATTTTCTTCATTAAATAATATTGATTTTACAACAAAAAACTTTCAAAGTCGAACTTTTTGAACCCTACAAATAGAGAGAAGAATCCTGCAAAATAAAAACCGACCCTTCAAAACCCTACGAAACGCAAAAATAAACATTCTCTCAAAAAATCTATAAAAACCACCGGTATTTTTCTCGATTTTATAGCAGAAAAATTCTTAATGCACACATTATCAGTAATATGTATTACTTGTGAATAGATATCTGTTTCGAGATAGCTGTAACAAAGAAATCGATGATAAAAACCAAACCGAAAAAATAATAACTTTGCAGGGTTATACTTCGGCTTGTCTTGGAGAAAGAAGACAGATTGGCATGTAAATAATAAATATGAGTTGTAATACAATATATTATGAAAACGAAAACCTTACTTAGGATCTTATTGGGCTTGCTTGTCGCCGCTTTGCTTGCCGGTGCGATATACCTGAACAGCCTGATGTGCATCATCACGGGTTATGCGGCCAAGAACCTGTGTTCCGCAGTGTTTGTTTCGGGTCGCAATGCCGATTCTGTCGAACAACTCGACTTGAATTTTTCATTTATCCGATTTACGCGCAACAAAGTGGATTATGAGGCCCAAACCGTCACCAGCCGTTTCTTATGGGGTAAGTCGGTGGCCGTCTGTCGCGATGGTTTCGGGGTCACCTTGCTTCGTGATGCCACTGCAAACGATTTCAGACAACAGACTTTTCCGTTGCAACTTGCGCCTGATTACCTTGCTGATACGACTGTCTGGCCTTTGGGAGATCGTATTGCCGACAGTCTTGTCGATTCGGCTTGTGTGGCGCGTCTTGCCCCCGTGGCAAAGGCTTTTATTGACGATCAAGCCTATAACGGTACTCCTTTTGCTTTTATCGTGCTGCATCGCGGCATTCCGGTGGCCGAACGCTATCGGCAGGGTTTCGATGCCCAAACGCGGCTGCTGAGCTGGAGCATGGCGAAAAGCTTCACCAACGCCATTGTCGGACTGATGGCCTCAGATGGGATGATTGACATTTATGCGCCAATGGATGTTCCGCAGTGGCAAGGCGATGGGCGAAAAGCCATCACGCTGAACAGTCTGATGCAGATGCAGAGCGGTTTGGCATGGAATGAATCCTACGGTAGCCGTTCCGATGTCAACCTCATGTTGCACAGAGAAGCCGACATGGGGTTGTATGCCATTGAAAAACCTCTTGAATACGAACCCAACACGCATTGGTATTATTCTTCAGGCTCCACCAATATCGTTTGCCGTTATCTGAAAGAATGTTTTCCGTCGGATTCGATGTTTTATGCGTATCTCTGGCAACGATTGTTTTATCCGATAGGTATCACCGACGCCCGGTTTGAGGTCGATATGGCCGGAACGCCCATTGGATCATCGTATTTGTATGCCACGGCACGTGATTTTGCACGTTTCGGGCAATTGTTTTTAGATAGAGGTTGTTTTGCGGGGCGGCAAGTGCTTCCTCCCGAGTGGGTGGATTATTCCGTGACAGCGGCATCTGACAGCAAAGGCAAGTACGGGGCGTTTTTCTGGCTTAACCGCAGTGGCAGTCTGCCGGATGTGCCGCGTGACATGTTTGCGTGCGATGGGCACGACGGGCAGCAGATCTATATGATTCCTTCAAAAGACCTTGTCGTAGTGGTGCTTGGTTATTCGCCCAAGCCCGATCGCGTCATCGATTTCAACCGCCTGCTTGCCGATGTGATGGATAGGTTGTGAGAAACAAGTTGCAACAGAAATGCATATTGGCCATGTACTAATAGCAAGGTGATAAATCTGGGCATGAAAAAGCAGGTCACCGTTGGCTGCTCAACAAAGAACCCGGCTTGACGGGACGAGGCTCGGTACGGTTGGCTTTACTTGTTCTGGTTTTGCCGAGACGTTTTAGATAAGTTCGTTCCATCTTATGATTCTCGTATTCATTGAGATAGGTAAACGCATTGGCACTTATGTCTTCGATGTATAAGGTGAACGATTCTTTATCGGTTTTCATATAAAGTTCCTGCTCCCTTGCGTTGTAGCGGTAGGTGAAACGTTCTATGGACGGCGTTTCGCCACTGCGGTCATCCAGCACTCCGGTATTGTCGGCTTTAAATACCATTTTGATGCCATTGGAAGCGTCTGGCGTATAATTGTAGGTCTCCAACGTGGAAGGTATGGGATTGCCTACAATATCGGCCGTGTAATACTCGATGCGTGAAACGCCCCAAGTCCCGATAAGCGGATTGTCGCCGGTATCGATGCAAGAACTCAAAGCAACTGCAATAATAAGCAGAAGAATGGGTAGGCTTTTTTTCATATTGTCAGAGGGCTTTCAAGACAAAACTTTCGTAAAAAGGAACAGCTTCCGACACATTATTGGTCCACCAAGCAGACAAGGCGGTATCGTTGAGAATATCGACATTGATAGATACTTTGTTTTCCTCCGGTAGCTGTGTTCCATGAAGTGCATACATCCAGCTGCTTCCTCGTATGGTGAGCGTCTGCTCTTCTGTGTTGAAATCATACTTGCAGGTGATCGCCTTGTTGGATTTCGCACTTTCATTCAACAGCAATTTGGCTTTGCCGTTGTTGTAGAAGAACACCTCATAGCCTTTTCCGGCACCTGCTTCAAAGTTCAGCGTGTCCCATCTGTCGAAGCCCGCGCTATCGGTGCGGCAGCTCACATACTGTTCAACACCCCAATGTCCGACAATGGGTGTGTCTTTCTTTTCGTTCCCGCAGGAAACAAGCAACAGCAGTACGCAAACTGCCATTGGCAAAGTAAAACTCTTTATTTTCATCATGTACAGACTTGGTTTTCTCTAAAAAAAGATTTCTCAAAATTCGCGCCAAAGTTACATGGCAGTTCTTGAAAAGACAGATGGCAACGAGCCGTCAAAGGACCGTTATTCATGCTTGTCTCACCATTAAAGTTGAAGCACCGCCAATTAAAAGATATAGTTGAATCCGATATAGGTCTTCAGGTTCTTGCCGTCGCGTTTGTCCAATGCCTTGGCAAAATCGACACTAAGTACGAAGTTGGTGTTCATAATGATTTTCAAACCGCAACCCGTACCGAGATGTGGCGTCTCCTTGTTTCCACTGTGAAAGTCCAGAACCATATTGCCATCGGGAGACGTTATTGTGGCCGATTGTTTCATTTCCGCTTCACGGCTTTTCTGAGTGACCATGCCCACATCAAAGAAGGGGTTCAGTCCGATCATCCAATTCTGGTTGACAAATTGGAAAGCGACAATCTTCCAGCGCAATTCGATGTTAGCAAACGAAAATCCCGGCCCCATCACACGGTTGCGGTTGATACCACGAAGCGTATTGCTGCCTCCCAGTCCTTCGGTGTACATCTTATGGAAAAACAAAGTGTTCAGGTTGTTCATCATGTACCAAGGCACATCGCCTGCCAAGAGGTTCTGCGTGCCGATTCTATAAGCAAATACAAGTTTGTCGCGATACAATGGCACATAGTGACGCCACAGCAGGGTGAATGAAAGATTGTCGTAGCCACGGCGGTCGATGAGGTCGGGCGATCCTGCCAAAGTGCCTTCAACATAAAAGCCCTTGGAAGGAATGGTATTGTGGTTGCGGCTGTCGTAAATCATGCCGAGGCGGAACTGCGTGGTGTTGCCACCATGAGCCTCGTTGTCTTTGATGATACCTTTGTCGAGATAAAACTCATACAGCGTGGTCTGCCCTTCGTATCCCTCCAAAGTGATGCGGTCGATATTGGTGTTGTAATAGCCCAGACCTGCTGTCCAATAGAGATTTTTCACACCGAAAAAGGGACGTTGCATACTTGCAACAAAACGGAACTGCCGGTGGTTGAGATAGTGATAGCCGCTCTTTGTCATGTTGGGACTGAGATATGGGTCTTCGGAAGGGGCAATATAGCCGTTGAAGCCAAAAAACTCGTGTTTTTTTGCCGTAAAATACGACACATCTAGAAACAGCTTGGTGTCTTTTACGAGATAAGGGAAGTCGCCGTAAAAGCGAAGCACGCTTGACCCTCCCATGTTGCGAGAGGCCTCCACGTTCATCTTGAAGTCGTATCGCGGATAACGGCTGCCATCACCGTAGTGGAAGATGTCGCAGGTGGCGCCATACTGAAAGCCCAAGTCGGCATCGTAACTCACCACGGGCAACGGACCGAAGTTCCAGCCTTTTTTGACAATGTCGCTTTTTCCTTTGGAAGACCGTTTTTCAAGAGGTTTCTTGGCATCGTCTTGCGAATAGGCGCTGCCCATGATCAGCAAGGCAAGGATGAGAAGTAGATTTTTTTTCATGATTCAATGATTTTTGTCAAGCAAAAGTAAAGTTTTTTCGATGGCTTCTCCCCCTTGTCTTATTTTATCGCTTGTCGGGGATGCCGAATTTTGACCACCATGTGGAATCGTATTTCGACTTGATGGTGTTTTTGACCCGATATATCTGGCTCTTCAAATCAAACAAAGCCTGGTGCGCCTCTTCGCTTTTGCAGCGTGCTTCGTCCTGCAATTTGTCCAATTCTGCTGAAAGCGTTTCCAAACGGCGGCTTAGTGTCTCTAAATTAGCAAGGTCTTTTTCGCTCAATCCGGCATCACGGCCTAAGCGCATGTTGCGTTTGACACCGCTTAAAAGCATCTTCGACTTCTCCAATTGATCTTTAAATATCTGATACATAGTATTACAACAATTTCTTTTCAAAAAATCTTTTTGACTGACGGTTATCCATCGCGCATCTTTTCTTTGCAAATATAGGAATTATTTTTGCTCTCGGCCTGTGCTTTTTTTCAATAGTTTTCAATGATGCTCTATTATTTGTTTGACTTCTAAGCAACTACAATGGTTTTTGCTCTATTCATGAACGATAAACGAGTTGTCTGAACCGATTTTTGTTTCTGCCGGCTAAAACAATCAATAGATTTTCTCTATATTTGTACGTTCGTTTTTCAAATAACACCATGATCACTATCGTTCAGTTAGGGTATGTCGTTGCTGTTGACAAGTTCCGCAACTTTGCCCGTGCTTCGGAGCATTGTTTCGTCACGCAGCCTACGCTCAGTATGCAAATCAAGAAGTTGGAGTATGAATTAGGCATTCAGATTTTCGACCGCAGCGTCACGCCCGTAGTACCCACCGAAATTGGGGTAAGATTCATCGAGCAAGCCAAGGTGATTTTGTCGGAGTCTGAACGTATTGAAGACTTGGTGAAATCATTTCGCAATGATTTTTCGGGGGAACTGCATATCGGCATCATTCCCACGCTGGGTCCGTATTTGCTGCCTCTTTTCGCGGGAGCATTGAAACGGCATTATCCGGAAGTAGATCTGAAGATCGATGAAATGGTTACTGGTCAAATCATCGAGAATCTGAAAAACGGCAACTTGGATGCCGGCGTGTTGGTGACCCCTTATGGTGACAAGAAAATCATCGAGCAGCCTGTCTTTTTCGAAGAGATGTTCGTCTATGCCCACAAAGACCACCCCTACCTGAAAAACGAAGCCGTCAAGTCGTCAGAAATCGTCACTGACGACATCTGGCTCTTGGGTGACAGCCATTGTTTCAGGACCCAAGTCGTCAACTTGTGCGGCATCGATAAAAACCGTCGCCACAACCTGCCTTTCGACCTTGAAGGCGGGTCGCTCGATACCTTGCTGCGCATTATCAATCGTGAAGGCGGTTTCACCATCATTCCGGAACTCTTTGCCAATAGCTTGAGAGAAAACGCCAACACGCATCAAATCAGGCCATTCTCTGACAAGAAACCGCTGCGTGAGATTTCGGTATGCTACTCAAGTCAGTACCCCAAAAGGAGACTGACCGACCTGCTCATCCAAGAGATTCAAAAAGCCGTTCCCCAAAGCATGTTGGATACCCATCGTGGGGAGATCGTTTTATGGCGGTGAACTCTCTGAATACAAGAAATAAATGCTAATGTTGTACAAAAACAATCTGCCATGAGAAAGTCATTAATAGTTTTGTTGACCGTTGTCCTATTTGCTTCTTGCACACCTCCTGACGTTCCAACCACTGGTGGAGAATCCCCAGATTTGCCTACCTACGTCATAGGCGACTTTTACCAAAAAGGAAATGTGGAAGGCGTTGTGTTTCAAACAAATGCCGGAGGGGCGCATGGCAAGTTGGTTTCGCTGGACGAAAGCCGCGCCGTGTGGTGCGACAACCTTCATGCCCATGTCGCCACCGAGGCCACTCATCGCAATAACGGCTGGAGCAATGCCAATATCATCAGGGACAATTTCGACTTGTTGGGATTTCCTGCTGTTGGGTGGGGTGTGGCGAAAAACAACCTTCCCGTTAGCGAGCAGCTTACCTCTTTTCATTGGTATGTGCCAGCTTCCAACGAGCTACGTTCGCTCTTGCTCCATTACAACAAGCTGAATGCCACGTTGAAAGCCCACAATCTGCCCACGTTGGAGGGGAAGTCGTATTGGTCGAGCACAGAGTTTGAAGTCAATAAGGACATGGCCGTTTCGCTCTGTTATGACGAAGGGGACTGCACGGTTCGTGCTACTGATTCCATCAAAACAAGGGCGCACTATGTGCGTGCCGTCAGGGATTTTTGATTATTTCCCTTCCAATTCGTGCATGGCAAAGGCGTAAGCGCCTATTGCAACGGCTGCCGAGGTGCCCAAGCAGGTAACACCTATGCCGGTGCGTTTGCTGGCATCGTACCATACCTCTTTGTCGCTAAACGGCACTTTCACCATTTTTCCGGTCTTTTCCGTAAATCGAATCTGGTCGTCGTGGTCTTGCATGTTGAACACTTGTAGTTCGGTGCGTGCAAAGCTGTTGCCATTCAGGTCGGTGAACGGTTGGCGCATCTTTTCGATGAGGGTGGGCATGAAAACCGGCCATGCGCCGGATAAGCCGCCGCCAATGACTATCAGGCCGTCGATGAGGGTGACGGTGTTGGCCAGGATGTCGGCCAGCACGATAGCCAGTTCATCCCAGGCTTTCAGTGCTGCGGCTTTGTCGCCTTCCTTGCGTCCCATGGCGATCTCGAAGAGGTCGGCGGGTTCGGGTGCTTGATCAAAAGGAATGTGCGCTTCGCGGGCATATACGCGTCGCACGGCACGGATGGTCACGCTGTCTTCGGCGTTGCTGGAGGGGTAGAGGCTGTTGCGCGTGCACCAGATTTCGCCTCCTGCCGAGTTGTCGCCGTCGAGCAGCACGCCGTTGAGGACGATGCCACCGCCGAATCCTGTCCCTAAGGTCACGCCAATCAGGTTTTGGTAGCGTTTCGGGTTGCCTTGGCGTTCAAGCATCTTGTTGACCTCGGGCAGGAAGCCTCCCAGAGCTTCTCCGTAGGCAAACAAATCGCCATCATTATTGATAAAGACAGGCACTTGAAAAACCTCTTCGAGCATGGGCTTCAATGCTACGCCGCCACGGAAGGTGGGTAAATTCCCCAAGTCGCCAATAATGCCGTTGCGGTAGTCGGCGGGACCGGGAAAACTGAAACTGATGGCGCGGGGACGGCAGCCACAGCGTTCCTCCGTCATGCGGAAGCCTTGGATGATTTTGTGCAGCACTTCGTCGAGACTGTCGGCAGCAGAAGGGATGGTGAAAGTGTCGATGATCTGGCGTGCATCGCGCACGGCGTTGAACTTGAATCCGGTTCCGCCAGCGTCTAATACAAAAATGGTGTTGTTGGTATTGTTCATCGTTGTAGGTTTTGTTTCGTTGAAAAGAGGGTTAGGGGTTGTATCGTGCCGGCTCATTCTTGCCCGGCTTCTTTCGTTTGGGATGCACAAAGACCTCCACCCAAAGCACCCACATCAGAAATATCACGAAATAAAACAATACTTTGAAGACATAGTCGTGGGTGATATGAAAGGAGTTAGGCCATTGGGTCAGGGCCAAGAGGATGCCACAGACGCGGACAACATTGGTCCATTCGATGATGACAAGACCGATGGGAATGTACCAAGCCTTGTGTTTCCATGGACCGGGGAAGAGCAGCATCAGAAACAGCCAATGCAGCCATTGTTTGAGGCTGGCGCATTCGGCGATGACGCCAACGTACACCCAGCCGCCGTGACGGCTGGGGGTGAAAATCAGTCCTTCGGAACTCTTTAGGGTAAGGTCGAGGCCAAAGACATGCTCCAAGCACCAGCATGACTGGCGGTACAGCAGGTCGGAAGCCCAGTGTGTCAAGGTGCCGATGGGGCGAGCGACGGGCCAGTAGCCGATGGCCTGCCAGCCGAGATAAAGGAAATGGAAAGCAAAAATCAGCAGGACAAACAGCCCCACATCGATCAGATTGGTGTATCGCTGGTTGTGGTAAAGTTCCCTGATTTTTTTTATGAGTGTCATGGTCAGTGCTTTTTCTTTTTATGGGTGTCGGATTGCTGCGACATGATTTCGCCGAACATCTCCTGAAAGGCTCTCTTTCCCAAGTTCTCCAGTTCCTCGATGGCGGTTGCTTCACCATGTTCGGCGGCTTTTCTGAGCCATTTCAGCGCTTGCTTCGTGTCGTTGCCGGCACTTTTATCGATGTAGTAATAATAAAGCATAAGCTCGGCTGTTTCATCATTTTCTTTTGCTGCTTTTCGCCACCACCGTGCCGCCGCATCGGTGTCGGTATCGATGCCGCATCCAGTGACCAGCATCATGCCCAACTGTGTCTGAGCCTCAGGAAGCCCCTGCTTGGCGGCTTTGGAAACCCAGAAGGCGGCATCCTGATCCGATTCCTCCACACCTTGTCCCAGCAAGTAACACTGTCCGATATAGTATTGAGAGTGCCTGTCGCCTTGTTTCGCAAAGGGTAAAAACAACGTGAAAGCCTTTTTGTAGTTCTTTCGTGTGCCTAAGCCGTGATAATAAAGGTTGGCCAGCAGGAGCTGTGCGTTCTCCACGCCGGCTTTCACCGCTTTCTTTGCCCAGAAGTTGGCTTCCTCGTAGTTCGTTTCCGTACCCGTTCCGGTGAAAAAACTCCAGGCAAGGTTGCTCATGGCATAAGCACTTCCCAATTGGGCCGATTGCAGATAATAACGGTGCGCCTGTTCTTCAGACGGATCAACACCGAGCCCCGAGGCATAGATGTAGCCGAGGAAATTGAAGGCTTCGGCATATTGCTGGTCAGCGGCACGGTGTACCCAATGCAGGGATTGTTTGTAGTCAGGCTTGATACCAATCCGTTTATTGCCCATTCCGTAAACACGGGCAATTTCGTATTGCGCTTCTGCCTCGCCGGCTTCGGCTCTGTTCAGATACTGTTCAAAATCGGCTTGCGATTGAATAGGGCTTTCCTTTTCGGCTTTTTCTTTTTTTGCAGTCATACTTGGTGTTGTTTTATGGTGCAATATTAGCAAAATTGTTGTGAAGTCAGGTATTGGGATGTTTTTTCTGGACAGAAAAACGTTATTGACCTTTCCTAAGTTCAATTTAGAAGCGAGGATGAGACCGTTGGCAAAACCGCTCCGGGAGTCGCCGCTGGTGAGGAGGGAAGTCGTTCTGCCCCAAATTGCCAGAGGAGTCATATTGCCATGGGAAGACGTAATTGATTATATGTGGATAGCTGCGGCGCATTTGCAGAGGGTTTGAGAAACGAATTCGGTGAAAATACCGTAAGTGATGGGGGAGGTCTCGTTATAGAAGGAAGGTTGGGCTTGAATACGGATAAAGGGGTGACCTTACTTGCCGGTATGGGAACGAAAGGCTCCGTTCCCATATCTCAGCAGTTTCTAACAAACTCAAAAACTTATTCTAAAACATTAGTTGACAAAAATCGAGTGCAAAGATGGGGCGTTTCTTCAATCTTGTCCATCCCCATTGTTTGGTATTTTTGAGTGTGGAAATCCCCTATTATGATGAAAAGAGGCCGGCACAAAGCGATTTAAGGCGTATTGCAAAGCCTGATGTCTTCAAAATTCAGTAATTTTGCCCGAAAAATTTTCAAAGTATGCCTACTGTTGCCGAAAACATTTTGTCCCAGACCAACAAAGCAGTGAAAGACAGCACGCTGTCGAATTTGGAAGAAGCGGTGCAGGTGTTTAAAGATGCGCCCGCTTCCGATTGGGTTCCCATGTTGTTGAAGAATTACTTGGTGCCGTTGGGTCTTCGCATCATTGCGGCTGTGCTTGTCCTCATTATTTGCAGATGGGCCATCAGGATGATTCATAGTGCTATGGAGAGGAGAATGGGGCGACGTAACACCGATGTGTCGCTGCGTAGCTTCTTGTCAAGCCTGGTTCGTGTGGCGCTCAACTTTATCATGATCATCTTTGTTGTCGGCGTGTTGGGCATCAACACTTCTTCGCTTGTCGCTTTGCTGGCTTCGGCAGGACTGGCCATAGGCATGGCTTTGAGCGGCTCGTTGCAGAACTTTGCCGGCGGCGTGATGATCGTTCTTTTCAAGCCGTTCAAAGTGGGTGATTTCATCGAGGCACAAGGCGCATCGGGTACAGTGAAAGAAATACTGATTTTCAACACGGTGTTGCTCACTGTTGACAACAAGACCGTTATCATCCCCAATGGTCCGCTATCCACCAATATCATAACCAACTATTCCACGGCGGAAAACCGTCGTGTCGATTGGACTTTCACCGTTTCCTACGGTGATGATTTTGACAAGGCGAGGCGGGTGCTGCTGCAACTGTGTGAGGAAGACGAACGCATTCTAAAGCAGCCTGCGGTAGCCGTAGGCCTGAATCGAATGACCGATAATGCCTTAGAAATCAGCACAAAGGCTTGGGTGAAATCTGCCGATTACTGGGGCGTTTACTTCAGCATGAACGAAAAGGTTTACAAGACTTTCCAGCAAGAAGGCCTCAGCATTCCTTTCCCACAAATGGATGTGCATATCAAGAACTGACGTCGTTGTGTCTGACGTCATTTATGCTTTGGTTTTTTTTCGATCGAGGTTTCCAAAGGTGATTTTCTTATTGAGAAAATAAGGCAACACGGCTATCGGAATCAAAGTGAAGCCCTTGGCAATCAGTTTGTCAATTCTTGCGAGATCGACCAATAGATAGAGAATTATTGTGCTGAGAGCCAGACAGAAGAATTGTACGGTAAGGAATAGCATGAATCGGCTCATCGCTTTGTCGAACACTCTGAAATTAATGTTTCGATTCAGCAGGTAGCTACATACCACACCGCAAAGAAGGGCGACGACATTCGCCACAAGGTAGGACATGAAGCGGCAAAGCAAGAAATACACAGCAAATTCCAATCCCGTACTGAGGACGCCAAACAAGGCGTATAGGATGAAGTTGCGGTATTTTTGATAAAATAGAGAAGCCTTGCCTGTGCTCATGCAAAATGAGATTTTATGCTTCGTGGCAGCATCCTTCATGATCTTTGTCGCAACCGCAATGATGGTCGTGGCAGCCGCAATGGTCGTGTCCGTGCTGTTTGCGGTATTCAAGTTCCTTGTTCATTTCATCGATGGAGGGCTCGCGCACTTCCAGCACTTTTCCTTTTACAAACAGACTGTGTCCTGCCAAAGGATGGTTGAAGTCCATGACGACGTAATCATCGGCGATTTCGAGGATTTTGCCTTCGAAAGGACGCCCTTCCTTGTCCTGCATTCGGATGATGTTGTCCACGACAAGCAGTTCTTTGCGCATTTTCCCATCGGCCATGAAGAGTGTTTTCGGCACATGGGTGATGTTTTCCTCGCTGGGCCAGCCGAAGGCGTTGTCGGGCGCAATAGTGAAGGCAAAGGCGTCGCCGTTTGTCAAGCCGCGCAGACCATCGGAAAAGGCTTTCATGACACGCCCCATGCCGAACATCATCACGCGAGGCTTGTCCTCGGTGGCTTGCTCCAAGATGGCGCCGTTGGAATCATCGGCCTGTATCGTGTAGATGAGAACTCCTACCTTCAAATCATCAATGATCATGGTTATTCTGTTTTGTCACGGCAAAAATAGAAAAAAACGAGGAAGGAAGGAGAAGTCCGGTTCAATATATTGTGTAGGAATAAATATGTTGCTGCCGTTATATAACTGTAAAACATTATGTTATTGGCGTTTTGGCGTATTGATCATGTGATGGAATAGTATTTTGCAGTGGTGTGTTACGGATAAAAATCGGGAGCGAGGTTTTTTTTTCGCAAAAACACTTGCGGTTTGGTGAAAAAGTTGTAATTTTGCAGCCCATTTGGAAAAGACAATTGTTAACTAAAGGAATAGAAGAGTCATGTCAAAAGTTTGTCAAATCACAGGAAAGAAGCCGATTACCGGACACAATGTTTCTCACTCTAACAAGAAAACCAACAGAACGTTCGTGCCTAATTTGAGAATCAAGAAGTTCTACGTTCCTGAATGGGACGAGTGGGTGGTTCTGAAAGTTTCGGCTGCCGGTTTGCGCACCATCACCAAGAAAGGCGTGTACGCAGCCATTATGGATGCCGCTAAGGATGGCAACCTGAACCGTTGGTAATCCGCCGTGCCGAATAGAATATAGCTGCCTTGCTGTTGCTGGGCGGCTTTTTTTGTTTAGGTGCTTTTTTTGAACTTCGGCGCAATAATGCGCCCAAAATAAAGTTTTCATATACATGCGAACGCGAATCATCCTTGTATTATTGTTGTTTTCTGTCGTGGCTTTCGCCCAACAGAGCCATAGAGGCATGATCTATGGGAAGGTGACCGATGAAGACCGTCGCCCCGTGATTTTGGCTAATATTGCCGTACCCGGCCTTTCGCTGGGTGCTACCACCAACGACAAGGGTTATTATGAGTTGACACTGCCTGCCGATACAACCATAGACGTGTCGTTTTCTTTCCTTGGCTTTGGCACCGAGATGCGCCCCGTACGCCTTCGTGAGGGGGAAAGCCTCAAATTAGACATCACCTTGAAATCCACGGCCATAGCATTACCTGTTGCCAATATCTCCGACCGTGCCGTCGATGCCACTTCGCTAACGCGGCTCGATGCCAAACATGCTACACTGCTGCCTTCCGTTGGCGGAGGTATCGAAAACCTTGTGAAAACCTTGCCCGGTGTGGTGTCTAACAGTGAGCTGAGTTCGCAATACAGAGTGCGAGGCGGCAATTTCGATGAAAACTTAGTCTATGTGAATGGCATCGAGATCTACCGTCCTTTTTTGGTGGGGTCGGGACAGCAGGAGGGGTTGAGTTTCGTCAACTCTCGTTTGGTGTCGAATATCGAGTTTTCGGCAGGCGGTTTCTCCGCCGAGTATGGTGATAAAATGTCATCGGTGCTTGATGTCACCTATAAACGGCCTCGCGAAACAGCAGGGTCGCTTACGCTTAGTTTGTTGGGCGTTGATACCCACGTGGAAGGCACGTCAGCCAATGAAAAGTTCAGCTATCTGATCGGCGTTCGTTACAAAAACACCAGCCTCGCCTTGAATGTGCTCGACACCAAAGGATCCTACCATCCCAACTTTACCGATGTCCAGACACTGTTCAACTATAGCTTTAACGAGAAGTGGGATATGTCGTTGCTCGGCTATTATTCCAGAAATCAGTATGCCATTATCCCCGAGTCGGGCCGTGTTGATTATGGCAATATCAACATTATTGAGCGAATGCGTGTGGATTTTAAAGGGCGTGAAGTTGATGACTATTCTATCGGCATGGGTGCACTGACCTTGAGTTTTAAGCCGAATCAGAATCTGAACCTGAAACTGATAGCATCTGCATATTCTACAAACGAGACCGAAAAACGTGATATTGAAGGCCAGTATTTTCTCGGCTTGCGTGAGAATGCGCAGGCATCTGCCCATTCCGATAGCTTGATTGACTACCACAGCGTGGGCACCCACCTTAAGCATGCCCGCAACGCTTTCTTTGCGCAGGTTTTCAATTTGGACCAAAAGGGAACTTATGCATACGGTAACAACGTGCTGAAATGGGGCGCACGTTTCCAACATCAATACATTGACGATGTGCTCGATGAATGGGAAATGATAGATTCTGCCGGATACAGTCTTCCGCATCTTCCCGATTCCATAGGCTGTGTCCATAGCGTGTTGCCCGATTTGGAACTGAATGCCTGTAATAAGGCAAACAACCTATTGTCTATCAATAATTTTGATGGTTTTATCCAACACTCGTGGACTTTTGAGTTAGCCAATGCTTCTGATATTGTGGTAACGGGAGGGTTGAGGGCGAATTATTGGGGCTTCAGCAAGCGTTTCAATATCAGTCCGCGTGTCGGCATCGCCTATAACCCCGACCCTGAGACGCGGAAAATAGTGCTTCGTCTGTCGGGTGGCGTCTATAATCAAGTGCCTTTTTACCGCGAGATTCGTAAGCGCAACGGCTCTTTGTTTGCCGATGCCGATGTGCAGAAGTCTTATCAGGTTGTAATGGGTGGCGATTTTCGGTTCCGTGCGTGGGGACGGCCTTTCATTCTGACCTCCGAAGCGTATTATAAGTACCTGAAACAAATCATCCCTTATGAAGTCAACGATGTGTGCATCCGCTATTATGCCGACCAAAAAGCCAAAGGCTATGCCACGGGTCTCGACATCAAACTGAACGGCGAGTTTGTCAAAGGCACCGACAGTTGGGTCAGTCTTTCGCTTTTGCGCACCATGGAAGATGTCGAGGGCGACTACTATCTCGTTGATGCGAAAAATCATATTTTGCCATTTTACAACACGCCTCCCGAGCTAATAGCGGACACGGTATTTATGGGATGGCACGAACGTCCTTCGAATCAAAGCGTTAGTTTTTCACTTTTCTTTCAGGACTACATCCCGCGCTTTCCCACTTGGAAAGTCAGCATGACCCTTACTTTTGGATCGGGTTTGCCTGTGAGCCGCAGTGTTTCGGATTTCTACATGCCATTGGGTTTTCACTATACCCCTTACCGGCGTGTCGATATCGGTTTTACCAAGCAGCTTATCAACGAAGGCAGCAGCTTTAGGAAAGGAAATCCGCTGAATTATGTGAAAAACATGTACCTCAGCTTGGAAGTATTCAATCTGCTGAATATCCACAATACCATTTCATACACTTGGTTGAAGGATATTGACAATATCTATCATTTTATTCCCAATCACTTGACACCAAGGTATTTCAATCTGAAGTGGGTGACGGAGTTCTGATGGGTTTCGGAAAGACAGTTGCCGGTGCTCTCAAAGCACGGTTGAAACGTCTATTCTTTTGATTTTATGACCATTAGTGCAGCAATGCTGATAGACTTTCAAGAATTGCTTTTTCTGCGTATGGTTTTCCTCCACCGCATTATAATCGAAGAAATCCCTGATGTGTACGACCCAGTAAACAGCATCGCTCGGACTGTAAATAAGGGAGCTGTTGGTGCAATCGATGTCGCCATGGTAGCAGGGCCATTCATTTTCTGAAAAATTTGGCGCAAAGCCTGCCACGGTGTACTCCTTGTCGTTGTGCTTGACGACATCGAACAGTTCTTCTCGTGAGCTATTTCTTGACCCGAGGGCACGATCCCACAGCAGGATGACGGAAGCCTAAAACACGAAGCGTTCGGCGACTTCAAGTTTGTGCCGATGCTGAAAAACATAGGGAAGGACTAAAAAACTTTCAAGCAAACTGCTTAAGCCCAATAAACCATACCAATTCCTATCCCACTACGATCCTTTTCACACATGTTTGCTTACCGTTGGTTAGGCGAATGAAATATATGCCCTTGACCAGATCTTTAACGTTGATTTGCTTTTTACCTTTGGCTGTGCCTTGGGCGACTTTTTGTCCCATAGCGTTGAATAAGCTGTAACTGTATTCCATATCAACGACATCAATCGTTAGCACTGAATTTGCTGGGTTGGGATAAAGGTTAATCTCCTGCTTTATATTTTCCGAAACTCCATTCACATTACTTTGATAGCAGGGACTGTCCAAAACTAGCATGACTTCACCATCTTCGTGATAGCAAAGGAGCGATTCCGAGTAGCCACAAAATGGGATGTACTGAAGTACACCCAGATTACTGCCAACTCCTTCTATCCAATAGAAATTGTAATGATCAAAGACATAGATGCGTCTGTATATATCTGTGAACCAATCGTATATGGAGTCGATACTTGATAACACTATGTAATCATTACTGAGGTGTTCATATCGCATGGTATCGCCTACATTCAAATTGAAGTCATACCATAGCTCTTCTATGTATTGATTGTTTTTTAGGAAACATCCATACACTTTCTTGTCTTCTTCTCTGAGGCCTATTCCATATTCATTACCGTTTTCATTAAGAAGTGCTTTGTAGGTATGCCCGTTTGCTTCATAATAGTCACCAGTCACATAGATATTTGTCCAATAATGATAATTTGGAAAACCACCATAATCGATGACTTTTACATTCCACTGTTGTTCTACTCCATCCAATACCATAGGAAGGTAGTTCTGTGCCTTTACGCCTAAAAGGGATAGCATAAAGGTTAAGGTAAATACGAGATTTTTCATTGTTGTTGAATTTTAATAATTAATCACTACTTTTTTAGTTTTACTTCTCGTCATAGTATTTAGTTCCAAGAAGTATATGCCTTTAGAAAGGCTACTGACATTGATTTGTTTTTCATTTTGCGCCGAACCATTAAACACTTGTTGACCGATACTGTTATACAAAACATAATGGTACTCTTCTTCCCCCCCCACTAATAGTGAGGATGCCGTTTGCCGGGATGGGATATATCTTGAAGTATTCCGATTCCGCATTGCTTTCTCCAGCCGCATTGTAGTCGAAGACATCCCTGATGTGCACGATCCAGTAAACGTAACTGCCCGGCATGCCACAAAGGAAATTGTTGGTGCATTCGATATCTCCATGGTAGATATAATTGAACTCGTCCCAGTTTGGCGCAGAGCCTGCGATCGTGTATTCCCTGTCATTGTGCTTGACGACGTCACGCAGTTCTTCTCGTGAGCCACTTCTTGACCCGATGGCGCGCTCCCACAGCAGGTTGCCCTCGCTGTCGGTGCGGAAAATCCACCAGTTTCCCGATTCATACGTCCCCGAAGGCATATCCCAGTGCGAAGCACTTTGCACATCGCCGTTGAACGATTCCGATCTGGCAAACACGGTAAAGCCGCCGTCTTCGTTTTGGAAAACACATCGAGAGTACTCGCTTGCGAAGCCTCCATAGCAACGGCTCCAAATGATGTTACCTTCGTAATCCAAACGCAGCAGCCAAATGTCGGTTGTTTTTTTATGTGAATGATCGTATCCTAAATGGTATCCTGCATTTTCAAGGTCTCCATCATCTGATTCCGTCTGTCCAATTAATAAATATCCATCATTTGTCTCAATACCGGCACAGAAGTTATCGACCTCGGTTCCGCCATAGCAACTGTTCCATTCTATATTGCCATCCTTGCTGACTTTCACCAACATGGCATCTATCCAATTCGACTCTGGTTTACAAGGATGCAAGGATCCAGGCATGGCACCTGCCCTAGAGTACATAAGTGCGATGAAACCTTCGTCGCTGGTCTCGCACAAGCCGTGCACGAAATCTACCTCATTTGTTCCCAAGGTAACCTCCCATTCCGTGTTGCCGAGGCTGTCCAACTTGATGAGCCATCCGTCAATGCCGCCATACGCATGTGATATATCACCACCCGAAAAACAAGGATTCGCAAAACCTAAAGCTCCACCATCATTAGTGGCAATACCACTTATCATATACCAAAAATCGCGGTCTTCATTACCAACAATCCGTTCCCATATTGCGTTTCCGTTTTCGTCAATTCGAGTTATGCCAAGTCCTGTTTTACCTGTTGTAGGAAAATCTCTACCTCCTAACAGATAAAAGTAATTTCCGGACAGCTTCCTGTCAAAAGCCATACACCCGTGTCTGGAACAATCACCCCACTGCAGATTGGCATTATCGTCAATTTTGATTAACCAAGTGCCATTAATATGATTGCCGAAGTCGCACTCCACCAATCCATTGTTTGGGGAGCTGCTTCCACCTACAATCAGAAAACCATCATCCACTTCTACTATTCCAGTGGCCTCGTCGTTGTTCTCTCCGCCGTAGCATTGCTGCCAGTCGATGACATACTGGGCATTCAGCAAAAAAGAGTTGGCGAGTATGGCCAAAATAAATAATGCTTTTTTCATATTATCTCACTTTTATACAGGTTTGCCGAGAGTTCCGGCAACCCTGTGTGTACGACAGATCATTTAGCAATCACCAGTTTGCCGGTCTGTGTCAGTCCGTCACAAACGATGGCATAGTAATATACACCCGACTTTACATCGGTGCATTTCCACACGTATTCGCCGGCGGCAGAACTCGTTTCGAACCGCCCGACAGTAGTGCCAAGCATGTCGGTAACCGTAACCACGGCATTAGTAGCATCTTCCGGCAAGGTGTAGCTGAACACCACTCGGGTTTGGGCAGGGTTCGGATGGACTTTCAAGAGTTGCTTTTTCTGCGTATGGTTTTCCTCCACCGCATTATAATCGAAGACATCCCTGATGTGTACGACCCAGTAAACAGCATCGCTCGGACTGTAAATAAGGGAG
>JASBYY010000029.1 GCA_029983675.1 Bacteroidales bacterium | reverse complement strand
GGGCCTTGGCTTCCTTCGGGATGCTCCTCTTCATAAATTATTCTCATCATGCAGCTTAATTTTGACCAACTACTTATGACGAATAAAAGCTCTTGTTTCGGTTCCTATCAAACAAAAAAGCCGGACTTTACCGGCTTTTCGTTTTTTTCCACTGTTCGCTGCTTAATGGCAACCGCCACAGCATTCGCCACAGCCACAGTCTTCGCAGCTGCATCCGCCGCCGCAGTCGCCCATGAAGTCGGCATCCGTCGATTCGCGCACTTCAAGGATTTCACCGGAAAAGCAGAGATGCACACCCGCCAAATCATGGTTGAAGTCCATCTTTACATGCTTGTCGCCAATCTCGCGGACAATGCCGGCAATCGGACAACCGTCAGCCGTCTGCATCATCAGCTGCGCTCCTTGCTTTACGGTTTCCATCAAAACGCCATCCTGGCAAAACATATCCTTATCAAGGTCCATTACATAGTCTTCGGAATGCACGCCGTATCCTTCTTCGGGAGTCAGTTTGAAGCAATAAGTATCACCTGGTTCTTTGCCCATCAGGTTTTCTTCAAACTTGGGCAACAACTGCTTCATGCCGAAGATGCAAACAAAGGGATTTTCTTTCTTGGTCTCTTGGATAATCTTTCCATTCTCGTCGTTTTCGCGCAAGACATAAGTCATGGTCACGACTGCTTGGTCTTGAATTTTCATGGTATGGTATTCGTTATTATTGTGCTAAAAAGAGGTCGCAAAGATACACAAATTTGCAAAAAATGCTACTGCGCTATCTTGTCGGTCAACAAAGAAATTTTCGGATGCACGAAAACCATCTACCCGACAACAGAAATCACCAATAATGGGGATAAAACGTCAAGAAATACCCAATAATGGGGATGTTCCATGGTTGAAAAATCAACTTATTTTGCATTTCAAAATCACAATTTACATTTTTAGTAATTAATTTCAAATTAAACAATTAAAATTCAATTCGTTATGAAGAAGACTTTCAGTTTCAGCATGCTGGCTTTGGCCGCCCTTGCCATGTTAATGGTATCTTGTCGCAAACCCAAGGAAGAAAAATGGGCGGAAGCCATTGCCAAAACATACCACGGCTACATCAACGCTTCGTGTGCCAATTTCACAAACATGGTAAATGGTGACGAAAACATTACCCTTGCCAAGGCATTGAACAATAAGACCGTAAATTTGACATTCTCCTCTAACAAATGGGGTGAATTCAGCATCAAGGAAGCCACTGTTGTTTTTGCACAAGATATTTATAAAGTCAATGGCACCGGCACCTGCAAAATGAAAAATGGCGGATCGGAAAAAGAATACGAATGCACCGTGATGGCCAATATCAAGTCGCAAGCCGGCAACGCTTCGTTCACTTTCACCATCCCCAGCGTGATGGGCGGTTTGACACTGGAGTTCCACGAAGGCAAAATGCCCGTTGCGCATGAAGTTGCCCGTTCCTACAACGGCTACACCAACACTTCTTGTTCATTTTTCTCGAATACCGTCGAGGACGGTCAAACGGTGAAGCTGAGCTACAAGAATGACAATGAGGTCACTCTTTCTTACGCCTCCTCCACTTGGGGTGTTTTTTCCTTTGAAACGGTGAAAGTGAAAGCCGAAAACGGCAGTTACAGCTTGGAAGGCGAAGGCATCTGCAAAATGACCAACCCCCATTCGGGAGAGCAGAAAGACCATGCCTGCACCGTTACCGGAAACATTGACGACAAGGCCTCGATGACCTTTGTCGTCGCCGATGTGATGGGCGGACTTACCGTAGCTTTCCACGAAGGCGAAATGCCTGTCGCCTACAAAGTGGCAGGCGCCTACAAAGGCCTCATCAAAGTTTCATGCGCTTTCTTCACCAACTCCATTGAAAAAGACCAAACGGTGAATTTACGTTATGAATCCGACGACAAGGTATCGCTTTCCTATACCAACGGAACGTGGGGAGAGTTCAGCATCGACACCATGAAAGTGAATGGAAACGACAACAACTATAGTTTGGAAGCCGAGGGCATTTGCAAAATGAAAAACCCCCATTCGGGACAGCAGAACGAGCATCCTTTCACCTTCACCGCAACCATTACCGACAAGGCTTTGATGAACTTCACTGTCGAAGATGTGATGGGTGGACTCAAGATAGAATTTGACGGCTCAAAAAGAGACGGAAGAGAATTGCTTACTCAATTTTTTTGAAATGATAATGCGTAAATCGTAGGTACGGATCCTTCTGCACCTACTTTTTATTATGTAAGGATAAATAAAGATAGTATTATGAAATTAAAATATGTTTTAGGGGTTATATGCCTCGCGGCATTACTCCCCGCATGTAAAAAGCCAAAAGACACGCCGGTGCCTCAGACAAAAACGAAGACCATTACTGTCAAAGCTGTCAACTACAATAATTGGACCTATGTCAATCTCGAAACAGGGGAAATGAAGTCATTGCGCGACTTTTCGGCTTGGAACTACTGGAAAGAGGACAGCCTTGTTTCTACAGCTCCTGCACAAGGCAGCGAAACTGACATCAATATGGACTGGCATATTGCCGTTCACCGCTACGACATCAGGACCAACAGTGGCGGAGTGGCCGCTACCGGTCTCACCGACCTAAAACAGCTGACTGAATGGCCGACAGACGGCTATAAAGCCGACATTATCGTTTCAGACTCGCTTTACATGGATCTGACCCACATGATGGACGGCGAAATCGGCTATGCCGAAAAAGCCTCTATCAACACGGTGCTTTCCAACTCCATCATTCGCACCCCGACACACTCCATGCCTCCAACTATTTATTCCGCATCCAAAGAAGTCTGTGTACTAAAATGTAAAGACAATAAACTTGTAAAAATACAAATTACCGATACATACAGCGATACTGGAGCAAGCGGATACGTCACATTGAGTTACGAATGGAAAGAATAGCTGTTTTATTGGGTTTAATTTTGCTGTCTCCTTTTTTCGCTCTTGCCCAGAAATACAACATCAGCGGCGTTGTCGTCGATGAGCGCAGCGAGCCTTTGCCGGGTGCTTCGGTATGGGTGAAGGGGACAACAATCGGCGCCGGTTCAAACACCAACGGCGCCTTTTCCATTCAACTGAAATCGGGAGATCCCATCATCCTTCACGCTTCATATTCCGGCTTTGAGACCCAAGAAATGCAAATCGACCCCAAACGGCAAAAGGAGGCTCTGCATATCCAGCTCAAACCTGCCAAGAATGAGCTTGACGAAGTGGTGGTGACAGGAGCACGTGTGGAAAGGCTTATCAAGGAAGTGCCGGTGCTTACCCGCATCATCGGCCCGAAAGAAATCGAGGCTGTCAACCCGATGAGCATTGAATCGCTGCTGCAATATGAATTGCCCGGACTGCAATTCAGCTACAACTCCATGAGCCAGATGCCTGAAATCAAGTACCAAGGCATGGAAGGAGAATACATTCTGTTTCTGATTGACGGCGAACGCATTAGCGGAGAAGGCTCTGATCATAATGTGGACTACACTCGCTTCAACGTGGACGACATCGAGCGCATCGAGGTCATCCGTGGCGCTCAGTCAACAGTTTACGGTTCCAACGCATTGGGTGGCGTTATCAACATCATCACAAAAAGTGCCAACCGTCCTTACAGTGGCAACATTTCGGCCCGTTATGCCGGCAGCAACGGCCAAAAGTACTCAGCCTCGGTAGGCACTAAGCAAAACCGTTTATCCTCCATGAGCAGTCTCACCTACCGCACCATGGATTCGTACACCATCAAAGATAAAGGCAACACCGACTTCACCACCATTCACGGCTACAATATATGGGATGCAAGCCAGAAATTCGGTTATGCATTCACAGAGAAGCTCAGTGCCGATGTCAAAGGCTCTTTCTACCACAACAAACGAAACATTTCGGAAGGGAAACGCTACCAAGATATCTTCACCGACTGTGTCGTTTCAGGAAAGCTGAAATATCTCATCGACAAGAAACAGCAACTTTCCTTTTCCTACATTTATGACCATTACAAGAAAGACAAGGACTTCTTCAAAGCCGGTTTTGTCCGCACCGATTACCGCAACCGCAACCACGTTACCCATTTGGACTATTCAGGCACTTTCGGAGACCACACGTTCAGTGCGGGAGCCGAAGGCAACTATGAATACCTGAAGCACTACATGATAAAGGATAGTGCCGATGCCGATGTCAAGACAGCTGCTTTTTACATGCAGGAAGACTGGAAAATCACCGATGGTCTAAATGTCATCATGGGCGCACGCGCCGACTATCAGGAAAGATACAAGTGGCATGTGACCCCTAAAATCTCCGCCATGTACCGCCCCATAAGCACCGTCAATCTTCGTTTGGGTTACTGCCAGGGATTCCGTTCGCCCTCGCTGAAAGAGCTGTATCAGGAATACGACATGGGCGGTCTGGGATGGTTCATGTTGTATGGTAATCCCAACCTGAAGCCTGAAACGAGCAACCAGTTTTCGGCTTCTGCCGAATGGAACCGAAACGGATGGAATGCCTCTGTAAGCACCTATCACAACCTGTTTCGGGACAAAATAGTCTATAGACGAATAGGCGACGGCAGCAAAGACCTGCAATACGTCAATGCCAACCAAGCCAAGACCACAGGCGTGGAAGCCATTCTTCGCTGGCGTTCCGATTTCGGCCTGACACTGATGGGGTCGTATTCATACGTCAATGATTATCAAAAAGTCGAAGGCAAGAACACTTCGACCGTTCGTCCGCACAGCCTGACTTTCAACGTGCAGTATCTCAAAAAAATCGGCAAAATCAGCTATACCACCACCCTTCACGGGCAGTGGGCTTCAAGACTTACGACACACGTCAACACCTCTTCCGGCCTGATGGAAGTCTCCTTCTCCCCGCGCACATTGTGCAACCTGAACATCGGCGCCCGTTTCCCGAGAGGCATCATGATCAGCCTTGGCGTTGACAATCTGTTTAACTACAAGGACAAGGCGGCCGACAGCTCATTGCAACTGCCCCAAAAAGGAATCAGCGGCGTAGCAACGGTCAACATCAACATGGCCGATCTTTTCAAACTCTAATCCATACAGTAATATGAAAAAGAAAAACATTATTTTTTTATGCTGTGCATGTATTGCACTGATTGCCATGCTTTTTTGGAGCTGGAAACAGTGGTTCGGCACCACGCATGTCGCCTTTGTCAATTACCAGGTCATCACCTTGGGCGAGTTGTCCAAGGCAAATGACAACCGTTTCATCAAAATCCATGAACTTGGAATCGATGACATCGACCACATTGACCGGTACGACATGGTTTTCATCAATGCGATGGGACTTCGTATCACCGAAGAGCAGCGGCAGACCATCATCGATGCCGCCGAACGCGGCGTACCCATCATGTCATCCACTGTTACCAATCCGGCCAACAACATCATTTCCGTCGATACCATCGCCGAGGGAACACTCGACCAATACATATCGAGCGGCGGACGCGGCAACTACCGCAACATGCTGAACTACGTGCGCAACGAAATCGACAGGAAGACTTTCTTTACCCACGAGGTACAACCGCCGGTCAACCGCCGCCTCGACATGATGTATCATGCCAATGTCGAGAACCGCGACGATGAGAACCTCGGTTTCCAATCGGTTGCCGCGTATGAGACATATCTGCGAAAGCATAACCTGTATCACGAAGAAGCTCCCCGTATTATCATCACAGGCCAAATGGGAGAACCTTCCGCCTTGATCCGATGTCTTGAAGAAAAGGGAGTCATGGCATATCCTGTAAACAACCTTCAGGAATTTATCCGCAATCGTCATGTGGATACGGTCATGCCTTCAGCCATCATCAATATGGCACATGGACGCATGGGTGATAAAATGGTGGAATACCTTCAACAGCAAAACATTCCGTTATTCTCTCCTCTGAATGTCAACCGTTCGGTGGATAAATGGGAAGCGGACAAGATGGGCATGAACGGAGGATTTCTTTCACAAAGTGTAGTGACACCTGAGATTGACGGTGCCATCCGTCCGTTTGCACTTTTCGGTCATTTCAAAAATAACGAGGGCCTGCAATACGTGAGTGCCATCCCCGAACGCTTGGAAGTCTTTGTCGAGACACTTATGAATTACATCCAGCTTCAAAAGAAAAGCAACGCCGACAAGCGCATCGCCATATTCTATTATAAGGGTCCGGGCTTGAACTCAATGACAGCGGCCGGAATGGAAGTGGGTCCTTCCCTTTTCAACATTCTACGCCGTCTTCAACAAGAAGGATACAACGTGGAAGGCCTGCCTGCCACAGCCGCGGGATTGGAGGAATTGATCAACCGAAACGGCAAATTGTTCAATTCCTATGCAGAGGGGGCCAAATCCAATTTTATGAAAGAAGGAAATCCGGAACTCATCGACAGAGAAACCTACGAAAGCTGGGTACAAAAAGCACTTCGTCCGGAACGCTACGCCGAAGTAGTGGCTGCCGACGGCGATTTTCCGGGTGGATATTTGGTCAGTGAGGACGGGCACTTAGGAGTAGCACGTGTGCAGTTTGGCAATGTGGTACTACTGCCACAGCCCGCTGCCGGAAAAGGAGAAAACTCCTATGTGATCATTCATGGCACTGATGCCGCACCACCCCATTCATATATAGCACCTTACCTTTGGGCACGCTACGGTTTCAAAGCCGATGCCCTATTCCATTTCGGCACCCATGGCAGCTTGGAGTTCACGCCCCGCAAACAAGTGGCATTGTGCAGCAACGACTGGCCCGACAGGCTGGTAGGATCCCTCCCCCATTTTTATGTCTATGACATAGCCGATGTGGGAGAAGCCCTGATTGCAAAACGCCGTTCGTATGGCGGCATACAATCTCACCTGACACCTCCGTTTTTCGAAAGCGGCGTGCGTTCCCTTTACAAAAACGTGAGTGAAGCCATCGAGAGCTTCAACAAGGCCCTGAACAGCGGCGACGAGCAACAGCAGTTATTCTTGGCACTGGTGGTAAAAAGAATGACGGTAAAGGAAGGACTGCACCGTTCGCTCGAATTGGACAGCATTCTCGACGTTCCCTATTCCGAGGAAGACATTGAACGTATCGAACACTATGTTGAAGAAATGTCCAGCGAGAAAGTCACCGGACAACTATATGTCATTGGCGAGCCGTATGAGCAGGAACGCATCAAAAGCAGCGTTTTCGCCATGGCCACCGACCCTATCGCCTACAGCCTGTATGCTTTGGACAAATTAAAAGGCAAAGCCGGAAAAGAGATTGAAAAACATCAGTCCCTTTTCACACAGTGTTACCTCAATCCTTCGAAAGAATTAGTCAGCCGCATCTGGAACAATCCTGCAATAGTCACCGACAGCTGGATTTGCAGCATGACCGGCATAACGCCTGTCGAATTAGACAGCGCCACGAAGATTTCCGAAGCCATGCAGCCAACTGACATGATGTCGATGATGATGTCAATGGGTTCGGGGAACGCCTCCATGGGTCGCCCGATGATGATGGGGGCCGCAATGCCACGTGTCAATGGGGAACCGGCTTCGGGACTGCGCGGGAAGATGCGCCATAAGATGCGTGAAATGGCAAAGGACATGAACCCCGAAGATGCCATGAAAATGGCGGAAAAGATGGGAGCCTCGCCCGAAGCCCTCGAAAAAATGAAAGCCTCGATGTCGGGTGACAAAAGTGAGAAAGGATCCAACGGCATGTCGGGCATGATGGGCATGATGGGTAAGAAGACCTACAGCAAGGAACAGAAAGAATGGGCTGCTGCCATCATGGAAATCAAGCGCACCGTGCAAAACGCCAACCTTTACAGAACACAGCTGGAAGCCTGTCCCGAAACAGAACTATCTTCGATAGTGAACGCTTTGAACGGCGGCTACACCCGTCCTTCGTCGGGAGGCGATCCCATTGTCAATCCCAATGTATTGCCCACAGGTGCCAACATGTACGGCATCAATGCCGAGGCAACACCGAGCGAGACGGCATGGGAAAGAGGCAAACTATTGGCTAACAATACGATAGATCTATATCGCCGTCGTCACCACGATAGCATTCCGCTCAAGGTCAGTTACACCTTGTGGAGTGGCGAGTTTATCGAAACGCAGGGAGCCACCATTGCTCAGATTTTATATATGTTGGGTGTGGAGCCGATTCGCGATGCCTTTGGGCGTGTCACCGACCTCCGCCTAATACCCTCCGAAGAGTTGGGGCGACCCCGTATCGATGTGGTGGTTCAAACCAGCGGTCAGCTTCGCGACCTTGCCGCATCGAGGCTATTCCTCATCAACCGCGCCGTCGAAATGGCCGCAGCAGCGACGGATGATGTTTTCGACAACCGCGTAAAAGAAGGCGTCATCGAATCGGAACGCACCCTGATTGAAAAAGGCGTTTCACCCAAAGAAGCGCGTGAAATTTCCACCTATCGTGTCTTTGGCGGCGTGAACGGCAACTACGGCACCGGCATCACCGGCATGGTGCAGGCTGGCGACCGCTGGGAGAAAGAAGAAGAAATCGCCAAGGTTTATTTGAACAACATGGGGGCTTTCTACGGCAGCGAAAAATACTGGGAAACCGTCAAGCAGTTTGCTTTTGAAGCCGCTCTGACCCGAACCGAGGCCGTAGTACAGCCGCGTCAAAGCAACACTTGGGGGGCTTTGAGCCTCGACCATGTGTATGAGTTCATGGGGGGCATGAACCTCGCCGTGCGCAACGTGACCGGTAAAGACCCCGATGCCTATCTCAGCGATTACCGCAACCGCAATCATGTAAGGATGCAGGAAGTGAAAGAAGCCATCGGCGTGGAAAGCCGTACCACGATTTTCAACCCGAACTACATCCAGGAAAAAATGAAAGGAGGAGCCGGCGGCGCCAGCTCTTTCGCCGAAATCGTTCAGAACACCTACGGATGGAACGTCATGAAGCCTCGTGCCATTGACAACGAGATGTGGGATGAGATTTACGAAGTCTATGTCAAGGACAAATTCAACCTCGGCACACAGGAATACTTCGAAACCCAAAATCCGGCGGCTTTAGAGGAAATCACTGCGGTCATGATGGAAACTGCACGAAAAGGGATGTGGAAGGCTACCGAACAACAGCTTAACGACATTGCCCGACTGCACACCGAACTCGTACAAAAACACCAGCCTTCATGTTCGGGGATGGTCTGCGACAACGCCAAGCTGCGCGACTTTATCGCCGCCCGCAATGACGAACAGCAAGCGGCAGCCTACAAACAGCAAATCAAGAAGGTGCGCGAACAACAGGTCTCCGATCCGACAGACAATCAAGCCATGGTGATGAAAAAAGAAGAAATGAACGGACAGAATGAAGAAAGTGTCACCCGTATCAACAGCATCGTTGTGACTGCCGTTGCCGTTATCATCGTCATCGGACTCATTATCTTTGTGCGCCGCCGCCGTAAGAACACCGAGGAATAATGGAAACATTGGTCATCATACTCATGATATTGGTCTGCTTTAACTTCTTGTTGAAGCAGACCTATCAGAAATGGTGGACACTCCTTGGCATCAGCCTTGCCGTGTCTCTTTTCATCGGCTTTTCATGGCCATACGCCATCGAACAGTCTAAGACGCAAATCCACGATTGGCTGAACAATCCGTCATTGATGCTCGACACCTCTGTCGTCCTGTATCTGGAAGTCATCATTCAGATTGGATTCTGCATGTTGGCGGCCAACATGATGACAACGGGCAAGGTGAGCCGCCATGTGGTTTGGCGCTACCGCATCCTGCGCTGGTTTCCAGGCATCTTGATTTTGCCCGTACTCTTCATTTGCCTCGTTCAGCTTATCTTTCAGTTTCCGGGTGCTCGTTTTTCCGTCATCGCGTGGTGCTTTGCCGGAGGGCTTTTGGTGCTGATACCTGTCGGAGCAAAAGTGCTGCGTTGGCTCTTACCCGAAAAAGAAGTGCGCTTGGAACTGCTCTTCCTGACCAACGCCTTGATAGGTGTACTCGGCATCGTGGCAACCGTCAATGGCCGCACCGCCGTGAAAGGAACAGGAGAGATGAACCTCGAAGCATTGGCAGGCATCGCCGCTTTCGCCCTGACAGGTGCTTTCATCGGCTATTATTATCGAAAATACAAACTACATAAATTGAAATAAAATGCACTATATCACTGACATTCTCTATTGGATTTCGACAGGCCTTCTCGTGCCGGTCATCGTTCTTCTTATCTTTTTCTTCATCCGCTCGCTCATGCTCATCGGGAGTTTTTTCGGACAGTATCTCTCCATGCGCAAGACGGAACAAATGCTGAAGCAAGAGTTTGCCACGCTCAACACCTGCAATCTTGACGAATGGGCCGACCGTTTGCCAAAGAAAAACAATGCCCTTGTGATTCGCTACGCCAAAATGCTGGTTGCGGAGAAAAACGATGCTGCCATGGTGCAGAAAATGTTTTCCGACTTCGAGATTGCCGCCGACAAGGATCTGGCCCTTTCGAAGACCCTGACCAAAATGGGACCTATGCTCGGCTTGATGGGCACGCTGATACCCATGGGACCCGCGTTGGTGGGCCTTTCTACCGGCGACATCGCCTCGATGGCCTACAACATGCAGGTGGCTTTTGCCACCACCGTGGTCGGTCTCTTCGCCAGTGCCATCGGCTTCATCACCCTTCAGGTGAAACAACGCTGGTACCTGCAAGACATGAACAACCTCGAATACCTTGGCGATTTGTTGAAACAAAAATCACAACAGCCATGAGACGTCACCTACTGAAAAAGAATGACGACATGGATCCCATGAGCGTGGTCGGCAACCTTTTCGACGTGGCCATGGTCTTTGCCTTGGCATTGATGGTGGCTTTGGTCAGCCGATACAACATGACGGAAATGTTCAGTCAGGAGGATTTCACCATGGTGAAGAACCCCGGCAAGCAAAACATGGAAATCATCACGAAGGAGGGGCAGAAAATCAACCGTTACACCCCATCTGAGGACCAGAGTTCCAGCGACAAGCGCGGCAAGCGGGTCGGCATTGCATACGAGTTGGAAAACGGCGAAATCATCTACGTGCCGGAATAAGAAGCTGTTTTGAAAATAAGACGACTATCGAACGAGGCTGTGCAAAAATTCATTTTTTTCGCTCAGCCTATATGGTTTTATTCATTACTTTTGCGGAAAGTAAGTTCACAATGTGTGGAGAATATAAGTGCGAGATAGATGAAGTGCGCAAAAATGGGCGTTTACGCCAAAACATTTTCACGAACCTTCAAATAATCAGAAAGATGAAAAAACTGACTCTAAGTGTAATTATTACATTATTCATTCTTAAACTTGGATGTGCCCAAACATCTGAAATTCAAAAACTGAATCTTGACTTTGAACAAGTCGAAAACAACTATCCCTCGAAATGGAAAAGCTTCGGAAACAATGATTACAGCATCCATGTAGATTCAATCGATGTTCAAAACGGTAGTTTTTCGGCTGTAATTGAAGGCCAGGGAGGCAAATCCGACTTTAAGGCGCTGGCAATCAATTTACCACACAATTATCGCGGAAAGCTCATCCGTGTGTCGGGATACATAAAGACCGAAAATGTAACCAACGGTTATGCTGGACTGTGGGTGCGAATCGACCCCGGAATCGGTTTTGACAATATGAGTGATAGGGGAATCACAGGCACAACCGATTGGAAAGAATACGAAATCACACTACAGCTGAATCCGGAAAAGACTGACAACATCGTATTCGGCGGTCTCTTGGTCGGAAACGGGAAAATGTGGTTGGACAATTTGCAGGTTTCAATTGACGGGAAAGATTTGGACGACGAAAACCTTGAAATCCATACGAGAAAAATCCTACCTGCAGAAAAAGACAAAGAATTTGACAACGGTTCAAACATCACATTTCCCGAATTGACAAACAAAACCACAAGTGATTTAGAGTTATTGGGTAGAATCTGGGGATTTTTGAAATACCATCATCCTGAAATTGCCAAAGGAAATTATAATTGGGACTATGAGTTGTTCAGAATCCTTCCTGAGTATTTAAAAGCAGAAAACAACCAGGAAAGAGATAAAACCATCGCCTCGTGGATTGAAAAATATGGAGTTTTATCGATTTGCAAAGCATGCGAACCAACATCGCCAAATGCAGTGTCGAAGCCTGATTTATCATGGATTGACAATTCCGATTTGTCAAACAGCTTAAAATCAACACTGCACGAAATTTACAACAATCGGAATCAAGAAGAAAACTATTATATCAAACTCAATCAGTATGTCGGAAATCCCGAATTTACAAGTGAAAATGCGTATTCTAACATGCCCTATCCCGACAGTGGGTTTAGGCTGTTGGCCCTCTACAGATATTGGAATATAATTGCGTATTTTTCTCCCAACAAACATTTAACCGATAAAAAATGGGATATAGTTCTTAAAGAATACATACCTAAATTCATTAATGCAAAAGATGAGTTAGAATACGAGCTTGCGGCAATTCAAGTTATTGGAGAACTACATGATACACACGCAAACTTATGGGGAGGCAGAAATAAAATTGACGAATTAAGAGGAAACAACTACGCTCCTTTCAAAGCCGAGTTCGTTGAAAATCAATTGGTCGTTACGGATTATTTCAATCCCGAACTTTCGGAACTATCCGGATTGAGAATTGGAGATGTTATCACTCATATCAACGGAAAATCCGTCGGACTTATCATAGACAGCTTGGAAATTTATTATCCTTCATCCAATAAAGCGTCGATGTTAAGAGATATTTCAGCCGATTTGCTGCGTTCTAAAAAAAGCACAATTAATCTGAAATACATTTCCGACAATCAGGAAAGAGAGATAGAGATTGCATTATATGAAAGCAACCAACTAGATATGTACCAATGGTACAAAGTGAATAATGATGACAAATGCTATAAATTATTAGACGGCAATATCGGTTACATCACATTGGCCAACATTAAAGAAGAAGACATTCCCGAAATCAAAAAATCCTTCAAAAACACAAAAGGAATCATCATCGACATTCGTAATTACCCATCCACATTTGTTCCGTTTGCCTTAGGGTCTTATTTTGTATCGGAGCCAACTGCTTTTGTAAAGTTTACGCGAGGCAACCCTAATAATCCGGGGGAGTTCATTTCTTTTGAGGGAATAAAAATCGCAAGTGATGATAATAGATACAAAGGAAAATTGGCTGTATTGGTCAATGAAAAATCACAAAGCCAAGCTGAATATACTGCAATGGCATTTCGAGCCGTACACAACTCAACTATTATAGGAAGCACAACGGCAGGAGCCGACGGGAATGTTTCTTCAGTATTATTACCCGGAGGCTTGCGAACCATGATTTCGGGAATTGGAATATATTATCCGGACGGAACGGAAACGCAACGCATAGGAATTGTACCCGACATCATGGTAAAACCGACAATCGAAGGAATCAAAAATGGAAGAGATGAAGTTTTAGAGAAAGCCATCGAAATAATAAACCGATAGTGCGCCCGCCAACAACAGATGCTCGGCTCAAGGATGCAGCGGGTAATTGAACGTTATAGTTTTCTACACTTTTGCCATTCGCCGCTGGGTGGTCAATAGCTTCCGAACATTTTGCGCAGCAGCCATTCCACGGCGGCCAATCCCAACAGCATGAAAAACAGCCATTGGGTGTGTATCAGATCTTCAAAACGTGTTTCATGACGTTCCACCGAGGTGATGTTTGCATCGTTGCGCAGGTCTTCAGCCAGTTTCGTCAATTGCTCCACGTTATAGCATCGGCCTCCCGTTGTGAAAGCCAATGTGCGCATGAGTCCGGCATCAGCCGTCAGTTGCTGTGCCTCTATGCCTACCGAAACCACCGAAAACGAGCCGCTGGCTTTCATTTCACTCGCACCCAGCTTGCAATGTGCTTCGTAGCCGTACACACCTTCGGGTAACAGGCCTGCATCTAATTCGTAATCGTGGTCGCGACGGGCAAAGGCATAGTCAAAGTTCGCCCCATCCACTTTATTGGTAATCCGTATTTCCACATCCGGATCGGTCACCCATTCGCCGCTGGAATTGCGCAACTCGGCCCGTACAACGACACGTTCATTGCCGAGAAATGTTTCCGGACACACCACCCTGAACGCATTGTCGGCATCGGTCAAAAGATAATGCAAGGTCTTGGAGCAAAGTTCGTCAAAGACTGCATGGCTCTTAGACTGACGGAAATCATAAAGTCGCCACCGCCAAATATCCGTGCCAAACAAAAAAGCCATCTTGCGGCCATCGTTGGCAAACGACAACAGCGGAAGTCCTGTTTTTTTGCCAAGCACCTCTTGCAAAAGCAAATCGTCGTGCGCCTGCAACGCATTGATTTCGACATGGGGCAAGGCAAGCGGCGGAAATTGCGCCACACGTTCTGCCGACTGGGCATCGAAAGTAAAGGAGGAGAACGAAGTATTGGCAAAGGGTCTGACATCAAGCAGGGTATTGGTCGCTCCACGGTGCAATTCAAACACCTGTTGCAATTTCGATATCGCCTCGACCTCCCCTGCTCCGCCAACGACAAACAGCACAGGAAGCTTGGGATGCCTTTGCAAACCATCGTAAATCGTAGTCACGTCAATATTCGCCGATGGCACCTGATGCAGGATAAGCAAATCGTAATCACCAAAATCAGGGACTTTCTCGTTACCGAAGACACAGGCCATCTCGAAGTTGTCATTCAACACGCGTTTCAACGCGCTCATATCGGGATGCGGTGCATGACCGAGGCAGAGGATGCGATATTTTTTATCGGTCACCTCAACATATAGGCGCTTTGTGTTATTCAACTGTTGCACCTCATCGTCAAGACCCGTAATTTCTATTTCAATCTGACGGACATCCGGCTGATCGGCAGACAGCATGAAATCGATTTCCTTGGTAAAACGACCGGACCGCACTGTAACTTCACGGCTTTCTATCGTCTTACCCTTTTCCGAAAGCCGCAGCACCGCCTTAGTGCCACTGCAATCGGTCGCAGCAACGAGCACCCGCACCGGAAAATCCGTCCCTACCGCAACGTGCTTATTATACTGCACTTCTTTGATTTGCAAATCGGGATAGGCCACCGTATCGCCCAAGATAACCGAATAGATGGGGAACGGGAAATGTCCCGCCACAAAATCGGGGGCAAAACCCCGGTTGTACAGGCCGTCGGACAACAAGACCACCGCCCCGACATTGCGTTTGTAGTATTTTCGCTCTATCGATTGCAGGACAGAAGACATGTCGGTCAACTGCTCATCGAAAGCGAGTGTGTCGAAATCGGAAACCTGCCGCCCGAAAAGATAGCCATCCCATTGAAAGTCGGTTTTCAGATCCTCTGAAAATGCCCGAAACCGATCAAGATACTCCGACTTGTAAAACACGGAATCCTTTTCCAAGACAACAGATGCCGAATTGTCGTGCGCCACCACGATGACGGGCTGTTCCACCTGTTTCAGTTTCTGGCTGATATAGGGGTTGAAAAGCAACAGCACCACCGTTGCACCCATCAGGGCGCGTAGCACAAACAAGACAATGGTCAGCGGCTTGCCATAATGCTGTTTCCGATTCCAAAGGTAAAGCAAACCGGCAGGCAGGCAACCCGCCAGCAAAGCCACAAATAGCATCCAGAATGGGATTCCAACAGTCATCTCCTCGGTTTTTTCGCATCGCAAAAGTACGATTTTTTCATGAAGCTGTTTTGAATGGGTAGCGTCGAAATCATTCCATGCTACGTTGTGATAAATGAGGGACGTGCAGCTCAATCAGACTACAACGTTATTCTATTGTAGTCATTCCGTGCCATGTCCCAAACCGGTCATTCCGTGCTTGACACGGAATCTCCTTGCAAGGATGTTATCCTATTATGGTATTGCCGCTGGTGAGGAGATGCTGAATCGATTCTGATCAGGTCCAGAATGACGTTGTTCTGCATGACGGATTCTGATGAAGCATGACAAATACCGATAAGCATTCAAAAATAACTTCTAATATTGCATTCGGCAAAAAAATTCTACCTTTGCGAAAATTTGCAAAAGGATGAACACGCTGTCTGTCGTCATTATCACCTACAACGAAGAAGCCAAGATTGGGCGTTGTATCGAATCGGTGAAAAGCATCGCCGATGAAATCATTGTGGTTGACTCGGAATCGACCGATGGCACAGAAGCGATTTGCCGCCTATATGGTGTCAAGTTTCATCGCCAGTCTTGGTTAGGCTATGCCGAGCAGAAAAACCTCGCCGACGATCTTGCCCAATGCGATTACATCCTTTCCATCGATGCCGATGAAGCCCTGTCCGACAAGCTGTGCCGCTCCATTTCGACGTTCAAGTCAGAACCACACGGCAACGACGAGGTCTTTTCCATGAACCGCCTGAACAACTACTGCGGTCGCTGGATTCGCCGCTGCGGGCTTTATCCCGACACCAAGGTGCGCATCTGGCCGAAAGGGTTCGCCCATTGGAAAGGCTTGATTCACGAAACACTGGAATACCACGGCACACCCAAAGTCACCAAGCTCGCCGGCAACCTGCTGCATTATTCCTTCGACACACCGGAGGGATTTGAAAAACAAATGTTTCATTTTGCCGAGCTGGGCGGACGGTCTTATTTTGAGCGCAATAAGAAAACCGGTCCGATACACCGGCTGTTCAGTCCGTCCTTTGACTTTTTCCGCAACTACATCATCAAAGGCGGATGCCTTGAGGGACGCACGGGGTGGTTTATCTGCCGCACACTGGCGCGTGCCACCCGACACAAATACAACATTTTGCACGCTCTACTGAAAGAAACCAAACTAAAAAAAGATTGAAACGATGACCACATTTGAAGAAGAAGTACAGAAAACCGTGGCATGTCTGAAAGCGGGAAAAACCATCCTCTATCCGACCGATACCATTTGGGGGATCGGCTGCGACGCCACCAACAACCGCGCATGTAGCAAGGTGTATGAAGTCAAACAACGTCCAAATGACAAGAGCCTGATCGTCCTTATTGACACGATAGAGCGGCTGAGCGACTATGTGGTTAATATTCCTCCTATCGCTTACGACCTGATCAACCACGCCATCAACCCGCTAAGCATCATTTATCCCGAGAGCAAGAGCCTCGCGAAGAATGTTTCTGCCGACAAGACGGTGTGCATCAGGGTAGTCAACCATGATTTCTGCCGCGAGGTCATCCAGCAGTTCGGCAAGCCTATCACCTCCACCTCCGCCAACCTGTCGGGGCAACCTTCCGCACGAACCTACCGCGAAATTTCAGACGAAGTGAAGCAATCCGTGGACTACACCGTGCAGTTGTATCACGACATTTTCAGCACCCCAAAAAGTTCTACCATTATCCGGTTGCATGACGACAATACTTTTGACATCATCAGACCATAACAAACCATTCGCCGCTATTGGAACATATCGTCCACACACCTATTAATCCATTAATAAACCACTGCTCATCCATGATAAAAGCATTTTTCAAAGCCATACTTACCTTCTACATCCTATTGTCGCCGGGCCTGTTTTCCTCGCTACAAGCCCAAAAAACGCTGTCAAAAGCCCAGACGAGTGCGCAGAAATTCGCCACCAGCCTTTATTGCATCGACAACTTCTACGTCGATACCGTCAATTTCGAAAAATTGACCGAATCCGCCATTGTTGAAGTGCTCAAAGAGTTGGATCCGCATTCCGCCTACATCTCGAAAAAGGATGTGGAGAAAGCTAACGAGCCATTGGTGGGAAGTTTCGAAGGCATAGGCGTGACGTTTCAGCTTATTCGCGACACCATTACGGTCATCAGCCCGATAGCAGGCGGGCCTTCGGAGAAAGTAGGCATCATGGCAGGCGACAAATTTATCAAGATTGACGGAACGGATTGCTTCGGCAAGAAAATCGACAACGAATACGTTCAGAAAAACCTGCGCGGCAAAAAAGGTACCAAAGTAGTGGTGAGCGTGCTACGCTGCGGCGACCCCG
Organism: Bacteroidales bacterium; assembly: GCA_029983675.1. Classification (GTDB taxonomy): domain Bacteria; phylum Bacteroidota; class Bacteroidia; order Bacteroidales; family F082; genus Limimorpha. The sequence continues at coordinate 21,732 of JASBYY010000029.1, read as the reverse complement.
AACTGATGGATTTTGAAATCATCAGAGACAAGATTCCTTTGAACAGCGTAAATGCGTCGTTTATGGTTTCCGATGCCATCGGCTACATCAAGTTGGACCGTTTCGCCCAAGAATCGGTCAAGGAATTTCAGAATGCCATGGAACAACTCGGCGACAAGGGCATGAAATCGTTGGTGCTCGACCTTCGGGGCAACACCGGCGGCTACCTGAACACCGCCATCGACCTTGTGGATCAGTTTCTTGACGAAAACCGTCTTATCGTTTACACCGAAGGCTTAAAATCATCCCGTCAGGAATGGCGCAGCACTACTAAAGGCTGCTACAAGAAAGGCAAACTCGTCGTGCTGATTGACGAGGGGTCGGCATCGGCCAGCGAGATACTTTCGGGAGCCGTGCAAGACCATGATAGGGGCGTTGTCATCGGTCGGCGTTCGTTCGGGAAAGGTCTTGTTCAGCGTCCGTTCAACCTGCCCGACGGTTCTGTCATCCGACTCACCACCGCACGCTACCACACCCCCACCGGACGGTGCATCCAACGTCCTTACGAGCAAGGAACGGAAGACTATTACAAAGAGATGACCAAGCGCCTGAAGCATGGCGAGTATTTCCATGCCGACAGCATACATTTCCCCGATTCGCTGAAATACAAGACCCAAGGCGGCCGCATCGTTTATGGCGGAGGCGGCATCATGCCCGATATCTTTATCCCTGCCGACACCAGCTTCAGCAGCAAGCTCTACACCAACCTCGTCAGAAAAGGCGTATTCAACAAATACACCGTTGACTACGTCATGCAATACCGTGAGAAGCTGAAGCAGCAATATCCCGACATTCATGCTTACAACGAACGTTTTACGGTTGACGGCGACATGATTGCAGCTTTCAAAGACATGGCTGAAAAAGAAAAAATCGAATGGAAAGAAGAAGATTTCCAGCGTTCCGAGCATTTTGTCAGGCTACAGATCAAGGCGCTGATTGCAAGAAACGTATGGGACATGCAGCAATACTATCAGGTAACCCTTACCGAAGATCCCGGCCTCAAAAAAGCCATGGAAATCCTTTCCGACGATCGGCAATACCACAAGATCTTGAAATGACGGTTTCATATCGCTGGCACCTTCGACCTTGCTGCGCGGAATGGTACGGCTCCATCAGGCGTACAACGCTATTCTATTGTAGTCATCCCGTGCCATGTCCCAAACCGGTCGTCATTCCGTGCCTGACACGGAACCTCCTTTTGAGGATATGCTCCTATGAGGATGGTGCCGCGATGGTAATGAGATGCCGGATCAGGTCCGGCATGACGGATTATGATGAGGCATGACGGATTCTAATGTGAGCGTAGCACACGAGCCACGCTGAATCACAGCATTTCAAGACGGTTTCTAAATCCCTGCCCCATAAAAGATAATAATGTTGAAAAAAGACAGGTTTTCATGATGCACAAAAGGCTTTTCAAGCCACAAAACAAAAATATCATGGATTGGGCAACCAAATACTGAATAAATTGACTATTTTTGTGGCTTCGAATTTTTGAAATTCAGGATTTTCAAAATGAAAGAAAGGCTATCAAACACCGGTCAACTGCGGATTTCCGTCAGCTGTGAGGCTGTCGGAGACTTCCGTTATTGCGCCGTACTCTAGCAACACACTAATTATCAACAAGCTAAATGAAATTTTTCTTATATCAAACAAAATCACAAACGATGAAAAAAGTAAATCTACTCATGACGGTCTTTGTGCTGATGGCCATGCTGTTCGGCACCACCGTTTCCGCACAAAATCGCATTGATCTTGGTGCAGCCAAGTCGTCACAAAAGTGTGCCAACCTCACTAAGGACGGATTCTCTGCAACTTTTTCTTTTAGCAACATCGAGACCGGGAAAGTCAGCACCGAAAGAGGTGAGTTTTCCTACATATTGATGGACGAGACCTATCCCAGCGGCAGATTGGGAGAACCCTCGCTGCCTGCCGCCCACCAGCTGCTTTCTATTCCTATCGGTGCCAAGGACGTCACTGTAAATGTGAAGAGCTTCAGCACGACTGTTTACAATCTTGCCGACTATGGTGTCAAAACCATTACCCCTCAACAGCCCATGCTCCGCAAAGACCAGAGGCCCGAGGACATTCCTTTCGCATACAATGAAAAGGTTTACAATACACGTGGCTATGCCGCACGTGATCTCGCCCAGTTTGAAATCCTCGGCACCATGCGTGGCATTCAGGTCGGCTCATTGACCATCAATCCTATTCAATATGACGCTGTCAACAACAGCATCAAGGTTTTCAACGACATCGAAGTCGAAGTGAGCTATGGCAGCTACGACAAAACCGCATCCGACAACGAATTTGCAAGAACCTTCAGCCCCTACTTTGCAAATATCTACAGACAGATGTTCAACTGGCGTGATGACATTTATGACGAACACCCCGACCTTTGGCAGTCACCTGTCAAGATGCTTGTCATTGCCAACCGCATGTTCGAAGATGCCATGCAGCCCTGGATTTCCTGGAAGACCACCAAAGGCTTCTACATGGACGTGAACTACACGGATGAAATCGGCACCACTTCCACAGCCATCAAGAGCTTCATTCAAGAGAAATACAATGCCGATGCACCCACTTTTATTATTATCTTCGGTGATAGGGATCAAGTTCCGGAAAGTGCCATCGGAAGCCAGACCAACTGTGTGACAGACCTTTACTACGAAAGTGTTGATGGAGACGAATTCCCCGACATGTTCCACAGCCGCATGTGTGCAGAAACTGTTGCACAAATGGAATCCATCATAGAGAAATCGCTGGTTTACGAGCAATACACCATGCCCGATCCGAGTTACTTGAGCAATGTGCTGTTGATTGCCGGCGAAGATCACTCCGGCTGGGGTGTCACTGTCGGACGTCCCGCCATCTGGTATGCCACGCACTATTATTATAATACCGATCACGGTTTCACCAATGTCCATGAATACAGTCATGGCACCTATGATAATTGCTACGATAACCTGAACACTGGCGTGGGTTTTGCCAACTACACGGCTCACGGTTCCAACACCAGTTGGGCTGATCCTGAATTGAACATTTCTGGCGTCAATAACCTTACCAACACCGACAAATACTTTTTAGCCATGGGCAACTGCTGCGTTGCCGCCGACTGGGGGTATGACGGTACTTGCTTCGGCGAAGCCATGATCCGTGCCGAGAAGAAAGCCGCTTATGCCTATATCGGCGCATGTCCTTCCACCTATTGGCTAAACGACTACTACTTCGCCGTGGGCGCCACCAACCACGCAAACGGCACTATGCCCACGATGGAAGAAACCTCTATGGGATGCTACGATGCCATTTGGATGGATAATGCCTACAACACCATTGCCGCCATTCCATTTATCGGCAACTTGGCCAGCAACTACGCCGAAGCCAACAACATCCAATTGCACAAAAACACCTTATATTGCTGGCAAGCCTACCACACCTTGGGCGACGGCTCCATCATGCCTTTCCGTGTTCAGCCTACTGCCAACCAGGTCAGCCACATGAACATTGTCCCGATTGGCCTAGCAACCTATGAAGTTAGTGCTGACGCCGGCTCCTACGTTGCCATCAGCAAAGACGGCGTGCTTCATGGAGTTGGTCTTGTCGATGAAAGTGGCAGTGTCACCATTAACCTTGATCCTATCACTTCCAATGGCGATGTCACCATCTGCGTGACCCACCCACAACGCATCCCGATCATTGAACAAGTGCCTGCTGCCGCTCTAAACGGTGCTTACGTCATCATAGACAGCTATACGTTAAAAGAAGGCAACGAACAAGTGGATTATGGTGAGACTTTCGGAATTGACGCCATCATTAAAAATGTAGGAACGGTGACTGCAAATAATCTGACCGTTACTTTATCCACTGAATCAGAATACATCGAAATCCTCAATGGCTCTGCAACGATTGCCTCGTTGACTGCCAATCAAACTTCTACTATCGAAGACTTCCAGATGAAATGCGCTGTGAGTGTTCCCGACAAGACAAACGCTATCATTTCTGTCAACATCACAAATGGCACCGACACGTGGGAAAGCAAATTCAACATCATGATGCATGCTCCAAAATTGGAGATTGTCGAGGCTAATGCAACAGATGCACTACTGCCTGGTGGCAATGGCACTCTGAAAGTAAAAATCGCCAATAAAGGCACTAGTGCCGCCCATAATATCAACCTTGATATTTTCAGCAGTTCCAATGACCTGAGTTTTGCCGAAACTACCTTTATCCAAGACAACCTCGACGCTGGAGAAGCATACGAAATCGATGCCAACTTCACTATCGCCTCCGGTGTTGAGATTGGCACCGCTTTTGAAGTAAGCATTGGCGTTCACGCAGGACATTACGGCATGAATACAACCACCTTCATTTCTGTAGGACAGATCATTGAAGACTTTGAAACCGGTGACTTCACCAAATACGACTGGGTCATGTCACCTAAACCGTGGACCATTGACAGTACTGTTTTCCACAACGGCTCATACGCAGCTAAATCAGGCGTAATCACTCACAGCGAAAAGACTTCCATGTCGCTTTCTGTGGATGTGGTTAATGCCGGAGAAATGTCATTCTGGTGTAAAGTATCCAGTGAGAAAAACTACGACAAATTGAAACTGTACCTGGATGGCTCAATGATCAACGAATGGTCGGGAGAAAGTGAATGGACTAAAGTCATCATTCCCGTCACCGCCGGATCACACACTTTCAAATGGAGTTATGAGAAAGACTATTCCATGAGCAACGGTCAAGACTGCGCCTGGATTGACGACATCCAGTTCCCGCCCACAAGTGTTGTTACTATTCTTAATCCCGTCGCCAACCTGAAGGGCACGGTTTCAGGAAACACCGTCACCTTACAATGGGATGCCAGCAACCGCGCCAACACCTACGAAATCAGACGCAATGGCGAAGTGGTTGCCACACAAGCTAATACGACTTTCAGCGAAGAGGTTGCCGATGGTGTTTACACCTATTGTGTTGTCGCAAGAACAGAGGCCGGTGCCTGCTCAGCTCCTGCATACACGACTGTGAACGTAGGCCTTGTCAATGTTGAAGAAGTTGAAACCGTCAGCTTCGAAGTCTATCCCAATCCTTCAAACGGCATGTTCAACCTGAATGTCAAGGGACAAGCCAACGATGTTGAATACTGCATCTTCAACCATCAGGGACAAACCATCGTAAGCAAGAAATTCGGCACCTTCAGTGGCATCGAACAAATTAACCTCGATGGCGTGGCCAAGGGCATTTACTTCCTGCGCATCATCAATGGCACGCAAGTGAAAACCCAGAAGATTGTCATCGAATAAACCCTATTCTTATGCAAAGGGAGAAAAAAGATTCTCCCTTTGCTGTTTTTTCTTTTAAACCTCTATCAACTATTAATCAAATGAAAAAAGTTCTTTTTCTTCTATTGGTTCTTTTAGCTTTTGGCAACATTCATGCCCAAAACTGGAAAAACATCAACAGCAACAATCCTGCTGCTCCTCAAGTGAATCTGATTTCCAGTTCCGATGAGCAGATCGTCGTCAACTTCAGCTTTGACGGCTATTTCACCAATGCGGTGAAAACCCCTAACGGAAAACAATTTGTCGTTTCCGTTCCGAAGATGGTCTCCATGCTTGAAGCCGGAGCTCCCGATCTCCCACAGTATGCCATTCCAGCCCTCATCGGTGACCGTGCCGAAATGAGCGTGGAAGTTGTTGACGCACAGTACACCGATTACACAGGCATCGAAATTGCTCCTTCAAAGGGCAATCTCAGCCGTCAGGTCAACCCCGACGACGTGCCTTACACCTACGGAAGCATGTACAGCGACAACGCTTTCTATCCTGCGGCACAAGCCACGTTGGAATCACCCTACATCCTACGCGATTTCCGCGGACAGAACATCATGGTGCGTCCCTTTACCTACAACCCTGTGAGCAAGACCCTGCGTGTCTATCACGACATGACCATCGCCATGAATAAAGTGAGCGACAGAGGCGTCAACGCCAAAAACAACCGCAAATCCAACCGGATCACCATCGATCCTGAAGTGAAGCAAATGTACAACCATCGTTTTATCAATTTCAACACCAGCATGAAGCGTTACAACTTTGTTGAAGACGCCGGAGAAATGCTTGTCATTTGCCCCGATCAGTATATGGAAGCCATGCAGCCTTTTGTGGATTGGAAGAACATGTCGGGACGCAAAACCACCATGGTCAGCGTTGCCAATGCCGGAGGAAATAACGACAACCAGATCAAGAGTTACATCCAGAACTTCTATAACGATCAAAACCGTAACCTTCAGTTTGTTCTTTTCGTCGGCGACTATGCCGACATCACTCCACATGAGGTGGGTTCAGAGTATTCCGACAACTGGTTCGGGCAACTCGAGGGCGACGACCATTACCTCGAAGTTTTCGTCGGACGTTTTTCGGTGGAGAACGACAAAGATGTCAATACACACGTGGACAAAGTACTGTATTACGAACGAGACATGCCAGCCGGTGTAACATGGATTAACACAGGCGTTGGTGTTGCTGCCAATGAAGGTGCCGGAAGTGGACATATGGGCGGTGAAGCCGACTATGTGCACATGGATTTCATCAGAGACACCTTGTTACATTACACGTATAAGACCGTTACTCAACAATATTCCGGCATTGGAGGTGGCACTAGTGCCACAGCCATCAGTGCTGATTTCAATGCCGGCGCCAGCATTGGCAACTACTGCAACCACGGTTCGGAAACCGCATGGGCTGTCGGCAACTTTTCCACAACAGATGTAAATGCGCTGACCAACGACTACAAATGGCCTTTCATTTGGTCTGTAGCCTGCTTGAATGGGAAATTCAACTATGAATCCCCTTGTTTTGGCGAGGCTTGGATGCGAGCCACCAATAATGAAACGGGCGCACCTACCGGAGCCATAGGCGGCATGTTTTCATGGATGTCTCAGCCTTGGACTCCTCCCATGACAGGCCAAGATGAAATGGTTGACATCCTTACGGAATGGAAATCGTCTGACAAATTCAACCACACCCTCTCTGGCGCTTCGTTAAACGGCAGCATGTATATGATGGACATACATGGCGATGCAGGCATTATAACTCACGACACCTGGATTCTATTCGGTGACCCGACACTATTGGTCAGGACTGACAATCCTGTCAACATGAATGCTCAGCATCCTGAACAATTGCCGATCGGCATGTCGTCCATGTCTATCACCGCCGATACCAAATACGGTATCGCAACTCTTTCACTCAATGGAGAGGTGTTAGGCAGTGCTAAAATCATCAACAATGCTGCGACCTTGAACTTTGACCCCATCTCTACTGTTGGCACCGCCAAACTTTGCATCATCGGCTACAATAAAGTGACTGAAATATCCGACATTCAGCTCATCCCTGCTGACGGACCTTATGTTACTGTCACCGGATTTGCTCCCCAAACCCTGCCTTTCGCACAAGCCAGCAACATCAGCATTGACCTGAAGAATGTTGGAAGCGATCCTACTACCGGCAATAGCACCATCACGCTGAGCACCGAAAACCCGTTCGTAACCATCGAAAATGGCAGCGCTTCCTGTGGAGCTATTGCTTCCAATGAAACGATTTCACTCGAAGATGCTTTCACCGTATCTGTCTCCGACAGTGTCGAAAACAACACTTCGGCCGTCTTCAATGTAAAAGTCGCCAATGGACAGACAGAATGGACCAGCAACATCAGCCTTACCTTCGTCAAGCCTATTATTGAATTTGCAGGCTATAACTGGAAAAAAAGCTTTGAACCCGGAGAGACTTTCCCGATAGCTGTCAGCTTTAAGAACAAAGGAAAGTACATGGCGACAAATGCCACCATAGGCATCTCCAGCACCAACAACCACGTTAGCTTCGACTCCACTGCACAACTTTTCGGCACCATTGATCCTGATGGTACTGCTACCTGTATCTTTAATGCGACAATCAATACAGCTTGCCCTACCACACAGCAAATCCCACTGGCCTTTACGTTCACATCCGACAACGGCATCGAAGCCAATGGAACCGGTATGCTGAAAAACAGCTGCAATGTTGTATTCACCCTGAAAGACAGCTATGGAGATGGTTGGAACGGCGGAAAACTGACAGTGGAATTTGACGATAATACACCTTCACAGACTTTGACGATGGAATCCGGTAAGGAAAAGACCTACACCATTGAAATTGGCAATGCGGTACATGTCACAGTATCTTACACCAAAGGCAATTATCCTGATGAAAACTCTTTCACGGTTGCTTATGAAGAAGGCGAAACGATTTACAGCAGCCCTCAAGGCCTAACTAACGGTGTGCAATGTGAATTTGACTGCAATTGTGTAGGCGGTAGCGGCACTGTACTCAATCCTGTCAGCAACCTCACCATCAGCAATGCAAACGACCAGGTCACACTCAATTGGGAAGCACCACGTGGTTTCCAACACTTCAGCATCGAACGCAATGGTGTCCATATTGCCGATACCACATCGACGACCTATACCGAAACTGTTAATGAAGGCAGCTACACCTATTGTGTCACTGCCGTGTATGACAATGGTTCTTCCATACCCGTCTGCGCCAGCATCACGCTGACTGACATTGTTGAAGGCAGCTACACCCTTAACGTTTTCCCGAATCCCGCCCACAACGTGCTTAACATCAGCATCAACGGCAATTCCGGCAACGTCACGTACTCTATCTACAACTACCAAGGTCAGGCCATCATAAGCAAAAACCTCGGCATTTTCGAAGGCACCGAACAGATTAGCTTAGACGGCTTGGCCAAGGGGATTTACTTCCTACGCATCACAACCGGTGCAGAGGTGAATATCCAAAAGATCATTGTCGAATAATCCGTGACCTTCACGACACACAACCGAAGCTGCTGTTTTTGCGGCTTCGGTTCTTTGTGCCGTAAAAGAACAAAGAAAATCGCCGAAAAAACAGACAATTCTCGCGGTTTTGATGTATTTTTGCCTCAAATAGATGCGTGTATGAAAGAAAAGCTTCTTGCTTTATTCCTTATCATCCTGCCAATAAGTGCATTTGCACACGAAAGGCCTAAGGGTGACGGCACACCTTCCGTCCCTGAAATATGTATTTTCAAAAAGACAATCAAATCATTTCAAATAACAACTAACTAATTCCCCAAACCGATGAAAAAAGCAATCCTATTTCTCATCCTCGCGCTGTCTTTCTCGCTTTCGAGCATGGCGCAGCAGTGGGTCAGCACAAAAGGTGAAGGCCCGTCCAATCTTCGCACAACACTTCTTTCCTCTTCGGAGACTTCCATCCAAGTACGTCTTGAAGTACCAGGATTCTATGCTTCCCCCGTGGAAACGCCAAGAGGCGAAGCCGTGCAAATCAGTGTTCCGCGCACCGTTAGCACTTTTGGTGCCGGAGAACCTCAACTGCCTATTTTTGCCATCCCTGCCATCATTGGCGACAATGCCCTGATGCAGGTTCGCATAAAAGATGCAAAATACATCGACTTTGAAAACTATGAAGTCGCTCCCTCAAAAGGAGACTTCCCCAGAACCATCGATCCTGACGATGTGCCATACACTTACGGTCCTGCCTATAGCAGCAATGTTTTTTTCCCCGAACAACAGGCAGGTTTGTACGAACCTTACATTTTGCGTGATTTCCGCGGCCAGAACATGGTGGCCTATCCATTCGCCCACAATCCGATTACCAAGACCTTGCGTGTCTATTACGACATGACCGTTGAAATGTACCGCACAGGTACCGGAGGCGAAAACCAACTCACCCGCAAATCCAACAACATCAATATCGATGAGGAAATCAACGCTATTTATGATGGCCATTTTATCAATTTTGGCACTGTCATGAACAGATATACGCCCATGAATGAAACCGGCGAGCTGCTGATTATCTGCCACGATGACTTCATGAGCGCCATGGAGCCATTCGTCAACTGGAAGAAACAGATTGGCAGACCAACCACCATGGTGGGCACCTCCACTGCCGGCACATCGTATTCCGCAATCAAGAACTACATTGAGACACAGTATAACAGCAACAATAACATTTCCCATATCCTATTAGTAGGCGACGTGGCACAGATTCCGGGAATACCCTACGAAGCCGGAAGTGGTTATTACGGCTATAGCGGAAAAAGCGACAACATGTACGGCCAAGTGGCTGGCGACGACCTGTATAACGACATCATTGTCGGGCGTTTCTCTGCGGAAAACGCCGAGCAAGTCACCACGCAAGTGAACAAGGTCATTCACTATGAGAAAGACATGACTGCCAACGACACATGGCTTTCGACAGGAAGCGGTGTTGCAACGACCAGTGGACTAGGACATTTCAACGAACAAGACTGGCAACACATAGACAAGATCCGTACCGACTTGTTGGGCTACAACTACACCGAGGTTTACCGTGACTATCAAAATGCAGGTGGTGCCAATTCAAATGCAGCAACCCTCAGCCAACATATCAATGATGGTTTGAGCATTATCAACTACTGCAACCACGGCTCAGAAACATCATGGGGCGTATTTAACTACAGCAACAGCCATGTCAATGCCTTGACCAACGACAACAAACTGCCCATCATTTGGTCGGTCGCCTGCCTAAACGGCAAATACGACCATGTAACACCATGCTTTGCCGAGACTTGGCTGCGTGCCACCAACAATTCCAATGGCACGCCTACGGGAGCCATTGGTACCATGATGTCATACATTTCACAGCCTTGGAATCCCCCCATGTACGGTCAAGACGAAATGGTCGACGTACTTGTCGAAACCTACGAAAACAACATCAAGCGCACCATGGGAGGCGTTTCCTATGACGGCAACATGAAGGTCCTGGATCAATACGGGCAAAACGACAACCCTGCAAAGGGCACTTACTTGGCTTGGATTCTTTTCGGCGACCCCACGCTCACTCTGCGTAACACAACACCCACCGACATGGATGTCACCCATTCCGCCACGATGAGCACTACATCTACGAACTTTACCGTCAATGCCGCCAACGGCAACGGTGCCTTAGCCACCCTGACTCGCAATAATGAAATCATGGGCTCGGCCACCATCAACAATGGCGTCGCCAACATCAGTTTCACCGCCCCTGGTCAGACAGGCACGGCCACCCTGACGGTGTTCGGCTATAACAAGATCACTTATATCGCCACCGTCAACATCACTTCGGGAGGAGGTCCGGCACCGCTTACCGTCCAGGTTACCGCCACGCCCAGCACTATCCCGTCAGGCAGTTCTGCCACGCTTCATGCCAGCGCATCGGGCGGCTCCGGCAGCTACACTTACAGCTGGACCCCTACCACAGGCCTGAACAACAGCAATATTCAAAACCCAACTGCTACGCCTGCACAAACCACAACCTACACCTGCACGGTCACGAGTAGCGATCAAACCGCAACAGGCACTTGTACGGTCACTGTGGTGAAGGCTCCCACCAATCTGACTGCCACCTTACAAAACACCAATAGCGCACGCCTCAACTGGACGGCTGCCGATCCTGCCACCAGCTACAAGGTATACCGCAACAACACCGCGATTGCGCAGAATGTTACCACCACCACCTATACCGACAACAATCTCAACCCCGGCACTTACAACTATCAGGTCGCTACGGTCTATAACGGCGTTGAATCACCGAAATCCAACACGGCAACCATCACCGTCGTCGCACCGTTGAGTGTCACTGTCACTGCCAATCCGACCACTATTCCCGAAGGCGGCAATAGCCAACTGACCGCAGCAGCAACTGGAGGCAGTGGCAACTATTCCTACAGTTGGGCACCTACTACAGGACTGAATAACAGCCAGATACAGAACCCAACCGCCACTCCCACACAGACTACTACCTACACTTGCACCGTCACGAGCGGAACGGCAAGTGCCAGCAATACGGTCACTATCACTGTGGTAAAAGCGCCTACCGGAGTGGATGTGGACTTAGAAGCGCATCCTGTCATCACTTGGACAGCCTCACAGCCCTATACCAGCTTCAACATCTATCGCGGCACGGAACGCATTGCTTCCGGCATCACGGCAACGACCTACACCGATAGCGAAATAACACCGTGCCCTGAAGAAGAGCACTGCTATAGTGTAGCAACGGTTTACAATGCTGTGGAGGTCAAATCCGATGAAGCATGTGAATCCATGGAACTCGATCTGCCTATGGTAGAAAATGCCGAAGGCGAATACACCTGCTTCAACGGACAGGAAGGATGGAAATATGGTGCCACGCTCTCTTGGAAGAAACCCAGTGAGAACGTCCCCTGCTGGGATCTGATGAAATTCAACATCAGGCGCAACATTGTCACTGGCAAAAACGGATTCGACGATTGGGAAATCGTTGCAACCGTTCCATTTGTCGAAGGACAAACCGATTACACATATTTCGATCAAGCTCCCGTAGGTAATAGCTATGAATACGTCGTCACCACCGTTTATCAAAAGGATGGCGAAGAACGGGAAGGTATCGATGACGACCTGACCATTCTTTCCATTTCCGTGACCGGAATCGAAGAACAGGAAGCCAAGATTGCCGTTTATCCCAACCCCACCAAGGGTTTGGTCAAACTTGAAGGGGCTTCTGTTCAGCATGTCAGCATCGTCAGTGTTTACGGTCAGATACTGCTTGATGCCGAAACAAATGGCAATCCGCTTGAATTTGATCTTTCATCCTACGGCAAAGGTATCTATATGATGCAAATTACCAGTGCCTTCGGTCATTCTGTAAAAAGAATTGTCGTGGAGTAACGCTTGGTTTCACGACCTGCGCAAGCATAATAAAAAGAGAGGCGACAAAAAAATGTCGCCTCTCTTGTTTTTTTGCTATTTTTGGGGCATATAATACCTGATCTATGAAAATCAAATTTATCGGTGCAGCTCAGGAAGTCACTGGCAGCAAGCACCTTATCACAACCGACCACGGCAAAAAGATACTGTTGGATTGCGGCATGTTCCAAGGAAAAGGTCTGGAAACAGACGCCTCGAACCGCAATACCATGGTCAACCCTGCCGATGTTGACTACATTATCCTCACCCACGCCCACATCGACCACAGCGGACTGATTCCCTACTTTTACAAACAGGGCTTTCGCGGACATGTTTTTTGCACTGCCGCCACGCGCGACCTATGTTCGATCATGCTGGCCGATAGCGGCTTCATTCAGGAAAACGATATGGTGTGGTTCAACAAGAAACGCCGTCGTCAAGGTTTGCCGGCATTGGACCCCATCTACACGGAAAAGGACGCCCGCGCATGTATGGAAACCTTTGTCAGCGTAGCCTACAACCGATATATCAACATTGACAGCAATATCAAGGTGAAGTTCAACAACACCGGCCACATGTTAGGCAGCGGCTGCGTTATTCTTGAAATCGACGAGGGCGGAAAGATGACACGCTTAGGCTACACGGGCGACATCGGGCGTCAGTCGAGTTACCTGCTCAAGTCGCCGGAACCTTTCCCCCACTGCGACTACCTGATCACCGAATCGACTTACGGCGACCGTCTGCATAGCAACCGTGCCGATGCTGAGCAACAGCTGCTTGACATCATCTACCATACCTGCATCGAGAAAAAAGGGAAACTGCTCATCCCGTCGTTTGCCATTGGCCGAACTCAGGAGGTGGTTTACATCCTCAATAACTTTTACAACGAGGGCAAACTGCCCGAAAAGATTCCCGTATTCGTGGATAGTCCGCTGGCCGTCAACGCCACCGACATTTTCCGTATGCACCTCGAACTGTTCAATAAAGATGTTGCCGAAGTCATCGAAAACGACCCTGACCCCTTCGGTTTCAACAGCCTGACCTATGTGCGCGATGTCAACCAGTCGAAGCTGCTGAACAATCGCAAAGACCCCTGCATCATCATCTCCGCATCGGGCATGATGGAAGCCGGTCGCATCAAGCACCATATCGCCAATAACATCGCCAACCCGAAGACCTCGTTGCTCGCCATCGGCTATTGCGCACCGAGCACCCTGGGAGCCAAAATCCTGGCAAAACCCACACCGGAAGTCGTTTCTATTTTTGGAAATGAATATTCCGTGAAGGCGGACATCTATGAAATTGACGCTTTCAGCGGACATGGCGACTACAACGAAATGATTGAATACTTGAAATGCCAAGACACAAGCAAAATCAAAAAGACTTTCCTTGTTCATGGCGATCCGGAAGCCCAAAAATTCTACAAACGCACCTTACGCAAAGCGGGATGGGAAAACATCGAGATTCCGGAACCTGGCGAAACATTTGAATTGTAATTCTACAATCCAGTTATCATTTTGGTGCTTGTCATACTCCGAACAGAGGCTGACAAGCACCAAATCTTTTTAGAGCACGGCATTGGGCTTAGCCCACACTCAGCGCTTGGCCTTTTTCGTCTTTTTTACCTTTCCCTCATCCGACTTATCATAGTTCATGAGAAATATCGCCATCACTATGCTAAAGATGATCAGCAGAAAATAACGAAACATAGAGGTCACCGACTGTTGCAGCAGTCTGATGAACCAAAACACCAGCATCGACAGGGATGCGATAAAAGCAATACCCCCCAAAATCTTGTTCAACACCTTATGATTCAAGAAGATATTTACCAATAAGGCGATTCCTATCACTCCGCCTAATATGGCATAGAGCAATGACCTATCGCACTGTGTATTGCAAAGATACCGGTTCACGACATACCCACATACGAGGAGAAAGAAAACCGAAGGCAGATAAAACCGCACGATTCGTTTAACAACAGCGTTTTCCATAGCGTAATACTTTTTAGTTCAACAATGTTTCGGCTACAAATTTACAATCACAATATTGGTTTAACAAATTTTTCCGACATTTTTTTATTAAAGATTGTAAATATTTTATATCACATTGTTTATCTGGTATTTACAATTCTATAAAAAAACCTTTTCGCACAATGTGCAACACAACATCCAATTGACCAAGCCATCAAAACCGGTCAAAAAAATCATACCTTTGCACAACAAATATTGAAAGCCGACAACATGCGCCAATTAATTGTTTTCGTACTGTTTTCCATCTTGCTCTCTTGCTGCAACCATCGAAACACTGCCGATGGGCAAACAAAAAGTTTAGGCTTGGAATGCCCCAAAAGTGTTGATATGCAGAATAGCAACCACATAATGGTATTCCATACGGGATTCACCTTATCGTACAACACCCAATGGCGCATTCCAAATTGGGTGGCCTACGAATTGACCGCACAAAAGGCCAATGGGAGCGTCAAACGCGATGGCGGTTTTTACGAAGACCCTGCCGTGGGCCGTCACACTGCAACTGCCTCTGATTATCGAGGCTCCGGCTATAGCCGCGGCCACATGGCACCTGCGGGCGACATGAAATGGAATGCCGATGCCATGCATGAAAGCTGCTACTACTCCAACGTCTGTCCCCAGAACAGAAGTCTCAACAACGGCGTATGGAACAGCATCGAGGCACAGATTCGCAAAGCCACGCGCTACTTCGACCGCATCTATGTGGTTTGCGGTCCGGTACTCCCCGAACATCCGCAAACCATAGGCGCCAACCGTGTCGCTGTCCCCCAAGCCTTTTTCAAAGCCATTCTCGCCGTAAAAGGCGAGAGCTTTAGCAGCATCGCTTTTTATTGCAGCAACAGCAATCTGCCATCGCCTTACACACAATACACCCTCTCGGTGGACGAATTAGAGGAACGCATTGGCTTGGACTTGTTTTACCAGCTCCCCGATGCCCTTGAAGCCGTTGTGGAGGCTCAAAGTCAAAACCCATTGGAAACTCGCCGTCATCGACCATGAAAAATATTGACAAACAGGATATTATCAAAAGGCTCAAGCAAGAAAACTGCTCATGTATTATTGTCAAAGACAATGTCGCCCATTGTTTTTACCAACGCGGCATACGCGATCTTTATGCCCTCCTGAACGATGGTTCGGACCTCATGAAAGGTGCTTTTGTGGCTGACAAGGTGGTGGGCAAAGGTGCCGCCGCTTTGATGATCCTTGGCGGCGTATCGGCAATACATGCAGAAGTCATCAGCACGGAAGCCCTGAAACTGATTCGGAATTCCGGAATTATTTGTACTTTTGCCGCCGAAGTGGTGCATATCATCAACCGTGCCGGCACCGGCATCTGTCCTGTCGAGCAGCGATGCCTCGCCTGCGCTACGGCGGAAGAGTGTCTGCCACAGATCAAGAGTTTTATTGACAAACTATAAAATTGACCATATCATGACTACAACAAGCCATTTATACAACTTGGGCTATACCCAGGCCAAAACCTACTTGCTCACCCTACTGTTTGTCATTGGCAATGTTGCGTTGCCACAGCTTTGCCATCTCCTCCCATCGGGAGGTGCCATGCTGCTGCCCATCTACTTCTTCACCCTTATCGCCGCTTACAAATACGGCTGGAAGGCGGGACTACTCACGGCCATCTTCTCCCCCTTGGCCAACCATTTGCTTTTCGGCATGCCCGCCACCGCCATGCTTCCTGCGGTGCTGATCAAATCGGTGCTGCTTGCTGTTTCGGCAGGATGGGCCGCTGCACATTTCAAACGAGTCTCCATTCCCATCCTTATTGCCGTGGTTGTGTTCTACCAAGGCGTAGGTGCCTTAGCAGAATGGGCTTTGAGCGGAAGTTTAAGTCAAGCGCTGCAACACCTGCGCATCGCCATCCCCGGAATGCTGATTCAAGTGGCTGCCTGTTATCTCATCATCGATCGAATACTAAAAAACTAATCGTATTATTTATCCATAACTATTTTAATCATTTAATATTTTAAGGAAAGCACTATGACCCTTGCATTTAAAGAGATTCTTACTTGTTTTATTGTACTTATTGCTGTTATCGACCCCACAGGAAGTATTCCGATTTTTATCAGTCTGAATGAGAAAGGAGAAAAGATCAAAGCCTTCAATGCCGCGATGCTTTCTTTCCTTATCATCGTCGCTTTTTTATTTCTCGGTGAAGGCATGTTGAAGCTATTCGGTGTTGACATTCAATCGTTTGCTATTGCCGGGGGACTGATCCTTTTTGCCTTAGCTGTTGAAATGACCTTTGGTCGCAATTTATTCAAAAACGACGGTCCCTCTGGAGCCGCCACCCTTGTCCCCGTAGTTTTTCCACTGATTGCAGGTCCCGGAACCCTCACCACAACCCTATCATTGCGTTCGGAATGCAGCACTATCAATATTCTTATTGCCATTGCCGCAAACATGCTTATTGTTTATTTCGTATTGAAATACGTGTATAAGGTCGAGCGTTGGCTTGGAAAAACCGGTATCTACATCATTCGCAAGTTCTTCGGTGTCATCCTGCTTGCGATGTCCGTTAAATTGGTTATCACAAACCTAATGCCGCTGCTCAAATAACCGATACGGCTTCACACCACGAATTGAGGATGGGAGAAATGAGGATGTTTCAAAATCGCAAGTCAAAACATCCTCAATTTTTACTACCTTTGCGCTTCGAAAACCGTATAGATATGGCACAAAAACCTTCGATTCCTAAAGGCACCCGTGACTTCCTACCCGAAGTAATGGTACGCCGCAACTATATCTTCGACACCATTAAGGGTGTCTTCCGTCGGTTCGGCTTCCTTCCTATCGAGACCCCATCCATGGAAAACCTGAGCACTTTGCTTGGAAAATATGGCGAAGAAGGCGACAAACTGTTGTTTCGTATCCTGAACTCGGGCGACTTTCTTTCGGGCGTGGAACAGTCCGGCGAACCGCTGGAGGCTTCCAAACTGGCCGGTAAGATTTGCGAAAAAGGGCTGCGTTACGACCTCACCGTGCCTTTTGCACGCTTCGTCACCCAATATCGCGACCAAATCGCGTTCCCCTTCAAACGCTACCAAATGCAACCTGTGTGGCGTGCCGACCGTCCCCAAAAAGGGCGTTACCGTGAGTTCTACCAATGCGATGTAGATATTATCGGCAGCAACGCCATCCTCAATGAGGCGGAACTGGTACAGATTGTTGACGAGGTGTTTAGCAAGCTAAGAATCAACACCATACTAAAGATAAACAACCGCAAGGTGCTGGCTGGTATCGCCGAATACATTGGTCAGCCCGATGCCTTGATCGACATCACGGTGGCCATTGACAAGCTCGACAAAATCGGCATCGACGCCGTGAATAAAGAACTGGCCGAGAGAGGTTTGGGGCAAGCCGCCATCGACAAACTGCAACCCATCTTGTTCATGCAGGGTGATTTCAAGGCCAAAATCGAGGCGTTGAAGAAACTACTTGACAACGAAACCGGCCGAAAAGGAATCGAAGAGTTGGAAAAGCTTTTCGCCTACATCGCCGACATGGAGCTAGCCATAGAAACCGAACTCGACCTCACTTTAGCCCGCGGTCTGAACTACTACACCGGAGCCATCTTCGAAGTCAAAGCCAAGGACTATGCCATCGGCAGCATCACAGGTGGCGGACGTTACGACAACCTTACAGGCATCTTCGGACTGCCCAACGTGTCGGGCGTGGGCATCAGTTTCGGTGCCGACCGCATTTACGATGTGCTGGAAGGGCTGAACCTTTTTCCGGAAACCCTCTCGGAAAACACCACAGCCATTTTTCTCAACTTCGGTCCGCAAGAGGAACGCTATTGCCTGAAACACCTACGGCAGGTGCGCCAACACGGCATCAATGCAGAAATATACCCCGAATCCGTCAAGATTCAGAAGCAAATGAAATATGCCGACCAGCGTGGCATTCCCATTGTCATCCTTGCCGGAGAGCAAGAAATGTCCGACCAGACTTTTACCGTAAAATGGATGAAAGAAGGACGGCAGGAGACCGTCACCGCCAACCAATTGGTAGAGAAAATCGGTTATCCGGCCAACGGAGCCTCAAAATAGTAAGCATTCCAAGAATTATTAATCGAATCATTTACAATAACAATACTACAACCTAATGAAAACACATCATATCAGTGCAGAAGAACTTACGTTCAAGAAAGTCGATGAGATTCTCAGCCAAGGCTATAAACTTGCCCTTTCCGAAGATGCCGTCCGCCGCATTCAGAAATGCCGCGACTATCTCGACGAGAAGATGAAAAACCAAGAAAAGCCGATCTACGGTGTCACCACAGGATTCGGATCGTTGTGCGACCACAGCATCTCGAAAGAAGACCTGAGCACGCTTCAGAAAAACCTCGTCATGTCGCACGCCTGCGGCACGGGCGATCCGGTGCCCCGTGAAATCGTCAAGCTGATGCTGCTCCTCAAGGTGCAAAGCCTTTCGTATGGCAACTCTGGCGTACAGGTGCTCACCGTGCAGCGACTGATTGATTTCTTCAACAACGACGTGCTTCCTGTTGTGTACAATCAAGGTTCGTTAGGTGCTTCGGGCGACCTGGCGCCATTGGCCAACCTCATGCTGCCCCTGCTGGGATTAGGCGAGGTGCATTACAGAGGCGAAATCGTCCCTGCCACCCTCATCCTTTCCAAATTCGGCTGGGAGCCTATCACACTGCAATCGAAAGAAGGCCTTGCCCTGCTCAACGGCACGCAGTTCATGAGCAGCTACGGCACATACGTGCTGCTGAAAGCCTTCCGCCTGAGCTACCTTGCCGACCTCATCGGCTGCGTCTCCTTGGAAGCCTTCGACGGCCGCATTGAGCCTTTCTTCGACCAAGTGCATCAGATCCGCCACCACAACGGACAAATCGTAACCGCCAAACGTGTGCGCAATTTCGTAAACGGCAGCGAACTGATCGCCCGCGAAAAACAGCACGTGCAAGACCCCTACTCGTTCCGTTGCATGCCTCAGGTACATGGCGCTTCGAAAGATGCCATCGACCATGTGGCTTCGGTGCTTAGTGAAGAGATCAACGCAGTGACCGACAACCCCACCATCTTCCCCGATGACGACCTTGTCATCTCCGCCGGCAACTTCCACGGACAGCCTTTGGCACTTTCCTTGGACTTCTTAGCCATTGCCATGGCTGAACTCGGCAATATCAGCGAACGTCGTGTTTATCAGCTTATCAGCGGAAAACGCGGTCTGCCTTCGTTCCTTGTCGCCGAACCCGGTTTGAACTCCGGCTTTATGATTCCCCAATATGCTGCCGCCAGCATCGTCAGCCAGAGCAAACAGCTCTGCACACCCGCCTCGGTGGACAGCATCGAATCGTCACAAGGACAAGAAGACCATGTGAGCATGGGTGCCAACGCCGCAACCAAAGCATTGCGCGTAGCAGAAAACCTCGAACGCGTGCTCGCCATCGAGTTGTTCAATGCCGCACAAGCACTTGAATTCCGCCGTCCCTTGAAATCTTCGACAACCATTGAAAACTTCGTCGCCGCATACCGCAAGGAGGTTGAGTTTGTACGCACCGACAAGGTGATGTACACCGAAATCGCCAAGTCCGTCAACTTCGTAAAGGACTATGCGATTCCATTCGACGAACTTGCCAACAAATGACTGTAAGGCTTTTCGCCACCGGTCTTTGTGATGTCGCATGATGCGCAACGGGTTACAAAGACCGGTGGCGGAACCTCACACCGCCCTGAACCCTGCAACCATGAACGACAGCGTTTCTCCGAACAACCCCACTCCTCGTCCGCGCGGCATGACCACGCTGCTTGTGTTATCATTTGCCAATGCTTGCCTGAGCATCTTGGGCTATTTCCTTTTCTTTATTTCGATTCCGGGATTGAAAGCCATGCTCAGCAACGGCAGTTTAGAGGAAATGGCCACAAGCATGTATGGCGGGATGGAGGAAGACATGGTGGAACAATCCATACAGCTTATGGAAAAGTACATCGCTGTCAGCCCTTGGTATTATATAGCCATGGCCTTGCTCTTTGCGGTTTCCCTCATGGGTGTCGTCCGCATGTTCAAGCTCAACAAGATGGGCTTCCACTTCTACACCGTCTCCCAAATTCTCATGCTGATTGCAAATTCCATTTGCATCTATCCCATTCACGTGGGCAGAACCTTGTCGTCAGACCTACTGCTTACTTTGATATTCATTGCTGTGTATTATATTTCTTTTAAACGCATTGAAACTAAACAATGAACAGCCTGAAGTCAAAAACCATCATGGAGTTGCATCCCAAGCATCTTTTCGACCTGAAGCCACGGTTGACAACCGCCATGCGAATGGCCGCCAGCATCGCCATCACCTATTACGGCCTGCTGTTTATATACTGCATGGTGACATTGGTGCTATGCCGCTATTTTGTAGATTCATTCTATCTTGATGGAGAAGCGCCTTCTTTTCAATCAAGCGACTTTGTGATTCTGATTATCGGCCTCCTGCTGACCGGAATATTGGTTTTCAGCCTGATACAAATCTTTCGAAAAAAAGTGTATGGCAAAGCCATCTTCGTGCTTGCCTCGTTAATGCTCATCGCACTGCAATTCCTTACCACCGGACTTTACCCTTGGTACAAATACGCAATGGAGGTGTTGTTACTGCTCATCATCACTCCCGTTCGCATCAAATCTAAGAAAATCTTTCCCATACAACACTCTGTCACCACAGAGACCGAAGCCACCGAGACTTCCGATAGCACCGATATGGATGCCTCACCAAAACCGGAAGGCAATTGAGAAACATCGTCATAAGACCAAACCACTGCTTTCTATGTTTTGATAATGATGTTAAACCCAATTCGGTCATTAGGGTTCGTAATGATTTTTGATGGATTTTCGAGT
>JASBYY010000028.1 GCA_029983675.1 Bacteroidales bacterium | reverse complement strand
GCTTGGGATTTTGGCTATCTCCTGCTTTTGTTACAAATCTGATGCGTTGGCCCTGTTTCTTTCCCGTGAAAATAGCGGCTTGTTCTGCTTGTTCAAATGAGTTTATGAACATCACACAAACATCTTGTTTTCAGCACGTTGCTGGTACATGACTTCCAATTCGTTCTTATGGTACAGGTAACCGGCATCCTCGAAATACTTGGCTTTTACCGGACATTTTTTGATGCAGGCACCGCATTTGATGCAGATGCCGGCCACAGTCCTCACGTCTTCCTTTGAAATGGAACCCATGGGGCAGACTTCTGCACAATGCCCGCATCGAATGCAGGTGTCGCGGGTCAAGGGCTTGGCTTTTCGGATGTCGATGGGGTTGCCGTTCCGGTCTCTGGGCTGGTAATAGCCCGCTTGGGCATCGCCATCCACGGCAATGGGCGTGTGAGGTATGGAAAGAAAATCGGGATTCAACAGCTTTTCAAACATTTGAATGGCAAAGTTTTGGGCAAACTGCAAATCTTCGGCATCGGGTCGGCCGGCTCCGAGTTGGTAGGAAAAAGAATGTTCGCAAGCGAAAGCCCCCGCTGCAAGGGTCTTGAAATCATGCTGTTCCAAGAGGTTGCGCAGCTCGATTAGGGAGTTGTCAAAATGGCGGTTGCCAAAGGTGACGACGGGGATGGCACAAGCGCCGCCGCCTTGGATGGTGTCCAAATATTTCAGCATCAGGTTGGGGATTCTTCCCGCGTAAGTCGGACAGCCGAAAACCACCAAGTCCGAAGCGGTGAGGGCGGGGAAGGATTGCCGGTTTGCCGGCAGGGTGAAATCGAAAGTCCGGGTTGGGGCTTCGCCAAGTTCAGCCAGGCTGTTGGCAATGGCGTTTACTATCTTTTCGGTAGTGCCTGTCGCACTGAAATAAATCTTCCAAATCGTATTAAAGATCATGTCCTTCGTATTTTGAGTTGTTTTTCAATGGTATATAGTTGTTTGTCGCACTGTTGCATGGGGCAAAGATAGGGTTTATTACCGTGATTCCTTGCTGTTTTATATTTGAAGTTTTCCGCGAGTTTCTTACTTTTGCAGCTCGAAATACGCATCACATATTGGCGTGTATGTTGATTTGAAGCTTTGTAAAGTGCATGTAATCAGTTAAATAAATATTTTATGAACATTAAAAAAGTAGGCGTTTTATGCGCCATCGTGTTATCCATGACCATGACAATGAAAGCCCAGAACTTTGTGGGCGACTGGAAAGGGGCCATCTCCGTGCAAGGGATGAGCTTGGAAATGATTTTTCACATCAGCGAAGAAGGGGGCGCTTATACCTCCACCCTCGACGTGCCCATGCAGGGTGCCAGCGGCATTCCCATGGACAAGACCGAAGTGAACGGCGACGAACTGACGATTTTGGCCAATGCCTTGCAAGCCAAGTTTACCGGCAAAATAGCCGGCGAGGAAATTTCGGGCAACTTTGATCAGATGGGCATGACCCTGCCCCTTGTCCTGCAAAAGTTTGAAAGCAAGCTGCCCGGCAATCCCGAGTTGGTGACTTCCGACGAGGACTTGAAAAAAATGGGCGATTTGGACAAGGGCACCTATAAATACAGCGTGGCCGACTATTTTGCCCGTCCCAAGGCCAGCAGCTTCCAGCTTTCGCCCAACGGCAAGTACCTCTCCTATTTTGAGAAGGACGACAACAACAAGAACCATGTATATGTCAAGGAAATCGCTACCGGCAAGGTGGTCCGCGCCATCGAGGAGAAAGAGGAACTCATCAAGGGTTACGGCTGGGTCAACAACGAAAGGCTGATTTTCGCTATGGACCAAGGTGGAAATGAAAACTATCACATCTATGCCGCCAATATCGATGGCAGCAACGTCAAGGATTTGACCCCCTTTGAAGGTGTTCAGGCTACCATTTTGAACAACTTGAAGGAGCAGAAGGACTACATCATCATCCAGATGAACAAAAACAACAAGCAAATTTTTGAACCCTATAAACTCAACGTCAACACGGGTGATTTAACACAACTGTTTGAAAACGATGACGTTAATAACCCAATTTCAGGATATGACTTTGACAAGGACGGCAACCTCAGGGCTTACTCAAAAATGGTGAACGGCACCGAGTCGGAACTGTGGTACAAAGACTTGGAGACCGGCGAGTTCAATAAGATTTATCATGGAAAATGGTACGAGGGTTTTGGCATTTCTCGGTATAATTATGCTTCGAAGAACCCCGATGAGGCCTACGTGGAGACCAATGTCGGCCGCGACAAGTCGGAAATCGTGCTCTACGATTTGAAGCAGAACAAGGAAATCAAGACTTTGTTCTCGAATCCCGATTACGATGTTTCCGGTATGCGTGTTTCGAGAAAGAGAAACTGGGAAATCGATTATTTTGCCTACGAAGGCGAAAAGTATGTGGTGATTCCCGTGAGCGAGACCTATAAAAAACTACATGCCAAGTTCCAGAAGGAATTCCCCGGAAAAGAGGTTTATATCACCAGCAGCGACGATGACGAAACCACCTATTTGCTCCACGTTGGCAGCGACAGGCTTTACGGAAAATACTACCAGTACGACACCAAGAGCGGAAAATTCTCGCTGTTGTACGACCTGATGCCGCAACTGAAAGAGGAAGACATGGCCGAGATGCGTCCCATTTCTTTCCAGAGCCGCGACGGAAAGACCATCCACGGCTACATCACCCTGCCCAAGGCTGCCTTGGAAGGCAAGAAAGTGCCGTTGGTGGTGAATCCTCATGGTGGTCCTCAAGGTGTCCGTGACAGTTGGGGCTTCAATCCCGAATGCCAGCTCTTTGCCAGCCGCGGCTATGCCACCTTGCAGGTGAACTTCAGAATATCAGGCGGCTATGGCAAGGAATTCCTGACCTCCGGTTTCAAGCAAATCGGAAGAAAAGCCATGGACGATGTGGAAGACGGTGTGTTGTACGCCATCGCACAAGGCTGGATCGACAAGGACAGAATCGCCATCTACGGTGCCAGCCATGGCGGTTACGCCACTTTGATGGGCTTGGTGAAAACTCCTGATTTGTATGTTTGTGGCGTGGATTACGTGGGCGTGTCGAACATCGAGACCTTCTTCAAGTCCTTTCCCGAATATTGGAAGCCTTATTTGGAGATGGTCAAGGAGATTTGGTATGACTTGGACAATCCCGAAGAGGCGAAAATAGCCCATGAGGTGTCGCCTTTCTTCCAGATTGACAAGATTACGAAACCTTTGTTTGTGGTGCAAGGTGCCAATGACCCGCGCGTGAACATCAACGAGAGCGACCAGATTGTAACCGCTTTGCGTGCCAAGGGATTCGAGGTTCCCTATATGGTAAAATACAACGAAGGCCACGGCTTTTATCGCGAAGAAAACACCATGGACTTCTACAATGCCATGCTCGGATTCTTGGCTAAATATCTGAAATAAAATAGATTGTAATTTATCCTGCAAAGGGCGGCAAGACGTGCCGCCCTTTTTTGGTACAACGAAGTTGCATGCAGCCAGAGTGAAGCCCATTAAAATGACATTTATCAAAGCTGGATGAAACTCCTATGTCGTTGCTCAGCGGTTTCTTACAATACACTCAAACACTTGTCGAAAATGCGCGGATTTTGGTCGTATTGAAGGCGATTTGCTAATTTTGCTCTGTTAAACGCAGGCTTCACCGTTCGTGTTCTCAAATTGTTGAAGAGACATGGATTTTAGTACAAGTAGGATAATGATGAAGAACGCTATAATGCCGTATGCCTTGGTAACGGGAGCTAGTTCTGGAATGGGGCTCCAATATGCCCGTGTATTGGGCGAAAAAGGATATAACCTCCTTATCGTCAGCAACGAAGAAAACGCGATTGTTGAGAAAGGGGAGCGCTTAAGAGAGGAATTTTCTGTCGAGGCGATCGCTTTGGAGCGCTACCTGGGACAGTCGCAGTCCGCCAAGGAATTATTTGATTTTTGCCAAAAACAAAACCTAGAAATCGAAGTGCTTGTCAATAATGCAGGAGTGTATCGCAATCATGATTTTCTTAAAGACAGTGAAGATTATAACAACTTAATTCTGAATCTTCATGTCAACATGCCTGCTATGCTGATCTATTTTTTCGGACAAGAAATGGTGCGCCGCCATAAAGGATACATTCTCAACATGAGATCGATAACCTCTAATATCGCTGTGCAAAAGTTGGCGGTTTACGGTGCTACAAAAGCTTTCTTAAAGCAGTTGTCGCGTTCATTGCATATCGAATTGTATGGTGAAGGCGTTAGGGTAACAGTAGTTCGTCCTGGCGCCGTGGCCACAAACCTTTACCACCTTTCCTCTCGTGTTACTAAAATGGGTTTGCTGCTGGGATTTATTAGCACCTTCACTTTTCTTTACGAAGTTCAATAGCACTCTTTGAGACGTAGACGTGAGTCGATAGCCGTTTGTGCAGAAAAGACGCAGGCTATCGACTTTGTGTTTTCATTTACTCGTGTTGCATTACTTTGCTATAGTGTTTTTTGCCTTATTAAATCAGTTTTAGAAGCCGTTTTTGAAAGGTTCAAGTTGAGTATTTCCGCAAACACGGTCATCCTGTGCCACGTCCCAAACTCAGTCATCCCGTGCTTGACACGGGATCTATTTGGGACTTATACGGAATCTCCATGCAAGGAGAAGAAGCCATGATTCGAATAATTGAACAATAACTTTGTCGTAAGAATTTAAAAGAGTTTCTTAATACGGATGTCTTTTATAGAAAAAAACTTAATTTTGTTGCAAAAACTCACCAATGTAAAAATGCATGTATGATCTACACTTCGATTAAAAAAATTCATGACCCGATTGAACGGGAAAGAGTCGTTGGTAAGCTAATGACATTACGTGCTCAACTTGATCAGGAAATACCGAAAAAAACAGCATCAAGCACACTGCTGCTTGCCACTTGGAATATTCGCGAATTCGGCGATAACCGCCGACAGGAGAGTTTGTTCTATATTGCCGAGATTATCAGCCGCTTCGACCTGATAGCAGTACAAGAGGTGTCAGGAAACAAGAAGGGACTTGAAAAAGTGATGGCAATACTTGGCAATAACTGGAATTATATTGCCACTGATAGTACAGAGGGACCTGCCGGCGGTCAGGAATGTATGGCTTTTTTGTATGACACTAGCAAGGTTAGTTTTAAGAACCTTGCGGGAGAAATCGTTTTGCCCAAGAGCAATCTTATGGATGGACTTCAGTTTGCGCGCACACCATTTTGCGTCTCTTTCCAGTCGGGATGGTTCAAGTTCAATCTTTCGACAGTACACATTTATTATGGAACATCTTGTGGGATTAATATGCAGCGATTGGCTGAAATCACCACTATTGCCAAATTCCTGACAAAACGTGCGAAAAAAGAAAAGTTCAATTATGTGCTTCTTGGCGATTTCAACATACCGAATGTTGAGTGTGACTACATGAAGGCATTGGAAGGCAATGGTTTTTCTATTCCCGACGCCATTAAAGAACACCCTACCGACTTGGGTCATACGAACCACTATGATCAAATCGCTTTCAATTTGCAATTGACAAAATCAATGGTACTGTTCGATGAAAAACAACAGAAAGCCGGTGCGTTTAATTTTACCAAATCGGTATATACGGAGGAGGATCTTTCTACCTATAGGCCTTATTTTGATGAGAAGAATACGTTGGGAAAGACAGAAAAGGAAATCAAAAGCTACTATCTGAAAACTTATCGTACCTTTCAAATGTCGGACCATTTGCCGTTATGGGTGGAGCTGAAGGTGGATTTCAGTGGACAGTACTTGAAAGATTTGCAGCAAGAGTTTGGAGGAAACAACTCTTAATTTCTAATCTTTGCACTTCTTGCAAAGACGTCGAGTTGATGCCTTTGTCCAATCTCATTTCATAGAGACATAGAGATATAAACACAAAAGGCTGCCCGTTCGGCAGCCTTTTGTGAGAAACTGTATTTTGGTTATTCGGCAAAGCACTTGCAAACCAAATTCCTATCGCCAAAGGCATCATTGATGCGGGTGACGTGGGGGAAGTATTTATCCTGAACGTCGCTCTCCATCGGGAAACCGGCTTCTTGACGTGTGAAGGGGAATGTCCAATCGTTGCCCATGAGCATTTTGGCGGTGTAAGGAGCGTGAGTGATGACGTTGTTGTCCTTATCGGCTTTTCCGCTTTCGATGTCGGCAATTTCCTTGCGGATTTGTATCATGGCATCCACAAAGCGATCCAGTTCGGCTAAAGGTTCGCTTTCGGTAGGCTCGACCATGAGGGTGCCGTGCACGGGGAAGGCTACTGTCGGCGCGTGGAACCCAAAGTCCATCAGACGTTTGGCAATGTCGATAGCGGCCACTCCAGTGGCTTTGTCGATACCGTTGATGTCGAGAATCATTTCGTGGGCGACATGTCCGTTATTTCCCGTGAACAGAATCGGATAGTAGTCTTTTAGTCTTTCTTTCAGATAGTTGGCATTCAGAATGGCACGCATGGTGGCTTGTTTCAAACCTTCGCTGCCCAACATTTTGATGTAGCAGTATGAAATGGTCAGAATTTGAGCGCTTCCGAATGGGGCAGCAGACACAGCGCCTGTTTGCTTTTCTCCTCCTGTTTCAAACAGGATGTGGCTGGGCAAATAAGGGGCAAGGTGTTCGGCACAGCCGATAGGACCAACACCGGGACCACCACCGCCATGAGGGATGGCAAAGGTCTTGTGCAAGTTCAAGTGGCAAACGTCTGCTCCGATAAAGCCGGGACAGGTCAAACCGACCTGGGCATTCATGTTGGCACCGTCCATATATACTTGACCGCCATTGTCATGCACAATCTTTACCAAAGTGCGGATGCCGTCTTCGTATATGCCGTGTGTCGAAGGATAGGTGACCATGAAAGCGGAGAGGCTGTCCTTGTATTGTTCGGCTTTTGCCTTGGCATCATCAAGATTGATGTTGCCATTTTCATCGCATTCCACAACAACGACTTCCATGCCTGCCATAGCCGCCGAAGCGGGATTGGTGCCGTGGGCCGAGGCCGGGATGAGGCAGATGTTGCGATGACCCTGTCCGTTGGCTTCCTGGTAGCGACGGATGGTGAGCAGTCCGGCATATTCGCCGCTGGCACCCGAATTAGGCATGAAACTCAAGCCCTTAAAGCCTGTGATGTTGAGCAGGTCTTTTTCTAATTCGCGAATCAGCTGCAAGTAGCCTTGAACTTGATCGGCAGGGACGAAAGGATGGATGTTGGCGAACTCAGGCCAGCTTAGGGCGAACATGGCCGTTGCTGGATTCAGTTTCATGGTGCATGAACCGAGCGGAATCATGGCGCGGTTGAGGCTGAGGTCGCGGTTTTCCAATTTCTTCATGTAACGCATCATATCGGTTTCGCTGCGGTATTTGAAGAACAAAGGAGCCTGCATGTAGGCGGAGGTGCGTCTAATGCTTTCTTGAATTCCGGTAAAGGTGCCGCAAACAACAGGGTCACAGACAAAGTCGGTGTGAATCTTGCCAATAGCCGTGCAAACCACCGAGACAATCTCGTTAACGTCAGCAAGGGCGGTGGTTTCATCAAGGCTGATGCCAAAGTGGTACTTGTCGATGATACGGAAGTTCATGCCGTGTTGCAAGGCGATTTCTTCCACTTGGCATGTGCATGATTTGCCTTCCGGCATTTCAAAATACAAGGTGTCGAAGAAGTTGTTGTTCAACTGCTTGATGCCATATTTTTGCATTTCATCATTGAGCACACAAGTAAGGATGTTGATATGGCGGGCGATTTCTTTCAAGCCGTCCGGTCCATGGTAGATGGCGTAAAATCCTGACATGGTGGCAAGTAATGCTTGTGCAGTGCAGATGTTGGACGTGGCTTTTTCGCGTTTGATGTGTTGCTCGCGGGTCTGCAAGGCCAGGCGGTAGGCGGGGTTGCCGAGGGCGTCTTGTGAGATGCCGATGATGCGTCCGGGCATTTCGCGTTTGTATTTTTCCGTTGTGGCAAAGTAGCCGGCATGAGGACCACCAAAAGCCATGGGCAGACCAAAGCGTTGGTTTGAACCCAGCACCACATCGGCACCCCATTCACCGGGAGGCGTGATGAGGGTGAGGCTGAGCAAGTCAGCGGCAACGGCAACCTGCATGCCTTTTTCTTTCCATGCAGCAACGGTGGCACGGTGGTCAACAATGTTGCCATATTGGTTCGGACATTGTATCATTACGCCGAAATAGTTTTCATCGGCGGTGAATTTCGCGATATTGCCGACAACGACTTCGATGTTGAGGAAATGTGCGCGTGAGCGGATGACTTCTATAGTCTGAGGAAACACATCGTCAGCAACGAAGAATTTACTCACTCCGGCTTTTACTTGGGCACGACTGCGGCTGTGATAGAACATCAGCATGGCTTCAGCGGCGGCAGTGGCTTCGTCCAGTAATGAGGCATTGGCCAATGGCATGGAAGTCAGGTCGCTGATAACAGTCTGGAAATTCAGAAGGGCTTCGAGACGACCTTGAGAAATCTCTGCCTGATAGGGGGTGTATGACGTGTACCAGCCCGGGTTTTCAAGGATGTTGCGTGTGATGACACCCGGAGTGATGGTGTTGTAGTAGCCAAGTCCGATATAACTGCGGAATTGCTTGTTTTTCGCTCCCAGTGACTTAAGGTGGCTGATACATTCATATTCGTTCATCCCGGTGCCAATCTGTAAGGGTTGGGGAAGACGGATGTCAGGCGAAATGATTTCGTTGACGAGTTGCTCCTCTGAAGCAACGCCGATCACTTGAAGCATTTTCTTTGTGTCAGCTTCGGTTGGACCATTGTGGCGTTTGATGAAGTTGTTGTTAATCATATTGTTATGTATTTGAATATTACCAACGGTTGTTGCTTTCCACACTTGTGGAAGTGGGGGCAAATGTACGATTTTTCCGTCAGAAAACAGCCCGTGAAGCGAAACAAAATAAGGATTATCCGACAAGTTGGCAAAATATGACGGGAATCAAAAAAATCATTCCGCAATGTGTTTCACTACGGAATGATTTTCAAAGGTGGATCAAAAA
Organism: Bacteroidales bacterium; assembly: GCA_029983675.1. Classification (GTDB taxonomy): domain Bacteria; phylum Bacteroidota; class Bacteroidia; order Bacteroidales; family F082; genus Limimorpha. Next base: position 32,082 of record JASBYY010000028.1, on the reverse strand, counting down.
AACGCAAGGCTTTTTGCCCATTAACTTAGTTCAATATTTTGTTGATGGTGATGTAGTCAGGGTAGGGGAGTGTTTGTTCGTTGATTGAGACGTAAGGCTTCACTTTAACGCCAAGTTTGACAGGGTCGCTGTTGGCTCCAGCCAGTTTGAAGGCCAGATTGACAACGGCTTCGGCACTCTCGCCGCTGAAGAGCTGAAACAGGTCGGTGGTGATGGGAATGGACACCGTTCCGCTTGAATTGGCAGGCACCGAGAGTTTTTGGTTCAGCGTGCTGCTGATAATCTCTTTGTTGTTGAGGGCGACGATGTAGTCCATTTTCGTCAACGATGCGGCAATTTTATTGGGGTTGTCCACGCTAACATTCACATTGAAAGTAACAGGAAGTTTCTTTTGCAGGATGGCACTCGTCAACTTCGTCAGCTGGGCGATGTTCAGGTCGCTTTTCGTCATGCCGTTGCTGAGATTGACATCGAGCATTCGTATGTCGCTCACATTCTTTACGTTGAATGTGCAATTTTTCAGGTTGATCATTTCTGTCGTTTGATTGATGAGTTGGTTCAGGGTCTCACATGATGTAAATTCAATGGCAAGCAGGCAAATGATAAAGGCTCTTTTGAAATGTGTCATAATGAAAGTTTGATTGTTGTTTGTTTTTTTACTGCAAAAATCGTGCAAGGAATGGAGTTGCTCTCCAAAGTTTGGCTTATGTAGGAACCGGGGAACCGCGACCGGCTTTTAGTCTTCGTGCCTGCTCGCGCGTTTGCGTTCCAGCTCGTCGAGGATGATCTTGCGCAGTCGCAGACTTTTGGGGGTCACTTCCAAGTATTCGTCGTCACGGATGTATTCCATGTATTCCTCTAATGAGAAACGCACGGGGGGGACCAATCGGATGGCCTCGTCGGAGCCTGACGCTCTGACGTTGGTCAGGTGCTTGGTTTTGTTCACGTTGATCACAATGTCGTTCGAACGCGTGTTTTCTCCGATGACTTCACCGGCATACACATCTTCGTTCGGGTTGACGAAGAACGTGCCGCGGTCTTGTAGCTTCCAGATGGCATAAGGAATTGCCGTTCCGGTTTCCATTGAGATGAGGGCGCCATTGTTGCGGGTGGGCATTTCGCCTTTCCAAGGCTCATAGTCCTTGAAACGATGCGAGATGATGGCTTCGCCCTCTGTGGCGGTGAGCAGGCTGTTGCGCAATCTGATGAGACCACGCGAGGGGATGTTGAAGTCGAGGCACATGCGGTCGCCCTTGGGTTCCATCTGCGTCATTTCGCCTTTGCGTGCGCTGACTTGTTCGATGACACGTCCTGCAAAATCCTCTGGCACCAATACGTTGAGCGATTCGATAGGTTCACACTTCACACCGTCAATTGTCTTGATGATGACCTTGGGCTGTCCAAGTTGAAACTCGTATCCTTCGCGGCGCATGGTTTCAATCAAAATGCTGAGGTGCAGAATGCCGCGACCGTACACCATGAGGGCGTCGGGAGAAGCGGTGTCTTCCACTTTCAGGGCGAGATTTTTTTCAATCTCCTTGTATAGACGTTCGCGCAAATGACGCGAGGTGACATATTTTCCTTCCTTGCCGAAAAACGGCGAATTATTAATGGTGAACAACATGCTCATCGTAGGCTCATCGACCTTGATAGGAGGCAGGGCTTCGGGATTCTCATAGTCGGCCACGGTGTCGCCAATCTCGAAGTTGTCAATACCCATCAGGGCAATGATGTCGCCGGCATAGACAGGGTTCTTTGTGCGCTCCTTGCCCAAGCCTTCAAAAGTGTAAAGCTCCTTGATGGTCGATTTGGTGACGGCACCTTCGCGTTTCATCAGCGAAACGTTCATGCCGGCTTGCAACATGCCGCGTTTCAAACGACCTACTGCAATACGTCCGACATAAGAACTGTAGTCGAGAGAGGTGATGAGCAGCTGGGGCGTTCCTTCTTCGAATTTCGCTTCGGGGATGGTGTCGATAATGACATCGAGCAGGTGCGAGACATCGGTGGTGACATGATTCCAATGATCGGACATCCAGCCTTGTTTCGAAGATCCGTAAACCGTCGGGAAGTCAAGTTGGTCTTCGGTAGCACCGAGGTTGAACATCAGGTCGAAAACCGATTCCTGAACCTCTTCGGGACGACAATTGGGCTTGTCAACCTTGTTGATGACTACGATGGGCTTCAATCCTATCTCAATGGCTTTCTGAAGCACGAAGCGGGTTTGCGGCATGGGGCCTTCAAAGGCATCGACCAATAGCAATACGCCGTCTGCCATGTTCAGCACACGTTCCACCTCGCCGCCAAAATCAGCGTGGCCAGGAGTGTCGATGATGTTGATTTTTACGTCTTTGTAGCGTACAGAAACGTTTTTCGACAAAATGGTGATGCCGCGCTCACGTTCCAAGTCGTTGTTGTCGAGAATGAGTTGTCCGGTGCTGTCGTCCGATACCTTGAACGATTTCGACTGGTATAAGATACGATCCACCAAAGTGGTTTTGCCATGGTCAACGTGTGCGATGATAGCAATGTTTCTGATACTCTGCATGTTGTAATTTCCTCCCTTTGAAAAATTTTAAGCTACAAAGTTACGAAAAAGCGTAAAAAGAGAAGGGCGATTGGCTGAAAAAATGAAACAATGAAATGTAAATAAATGATTGTTAGTGTATTATAAAAAAACGAAGCGTGTCAATAAAGGCACGCTTCGTAGGTGTGAAATAATGTCGTTGGCGTTACTTGCCAAGGAAAGGATAACCGTAGTCTGTGGCAGGGACATAGGTCTCTTTGATGCAACGGACACTGATCCAGCGAACCAAGTTGAGCATGCTGCCCGCCTTGTCATTGGTGCCAGAGGCGCGTGCTCCGCCAAAGGGCTGGCAGCCGACAACAGCACCTGTCGGCTTGTCGTTGATATAGAAGTTGCCGGCAGAATGTCTTAAAATCTGTTCGGCCTTTTCGATGGCGTAGCGGTCTTGGGCGAAGATAGAACCCGTCAAGGCGTAGGGAGAGGTCTCGTCGCAGATGTGCAGCGTTTCTTCAAACTTCTTGTCCTCGTAAACATAAACGGTGATGACGGGACCGAAGATTTCTTCGCGAATGGATTCGTAGTCGGGTTTCTTCGCCACGATGATGGTGGGTTCCACAAAGTATCCCACCGATTTGTCGCATTTGCCGCCCAAAGCGATTTCGGCATCTTTTGAGTTCTTGGCTCTTTCAATGTAGCCGGCAATGTTGTCGAAAGATTTCTCGTCGATTACAGCGTTGATAAAGTTGGAGAAATCGCGCACATCGCCCATTTTCACGGTTTTCATCATTTCCTTGATGTGTTTCAGCGTTGCGCTCCAGAGTGATTTGGGCACATAGGCGCGTGAGGCGGCGGAGCACTTCTGTCCTTGGTATTCAAAAGCGCCACGCAGGATGGCGACGGCCAGTTCGCGTGCCGGAGCGGTGGGATGGGCGAAGATGAAGTCCTTGCCGCCCGTTTCGCCGACGATTTTAGGATAGGTGTTGTAGTGGTCGATATTCTTTCCGATGAGTTTCCAGAAGCTCTTGAACGTGTCGGTGCTTCCAGTAAAGTGGACACCGGCCAAGTGGGGCGAGTTGAACGCCACTTCGCTGATGACCGACCCGCTGCCAGGCAGGAAGTTGATGACACCATCGGGAACACCCGCTTCTTGCAGCAGTTTCATCAGGTAGTAGTTCGACAAAATGGCTGTGGTGGAAGGCTTCCATATAGTGACGTTGCCCATCAGGGCTGGAGCCACGTTGAGGTTCAGCGCAATAGAGGTGAAGTTGAAAGGCGTGATGGTATATACAAAACCCTCCATGCCGCGGTACTCGTTGCGGTTGAGGGTGGCGTGGTCCGAAATGGGCTGCTGGGTGTAGAGCTGTGAGGCAAAGTAGGTGTTGAAGCGCAAAAAGTCGATGGCTTCGCAAGGACAGTCGATTTCGGCCTGCATCGGGCTTTTCCCTTGTCCCAACATGCAGGCGGCGTTGAGGATGTATCTGTATTTAGTAGCCAGCAGTTCGGCGGCTTTCATCATGATGGAGGCACGCTGAATCCAAGGCATCTCTTCCCAGTCTTTCTTGGCTGCCATGGCGGCATCGATGGCCATCTGCACCTCTTTCTTGCCGACCTTATGGTAGTTGGCAAGCACGTGTTTGTGCTCCGTGGGCATCACCACTTGACCCATATCACCGGTCTTGACCTCTTTCCCTCCAATGATAATCGGAATTTCGATGACTTGATTGTATTGGCGATCAAGTTCGGCTTGCAGCAGTTTCCGCTCGGGGGAACCAGGGGCGTAGGTGTAAACAGGCTCATTCTGAGGCTCTCTAAATAGATAATTTGCGTTGTTCATAATTGCAGAATTTTGTTGGAATTAGGTTTTTTCGTTGATAAACGTATTTGTGTGATAATAACGTGTGCAAAACTAATGATTTTTTAGCAAGACAACAATTCATTGCGGAAAAACAAAGCGTGTTATTTGCATAGTTTGTCGCCGATGCGCTTGATGGCGACAAGCCGGTGTGTGTGTTTGTTTTTGTCTTTGTTGAAAATCCCGCTTTGGTCGAGGTAATCAATGCGCACTTGCCCCGAAGCGTGGATGATGTGTTCGCTGTCTATCACCATGCCGACATGGGTGATGTTTCCTTCGTCATTACCGAAAAAGGCAAGATCGCCAGTCTTTGCTTCGGGCAGGAAATATACCAAATCGCCATGATTTACTTGTTGCGAGGCATCGCGGGGCAGCATGACACCGGCAGCCTGGGCACAAAGCTGTACAAATCCGGAGCAATCGATGCCGAAAGCGGTGCGTCCGCCCCAAAGATAAGGGCTTCCGAGCAACTGATGTGCGTACCGTACCATTAAATCGGGATCAAAGCAATCGGGGACGGCAACGGCGTAGTCGCTGTCATTGGCTTTCAGAAGGGGTGTGCTGAAACTGAGAAGTTTGCCATTGCAGGAGGCGACGGCTTTTCCTACAACATATTTCGGACAGCACCGCATGGAAGCAAAGGCGGCTGCATCGATTTCATGGTGTTGTATGGCGGGAATCCATCCTTCGTAAAGGTCGTGGGCCGTGCGGATGTGCAACCATTCACCGCTTTCGTGGCCTATCTCGTAGGTTTCGTTACAGAGCAGCTGGCTGACCATTTCGCTGGCATGACGATTTTCCTTTCTGATGGCGATGGCCGCCATCGTGCATATTCCGTAGTTCATTTTCCGTTTGATTTCGGTCGCTAAATTAGGGTTTTTTTCATTTTTGGGTGCACATAACCCGTTTATTCGTATTTTAGCCTATTGATAAACCCAGCTATTTCTTTTTAATATATTGACAATGAATTATATAAAGAATATTTTCAATACTATTCGACATGGATATTACGAGATGGCTAAAATCCTGATGTTCCTTATAGCAGGCATATTGGTGTTTTGGCAGATGCCGCGTGTCGGAAAACTGAATTACGAGTATCAGAAGGCAAAGCCGTGGCAGCATGAAACCTTGTACGCGCCTTTTGATTTCCCGATCTATAAAAGCCAGGAGATGCTCGATGCCGAGAACGAGGCGGCAAGGCGGTCGGTGCGGTTGTATTTCGATTTCAAGGACAGCGAGTCTGTGGAGGCGCGGAAGGACTTGGTGGAGGCGTTCAACGCCCAGTGGTCTCAGAAAAGCATCTTCAACAAGGAACGCAATGCGGCATTTATGCTTCAGATTTTCGACTCCATTCAAAAAACAGGCATCGTGGCCTACGACAAGTCGTTCGGAAACCTTTCGCCCGAATCGTTGGTGAATATCGTGCGCGACAAGGTGGTTCATGCCATTCCGTTCGGTAGGCTTATCACCGTAAATACGGTTCCCGAAAAGGTCAATGGCTTTTTTGAGGGTGATGATGCGGGCATCGATGCGCAATTGCTGACATCGCTGCTTTTGAAATCGTTGCGCCAGAATGTGTTTTACAACGAACCGATGACACAGGCCGACATGGACAAAGCGTTGACGGGCGTGTCGTTGACCTACGGCATGGTGCAGAAAGACGAACTGATTGTTTCGGAAGGAGAGATTGTCGATGAGCGTTCGTTTGCCATTCTCAACTCGTTGCAACGCGAGATGGAAGTTCACACGCTTTCAGCTGCCGAAGCGCGGCATACGGCAATCGGACAGCTGATTTTCATTTTTGTTGTTTTCGGTCTCATGTATTTCTATATGAGGCTGTTTCAGAAAGAAGAAGCTTTCGAGTCGTTGCGCAAGATCAACATGGTTTTGTTGGTGTTGCTGCTGGTCGTGCTGCCTTCTTTCTGGATATTGCGCCTGCATCCGTCTTATTTTATGGCCATGCCGGTCGCCATCCTCAGCATCCTGTTGGTTACTTTCTTCAATGCCCGTCTGGCTTTTGTCGTGCAGGTGTTTGCCGTTTTGCTGATTTCGTTGGCCTTGCCCAATCCATACCAGTATGTGTTTATGCAGATCATCGCTTCGGCAATGGTAGTCATTGTCTTGCACAAGCGTTTCAGCCGTATTTTCTATTTCTGGGCAAGTTTAGCCGTTTTGCTTGCCTATCTTGTCGTTTATCTTACGTTTTCCCTTATTAATGACATTGACGTTACCTGGCAGGCGCTTGTTGTTTACGGATTGAATGCGGTGTTTTCATTGCTTTCGTTGCCGCTCATTACCTTGTTAGAGCGTCTGTTCCATCAGATTACGCCATTGACGTTGTTAGAGTTGAGCAACACTAACAGTCCCTTGCTGCGCAAGCTGGCTGAAGAAGCTCCGGGCACATTCCAGCACTCTCTTCAGGTGGCCAATTTGTGTGAAGAAGTGCTGAACAAAATTGGTGGCGACCCTTTGCTGGCGAGGACGGGTGCTTTGTATCACGATATCGGTAAGCTGAACAATCCCATGTATTTTACCGAAAACCAGCGCGGAGGTTATAACCTGCATAGCGACCTCACCAACGAGGAGAGTGCGCAAATAATCATTTCACATGTGATTGAGGGTGTCGAGATGGCACAGAAAGCACGTGTTCCCGAACAAGTCATCGACTTCATCCGCCAGCACCATGGCACACGACGGACGGGTTATTTTTATGCCAAGGAAAAGCAGGAGCATCCGGAAGAGGAAATCGACCCTCGTCCGTTTACCTACAAGGGACCAGTCCCATCCACCAAGGAAACCGCAGTGCTTATGATTGCCGATTCGGTGGAGGCGGTCTCGCGCAGCTTGAAGGAACCTGACGAAAACAGCATCAATCAAATGGTGGACAGGGTCATCGACCAACAAATCAGCGAGGGACAGTTTAGGTATGCCGATTTGACCATGCACGACTTTACTGAGATTAGGAATGTGTTGAAACACAAACTGTCAAGTATCTATCACGTCCGAATAGCCTACCCGAAATGACGGGGGGAGCACATTCGTTCCGATACGGATTTCCTATACGATGCGGTCCAGATAGAACTGGCTTTCCGGTCCTTCATTGAAAATCAAGTCGAGGATGCTAAGGTCGGGGGCAAAAGGGAATTTGGTTTCGAATACTTGATAATAGGCGGGCAGCGACATGGTTTCAAGGCGTGCTTTGGCGTTGAAGACGGTTCGAAAATCATCAGAAACAGTTCTTTCAAAATCAGTGGAATACTGAATTTGCTTGTCGATTTTCAACATGTTGAATATGGCTTTCAACGCGGCTTCATTCAATTCGACCAACCACTCAAAACGTGTTTTGAAAATAGGCTCAATGGCAGGGTAGTAATGTTCGAAAAAAGGGGCGTTACGATAGGCGGATTCCAAGCAGCGTCGGTGTATCTGCTGCCACGGCGTATGGTCGCTGACACCGATGTCCTTTGTCATGGTGTGACTGCCGTAGGTTTTGAGCACGGGAACACTAAGGCTTTCCACGCCGTTGGCGGTCATCACCACGCAACGGTTGCGGTAGGTCTGCTTGGGGTAGGTCTCGTATAGCTCGATGCAAAACGGCTCGGCTTTCAAGGCTTGAGCCACATAGCTGATACAAGGGAAGTATGCCGTCGAAAACAGCGCCATCGGGTTATGGGAGCAGGTTCTTGTCGATGATTTCCTTGAACTGGGATTCGCTTAGGGCGCCGACTTGCATCAAGGGCTGGCCTTTCTTGGGGAAGAACAGCACCATAGGAATGCTTTTGGCTTCAAAAGTGGCGGCAAGCTGTTTTTCCTGATCGACATTCACCTTATATATTATGATTTTGCCTTCGTAGTCTTTGGCTAACTTTTCCATGATGGGTGCCACGCGGCGGCAAGGACCGCACCAATCGGCATAAAAATCAATGACACAGGGCAGGTCGCCTTTATATACCAGTTCTTTCGGGTTTTTCTCAAAATCCCACACCTCCTTGATGAACCTGTCGTAGTTGAGCTTATTGACAGTTTGGGCTTGCAAACCAGCGGCTGAAAGGGCGAGGAATGCTAATAGCGCTATGGTTTTAACTTTCATTTTCAGTTGTTTATGATGTGTTTTCGTTGAATAATTATTTCTGACTTTTTGTTTTGTCAGGCGCGATGTGGCTTATTCCACGTATTTCCAATAGAAAAATCCGGTGTCTTTCACTTCGCCGCTGGCGATGTCGAAATGCTTTTCAATATACAATCCGATTGACAAGCCATCGAAAAGGTCAGATGCGAAATCGCTTTTAGCCGTCTCCAGATCTTCGCTTCGGTACATTTCGGGAATATTATCTTCGTTTTCCCATGCTCCGGCAGTTTCATTCCAGCGAATGGTGTAATTTGCACTGAGAACCTTGAAAGTGAATCCTTTACCGTCTCCGTCGGGTTCGATGCCGCCGTTGTAATGGCTTGTTTCAAATTGTTTTTCTCCGTTGTCGAGGCTGTAAACGGTAAGCGTGCGTAAGACGCCCGTTCTTGAACTGGCGATGAGGCTGTTGCCGACGACCTTTTCAAAACTCAGGTATTCGTTTTCGTTCGATATGGTCTCAAAACCCGTCATGCCACTGAACTTGGGTTGCACAAGAAGTTTCAAGTCGTTGTCCGAAACAATTCGGATGGTGTCGGTTTCGTAAACAACGCTTTGTTTTTCAGTGGGTTCTGGAAGTGTGACGGGTTTTCCGATTTCTTTTCCGTTGCGATTGCCGCAGGCACTTAGCATGAGTACAGCGACACAAATGGCCAATAAGTTCTTCATCGTTGCGTATATTTGATATTCGATGGGCAAAAATAGTGTTTTTCTTGAGATGTAGAAAACGGAATATTTTTCGATGCTAATCAGGTGATAGTTAAAAAAACTATCTTTGCAGGAAAATTTAGGATCATGCTTATCATCAATATTAGTGAATTGGCTGGCATCGACGAATCCGGCAAATTGCTGAAATCCGGTGCCGAAATGGCCGAGACGGGACGTGTTCAAAACGCTTTCGTGCTGTTAAAAGGGAAGAAAATCGCCGACTATGGCAGGATGGATTCCGAATCGGGAAAGAAATATTTGTCTGAAAACCATCGTGTTGTGGATGCCAAGGGCGGCATGGTGTTGCCTTGTTTCTGCGATTCGCATACGCATATTGTCTATGCCAACTCGCGTGAGTTGGAATTTGTCGATAAAATTCGAGGCTTGAGCTATGAGGACATTGCCAAGCGTGGCGGCGGCATTCTCAATTCGGCCAAGGCTACGGCGGAGGCCTCGGAGGATGCGCTGTACGACATGGCTTTGCAGCGTCTCGAAGAGGTGATGCGCATGGGGACAGGCGCCATTGAAATTAAGAGCGGCTACGGCTTGACGACGGAGAGCGAATTGAAGCTGCTGCGTGTCATTCGGCGTTTGAAGGAAAACTCCCCGATGCTTATCAAGGCGAATTTCTTAGGCGCACACGGCATCCCGATGGAATATCGTGGCCATCAGAGCGATTATGTCGATTTGGTCATCAACGAGATGATTCCGTTGGTGGCTTCCGAAGACCTTGCCGACTTTATTGATGTGTTTTGTGATGATGGCTTTTTTACGGTTGAAGATACCGAACGCATCCTGATGGCGGGGCTCAAATACGGTATGCGCCCCAAGATCCACGCCAACGAGATGGCCGTCTCGGGAGGAGTGCAGGTCGGCGTGAAGTACGGCGCTATTTCGGTGGACCACTTGGAACAGATGGGACAGGCTGAAATCGAGTGTTTGAAAGGCACCGAAACCATGCCTACCATTCTTCCGGGCTGCGCTTTCTTCTTGAACCTGCCCTTGTCGCCGGCCCGTGAGATGATCCGCAACGGCTTGCCTGTCGCCATGGCCTCCGACTTCAATCCGGGGACATCGCCATCGGGCAATATGCAGCTTATTCTCTCTATGGCCTGCATCCGTTACCGACTGACACCCGAAGAGGCCCTGAACGCCACCACGCTGAACACAGCGTATGCCATGGATGTGAGCGAACAGGTGGGGAGCATTACCAAGGGGAAACTTGCCAACCTCATCATCACGCAACCCATGGCGCGACTTGAGTTCATGCCTTACTATTATGGAGCCAACAAGGTGTCCAAAGTCATCTTGAACGGTAAGTTGGTGTGAGTTGTTTACAAAGGTTAGAAAAGCCTTGTTGACTTGTTAAAATAATAATTAAAAACCAGGAATAATGAGAAAAGAGCAGTTTTTTTTGATGATGGTTTTGCTGCTGGCTTTTGCCTCATGCAACAAGAACCATTATGACTTTGACCGTTTTGAAGGTGTTGAGGCTTCCGGCGATTGGCGGCTGCCTGTTTCTTCTGCGACACGAAGCATAGGCGAGGTTATCAGCGCCTTAAACAAAAACGGCGTGATCGAAAACGATGAAAACGGGCATCTGCGTTTTGTTTACAGCTATTCCATTGACGATGCCATAAAAGGAGCAGATTTTATGTATTTCAAAGACCAGCAGTTCGAGGAAACGTATTCTTTCGATAATCCGATTCCCATTGTGCTGCCGGCTCCGATGGACACTGTGCTGCGTTTCCAAAGAACCATTACGCTCACTTCCGAAAAAATCGGCGTGATGTCGGCGGATATTAAGTCGGGAATGATGAAGCTGCGGTTGACAACGAACCTTTCCGGTGTGCAACGCATCAATATGATTGCCCATAATATCATTGATGCCGATGGCAACGCCATGCATTTTGATATCAATCCTTCGTTAGAAGAAAATGTCTTCGATTTGACAGGGCTTCGCTATGAGACCCAGACCGCCAACACCATAGATTTGACTTTCGAGGTACATCTGTCGGTGCAAAGTTTAGCCGCACAACAGTATAACACCACGTTTGCGCTGAACCTCAACGACTTTAAGTTGAGCCGTATGAGTGGAAGTGTCAGCGTGTTTCAATCTTACCATAAGATTGACTCGACCTTTAGCTTGTTTCCGAATAGTCTGACGGGATCGGCCATGTTTCTCGATGCCAAGGTTAAGCTGCGTGAACGCAACAGTTTTGCGCTGCCGGCTCAATTGCGCATCGATACGGCCATGATTCTTGGGGGTGGCAGCGAGCCATACACTATCTTCGACCATGTTCCGGTTGTCGTCGATATTCGTCCATCGAGCGGCTATGTCGAAGTGTTTAATGAAAACGTCAGCGGCGTGTTGAACACCAACCAGCAACAGGCCTACTCGTCAGCCGTTTTCTCCTTGAATCCTGACAGCCTGAACACGGTATTCGAAGTGGCTGACACGACTTCTATCGATACAAAGATTGATGTGGAGATTCCGTTTAAGTTCAATGTGCCGAGTGTCACATATATCGACACGGTGAATATGAATTTGTCAAATTACGATTCCTTGGATTTACTTAAAGAAGTGGTTCTGAATATGCTGGTACGAACGGACATACCGTTCAACATCAGTGTGCAGGCCTTTTTCTATAATTCTACGACAGGAGAGGTGACCGAGACGTTTTTCGATGATGCTTTTGTGTTGCACGGATCTTTTGATGGCGCCATGCAACAATCCGAAATCGAGATCGCATTGACGACCGAACGTATCCGTCAGTTGTTGCATTCCGACAAGCTGATAGTCCATTACCATATTGACACGGAAGGCAAAGACGTAGAGCTGAATGCCGGTCAGCGTCTTAATATGGCGCTTCGGGCCAAGATGGTTTATGATGGCATGGTTTATCCGATTAAAAAGTAAGAAAGTATAAAAAGGAGTAAAGAAATGAAAAGAATGACAATTTTCATCGCGGCGGTATTGTCGCTATCCGTTTCCATGGCTTCGTTCGCTCAGGAAGCCAGTCCGGTCGATTTCATGCGATTCAATCCGAATAACGCTTTTTCCAATGCGGCCACCGATTCGCCGTATTTCGGCTACTTCGGAATAGGTTGTGGTAACTTCTCCAACGCATTTCGCAATTCGGGGTTGTTCTACGATGATCTGTTCCGCTTCGACAGCGAAGGCTATCCGGTGGCCATTAATATGACGACAGTCGATGCCGGTTTGAAGGACATGAACAAGTTGGGCGTAAGCTCCAGTATCGATGTGTTTAGCTGCGGCAGGCAGTTGAAAACGGGCTTTTTTACCTTTAGCTATCGTTTCCGCACCCAGGGCGCTTGCACTTTTTCAAGGGATCTGGTTACGCTTTTTGCAAAAGGCAATAGCGCATTCATGGGGGAAAGCCATCCCGCCAACATCGACATGTCGGTCGATGCGAAGGCTTTTTCAGAACTGAACTTCGGCTATCAGCTTAACCTGAGTGATAAACTGTCGCTCGGCGCAAGGGCCAAGTTCCTCATGGGTTTCGCCAATGTGCGCTCGAAAAGCATCAATATGCGGCTTTTCACCGATCCCGATACCTATGCTTTGCGCTTAACCGACCAAATTGACATGGATGTTTGCTCGCCAAATGCGTTTACTTTTGAAAATGGCAAGTTCAGGTTCGCCGATGGTCATTTTCACTTCGGGTCCTTGTATCGCAATCCCGGACTGGGCATAGATTTGGGCGCCGAGTATAAGTTGGATGAGCATTTCGGTGTGGCGGCAGCTCTCAACGATTTGGGTTTTATTGTCTGGAAGCGAAATGCCATGCATATTAAAGGCAGTCCGAAGAACGCCGGAACCCTGTATCAGGACGGCAGTGTGGTTTTCGACGGTTTCGATCCCCATCAGTTCCGCCTGTTGGTCAATGACAAAGAATACCGTCAACAGTATCTCGACACCCTGTCGCAGTATCTCGGATTGGAAGGGGAAACGCAAAAATACATCACAGGGCTGAATACCAATATGTTGCTCCGTGGTTTCTACGACATCAATCCCGATCACCGTGCCACAGCGCAACTGCAAGGCTGGTTCGCGGGCAAGGAGTTTATCCCGTCTTTCACCTTGGCCTATAATGCCACTTTCATCGATGTGTTCGACCTTGTCGCCACTTATACCGCCACGCCCTATTGTTATACGAATTTCGGACTTGGTGTGGGCATGCACTTCTATTATTTCTATCTGTACGCCGCCACCAACAATATTGTTTCGGTGTTCGACCCCGCCAATGCACGCCAATTCAGTGCGCAAGTGGGCTTGATGTTCACCCATAACAAGGTGAACCGCAAGAGGATTGTGATGGGCGATGATGTGCAGGAATTTGGGTGGTGAGTGTTTTGAGGATTAGCGTTGTTTTACAAAATCCGCAATCCATTTACCCACTGCCGGAACGGAAAAAAGAAGAGCTGTCCCCATTTATTGGGATGTTTTCGTAGAAAAATCCCAATAAATGGGGATAAGTGATTGTTGAAATCCTTGATACTCTTGCCAGAGAATTCATGGGCTATAATAGACCATGATGAACAACAGATCATATTTAAGTATTTATTAAATCAATCAAAATGAAAACAAGAAAAATTTTAGTTTCAGCATTTTTGGCTGTGTTTTTGTCAACTTCAGTTTTTGCACACGAAACAAATCCTGTTGAAAAGAAAGAAACCACCGGTAATGAAGTGCAAAAAGAATCGAAAGAGTCTGGTGGTGGCTCTGTTAAATACTATGGCGAAAGAGCTGGGTTATTTAGACCATGTGTTGGACCATGTGTTATGGTATGTAAAGAAGTAATAGGGAATGAGACAACGGGAAAGGCAGTCGTTACCGATGGTGTAAATACTATTGTTGTAGATATTGAAAAGGTCAATTTCGAAGATGGAAGTGTAGATATGTAATACAGCCTATAACACAAATTCAGGATTGTCCGTAACGTTGTTGCGGACAATCTTTTTATAAAAAGAACGTTATCAAACAGTAAAATCTCTCATCATGAAAAAAACATTACTGCTATTGTCCTTCTTCCTGTCGCTTGGCGTGGTTCAAGCCCAAATGAACCTCAATGAACTTGCAAATGCCGATTCATTTCATAGAGTGGCTCAGATCAAAGGAACTGAAAACCTTTTAAGCGATTATTTCTCTGGAATATCGAATGCCAACGACACGGTTTATGCCATCCTCTGTCCGTTGATGTTCTGTCCGCGCTGCGAAGCTGAAATCAATGTCATTCAGGAGTTGCTTTATGCGCGTGTTCCTGACAATCCCATGATTTTGATAGCATCTTCGCCCAATGAACAGGCGGCAAAAAAATACGTGGCAAGGAAATTCGATTTTGATGATGTGATTTATGACACGGATTTGTCTTTCAAGTCTTTTCTTGCCTTCAGGACGGAAGATCCACGCATACCTTTTATTATGAAAATCGACAGAAAATCAGGACGTTTGCTTCTGGGCGGTGATTGCCAGGTCGTAAACGGAGCATTTGCAGACGCCTTGGTCCGACATGCGGCCCCGATGCCTTATTACGGTGAGTTGTGGGAAGGAATCATCTCATTCAAGCCTGCCGTCTCAAAGTGTGAGGACGGCAATTACAAGAAAGCCAACATATTCAGCAGCATGACTGTGCCTTCCGACAGCAACACCCTTGTGTCCAATATCACTTTTCCCAAGATCAGCAAAGGCTTTCTCGCATTTAATGACGAATTGGACAACAGTATTTATCTGTATGCGCTGTCTGAAAAAGCTGACAGACTATCATTTGCAGGAAGGTTTGTTCCGAGTGAAAGCGAAGAATTGGCGTTTGTTTCCATCGAGCATGAAAAGTATTTCAGGATGCGAGACAACAACATGGCGCTTGCCATGTGTGTTACAGGCTTTATGATCGACCGAGACGCGCTGGTGTTTTCTGTTTCTCTGCCCAATCTTAAATATGAAGATAGAGAAAGAAACAGCATTGCCTACTATAATGCCCCTGCCCTTGTTTTCCAGAACATTCACAACGAAAAGGAAAGGGCATTCGTCCCGTTGGAGCTGTTCGGAAGTACTGACAGCATTACATATATATCACATGAAAGCTTTTATTATTCAGAGGAGCTTAAGCTGTTTTTTTTCAAATCATGTAAAGGCTACCCGTTTTTTCGTTTATCCGATGAGCACCAAAATCCATTTGAGGAACGCTTTTATGAGGAAACACCTTTGTTTTATGTTTACGATGCCGATAAAAAGCCTGTCGGTCGCATAGGGCGGTTGGGTCAGATTCACAAGGATTTACGTATAGGCTATTCCTACATCAACCCGAAGATAGCGAGTTGTGAAGGTGCAATAGCAGTAACCGACGGCACATCGGGAACCTTATTGATATACGATAATAACAATTGGGAAAAACCGGTATCGACCGTTGAAGTGTTTAACGTTGCTGGCGATGATTTTGCGATTGACAATTCTCTGTATGGCGGCGAAGAATATTTTTATCAGTTTCAGGATGGCTTTCAGGACGTGATTGTCGATGTCTTAATGGATGCACAAAATGTTTACACATTGTCGGTAGAGGGCGGCTGTTACTTCAAAAAAGTATTCGACAGGAAAGGCAACTTGAAAAGCACGGTTCTTGTTTCCAATACGATGGATGCTTATCAGTTGGAAATTAGCGGATTGTGTCAGGTTCAGGAGAAAGTCTTGGTTGTTGGTTTTTATTACGACAAAGAAAACCATAAGATGGTGTTACTTGATTGACACTTAAAAGATAGTCTGATGATTGATGGAGGCTGTGTCAAACATTGAATATTGACACGGCCTCTTTCTTTTTTCTTGTCAAAGGCTTGCGGTGTCGCAGAAGATGTGGTAATATTGCAGTGTCATAAAATCGCGATTTCTACAGATTATTATGTATGGAAGAAGTTGACCATCTATTACGGAACGATTAAAACATTGCCTAAACATTATTATCAAGTGAAGAAGAATACGAAAGCGAAGAAGATACTACTGTTATTGATAGCCATTTTTTTATGGCATGAAGGTCGTGCAAAGCCTCGGAGGTGAAAGTCCAATCGGGGTGTAGTCGCCAATGAACCGCAGGGTCAATGGCAAGAGCCTAAGTGTAGCCATTGGAAAAAACAGGCGGAGCGATGGAGCGTTATGCTTTTCGCTTGAGGTAGCCGATGGCGGCGTATGCCAATGGCGTTCCTCCGATGGCTTCGATGAGCAGCTTGGCAATCACTTGAATCCAAATCATGGAAAGGATATCCTTGGCGGGCACAGTGCCGATGAAAGCAATGCACACAAAGAGAGTCGTGTCCACAATATAGCCGAACACCGACGAACCGATAGTGCGCACCCATAGCCTTTGTTCTCCCGTCTTCTCTTTGATTTTCACCATTGTCCAAGCATTGATAAGCTCGCCGCAAAGGAATGCCGTCAGCGATGCCGCCATGATGCGTGGCACGAAGCCGAAAAGGAGGGCGTAGGCGGCTGCCGTTTCCGACATTTCAGGAGGATAGGGCAGATGGATGCCGATATAGGTGAACGCCACGAAGATCACTTGGCAGAAAAAAGTGAGCCAAATCACTTTTTTTGCAGTCTTAAATCCCCAAATCTCAGTCAGCACGTCGCCCAGCATGTAAGCGAAAGGGAAGATGATGGTGCCGGCATCGAAAATCGTGATGCCGAAAATATGAATCAGCTTGACCGCCATGACGTTGGCAGTTAGATAGCTGGTGACCAATAAACCGACGATGATGACGAGCGAAGGCAGTTTGCCCGTAGGTGGTGTTTCTCGGTTTTTGAAAGGGTTTCCCGATACCTTGTTCATAATTCAATGTTTTGCACCCTTCAAAGGGTGTCGTTTGGAGCCGCAATATTACGCATTTTTCCGAAAAGGAGGGGTGAAAAGGAGGTTGGCACGCAAAAATTCACTAATTTCGCGGTCTCAAATCCGGTGTCTCACCCCGTGGAAAAAGCAAATAAATAAATCAACAATAACATATTGAAATGAAGCAACTTATAGAATGTGTACCGAACATCAGCGAAGGTCGCGACATGAACATCATCAATCAGGTGACCGCTGAAATCGAGAAAGTGGAAGGTGTCAAACTGCTTGACGTGGATCCGGGTGCCACTACCAACCGTACCGTCATCACCTTTGTGGGTGAGCCTGAACCTGTGTGCGAAGCCGCATATCGCGTGGTGAAGAAAGCCTCTGAACTCATCGACATGCGCAACCATCATGGCGACCATCCGCGTTTTGGTGCCACCGACGTGTGCCCTTTGGTGCCTGTGGCCAATATCACCATGGACGAAGTGGTGGGTTATGCCCGCAAGCTGGGTGAACGCATCGGCAGTGAGCTGAGCATCCCCGTTTTTTGCTACGAAAACGCCGCTTTTACTGATGAACGCCGTAACCTCGCCACCTGCCGCGCCGGCGAATACGAAGGCTTGGCCGACAGAATAGAAACCGAACGCTGGAAGCCCGATTTCGGCCCCAACAAGTTTGACGCTCACGTCGCCAACACAGGTGCTACCGCCGTTGGTGCCCGCGACTTCCTTGTGGCCATCAACTACAACCTGAACACCACTTCTACGCGCCGCGCCAACGCCATCGCTTTTGACGTGCGCGAAAAAGGCCGCCCGAAACGTATGGGTAACAGCGTCACCGACAAGCCGATGAAAGATGAAAACGGCAAGACCATCATGATCCCCGGCACGTTGAAAGGCACAAAAGCCATCGGCTGGTTCATCGAGGAATATGGCATTGCCCAGGTGTCGATGAACATTACGAACATTAACGTGGCACCCGTTCATGTGTGCTTTGACGAAGTCTGTGCCAAGGCTGCCGACAGAGGTGTGCGTGTCACGGGTTGTGAAATCGTAGGATTAGTGCCGAAGAAAGTGTTGCTGGATGCCGGTCGCCATTATCTGGCCAAGCAACAGCGTTCCTTGGGCGTCAGCGAGGATGAAATCATCAAAATCGCCATCAAGTCGATGGGCCTCGACGACCTCAAGCCTTTCAATCCGAAGGAAAAAGTCATAGAATACCTTATCGAAGACCATTCGCAGAAGAAGTTGATCGACATGACCTGCACCGGCTTTGCCAACGAAACGGCGAGCGAAAGTCCGGCTCCCGGCGGCGGTTCCATCTCGGCTTACATGGGTGCTCTCGGCGCGTCATTGGCTACCATGGTGGCCAACCTGTCGTCGCACAAACCCGGTTGGGACGAGCAGTGGGAGACCTTCTCGCAGTGGGCTGAAAAAGGTCAGGCCGTGAAGGACGAACTGCTGGCCTTGGTCGATGAAGATACCAACGCTTTCAACACCATCATGGCGGCTTTCGGCCTGCCGAAAAAGACCGATGAGGAGAAAGCCGCACGCACGCAGGCCATTCAGGATGCCACGAAATACGCCACCGAGGTGCCTTTCCGCACCATGAAGGCGGCATTCAAGGCTTTTGAAGTGGTTCGCGCCATGGCTGAAATCGGCAACCCGAACTCGGTCTCCGATGCCGGTGTCGGCGCACTCTGCGCACGTTCTGCCGTCATGGGAGCACATCTGAATGTCAAAATCAACGCCTCCAGCCTGAAAGACATCGCTTTCAAGGAGCAGATTCTGGAAGAAGCCGCTGCAATTGAAGCTGCCGCCTTGCAACAAGAGCGCGAAATTCTGGCTATTGTCGAGAAAGTGATCAACAAGGAATAAATGGGTGCTGCTTTGCAGGGATTTGCGCGTCAAATCCCTGCAAAAAATGCACGAAATAGAGCAATAATCAGTGTGAAACGGACAAAAAACGCATCTTGACTTGATTTTAATGATTTCATTATCAATGAATTGGTAAAAATTTTCAAAAACATTTGGTAAGGTTCAAATAAAGTGAGTACTTTTGCAGTCCCAAAATGAAAGGAAGATAGTATGTCAAAGAAACAGAAAGACGCACGCATTCAGGTGATTCTCGAATGCACGGAGCATAAGCAGAGCGGTATGCCGGGCACATCACGGTATTTTACCATGAAGAACAAGAAAAACACTCCCGACCGCTTGGAGTTGATGAAGTACAATCCGATTTTAAAGAAAATGACCCTCCACAAGGAGATCAAATAATTAGAAGTTATGGCAAAGAAAGTTGTTGCTACCCTCCGTACGCTGGGTAAAGAATACAGTAAGGTGATCAGAATGAAACGTTCTGAAAAGACAGGAGCTTATTATTTTGAAGAAACCGTTGTGCCTGTTGACAAGGTTCAGGAATTTCTCGCAAAAAGATAACAACTATCCTTTCACCTCACATCATAGCTTTTCCATAACATTATGGAAGAGCTTTTTGTGTTTATAAATTAGAAATCATGGGCTTGTTTTCATTCTTCAGTAAGAAAAAGGAGAGTAAGGACGATTTGGACAAAGGCTTGGAAAAAACCAAGACCAGCGTCTTTTCCAAACTTTCGAAAGCCATTATCGGCAAATCGAAAGTCGATGATGAAGTGCTGGATAATCTGGAGGAAATTCTTATTACTTCGGATGTCGGCGTGGAAACCACGTTGAAAATCGTCAAGCGTATCGAGGACCGCGTGGCATGTGACAAGTATGTCGGAACCAGCGAGCTGAACCAGATTCTCAAGGAAGAGATCGCCGCTCTCTTGCAGGAAAACGAATCGGGTGACGGTACCACTTTCGATATCGAACCCGGCAAAAAGCCATACGTCATCATGGTGGTAGGCGTGAATGGCGTGGGCAAGACCACGACCATTGGTAAACTTGCCTATAACTTTAAGAACGCCAATAAGAAAGTGCTTCTTGGCGCTTCCGATACCTTTCGTGCCGCCGCTGTCGAGCAGCTCAAGATCTGGGCGGAGCGCGTAGGCGTTCCGGTAGTGCAGCAAGGCATGGGTGCTGACCCGGCTTCCGTGGCGTTCGATACGGTGAAGTCGGCGGTGGCGCAGAATGCCGATGTGGTGATCATCGATACCGCAGGCCGACTACACAATAAGGCTAACCTGATGCGCGAACTGACCAAGATAAAATCGGTGATGCAAAAGGTCGTCCCGGATGCACCCCACGAAGTGCTGTTGGTGCTTGATGCCTCCACCGGACAAAATGCCATAGAACAAGCCAAACAGTTTACAGCGGCAACCGAAGTCAATGCGTTGGCACTGACCAAATTGGACGGTACGGCAAAGGGCGGCGTCGTCATCGGCATTTCCGACCAATTCAGGATCCCGGTAAAATACATCGGCGTAGGCGAAGGCATTGACCATTTGCAGGTCTTTGACCGCAAGGCTTTTGTCGATAGTCTTTTTGAATAACCGTCCCGAAGCCATATCATCTTGAATAGACCCATACTCAATATCGTCACCTTGGGGTGCTCGAAAAACAAAGTCGATTCCGAACATCTGGCGGCTTTGCTGTCGCACCGTTACCGCATCCGTCATGATTATGATGGAAAATCCGAAGCGGTGGTCGTCAACACCTGCGGTTTTATCGGCGATGCCAAGGAAGAGTCGATCAATACCATTTTGAGCTATGCCGAGCTTCGCAAACAGAACCGCATCAAGAAATTGTATGTAATAGGCTGTTTGTCGCAGCGTTACCGCAAGGAGTTGCAGGCCGAGATTCACGAGGTGGATGGGTTTTATGGGGTTGAGAGTGTCAATAGCATTGCGGCTGACTTGCTGAAGGAAGAAACGGTGCAAGGTTATGTGTGCGACCGTGTGCTGTCCACGCCCGCGCATTTTGCCTACCTTAAGATTTCGGAAGGTTGCAACCGGCGTTGTGCTTTTTGCGCTATTCCGCTGATTCGCGGCAACCATGTTTCTGTTCCGCAGGAAGCCCTGCTCGACGAAGCCCGTCGCTTGGCGAAAAACGGTGTCAAAGAACTGATTGTCATTGCACAGGATTTGACTTACTATGGCATCGATAGGGATGGAACGTCGCATATCGTGGAATTGGTAAAGGCCTTGTGCGAGATTGACGGCATAGAATGGATCAGATTGCATTATGGGTATCCCTTGGGATTCCCTGATGCTTTGCTCGACCTCATGCACGACCATCCGAAAATCTGTCATTATATCGATTTGCCCTTGCAGCATGTTAGTACACCCATTCTGAAAGCGATGCGGCGTGGTGTGGATCGTGAGGCGACAATCGGTTTTGTCAATAATGTGCGTAGCCATGTGCCCAACATCGCTTTCCGGACAACTTTCATCGTCGGGTTTCCGGGAGAGACCGAGGCGGATTTCGAAGCATTGTGCGAATTTGTCAGCGATATGCGTTTTGAGCGTGTAGGCGTGTTTGCCTATTCTCCCGAAGAAGGCACGCCGGCTTATGAATTGGAGGACGATGTGCCCGAGGAGGTGAAAATGCAGCGTGTGGAAAGACTGATGGCGATACAACAGGATATTTCTTTGGAGATCAATGCGAAAAGAGTTGGGAAGGTGGAGAAAGTCCTTGTTGACCGTTGTGAAGGCGACTATTTTGTGGCACGCTCGCAATACGACTCGCCCGAAGTGGATGATGAGATCCTGATAGATGCGGCGCATGACCTTGAAATCGGCAGTTTTGTGAATGTGAAGATTACGCAAGCTGATTTTTTTGACTGCTATGCCGAACCGTTATAAGTTGTTCGTTAAGGTTTGCCTCGTGCAAAGAGAATTTTTGCATCCTTTCCGTTCCGCAATGAAACATTTTGAGTAGTTTTGCGTTTTGTTACCTGAAAACGATTTGCATTAATATGATTATCAGAGAGGCCGTTTCGTCATTTTTCAAAGGCGTCTGTATGGGCGTTGTTAATGTGTTGCCGATTTCCAGCGGAACGATCTCTCTTGTACTTGGCATCTTTGAGCGTTTTATCAATGCTATCAAAGCGTTGAATGTCAAAAATTTCAAACGTCTTTTCAGAGGCGATGCCGTTGGTTTTCTGAAACATACCGATTTTGGATTTCTTAGCGTAGTGCTGCTGGGAGTTGTTGCCGGCATGTTGGCGACTTCACTTTTCCTAAAGTCATCCATGAAAGCCTATGAGATTTACACTTGGTCGTTTTTCATAGGTTTGATTATCGCTTCGGTGGTTTACGTGCTCCGTTCGATGGATAGGTTCAATCTGAAGTTGTTGGGGATATTGGTGGTCGGATTATTGATTTCGTTTTTTCTTTCGATCAAGTCGAATCCGTATTCAAACGACAACTTCTTTTACCTGATGCTGTGTGGCCTTATTGGTGCTACCGGGATGGTGGTGCCCGGGATTTCCGGCTCGCACCTGATGATTGTCATGGGCAATTATGAACTTATCGTCACCGGCGCAATTCCGAATATGGCGCGGGCCTCTACCTTCATGGATGGATTTATGGTGTTGTTTCCATTCGCATTGGGTTGCGTCATCAGTTTGGTGCTGTTTTCGCACCTGCTCTCATGGCTGATGCGTGATTTTCGGAACCAGACCCTGTCGGTACTTGCCGGATTCATGCTGGGCAGTCTGCCCGTGGTTTACCCATGGAAAGAGCCGAGTGCCGACAAGTTGGACTATGTTTTTCACCTGCCACCTGCCAATAGCGAGACCTTACTCGCGATTTTCATGGCCTTGCTCGGAGCGGGTATGGTGCTGCTCGTCGAAGTCATCGGACGGCACAAGGCGAAAAAAGCCAGCCTTGAAGGAAAAAGCAATTGAGGCTTGGAAGAATAATAGCTTCCCCAAACATCAGACAATCAAATAGCAACGACTGTTCTTCATTTATCAGTCGTGGATGATTTCCTATACAACCAATGTCAAATGGGTGTCTGATTGGAAAACGACCTTGAAACGGAAATATTCCTGATTGTCATGCTTGAGGATGATGGTGTAGGTCTTTCCAATCTCCAAGTTGTTCAGCACAAAATCCACGCTGTGTCCACACATACAATAGCAAAAGTCGCCGTCTTCGTGCATGGTCACGATGATGTCGTTTTCCTGTACATTGATTTTCTGTGAAAACTTGGTCGTACAGCAGTTGAAAGGCGTGTGGGTAGTGTGGATTTTCAGTTTGGTGTCGTCGATGGCAGAGACGTAAATCGTATCGTTCCATCCTTTGGTTTGTGGATTATCCAAGCATTCTGAAATGGATAAGTTGCTGATACAGATAGGTAATGGCTCTTTTTTTCTTTTTTGCATCCTCCGAAAATAAGGAAAACTACGGCAATCAGAAGGGTCGTGGCAAGAATGTTCATGATGGAGAGGTGAAACTTCTTTTTCATAGGAATGATGTTTTAAGTGTGACCATACTTGATTCGAAGCACGAAAGTACATAAATAATTGTCACTTTGTATTTTATAAAACGGTTTATTTTTCAAAATCAAATTAATACATATTGTAATATATTGAATAGCAATAATATATAGTATTTTTTTGTTGCATTTGCTTGTTGAATCTATGTTAATCCAATTTGCATCGTTTTTCAGCCTTTCAACGTCTTTTTTTATAACTTTGCAAATTGCCATCTCGATAAACGTAGAGAGTTGATGAGTTGTATTCCAACAGGAAGAATAAGAAAAACATTGATATTATGACACAGCAGCAAGCCATACAGCTATTTGAGGAAAATAGAGTCCGCACTGTTTGGGACGAAGAGCAGGGAAAGTGGTATTTTTCCATTGTGGATACCATCGCCATATTGACGGATAGCCCCAATCCAAGGAAGTATTGGAGCGTATTGAAAACCCGATTAAAGAAAGAAGGAAGCGAGTAGGCTACAAATTGTAGTCAACTGAAAATGCGTTCGTCTGACAACAAGATGTATTTAACCGATGTGGCTGATACGGAGCAGCTTTTCAGGCTGATACAGTCTATTCCATCGCCCAAGGCGGAGCCGTTTAAGCTATGGATTGCCCAAGTGGCACGCGAGCGGCTGGATCAACTGCAAGACCCGGAATTGTCGATAGAACAGGCCATGAGAGATTATAAGCGTTTGGGCTATTCCGACAGTTGGATTAATCAACGTTTGAAAAGCATTGAGATACGCAAAGAGCTGACTGATGAATGGAAGAATCGTGGCTTGCTAGAAGGTGTTCAGTATGCCTCGCTTACCGACATTATCTATAAGACATGATGGGCGGGCAAAACCGCTAAGGAGTATAAGAAATTCAAGGGGTTGAAAAAGGAAAGTCTGCGCGACAACATGACCAATACGGAGCTGGTGCTGAACATGTTGGCGGAACTATCGACAAAGCGCATTTCCGAAACCAGCAATCCCGAAACAATGGATGAACACTGCGATGTGGCGCGCCAAGGTGGCGAAATAGCGCGTAATGCCCGCCTTGAGCTGGAGTCCAAAACGGGAGAAAAGGTGTTTTCGCCTCTGAATGCCAAACAAAGTGTCTTGCTCAAGGGTAACGAACCTGAGAAATAAGCGATTACCCCAACAGCCATAACGTTTTTGTCATATATAATAAAATCTGTAGTGAGACGGGCAGATGGTTGCTCTCAGTAAACGAGGCGGATATTGTCCACCCAGATCGTGTTGCCCACCGTTCCTTGGAAAGCAGGGTAGCAGCCTGATTTGATGATGATCATGATATGTGTCGGCGTATCGTCGGCATTGCCCCAAGCCATCTCGTTGATGGTTACCATTTTACCTTTGCTATTCAGGGCTTTATAGGATTCTTCGGCACGAAACAGGCCTTGGTAAGGCTCAAAGTCGCTTCGATGGGTGATGTCGCCATAGTGAATCGGTATTTGGTGGTCATTTTTCCATTCGCTGGTGCTTTTTGGGAAGCGTTGCCGCAAAGTCCCGATACGTTTGGCATGGATGTTCCCATTTTCATCTTCCCAGCGTTGTTGTAAAAAGACACAGATTTCAGGCTCGTCGTGACCGTCGATTTCGCTTGTTTTCATCCCCGAAGCCTTGGTGACTTTTTTTGAATCGCTGACCAAGGTCTTGATGTCGAGCATCAGCGCCTTTGGTTTTCCTGTAAACGGAATGCCCATGTTGGTTTTGCTGTACGGGTCGTTGACGCTGCGTACAGGTTCGAGGGTCTGACCGAGGAACAGTGTGCCCGAAATGCACGCGTGAATGTCAACCAATCCGACAACACAAATCTCCTCCATTTTCGTTTCCAATCGGGCGCACCATCCGTTGCCGCGCCTTTCAGGTCTTGTGGTACAAGCGGCTTTGCTGACACCCATGATGTTGGCGTATGCGTTTGAGACGCCCCATTGGGTGCGTCCTTTGGGGTCGTAGGCTTTGGGAGCGTCAATGCCGAGGGTGTCGCTGGGGCCAAGGATATAGATCGTTTTTGTTTTCCCACCGATAATCTTCGATTCCTTGATGTGGCGCACGGTCCAATGCTCCATGTCGCCCCATTTCAAGGGGACGACCTTGTCTTGGGCTTTTGCCGAAGTGCTGAGTAGTACAATCAGCAGGAATAATGGTGTTCGTTTCATGGTGGTTCTTTTTTTGTGTTGCAATATGGGTTGTTTTTCGTTCAATTTCCGTTACCGGCAGAAATACAGAGTGCTGTCTTCTTCGCGGTTCTATTCCCAGCCCTCGAAGATGCTTTCATCGTAGTAGTGGTGTTCTTCGTGCCCATGAAATGGAGTCCACACCTGGGCGAAAAACGGATTGCCTTTTGCAATGGCGTCGTAGTTCCACGGCATGGGCAGGCATTTCGGGCACCAATGTCCTCCCTGCAAAACGAGTGCCGCGCTGGCCCGAAAACGATGTCCAAACTGACATTCCCATTCGATAGGAGTGACAAGGTCGCCTTTTGTCATGCTTGTTGACAGACATTTGCCGCCTCTAAAGATGGCGGCTTCTTTCAAGTCTGCTAAGTCCAATTCGCACAGCGGCTTGCTTTCATCATATCCGTGATTCAACATGATGGCTTCTTCGCCGGGATGATTCAGTTGTTGATGCGCCCAGTCGGGAATGTTTTTCCAAGCATCCATTGATCCGTAAAATGCCGAGATGCGCTGGGTGTCGTTGTGCTTGATCCAATATTGTGTGCCCCATTGTTTCTTGTTAGCAACCGATCGCATGAACATTTTGAAAACAAAGGGCGGTACGAAACGGGAAAGTTTGTAATAGGACGGCAAGGTTTGGCGCATCTGTTCGAAATAGGTGTCCACGGGAATGTTGGCGCGGAAATGAAGAATGGAATCAAGCAGGTCGCTGTCAGAAAACCACAAGCCGTGGAAGTTGCGCAGCCCAAACCATTCGGGACGGAAAATCTGTTCGGGAGGCGGGCATGAGAGCAGTTTCAACAGCTTGCTTTCAAACTCATAGTTGGTCATTCGGTATGCCGCACCACTCCCGATGCTGTAGAAACGGTTCCAGAACGAGTCGGGCACATCGTCCTTGCAAAGGTTGACAAGCACGCGCCCGGAGTCTTCTAAGGTGGCCCATTCGAGCACGCCATTCAACGGGACATGAAACATGATCGGGTCGTAGTGTTTCAGAATTTCGGGATAGAGAATGCCGGTTTGCCGGAGGCACACCCAGTGCTTGATGCCGCTTTCGACAATGCAACGTTCAGCGATGGTCTTTGAAATGCCGTAATGGTCGTAAACGCTGATATTGATAGGGTCGCCGGCACGTCCCCAGTGGAAGGGCGCTTTGCGGTAGCCCATTTGAGCGATAGACCCAACGTAACACACCTTGACATCATCGGCATTGGGCTGGGCAAGGACGGCCTTGGCAATGTTTTGCGCCGCTGTCACGTTGACGGACAGCGTTTTTTGGGGGAAATAATCAGCGGCAGGCGAAACCATGCCTCCCACGTGTAACACATAGTCGGCTCCTTGCACGGCTTTGAAAACATCGTCGTATCGCGTTAGGTCGCCCCAAACGATGCGGATATGGTCTTTTACGTCTTTCAGCTTGTTTCGGTTGGCTTTGCTGTCGCGTGCCAAAATAGTGACCTCGAAGTTCTCTTCGCTTTGCAACAGTTCCTTCAAGGCGGCTCCGCCCATATTGCCAGTAGCTCCGGTCAGACAGATTCTTTTATTCATGTACAATAGGTTTCTAATAGATAAACGGGAAAATGCGCTTTAAATTTTTGCCTTGCATCTCTTTTGGAAATTTTTCTTTGTAGAACTTGTAAATGGCGTCGGAACGCGGCACAAGGTTGGCAAAGGTCCAAATGAAGAACACGAGGCCGGGAATGGACCATGTGAGGACGGCAAAGCCGAGCCATTCGATCAGCTCGCCGAAGTAATTGGCTGAGGTCACATAGTTGTACATGCCGCCGTGTGGCAGGTAGTAGTTGGTGTCGCCGGGTTTGCGCAGGTTGCGGACGCGATGGTCGGAGTCGAGGTTGATGACAAAGCCTGTGAGGAAAAGAATCGTGCCGATGATGAACTTCGGACGCAACAGCCAGGCAGGGGTGTAGAGGTCGTCGGGCGACAAGAAGAATATCCAGTAGCCTTGCATGAAAGCATTGGCCACATTGAAAAAGAAACCCATGCACATCACAGCGAGCGACATTTTTCCTTTGCCACGCATCAGGAAGGGAAAGATGAAAGTGCGCTGCACGTAATGGATTTCAAAAAGCAGACAAATGGCAAGCGGTGCGGGAGACAGGACTCGGTCGCTGCATAGCCAGAAGACAATCATCAGCAGGCAGATGGGCGCTTCCATGATCACCCACGCTGTACGGTTGTTGATGGTGCGTCCCCATTGTTTGGCGTTGAATTTCCCATAACCGGCTTTCACAAAGTAAAGTGCGATGAAAACCATCACAGCAGCACCGATCATGGCTCCAATAAAAGTGTTGTACAGGGTCATGTGTCAAAAATTTTCGAGTAGGGTATATGATGTAGAAGCGTATGGCTTCGGAATATGGCGTTAGTAGGCCTTGCCATGCAGTTGCAGGACATCAGGCTTTATTCTTTCTATTTGTTTTTGACATAGTCGTTCATCTTGTCGCTGCCCCAGATGACTTCCATGATTTTCAGCGATTCCTGGACATCCATGCTGCCGCGGGCTTCAAGGTTGCGTTGTATGAAGATACAGTCGGTGAGTTCCGCATTCTGGCAGACGATGTCTTGCGCCAGCGCATCGCAGGTGGGAGCACCGCAGACACCGCAGTCGGTTTGGGGTAGCATGGCACGCAACTCGTTGATTTTTTTCATTTTTTCTAAAGCGACAGAGATGTCGTTGTCCAAAATAAGCATGGAACGTGGCTTGATGTCGCTGACTTTAACATTGCGTATCAGGAAGTTGCGTTCGTTTTCTATTTCGTGGTCCTTGGTATATTCTCCGCAGCGTTCGCGGTCGGCGATTTTTCGTGCGCGGGCAAATATGCGTTCACACATGAGGAAACGGTTGTCCGCAGTGAGGATTCCGCCGGTACAGCTTTGATCGCAGGCGCGTAACTCAAGAAAATCAACGTTGTCCACTTCGTCGTTTTCCACTTTTTCAAGAAACTCGATGACATTGTCGATTTCATCGATGGAATAGGAATGGCGAACCGGCGACAGGCGTCTTTCGCCGTTGGTAAGCGAAGTGAGCACGCTATCCGAAGAAAGCTGAGAGACGGGCAGTTTCTTTTCCTTGAAGTTTTTGCCTTGTTCCTTGATCTTCTTAAACACACGGTTGTAGAGCGAGTCCATATTGATGACTCCGTTCACGTTTGATTTTTCTTCACCGACAGGGTTTTTCACAGCGGCGATTTTTGCCGCACAAGGTGTGATGTAGAACAGCCCGATTTCTTCGTCTTTCCAAGGTTCTTCTTTCTTGATCTTGCGACGGATATACATGGCCGTAATATCGATGGGAGCTTTGATGGGAAGCAGGTTGTCCACCAAGCCGGGGAATTTCACCTGAATCAGTCGTACAATTGCCGGACAGAATGAAGATATCAGAGGACGTATTTCGGGATGCTCCTCGGCGTATTTGTTTTTTGCTGTGGTGTATATGGGAATGGCGGTTTCGGTTTCAATGACATGGGTGAAGCCAATTTCTTGGAGTATCTGATAAATGCGCGACACCGTGATGTCGTTCGGAAATTGTCCCATAAAAACCGCTGGCACCAATGCCACGCGGCACGGGAAGTTGAAAATGGAATCGAAGTCGTCCTGCTTGACGTAGATGGCGTGTACGGGACATACCTTGAAACAATTTCCGCAGTCGATACAGCGGTCGCCAAACAGCATGGCTTTGCCGTCGCGAACCCGCAGCGCCTCGGTGGGGCAAGATTTCATGCAGTGCGAACAGCCGATGCAGGCATCGTAGTCGATGCTAAGGGCGTGAAAGAATGAGCTTTTTTCCATGTTGTCTGAGATTGAGTTTGTTAGGTGATAGGCGTATTCGATTACATACTATCACGATGGCTTTTCATTGGGGGTATTCGATGCGTTTTTTGTCGTTTCATAATGCTTTTGCGATGCAGTGCTTAATATGTGTTCCACTTTGTTTTCGTGTGAGGCTGAATGATCAAGCGAAGTTGACTTCCATCTCAACGGTGGTGCCGATGCCGACTTGTGAAGTGACATTCAGCTTATCGACGTTCTTTTTAATGTTCGGCAGTCCCATTCCGGCGCCAAAGCCCATGTCGCGCACTTGGGGAGAAGCCGTGGAGTTGCCTTCCTGCATGGCCCATTCAATGTCGGGGATGCCGGGGCCTTTGTCCACGATGCGGACAACGATCTTGTCGGCTTCGATGTCGGCGTAGATGGTGCCGCCGTAAGCATGGGCAATGGCGTTCACCTCGGCTTCGTACAAAGCGACAACCACGCGTTTGATGACGGCGGGACTGATGTTGAGCCGCTTTAATGTCTTCTTGATCGCGCTTGAAGCAGAACCAGCGTTGACAAAGTCGGCTTCATATATTTGATATTCAAAATGCATGGCTTTTTTCTTTGGTTAAATAAGTGGTTTTTAGTGTGATAGGTGACAATTTTCCGAAAAGGAAAAGAAAGGGCGGCGTCATTTCTTGACGTTCTCGCTTTCCTTTTTCCGTGTCGTTCGCATCATCGTCATTGATTAAAAGATGGGCTTCATGCCGGCTTGATACAGCAGACCGCAGGCCTTGAACATGGAGTAGTCGCATTCCATGATCACCATGGAATTGTCTTTGGCGGTTTCGATCATTTCGTCAGTGGCTTTTTTCTTGCGCACAATGACGATGATGTCGAGATTGCCCATCTCGCAGGTGCGTATGGTCTGCATGTTGCATAATCCGGTGACGATGATGGGGCAGTTGTCGCCAAGTGTCAGGATGTCGCTCATCAGGTCGGAGGCAAAGGCGAATTTATGGTCCTCCTCCAGGCGGTCATGACCGCAAAGCACCTTGGCATTCAGCGTTTCAGCAATTTCTCTGATAGTCATTTCTTTGTAGATGTTTTATGGTGTGGTATTGGTTTTATTGTCGATTTGTCGAAAGAATGATGTGAGGCGTTGTGAAATGTATTTCCATACTTCTTCCTTGGCCAGGCTTCGGTTCAATCGTTATAATGTATTTCCTTCAGGTTTTCCTGAATCATTTCTTTTAAGTACTGCATGATGTGGATGTCGTTCATCGGCATCCCGTCAATGGCTTCCTTGATTTCGTCGGTGTCGAGGACGAACTCGCCATCGTCGGTGGTGTGGCGGTAAATAAAATGGATGTCTTCGTGTGCCGAGAAAAGCATGACTAATGATCCGGCCAAGTCGCCCATGGGCGGTCTGTCCAGATGGTCGTGCTGGAACCAGAAGTCGAGTCGCGTGCCTACGCCCACCTGACTTTCGATTTTCATGCCGCCTCCGGCGTTTTCAGTGTTCATTTTGATGAGAGGCAATCCCAGTCCTACTTTACGTGTGGTGCGTGAGGTCGTCCACGGGTCGGTGACCTTGGCCAAAAATTCTGGCGTCATTCCTTTGCCGTTGTCTTTGATGGTAAAAGCATAGAGATTGTCTTTCAGGCTGTCGCGGATGTTCAGCTCAACAAGGGTGGCGTTCGCGGCAGTAGAGTTTTCCATCAGGTCATACACATGTAAGGATAGTTCTTTCATCGTTGTTCCATTTGATAGCTTATCCGTAGATCAATTGCAGTTTTTCCTTAGGTTCCGTGTCGATGTAGCGTCCGTCATCGCCATGCAGGGTCTTCCGAAACTCATCGAACGTCGTGTCGTACATGTGAAGCACGCAATGCACCTCACCGATAATATGCAGAAAATGCGCATCAGAGCTTTTGGTGAAATTGAAACGTTTCAAGTAGGCGTATTTTTTCAAAAAATCGTCTTTCTTCACGTGTTTCGATATTTCCAAGGCATCGGCTTTCAAGTCAGGAGGGATGAAGCCCAGTTGGCTGATCAAGCTGCTGGCAGGTTTGTTGACATGCGCCGGAACGAACAGCCCGCCGATTTCGTGCACTTTGTCATACAAGGTGTCAAGGTCGGCATCGAGGGCCGACCACAACAGCCATTTCTCTTCGCCCGTCACCTCTTCGTTTTCGTCTACAATCAGTTGGTAGCCAAACTTTTCCTCATCAAGAGGAATGTGCGGCAGATGACTGTCGATAAAATCTTGAAACGCATCGAGTTGCGTGTCGTTTTCAAAGTAGGCGAGGGCATGGGCTTCTTCTTGGGTGGTGATTTCTACGCCTCCTATGACCATGATGCCGTTTTTGCGTCCGATTTGCTGCACAACCTTTACCTGTCGTGTGGTATTGTGGTCGCAGATGGCGATGATGTCGAGGTGCAGCTTCTTGGCTTGTTCGACAATGGCACTGGGGCTCATATAGATATCTCCACACGGCGACAATACCGTGTGAAGATGCAAATCGGCCCTATAGGATTTTAGTTCCTCCATCGCGCAACCGTTTTTCAGTCGGACAAACCGAGGTTCATTCCGGCAAATACCGTTGGGTGGAAATCCCTTCGGGCTTCCCACCCAACGGTCGGGCGATTTGCGGTG
>JASBYY010000027.1 GCA_029983675.1 Bacteroidales bacterium | reverse complement strand
TTCGTTTTTGGTCGCAAATTTACAAATTTTAGGCAAACTATCAATCAATCATTTTATGTTTTTAATACATTTGTGCATTCATTCTGACTAATAACTCAAAATTTCTCTGTTCTATGTACAAAATCGAAAAGCACCCCATACTCGCGATCCCGCCAACGGATCCGGTGGTTTTCAAGTATGAAGGCAAGACCGTAACCGGTCAACGTGGTAAGACCATTGCTGCCGCCTTACACCAAGCGGGTTTCCCCATCCACAGCCACAGCCTTGACGGCCGCAACCGAAGTCTCGAATGCGGCATCGGGAAGTGTGGTGCCTGCGAGATGCTCGTTGACGGCAAAATCCGACGCATCTGCATCACCAAGGTGGACGGCGTGAAAGAGGTGCGCGAAATTCCCAAAGACTACATGCCCTCGCAAGATGCCAACCCGCAACAAGAGGTCAAGATCCACAAAACCACGGTAGCCATCATCGGTGCCGGTCCTGCGGGGCTGGCCTGCCGCGAGAAACTCAATGAGCTGGGCATCCCGAACCTCGTCATCGACAACAATGCCGATATCGGAGGCCAGTTCAACATGCAGACCCACCAGTTTTTCTTCTTCGAGAAAGAAAAGAAATTCGGCGGCATGAGAGGCTTCGACATCGCCAAGATCCTTGCCGGCGACAACCACGAGGGCTTCCTGCTCAACAATACCGTCTGGGACCTGCTTGAAGGCAAACGTATCGCCCTCAAAAACGTCATCACCCAAGAAATCGGCTACGTTGACGCCGAACATCTTGTGGTGGCCACCGGTGCCGTGCCATTCATGCCCACCTTCGAAAACGACGATGTGCCGGGCGTTTACACCGCTGCCGTATTCCAAAAGATGATGAATCAGGAACACACCCTGTTGGGCAAGAAAGTGCTCACCGTAGGCGCGGGCAACATCGGCTACCTCACCTCCTACCAAGGCATGCAGGCAGGTGCCACCATCGCCGCCATCATCGAGGGCATGGACCACGAAGGCGGCTTCCCCGTGCAGGCCAACCGTGTCCGCCGCCTCGGCATCCCCATCTTGACTTCGCATATCCTGCTGAAAGCCATTCCCAATGCCGACCATACCGGCGTCACGGGTGCCGTCATCGCCGAATGCAAGAACTTCAAGCCCATTCCCGGAACAGAAAAGGTCATCGACGGCATCGACATCATTAATATATGCACTGGGTTGATCTCCGACGACCAGTTGCTCAACAAGGGGAAACAGGTGTTTGGCCTCCATACCTACGGCTGCGGCGATGCCGTGCGCATCGGCGAAGGCACCAGCGCAGTGCTGCGCGGCAAACAAGCCGCCTATGAGGTGGCGCAAAATCTTGGCGTGCGGTACAATTATGACGATTACCTTGAAATCTCGCGACAATATATCGATTCTCAACAACATCCGATACGTGTACTGGAAAAGCCCGAAAGTCCCGATGCGGAACGCATGATGGCCAAGCCCTTTGTGCAGTTGGACTGTCT
Organism: Bacteroidales bacterium; assembly: GCA_029983675.1. Classification (GTDB taxonomy): domain Bacteria; phylum Bacteroidota; class Bacteroidia; order Bacteroidales; family F082; genus Limimorpha. The sequence continues at coordinate 40,800 of JASBYY010000027.1, read as the reverse complement.
GTACGGGTTCGCCTGCAATCCCTGTTCCTTCTCCTGTCCGCAAGGTGCCACCCACAAAGCCAGCACCAACACCGTGCCCCACGTGGATTACAACAAGTGCATCGGCTGCATGCAGTGTGTCAACCATTGTCCGGGACTTGCCATCTTCGGCTACGACCTGAACAAAGACACGCTGTTTCTTCCTGTCGAATATGAAGTGGAAGAAAACAAGGAAGTCTTCCTCGTTGACAACGACGGCAAGCAGGTCGGCGAAGGCCGGATTGAGAAGGTGTTGAAAAAGGACAACAAGACCCATGTCGTCCGCGTGAAGTCAACCACGGCGAAAGGGGCGCATTTATTGAAAGTGCGTGGTTTCATCTTGAAAGAGCAATATCCCCAGCCCCTATCTTTCAAAACCCCTGTCGCCGTTGACGGTGCTACCTACGTGTGCCACTGCGAGGATATCGACCTGCAATCCGTCCTCGACCTTATCGGCAACCGCACGTTTATCTCTGTTGACGAGCTGAAGCACATCACCCGCATGGGCATGGGACCTTGTCGCGGCAAACGTTGCGTTCCACGCGCCCGCCAGATCTTGCGCGCACACGGCATCGAGTTGATCGGCGACTCCACACCGCGTGCGCCCCTGGCCAACCAAGTGAACCTCAGCGACCTCTATCATCCCCACACCGAAGAGACTTTCGTCTTTGCCGACAGCGACAAGGTGAAGCGGGAAAACGTCGAGGTGTTCATTGCCGGCGGCGGCATTGCGGGCAGCGCTGCCTTCCGTTATTTTTCAGAGGCTGGCAAACACCCCGTCCTTGTCAATTACGACAAAGGATCCTCTTGGCGTTGCATCGGCGGCGGCCGTCCGGCGTTTTCCAATCCCGACATCACCGACATCGCCAAACACAACCTGGAGATTTTCAAAGAGATACAAAACGTCCATGACATCCATTTCAAGATGACACGTTATGTAAACCTCGTCCACGACGAGGCGACCTACCGCGCCTTGGGTGCTTCACGTGCATGGAGCGACGCCTATATGATCGACAAAAAGGACTTTCACAAGGAAATCTCTCCTTTGTGGAACATGGACAGCCAAGCCTATACCCATGCGCTTATCTCCAACGACTGCTGGCAAGCCACCCCAGGCCCTACCATCGAGTATCTCCGAGACATCGCCATCGCACATGGCGGTCTGCTGATGGAAGACTGCGAACTGCTTTCCGTCAACAAGCAAGGCGACAAGTATTACGCCTTGGTGCACACCCACGAACGGCAACATGTGGAATTCTGCTGCGATCATTTTGTAAACGCCTTGGGATGGAATGCCGAGAAATTCACCGACATGTTGGGCATCGACACGCAATTCTATCCCGTCAAGCATCAGGCTTTCATCACGCGGCGACTGCCTAACATGGGCGTCAAGGGCGACTCCTTGGACATGATCATCGACCGCCGACACTACAAAGGCTTCTCCGCGGTGTACGGACAACAGTTCGGGCACACCGGACAAATCATCGGCTGTGCCTCTCCCGACTGCGACGCTTACGAAGCCCGTCAAAACTTGAAATACAACAGCAAGGAGTTTCTGCAAGTGGTGAGCGAGGTGTTTGCCGACTGGATCCCCAACCTCGCCTCGGTGGGCTTCCATGCGGTGTGGTCGGGTTATTACATGGAGCCACGCTACATTGTCGATCCCGATGCAGGCTTGCTCACCGGACTGCGAGGACACGGCTTCATGCTCGGTCAATACCTGGCAAAAATCTATGTGGATAAGTATCTGGGCAAGCCCGTTCCAAGCTACATGAAAGATCTCGCCCTCTCCGGCAAAGGTCTGAGCGAAAATGCATTTAAGTAAGGGCTTTTTAGATGTAGGACAAAGGGTTGGCGCAATGTGTCAACCCTTTGTTTATAAGGCGAAAACATGTTTCACAAGTTTGTGAAACACAATATTGTGAAACACAATGTTGTGAATTAAAAAAATATGACTATTTTTGTCGAAAAATTTCAAGTTATGGATAGGCCTTTTATTTTCGGAATTCCCGTAGAAGACGAACATTTCATTGGCAGAGAAGAAGAAATCCAGCGTCTTGCAAACAATTTCCGATACGGAGTGAACACCATCTTGTTGTCGCCTCGCAGGTGGGGCAAAACTTCTTTGGTGAACAAAGTGGCGAGACTGGTCGCTTCGAAAGACCTTATCGTCGTAAAAATCGACATTTTCCCCTGCCGTAATGAATATGATTTTTACAACACCTTTTCTTCGGCCATCTTGAAGCAAACGGCTTCAAGATTTGAGGAATGGAAAGACCTTGCCAAAGGTTTCATCGAAAGGCTTTCGCCCAAAATATCGCTGTCGCCCGAAACCCAATCAGAGTTTACGATTTCATTGGGCATCACGCCCAAGACGCATACGCCTGAGGAACTGCTTGGGTTTCCTGAAATGATTGCCAAAAAAAAAGGTTGTCATATTGTCGTGTGCATAGACGAATTCCAACAGGTGGGCGAATTTCCTGACACACTGAATGTGCAAAAACGTATGCGTTCTGTGTGGCAGCACCAAGGCAATGTCTCGTATTGCCTTTACGGCAGCAAGATGCACATGATGAGCAACCTTTTCCAAAAAAAGAGCTACCCTTTTTACAAATTTGGCGAAGTACAATACTTAAGTCCAATTAAATTAAGTGCTTGGACCACTTATATTTCCGACCGTTTTAAGCGAGGGGGGAAGCTTATTTCCGAAAAACTCATCCAACAGCTGTGCGAAAGTGTTGAATATCAGTCATCCTATGTCCAGCAACTAGCCTACAACACCTTGCTGCTGACGGAAAACGAAGTGACGGAAACAATCTTGGCACAAGCCATTGAAGACTTAACCGACCAAAATTCAGGAATTTTCATCGAGCAAGTCCAATCCCTGACTTCCTATCAACTTGGTTTTTTGAGGGCGGTATTGGATGGAATCCACAAGGGATTCGGTGCCAAAGAAATACGCGAAACGTATGACTTAGGCGTTCCATCGAACATTACGCGGTTGAAGCAGTCGCTCATCAATAAGGAATTGATCGAACTCTCTGAAAACGGCGTCATCATCGGCGATCCCATCCTGCGTTTTTGGCTGAAAAAAGTGCTGTAACGCCAATGGAAACCTGACGAATTGGGGTGCTGCTATGAGAATGAAAGCATAACCATTCTGCCGATTTTTCCAACGATGTGTGGTCTGTAAAACACAGATTAGGCCTTATAGATTGGCATTAATCCTCTGCAAAATCGAATCTATAAAACAAAAACCCATCCAGACAGACACATCATCTATCCGGACAGGTTTATGCTTCGTTCCTCAAAACGTCTGCTGTTATTTCACCATGAGGCGGGCGGTTTCCACCCTGTCTTCCTTGGTGACGACACGCAAGAGATAGACACCTTTGCTCATGTCCTCCACCGATATTTCGTTGCCACGGCCGGTCTTCAGCAACTGGCCAAAGACATTGTAAACCTGCACTTCTTCAACTTCAGCCCCTTCGATATGCACCTTATTTGAGGCCGGATTGGGATAAAACACGATTCCTGCTTGTTTTGTTTCGTCCAAGCCATGATGAAGCTGTTCATACACCTCGTCACAGTCCTTGCCGCCGAGGGCAAAGAGCAGTTCTCCTTTTTCCCAATAACAGCGTATTCCTTCCACACGGTAATCGGACGACTTGATCATCAGCTTTTCAGGGAAGAAACTGAACAAATGTCCCACCGAACAGACGATAGTGCCATCAAATAGATGATCTTCATCGCTGACATTCATGGTCCTGAAAGAACGTCCGTTGTATTCGAGTTCGCCCACCTCATCGACACGCACAACCAGAACGTTCGTCCCCACTTTGATTTCCCAAGTGTCGCTGGCTTCCACCCCAAAGTCATAAAGAACCGTAAACTCGTTCAAAGTCTTGTTCCACCAGAATATCTTACTGCCTTCGCCATAAAGGTATTCGTGGGTGATTGTTTCATGTCTGCCCTTATCATAGAGCGTGTTGGTACGAATGATGATGGCCACTTTCTTTTGGTTGACAGTCGTGTCCGCCACATATTCCAGATGCTGGTATGTGATACTGCCATTTTCATTTTGGATTTCATAGTACCATTCCGATCCGATGAGAGGGAAAAGGACAGGCGGTGTGACGGGTTGGGATTGAGGTTCAACAACGGGGAAGCCGTTGTTGGCAAAAAGAGTGTCTTCTCTCCAAATACAGGAGCTTTGCAACCCAGGCATGGAATCGAGCACAACTAGCGCCCCTAAGTTCAATGCTTCGAGCAGATCGGCCGTTCCATATTGTGCCTTATCAAGCACCCAGCTTGTGCTTGTTGCACCTTGCCGGAAGTGCGATGAGCCAGGCAAATCAGGCATGGCGGCATTGCCACAGGCCGACAAAGAATCATTGCCATGCCAATAGCAATTCAGATAATGGCTTTCAACCTCATCGAAACCAACAATACTGCCACTGCCGGCCGAAGGACTTCCCTGCGGCACATCCGGTCCGGCGACAATCCCGGTATTGTAAACATTGAATATCTTTCCCGTCGAAACGCCGGCAATACCTCCCACAGCCATCACGCCATAACCATTGCCGCTGTTCGTTGCATGAGCAGCAACGGCACCTCGGTTATAGCAGTTCGCCATTTGTCCCGAAAAGCCCCCGGCAATACCGCCAAGACAGGCTTCGTCTTTATGGCTCTGTATGGCACCCGAGTTAACACTACCGGTTATGGTCACATTTTGCGATGCACCAAGGATGCCGCCACACCATGTAGCATCTGAAATATCGCTGCGGTTGCGGCAGTGGCTGATGAAACCGTTTTTCGCCTCCCCCACAATACCGCCAGCCATGTTATCGCACACCACACTGCCTATATGTTCACAATCCACAATGGAACCATTGTTGATCATCCCAACCATTCCGCCCGCAATCTGGGAGCTTTTTACATGAAAACTTGAAAAACACGTATTTCTTTTGCAATCGGAAATCACGCAATAAACCTGGGCATCATCGTTATTGACACGCCCTACTATGCTTCCCGCACACAAAGCACCTTCAATTGTAACGGCATCACCCACCCTACAATTTGAAACACGGCAGGTATCGCCCTCTGCCCCCCCCTTCCCTTGAAGTGGAGCACCTAAAAATCCGACCAGTCCTCCTGCCACACCTGAATCCGAAACCACCCAAGACACACGGATATCGCAATCGTCAATATTTGTCCGACCGGCATAGCCCACCAAGCCTCCGACATAAGCGCCGCACCCCTTTACCGAGCAATTGAACAAATTGACATTATTGATTTCAGCACCATCCGTACAGCCGAACAAGCCGCCGAACGAATTCTGGCCGGCACTACTGTCAACAAGCTGTACTAAGCCCTGTATGTTATGGCCATTGCCATCGAAATGCCCCTTAAAAGGGCGATAGATGGTATCATTTTCGGGTGTCAGAACCAGCGTTCCGATAGAAATCCACTTCACTGTGTTTACAGAAGTACAGTTCTGGAGGCCGATACTTTGGGTAAGCTTGTAATAAGCATCACCTCCTGTGCCCTCGTTTGTTTGCTGGGCCAGCAAGGCCAATTGCTCCGAGGTGGCTATCCGGTATGGATTGTCCTTAGTGCCGTCGCCGCCGGCATAAGCATCGGCTATGCTGCCATCCCAACAAAAACCATATTCATCGCAATCGTATTCTCCTTCATGGTAAAGCAGTTCTTCGTTTTCCAAATAACACCTTAAATAATTGGGAGATGCCCCATCGTAGATAACGTTCTCACAAGCCCAGGGATAAGGAAACAAGCCTGCTTCATATCCAATGCCATTGATGATACGGCCCGACATTGCATACGCTCCATTTTCTTCCCCCACCGTAACGACATGCTGTATCCGATAGACCCGTTCTTCCCAGATGAGAGTATCCACCTCTTTAACCTTGATCTCGAACGAGCATGTATCGATATGGCAAATCCAACTTTCACCCGCTTCGGCATCAAAGTCATAAAGTGTCGTGAAGGCTTCCAAAGCCTGGTTGTACCAATACACCACCGCGTTGTCTTGATAGACATACTGTTCGCCGTTTCCATTGCCACCCAAATATGGAGCCGAAATAACGCTGCAATTGTGACCTTGAATAATCGTGTCGCCAAGCACAGACATACGATGATAGCTTACCGGGCTTCCCATAAAACTTGAGAGGTTGAAATACCATTCTGCACCCAAGGGGGCAAAGTCTTTCGGACTATCCTTATCCAAGGTAATGGTAATGTTATCCACATCGATCTCGATGCTGCACTGGTTAAAATTACGAATGGCGATATAAACATCCTGATGGGCATAATCCTGCAAGTCGAGATTGACCTCATGCCAAACCCCATGCTCTTTGCAAGGCCCTACTTCTGACTCATAGACAGTTACAAAATCTTCCGCTTGTGTATTCCCTGAAGTGGACAAGGCAACGCCGAAATAGCCTTTCGTGTAAACCATTCCGGGCAAGGAAATGCGGAACCGGAGGGATGGGGAATCGCCAAGGCGGAACAAAGGGGAAACCAAATAATCGTCAGGACAAAGCACATTATGCAAACTGTCCAGCGTTTGCGACACCACGCAATACTGGCTCTGGTATCCTGAACTTTCAAGATGCACTTCCGAAGAATGCCGCCAAGCATAGCCGTCGCCATCGGCATCAATACTGGTCCAGCCTTGCATACTTCCGTCATCAAAACCAAAACTGAATTGTTGTGCGTAACCGCTTAATGCAAAAGCGATTAACAGGATAAAAAGTAAGTGCTTTTTCATAGCTATCGTATTATTATTGTTACTACTCATGATCATACCGCATTGACAATTTCATCAAAACTTCGGTTATCTTCTCCAAGGTTCATCTTCATCTGCTTGATGCGGGTCTTGCGACGATAATAAGAGTCGGTCTGTGTGTCCAAGAGAATGGAAATCACTTGGTTGGAAAAACCGTTCTTGGAGAGGCAGCAGATTCGCACATCCCACTTGCCGAGTTTGGGATACAATGTCAGCAGGCGTTGCGAGAAGCCGTCAAACACCAAATCCGTCAGCCCGATGAAGTCGGCCCATTCATCATCGCTCAAAGCGAAGTTGAGCGACTCAGCGGTGACCTGCTCGCTAAGGCTTTGTGCGGTAGCATACACCTTGTTGCGCATCAAAATCTGGCTGGTCATCAGCAGTTCTTTCTGCGAAAGGGTCTGATGGTTACGCCTCAGCTCTTCATTGGTGCGGATCAGGTTCTCCATATCGCTCACCAAGGCATGGATACGGTTTTGGTCACGTTCCATCTGTCCCCTGAATTGTTCCATGGCGATGCGGCTGTCGGCCACTTTCTTCCTGACAATCAGCATGACGACAAGCAAGGCTATCACTATCAGGGCTATGATCAGATAAAGCCTGAGACTTCGGGTTCGCTGCAAGATTTCCATCTCGCTTTTCTGGACTTTCAAATCATACTCGGCTTTCAAGCGTTGCAGGGTCTCGCCGCCGTGTTCCTTATCGGCAAGCATCATGTTTTCGGCAAAAAGATCCTGGTATTCCATGGCCTGCCGGTACTGTCCTTCATTATAAGCTATGGCATACAGGGTCTGATAGACCGACATTTTCAGCCCGGCCTTATCACTTCGCAAGGCTTCGCTCAGGTATTCCTTGGCCATCGCGTAATCATCAGTATAATAACACAGGACGCCCAAGGTCATGTTGGCAATATCGAGGTCGTTGCCCTGCAAACCGCCGTCCTTGGCTTGTGCGACAAAATCGATGGCTTTCGGATAGTTGCCGGTGGGCAGGTAATAGTCACGCCCGATTTCGAGATACAAGTCATTGAGCATCGCCGTGTCTGCTAACAAGGTGGCGATTTGGAAAGCCGAATCATAATATTGCTTGGCTTGCGTGAATTGCTCCAAGGAACATGACACACGGCCACAGTTGCGCAAGGCGGTCATCAGTCCGGCGGAATCGGAAATCTGCTTGAAACGGCCTACGGCCTGCTGGTGCATCTGAAAGGCGTCGGCAAAGAGACCGTGCTTGTAGTACATGGCACCGAGGTTATCTTTGAGTTTTCCGTCCAACGATAGGGTCTTGTCATTCGTCTCACAACGGCGAAGCCCATCGAGGGCTTGCAAAAAACGATCGGCGGCATCTTCCGAAAGATGTTGCTCACGAAGACGGACCCCTTCTTCAAAAAGATCCGACGCCTTTTGGTAACGCTTACCTTGATGGTTACAAGCTACCAACACGAGCAGGCTTCCCACCGCCATCCATAAAACTGCTATCGATTTTGTTTTCATAGACAATGCCTCTTAGGTGTTCCGGAACAACGTCCGACTTTGCAAAGATAGCCACAAAAACTTCGTGTCAAGCCTTTTTGGATGAAGTCAGGATTTTGTCCATGTCTTTCAGAGCAGACATATCCTATTCAACTTCAAACCAACTGATTACGCATAAGCATTCTTCCGATTTATCCTTATGATTTCTGCAAAAAAGCATCAAAAAAACCGCAAAAACAGTCCTTGTCCGGCGGTTCTATTCACTATGGGCGATGGAAAAAACGAAAGGATTACACAACGCTTTGGAGGATTTTTCGGTCGTTTGTAATGTTTTTGTTCGGTCGTTTGTAATTTTTGTAAAAAAAATACGGAAAGATTCTTCTCCGCATCGTTCATTTACATGATTTCCCGAAAAAAACAAAAATCTCACCAGCTTCTCTCGGAACAGAACGCCACAAGGTCTTGCAGCGAAGTCAGCGCCTCGCAAGCAGCAAATCCTTGCAGCTGTCTCAATGCCAAATCGCCATATTCTTCCATACGTTGCCGTGTATAGGCGATGCCGTCGCTCTGGACGACCGTTTTGGCAATCGCATCAATATGACGGCCCGCACGGATATCGTCCAACATGGCGGTACGTTCATGCTGGGGCATCTGTTCAAGGCAATGGATTAGCGGCAGTGTCAGCTTGCGTTCCCTGATGTCGTTTCCGACGGGCTTACCGATTTCGGAGGAAGCGACATAGTCTAAGATATCGTCGCGCATTTGAAAGACGATGCCGAGGTTTTTGCCATACTCCCTCAAGCTTTCCACGTCTTTTGAAGAAGCCTTGATCGAAAGGGCGCCCAAGGTGCAACAGGTCGCCATCAGCGAAGCCGTCTTTCTGGCGATGATTCCGAAATACTCTTGTTCGTTGATGTCGAGGCTCGCCGACTTCGCCGACTGCATCAGTTCGCCCTCGCACATGTCCGATGCCGATCCTATGGCATTGCCGAGGATGTATTCGTCGTGATGCACCGTGAGCAGCGAAACGGCACGCGCCAGCAGATAGTCGCCCGCAATGATGGCGGAACGGTTTCCCCATACATGGTTCAGCGAGGCCCTTCCATGACGCAAATCCGATTCGTCGATGACATCGTCATGAAGCAAACTGGCACCATGCAGCAACTCGACAAAAATAGCGGCGCGGTAGGAAGATGGGGTCACCTCGCCCAATAGCTGCGCCGACAACAGCACTAGCATGGGACGTATCTGCTTGCCCCTCGACTGGTTCAAATGGCGCATCATGCTGCACATCGGCTCAGCACAAGTCGATAATGTGGCTTCGTAGAGGCGGTTGAACTCCACCATCGCAGCAGAAACAGGTTTCGATATGGATGATAATTCGAACAGGGTCACCTTGAATTTAGGCCGACAAAGGTAATGGAAAAAACAATGTAAAGCACATAACTTTTGCACGGTATTTGATGACACAAAGAAAAAAGTGGATTTTGAAGAGAGGTGTCAGGGATTTTCCAGACGATAACGCCTTTTGAGTCCTATCGGAAGCCCTGCCGTCCATCGAATCTCCTTCTTTTTCCAAAACATTCCTATATTTGCAGACAAATAGAAAAAACCATGAAAAAACAGCTCCAACGAATAGCCGGAACCGGCATGATGGTCATCGCTTCGCTGATGCTATTATCGTTTCAATCCCCTCAAAAAAACTACAAAGACATGTGGAAAAAAGTACAAAAGAGCATTGAACAAAATCTACCGGAGACGGCTGAGAAACAGCTCGATGAAATTGAGAAAGCCGCCTTGAGCGAGGACAACCAGCCCCAGCTGCTGCGCACCATTCTGTATCGCAATGTGATTTTCTCCTTCCAAGTGGAAGACGACCCCGCCCAAGCCTTCCTGCGTTATGCCGAAGGCAAATTCTCCGTGTTGAACGAAGCCTCCGCCGCCGTGCTTCATTCCGAAATAGCCAGAAGCTACGCCGACTACCTTGACGAACACAGCTGGAACATCAACGACAATACGGCTATCGATGGCGACCCAAAACAAATTGAGATGAAGTACTGGGACAAAAAAACCTTCCGGGATCTCATCGACCACCATTATTCCGAAGCCCTAAAGCCGATAGCGACACTGAAAAAGACGGACACCAAAGACTATGCCGTCCTTTTTGAAAACCAACAGGATGTCCTGAAAAACATCGATCTTGAACCGACCCTGTTTGAGTTTCTTTTCCATCGCATCGCCGGCTACTATCAGAACAACGCTTCCATGGACGACCTCCCGCCCCACTACGACCCGCAAATGTGGTGGCTTCCCGAAAAGGAGTTCGTCAAGGCCGACCTTTCCGGCAACGACACGCCTATCCTGAAAAGCATGAAGCTCTTTCAGGAACTGATCGCCCATAATCTGAAAGAAAACCATGAGGATGCCTTGCTTTACAACGACGTGAAACGTTACCAGTTTGTCAACGGCATCTTGGACGAAAGCGACACCTACCGCAGCCGTCTCGAATCGCTGTTGCAGCAATACGCCCACAACCCCCGTTCCACCGAAATCAGTGCCGAAATCGCTTCGGTGTTGGTTGACAGCTATTCATTGTCGGACAGCACCACGCACGACAACTACAAAAAAGCCTTTGAAATCTGCCGCAAGGCCATCGCCGACTTCCCGAAACACAGCGCCTGGTGCCAAGAAATCATGGGAAACATCCAGAGTAAGGGAGTCAACATCGAGTTGCAGTACACCCAGCTCCCCAACCATCCTATTGCCGCCGCCTTGACCTACCGTAACACCGAGCATCCTTATTACCGCATTGTCCGGGTCAGCGAAAATGACCTTCAAAATTTTGAAAAGACGTATCGCAAGGATGTCATCGAGGCGTTGATCCATCGCAAAGCGCAATTTGAACAAGAGCTTAATTTGGAGGCCGAAAGCGATTTCCGCCCGCACAATACGCTGATCGCATTGCCCCAGCTGCCCTGCGGACAATATTATCTGCTGGCAGCCGCCCAAAAGTCACTTTTTGACAAAGACCACACGCTGATGTTTCATTTCCAGGTGTCGAACCTCAGTTATATCGGGTTTCAGGATCAAGGAAACACCAAGATACAGGTGATGAACCGCACGACAGGGCAGGCCGTCAGCCATGTCAAGGTGGGAGTTTACAATCGGGAATACGACTACAACGCCAGAAACTACCTCAACAAGTTCATCGCCACATACGAAACGGATGCCAATGGCTTCGCCGATATCAAACAGGACGACAAAAGTTACTTTGTCAGGCTGGAGAAAGACCAAGACGTGTTGCTTGACGACAACCATTTTTATGCCTACAGACCGGTAGAAGAAACCGAGGTCTTTCGCACTGTTTTCTTCACCGACCGCGCCATCTACCGCCCCAGGCAGACGGTTTATTTCAAGGGCATCACCACCCGCAACAGGGACGATGAAAGCAGTTTGGTCAACGGGCGCACCGAAAGACTGTCCTTTAAGGATGCGAACTGGCAGGAAATCGCGACAGCCACTTTTATCACTGACGAATACGGTGCTTTCGACGGCTCTTTCGTCATCCCCACCGACCGCCTGAACGGAACATTCCGCATCACGGCCTCCAATGGCAGCGCCACTTTTCGGGTGGAAGAATACAAACGCCCGACCTTTGAAGTCCACTTCAACACTCCCGAAACGCAATACAAACTCAACCAGGAAGTCACGGTAAACGGCAGCGTGGATGCCTACGCCGGCTTTGGCCTTGACGATATTCAATACCGCTACCGTGTGGTACGTCGTACGCATTTCCCGTGGCGTTGCTGGTGGTGGTACTATCCTATGGTTGAAGACGAGCAAATCGACTTCGGCGAAGCCCGCACCGACGAAAGCGGCAAGTTTGCCATCTCTTTCCTGCTCAAACCTTCGTTGAAGACCAAGCCCGAGTTACAGCCTGTCTTCACCTACGAAATCACCGTAACGGCGACAAACGCCCAAGGCGAGACCCAAGAGCAATCGTACAGCATCAGGGCCGGCTACAACGAGGTGTGCCTATCGGCCAGCATCCCCGAATACCTTGAGCTGTCGCAGCTTCCCAATCAACACATCACAGTGTCGAACATGAGCGGAAAGCCTGCCAAGAGCCGTGTCGCAAGGAAATTCTACCGTTACAACGAAAGCGACAAAATAGATTTCTTCGAGACCTTGGATCAACACACTTGTTTTGACCGACAGGTACTGAACGATACAGAACTGAACACGCTGTTTCCTGACTTCGACTATTACGCCACCACCCACCGGCAAAAAAACAAGAGCTTATGCTACGAAGACATCGTGAGTATCGACGACAAGGCTCCTTTGATGGCCGAAGGCAAGTCGCTTCAGCCCGGACGTTACATGGTGGAGCTGCAAAGCCTTGACGACAGCCTTGCCGTCAGCACCTTTGCGTTCACCCTCTATGATGCCGCCTCAAAGAAAATGCCTTTCAACGAAATGCTTTGGGTCCATACCGATACCCAAACAGTGAAGCCCGGCGAGGAAGTCCGTTTCAAGATCGGGACAAGCTGCAAGGATGCCCGTGTCTGGCTGCAACTCGTCAGCGGAAAGGATGTCTGCATCGACAAACAAGTTGAAATCGACCACGGTGTGTATGCGTTCAGCTACAAAGCCACTGAAGCCGACCGCGGCGGACTGACCCTCAATGTGGGTTTGGTGAAAAACGGCATCGTCAAGTTAGGCCGCGAATCCATCAGTGTCCCTTATGACAACTTCGACCTCAACGTTCAGCTCGCCACCGTGCGTGACGTGCTGACCCCCGGCGCAGAAGAACAGTGGGAAGTCACCGTGCGTGACCATACCGACAAGCCTATAGCCGCAAGCCTCATGGCCGGCATGTACGATGCTTCGCTGGATGTCTTTGAACCGAATGCATGGTGGTTCAGTATGAAACCTTACAGTAAGAGCGGAAGAAGCTTCTTATCCGATACCGGCACAGGTCTTAAGAAGGATGATGCAGGTTTATTGCATCCGTATTCATCGGGATTCCAGCTATTCAACGAGCGGCTGCTCTCCTCGCTACCCCTCGTCATCACATGGTACGGCAACAGATACTTTGGCAGAAGAAACGTTAAAAGCATGATGGTCGAAGAAGTCATGTACGAAATGGAAGTAGCCGTAGATAAGAAAGTAGCCGACGCCACCCTACAAGCAGAAAATGAAGAGAATGCTGCTGCGGAAGAAAAGGAAAAGGGAAATCAAGCTCCCAACACCGAGGAACCCGTTCCCTCCATCCGCGAGAACTTCAACGAAACGGCATTCTTCTTCCCCAATCTGCGCACCAACGCTGATGGCAGCACCACCTTCAGTTTCACCATGCCCGATGCGCTGACCCGCTGGAAGCTGATGTTGCTCGCCTACACGCAGGACCGCAAGACCGGCACGCAACAGCTCTCTTTCAAGTCGAGCAAGCCTGTGATAATCATGGCCGACATGCCGCGCTACCTGTATGACAACGACACCCTTTGGTTCGTCGCCAATATCATCAATACCGGCAATGAAGAGGTCACACCTAAGGCCAAGTTGGAAATCTTCGATGCCGGCACGATGAATGCCATTGATTTGTTACAGTCGGATGCTGTTGTTCAGCTGCCCGCCATCCCCGCAGGACGCAGCAAGGAAGTGCGCTGGAAGGTGGCTGCGAGGCACGACTTGGGCCTGTTGGCTTTCCGTTTCACCGCTTATGCAGGCAGTTTCAGCGATGCCGAACAGCACCTGCTTCCCGTGTTGAGCAGCGAAGTCTTCATGACGCAAACCCTGCCCATCACGGTCAAGGCGGAGACCAAAAAGACTTTCAATTTCGAAGCCATCGCCAATCCCGACAGCCACGAACGCGACTACAGCCTGACGTTGAACTTCAGCACCAATCCTGTTTGGTACGCCGTGCAGTCTCTGCCCTATTTGGCCAACCTCAACAGCAACAGCGCCGAAACCGCTTTTTATGTCTTCTACGCCAACACCTTGTCCGCCTACATCGCCGACAACATCCCGAACTTGCTGAACTACATCCGGAAATGGCAGATCGAGACCCCTGACGCTTTGCTCTCGCAGTTGGAAAAAGACCAAGACCTGAAAGCCATCCTCCTGCAAGAAACACCGTGGGTGTTGGAGGCCAAAAGCGAGACCGAACAACGCTCTCGCATCGCCAACCTTTTTGAAATCAACACCATGAGACAGCAACAGACTTCCGCACTGAACCTCATTGCCAGCAAACAGAAACCCAGCGGCGGTTGGCCTTGGATGGAAGGCATGCCCGAAAGTCCTTACATCTCCACGTACATCCTTAGCGGCATAGGTAGGCTCAACAAGATGAACGCCACGACCGCCTTGAGCAACGACAACCAGAGGAAAGTCGCCGAAATCAGCGAAAAAGCCGTCAGGTATTTGGAATATGCGGTGGCCGAGACCTATCGGTATATGTTGAAATACGGCAAGCAGTGGCCCATCGGTTCCTCCACCTTGAACGAACTCTACGCCTTGAGTTTCTTCAAGGAACAGAACTCCGACAAGGACTTCGCCGCCGCCAAGAAGTACTACCTCAACAGTTTGGACAAGACCTGGACCTCCTTTGATTTCGACATGCGTTCGAAAGCCGCGTTGGTACTCTACCGCAACGGAAAGGAACAGACCGCCAAGCTGATGATACGCTCCTTCAAGGAATGCGCACAGAAAAACGAGGATATCGGCATGTACTGGCCCAAGAAATACTTCTCTTTCGTGTCGCACATCGCCACCCACGCCAACATCATGTCCGCCTTTGCCGAAATCGACCAAGACCAAGAGATGATCGATCTCCTCAGGGTATGGCTGCTCACCCAGAAGCAGACCAACAAATGGGAGAACTCCGCTTCCACTGCCGATGCCATCTATGCCTTGCTGATGAGAGGCAGCGACTGGTTTGCCGAAGGCAAAGACGTGACCCTCAGGTTTGGCGCCACTCCCGTCAGCACCGAGGGCGGTGTGGCCGGCACCGGCTTCATCCAACGCCGTTGGAATGCCCATGAAGTCACTTCCGACATGCGTTCCCTCACCGTCAACAACCCGACGGCCCATTTGGTCTGGGGCGGGCTGTTCCGACAGTACTTCGTCCCCATCGACGAGGTGAAGAGCGACGAATCGGCCTTCACCATCAAGCGCGAGCTGTTTGTGGAAACCGTGACCGACAAGGGAAAGATGCTCGTCCCTGTGACGAAACAAAGCCTGAAAGTGGGCGAGAAACTCACCGTGAAAATCACATTTGAAAGCAAACAAGACATGAGTTTTGTTTTCGTAAAAGACTTGCGTGCAGCAGGCTGCGAGCCTATCGAACAAGTGTCGCACTACGAATACAACGACCGGATGAGCTACTACCAGTCGAACACCGACACGGACATGGAGTTCTTCATTGAGTTCCTGCCCAAAGGCATACACCAGGTGGAATACAGCATGTTTGTCACCAAGGAAGGAAATCTCAGCAACGGCTATGCCCTGATACAATGCCAGTATGCACCCGAGTTCAGTGCCTATTCTGATGGCATGAGACTGAAGATTGAACGCACCAAAGAATAATGTCTGCATACTGACTTAGCAAGGGGTGTTCTTCGACTAATCTCCGCAGGAAAGCAGCAAAAAGCCGTGTTTTTCGCATACCAATCGGACAAGGTGGATTTTATCTCACATTCGCCTTGTCCGATTTATACCCAATACCAATAGCGTTTGTGTTCAAATATTACTACTTTTGCGGCATCATACGCCATGGAAAATGTTTAGCTATAAATACCCACGTCCTTGTGTCACTACTGACAGCCTCATCTTTCGTAGGATTGAAGGCCGCTGGCATATCCTGCTCATCGAACGGGCCAACGAGCCGTTCAAGAACTGTTGGGCCTTGCCGGGCGGTTTTGTCGAGATGGACGAGGATTTGGACACCTGTGCGGCACGGGAATTGCAGGAGGAAACAGGACTGAACGGTATTGCGCTGCATCAGTTTCATGCTTTTGGCAACCCCGACCGCGACCCGCGTCAACGCACCATCACCATCGCATTCTGGGGCATCGACAACAGCACGAAAATACCGGCCGGAGACGACGATGCCGCCCAAGCGCAATGGCACGACATCGAACACCTGCCCCCGCTGGCTTTTGACCACGATGAGATCATCAGCCTGGCACTGAACGAAAACGCACTAAAAAAGACCATGCAAACGTTTGAAGGACAACCATCTGAAAGATAACAAAACAACAACTGCAATCAATATCATTTTTCACAAAAAAGCCAATACTACCATGAAAAACAGAATACTTGCCTTAGTTTGTCTATTTCTGACCATTGGTGTCAGTTCGTGCGGATTATTCGGTGGTGGAGAACAAGAGCTTGACCCCGCCCTGCTTGTCGGCAAATGGGAAGAAAACGGACTGTATGAACGTTACTATTCCAACGGGAAAGGCCTCACATGGGACACCAAAGACGATGTTTCGGAAGAGGAAGCCCAGCCTTTCACCTGGACGCTCAGCGGCACCACCCTGTCGCAAGAACACATCCTTTTCAACGGCGCCATAGTACCCAAGATCTATACGGTCAGCGAGCTGAGCAGCACCAAGCTCAGCTACCACGACAACTACGGCGTGAATCATTATTTCACGAAAGTAGGTTCCAAATGACTTTCACCGACATCTGACCATCCACAGCCATGAAAAAAGCCCTCAAAATCGCCGGTATCTCCTTAGGGTCCTTGCTCGCCCTTGTCATCATTGCCGCCGTCATCGTCAGTTCCGTCGTATTGTCGCCTAAAAAGCTGACCCGTCTGGTCAAAAAACATGCGCCACAGTTTGTTACCTGCGACATACAGCTTGAGAAAGCCGACTTGACATTGCTCAAGACCTTCCCCAACTTCGGCGTGGAGATTGAAAAGGTCGTCCTCATCAACCCGATGGACAATGCGCCTTCCGACACCTTGGCCGACATCGGGCAAGTGATTGTCACGGCCAACCTGAAGAAGATTTTGAGATCCGACGAAATAGCCGTCAGCAAATGCGTGCTGAAAGATGCCCGGCTTCACCTGTTTCGCAATGAAAACGAACTGACCAACTACAATGTCTTTGTCAGCGACACCATGCCCAAAGACACCGTCGGTAAGCCTTTCAAATACTCCATCGACCTGAAAGGGGTGCAGCTCAAAAACGTCAACTTGTTTTATGCCGATTCGATATCAAAAATGACGGCTGCGCTGCAACAACTCGACCTCAACCTGAAAGGCGACCTGAAAGAAAAAGACCTCCATGCCGACCTCGACCTGAACGCCGGCTCCCTCGACCTGCAAACGCCCAAACTCACAACCAGCTCAAAGCATCTCGGCATTGCCTATAAGGGCGACGTAGTGCATTACAAACAGATTAATGGCGACCTGAGTCTCAACACGCCCGACATCTGTCTGAAATTGGGCGAGGAATACCTGAATCACGACACTTTGCTTCTGCACTTGCCGCTGAATTTCGACCTGAACGATATGGCGGGAAGCCTCCATCAAGCCCAAATCGGGTTGAACAACTACCTGATCAACCTTGACGGCAACGCCTCCTATGCCAAGAACCGCGACATCACCTTGGATCTTGCTTTTGCCACCAACGACCTCATCATTGAAGACGTGATGAGCTATCTCCCCGAAAAAGCAAGGACCTCGCTGAGCAGCATGACCTTTTCGGGCAAGGCACGCCTGAGCGAAGGACGGGTCAAGGGCGTTCTCAACGACTCGCTGATGCCGTTGATCCAAACCAAGGTGCATACCGACAAAGCCACTGTGGACATTCGCAAGCTGCCCTATCCCTTTACGGAGGTCAATCTCGATGCGCTGCTCAACCTGAATCTGAATGATAAGTCGAGTGCCGACATCAGTCAAATCACCGCCGTGATGAACAAGAGCCACATCCGCGGCAACGGCATGGTGAACGACCTCACGAAGAAACTCGCATTCGACATGAACGTCGAAGCCGACATGCCGATGAGCGACTTGAAGAAATTCCTGCCTAAAAACATCAAGGTGGACGGGCAGTCGGAGGTGAAACTCAAAGTCAACTGCGGTCTGAAAGAACTATTGGCAGCCTTGACCAAATTCAAGTTCGACCAAGCCAACCTGAAAGGCAATATCGCCATCGACCGCTTCGCTTTCAACATGTCCGACACCATTCAGGCAACCGCTCCTCGGCTCAAACTCGCCATCACCCTGCCCGCTTCCCGACAAATCAACGGACGAAAAGGCGTTTACGTCGCCATCGACACGAAGCAGTTGCAAGCGCAGGTGGGCAAAAAAATCAATGCCGAGATGACCGACCTAAGCCTCAACACCACCGCCGACAATATCAAAGGCGGCTTGAACAGCATACTTGCCAATGCCGACCTCACCGTCAGCACGCTGAAAGCCGATTACGACACCATTCATCTTGACACGAAACAAGCCCATATCGTTGCCACTACCACGCCACAGCCGACGAAGAACCTGCAAGCGTACGTCGTCTTCGACAGCAAGACATTGACGACTTACACCGGCAAGGCATACCATTTCACGGCATCCGACTTCGACATCGATATTTTGGCAAGACAAGACAAAAGCAAAAAAGACCCGCTGAACCAATGGAATCCCACAGCGGACTTCTCGTTGAAAAACGCCGAGGTGCATGTCGCAAAAATCGACAACGACATCGTCATCCCCACCATCAACTTTTTGTTCAACCCCAAAGAGCTGAACATCAGGGAAAGCACCGTTCGTATCGGACAGTCCGACCTGAGCATGGAAGGCCGTATCAGCGGCATCAACGAATGGATGGAAGACCACAACAGATTGGTAAAAGGCGATCTGAAACTGAACTCACAATTCATCAACATCGATGAAATCATGAAATTGACCAGCGGAATGGGGCATTCTTCCGACAGCACACAAGCCGATGCGGAAGAAGGTGTCGGAAAAGAAGACAACCCTTTTATGGTTCCCCGGGGCTTCGATTTCAGCTTTGACATCAACACTCAAAACGCCATTTACGGAAACTTCGACCTGCACAGTCTCAACGGACAGCTCACCGTTAAGGACGGAACCTTGGTGCTGAATCAAATCGGTTTCACCAACAAGGCCGCCAAAATGCAGCTCACCGCCATCTACCAGTCGCCCCGGAAGAACCACCTCTTCCTCGGCATGGACTTCCATCTGCTCGATGTACAGATCAACGACCTCATCAGCATGATTCCCGTCATCGATACGCTTGTTCCCATGCTGAAGACTTTCGACGGCAACGGCGAGTTCCATATCGCGGCACAAACCAACCTCAGGTCGAACTACAAGCCAAAGATCTCCACGCTACGCGCCGCCGCCGACATCGAAGGGCATAACCTGTATGTGAGAGATACGGCTTCGTTCACCAAGACTACCAACATGCTGAAAATAAGCACCAACGGCGAATTCAAAATCGACAGCATCGACGTGCAGCTGACCGTCTTCCGCAACGAAATCGACTTGTATCCTTTCCTTCTCTCCATTGGAAAATACAAGGCCGTCGCTTCGGGACGACACAACCTCGACATGAACTGCAACTACCACATCTCGGTGACCGACACCCCGCTTCCCACCCGTCTGGGAATCGACATTTCCGGCAACATGAAAAACCTGAAATACAGCCTGGCACCTTGCAAGTACAAAAACCTGTATCGTCCCGAAAGACGAGGCGATACCGATAAGATGGTGCTGGAACTAAAACAGAAGATTGCAGATGCGCTGAAAGCAAATGTAAAGAAAGGCAATCCGTAGTAAACATTTTCATCAGGCATACAACGATTCTCCTCTCGTGTCATTCCAAACATGTCATTCTGGACAACGATCCAGAATCTGTTTGGAATCTCCTTATGAGGAGATGTTTCTGATATAGCCTTATCAGACTCACAACGTCTCTCCACTCGTGTCATTCCGTGCTTGACACGGAATCTCCTTACAAGGATATGATTCTATGAAGATTGTATTGTTGGTAATGAGATGCTGAATCAATTCTGGATCAGGTCCAGAATGACGTTGTCCGGCATGACGAATTCTGATGGAACGGAACGGGCGCGGCATGACAGATTCTGATGAAGCGGCGACAATACCGACACACCACCCCATTCTGATGAATAATAGGGAAAATAGCGTAGTTTTTTGCCATATTCAGTAAATAATCAAGGATATGTGACGAAACTCAATTTCAATAATCACGGGTACGTGCAAGTCGTGGTTTTTCGGACGATTTTCATCCAGTCTTTCCGATTGTCAAAAGAAAAAGGTATTTTTGCAAAAAGATAAATGCTAAAAATCATGATTATCAAAAGGGTGGAAATAGAGAATTTTAGAATCATAAGACATTTTGAGTATGAGTTAGGGAAACAAGTGAATGTTTGTTTCGGTGTGAATGGTTCAGGCAAATCGACTTTAATTCTCGCCATACAATATTTGCTATCATGGTTCATTGCCCGTATGCAAGGCAAAACGGGAAAAGGCAAAATACTCCAAGATGCCGATATCACCATAGGGGAAAACGAATGCAGGCTCAGCATGGAGCTTTGTGACGGCACGCGCTGGACTTTGTTCAAACAACGGTCAACCGTATGGAACAAGTCACTACAAAAGTCGGATTTATCAGGATTGAATGCTTCCATTAAAAACAGGTTTATCGAAAATGCCACTACCGTGGAACTTAAAGCGGTGCCCTTTATCGTTTCATACGGCGTGGACAGGGCGGTTACATCGGTGCCTGCCCGCGTGGGGAAAAAACATTTACTTCATCCCATCGATTCCTATAGCGGATGGAATGATGAATAAGTCAACTTCCGGTCGTTCTTCGAATGGTTTCGCGAAAGAGAAGACATAGAGAATGAGAGCTACAGAAGAGAAAGCACGTCATTTAAGGATATTCAGTTGGAAGCGGTGAGAAAAGCCCTTGAACTTGCACTTCCCGAGTATGGCAACCTGCATATTCAACGCAGCCCCAGGGCCATCTTGGTGACCAAGCAGGGGGAAGATTTCAGATTTGAGCAACTCTCCGACGGTGAAAAGTGCTATTTCACACTGATTGCCGACATTGCCCGCCGCATCGCCATGGCCAACCCTGACCATCATAATCCATTGCAATGTGAAGGTATCGTGCTTATCGATGAAGTGGATCTCCATCTCCATCCCTTATGGCAACAGGCCGTCATCGACAATCTGACTCATGCCTTCCCAAAGGTTCAGTTTGTGCTGTCCACACATTCTCCATTTGTGATTTCAAGCACAAAGGTAAACGTGAATGAAAAAATCATCGCTTTCGACAACGGAATGCCATCGCCGATGGAAGAATCCATGTATGGAGCGACTGTGGATGATGTCCTGCTTCGCTTGTTCAAACTCGGAACGCTTCGCAATGCAGAAGTGCAGCAGCATATCGAAAAAACATGGAAGATACTGGAAAATCCCCATTATTGCCAAAAGGAACTGGATGAAACTTTGAATTGGCTCAAGACAAACCTATCGCCATCAGACATGGAATTTGCCCATATCGCCTTGGAAATCGCAAGATTGAAAAAGATGGAGGCGAAACCATGAAAAAGATAGTGCGCAGCAATGTCTTGCCGAATTTTATGTCTTTTGTGACACAACAACATCCCAACAACTGGCACGATGATTTTGTCCATTTCAACCATGACTTGTATGTGCAATGCTTGAATACTTTGGAAAGCGACCAACACCACTTAAGCACCTACACCGAATTGCGCCTATCGTCAAACAATGGGATTAAGCACATCGACCATTTCCTGAAACGTAACTTGTTTCCTCAACACACTTTTGTCTGGGATAATCTATTTGTGGATGACCATTCAAAGGATTATGGCTCGGATTATAAAGACAGCAGCCATTTGAGCCAACAGGAAAACCAAGATCTCATATATCCGGCAAAGGATGATCCGCAGAACTTTCTGAGCTTTCAGTCTAATGGGAAGATGATTCCCCTGCATGGACTGAACAACACGGATAGCAATCGCGCTACGCTCACCATCGACAAATTCAACCTCAATCACCCATTCTTGATGAAAAAACGGAGGGATTTAATGCTACTGATAGATAATTCTCGAAAAAGAGGATTAACCGATGCTGGCATCACCACTGCACTTAGTGGTTTCGGCTTGACGAGTTTCATTGAGTTTGTGTTGTAAAAAGAAACTGTTTCGAATGGTGTAAGGTTGAATTCATTCCGTGCCACGCCACAAACTTGATTTGGGACCTACACGGAATCTCCTTACAAGGATATGGTTTTATGAGGATTGTATTGTTGGTGATGAGATGCCGCGTCGGGGCGCGGCATGACAGATTCTGATGGGGCGGCGACAATACCGGGTGGTGGTTGCGGCAACAACGTAGAGACGTCATAATATGGCGTCTCTACATACCGACACACCACCCCACCTTGGTCATGACGGTTTTTGATGAGGCATGACGGATCCTGATACAGCCATTACCCTGTTTCGACGGATCAAAAAAAGGCAGGGTGATGTTCAAAAGAACACAACCCTGCCCTTGTGCCGAGCATTGCGGCAAGCCTTACGGCCTTGCGGCCTTACTCTTCGTCCTTACGCTTTCTGCTCTTGCCGAACAGGTAGGCAACGCCCATGCCGGCCAGCAGCAGAAATCCGTCGCCAACAGGAGTATACCAGTCCTGTCCCGTTCCGTGACCGCCGGGATGGGGGATAAAGCCGCCGGGAAGATCTCTGGTACCTTCTCTGCCGCTGACACCATACTCCTCCTCGTCCATGATAAAGACCTGGGCCATGACGGGGCTGACGCCAAGGGATAATCCGATAAGCAGGGCGATGAAGCGTTTCTTCATATTCTGTCTGATATTCATTTTCTTATTCATAGCTTTCGATGTTTTTCGGGGTTAGAGGATTACTTTCTGGGTCTTGCTGCTGTCGCTGCCCGTCAGGTGCAGGATGCACACGCCCTTGAGGCTGCCGGGAAGGCTCACGCTGTTCTGAGCGCCGAGCAGGTCGGTGGTGTAGAGCACGCGGCCGAGTGCGTCAACGATGTCGAGGCGGCCCGTGCCGTTCACGACGAGCTGTCCGTTGTGCATGAAGGCGAACGGAGCTTCGGGATCGACCTGCGGGTCGGTGGCGTCCATGCCGATGACAATCTTGAAGCGCGACTTGTAGTCGCCGGTGGCGGCGGTGAACAGGTAGCTGTCCGTGGCGAGCATGTCCACGCTCACGCCTGCGATGTTGTCCACCAGGGTGAGCTTGGTGAAGGCGGCGTTGGCGGTGTTCCAGCTCAGGGTGTACACGCCGTCTTTCGTGGCTTCGAAATGGAGCGGCTGGTAGTCTTTCACTTCGTCGCGGAACAGGATGGCGTAGTCATCGTCGGCGTGGCGCAGGGAGATGCTGCCGCTGCCGGTGTTGAGTTTCATCTTGCGCGCACCGGTGTTTTCCTCACGGCCCAGCTCAAGGACGGTGACGTCGCTCAAGCCCTTGGCGTCGGTGACGATGAGATTAATCAGCGGGTAGTTGGGTTGACTGCCGCGGAAACCGCTACCGGCGGTGTTGGTGCGCATGGCGTTGGTGAAAGTGGCCGTTCCTGCTTCTCTGCTCTTTACGATGAAGAAGCCCTGGTGCATGTTGATGTAGCGTGATGCCGCCAATGAACCTGTAGAAGAACCGGATTGGTACTGGATGTAGCTGTTGGTGGCAGCGTCATACACAGCGTAGGTCTTGAAGAAACGGTCGCCTTCCGACCATAAGTGGTTGGCATTGACAAAAGCATCGAAGTCGAGGTAGCTCTGGTACGGGTTGCCGATCAGGTTATAGCCCTGAAGTCCTGTCCATGCGTTTGCAGCAGTATTGCTGACGGCAATGCTGACATCGCCGTTGTTGAGCGTGCCGCGGTTCTGAAGCAGCATGGCCTTGTCGATGGCGGCCAAGTAGCCCTTGCCCGGAACAAGCGACACCTCGTTCGTGTAGGAAATATTCTCGGTGGTATTATCCATGTGCCAGTGGCTCGCCGAATTGCGCTTCAGGTTGATCCAGTGGTACTGAGGCTCGTAGAAGCTGAAAAGGTCGATCTTATCGACAGGGGCGTCGTGGGCGAACAGCGCATGGTCGTCGTCAGTAGTGATGGTGACATTGCAGGGATTGTTGTCCGCCCAGCTGAACGGAATCTGGTCTTCTGTGCCATAGATGAAGCCGATACCGCTGTTGGTGAGCGAGGAACTGACGGTGTGCCAGTACTCGCCAGGCTTGGTGAGGGTCTGGCAGGTGTAGGCCTCAATCTCAGAATCTGCACCTTGCAGCAGCGAGATGTTCTCGTCGATATAGACCACCACGTCGGCAGCGGTGCTTTGCACGGCACCTTGTGTGTTGTCGGTGTCGGCATACAGGTTCACCGTGCCGCCCTTGATGGCCGGATGGTTGAACACGTGGTAATCGTGGGTGTTCTGGGGACCCTGTCCCGGATAAACATATCCGCTGCCCTGATTCGGAAGGCTGGTGTTTTCATTAAGTTTGCCCTCGTTGTGGCGTTTCAGCATGTCGGACAGGCTGTTGGCGTAGTCGAGGACGATGCCGTCGGCGGAGGCCACGCAGGTGTAGCCGTATTTCAGGATGGGATAGTCGCCGTTGATGTTGCCGGCTCCCGTGCTGTACTTGCCCGCAGTGGTGCGCTTCCACGCGGACTCACCAATCCCTTTGTGGGTGTTCAGAGCAGTAAGCAATGCGTTGTCATCCGTATAATTATACAAATAAGGTGCGGTGACAGGGTTGTACGGTGTTGCATTTCCTTCTACTCCTTCAGACACGATTGGAAAAGTATTACCCGCAGGCACATGGCAGTCATCAAGTCCTGTGTTACCGCCACTTGGTTGGTTGTAACCGATAAGCTGGCCGAAATGATTGCCATTCAGGTTCTTGTTCTCTCTTTCGAAGCGCACATAGCAGTTGGCCACGGAACCGGTGTTTATAGCAGCCAAACCGCCTACAGCCATTTCGCTAGGTGTTCCAATGTAATCAAACCGGGCATTGGTGAAGCTGTTTCTGAGGCTACCCCGGTTCTCTCCCACGGCGCCGCCCATGGCGAAACCCGTGAGCCGGGCCATCGACATGGAGGAGTGGATGGTGCCGCCGTCATTCAGTCCCACCAAACCGCCGAAAATCAGATCGGAATTACTGTATTCCATGGGAGCTGTCCGTGGCACACCATCATCCGTGATGGCGAGACAACCCGCGGCCTCGCAGTTGAAGAGCTGTGCTCCTTGATCCAAAGTGTCAACAAGGATGCCGAAGTGTATCTTGAGTTGAGCATGGGCTTGGGCGCGAAAATCGCTTTCCAGCACAAAGACGTTCTTCACCACACCGCCGTCGCCCACTTTTCCGAACATGCCGGGATAAACCACAACGTTTTCCCCCTGTTTGTAGAACTTGGAGGCATTGTTCTTCAGGCCGGTGACGACATGGCCGTTGCCGTCGAAAGTGCCTGCGTAGGGCGTGTTGCCACCGCCGATCGAAACCCAGTTGTGCGCGCTCATGTCGATGTCGGCCATGAGCTTGCCGTTGGTGGCCGGGGTTGGCGACACGCCGGAGTTCTGACTATAGTTGGCGCGTCCGTTCACCACGCTGATGAACCAGGCCAAGTCTTCGGGAGAATCGATGTTCTGGGGATCGAAACCTTGGGGTTGTTCGGTGACAACTTCCGTCCACACGTCGCCCAGCACGTTGACATAGGGCATGGGATACGGGATAGGATTCGCCTGGTCACCGTCAGGATAAAGGACGGAATTGGAGCCGTTGGTGGGCAGTTCGTCGCCCCACACGCCTTCTTTGGCTTTCAGAGGGACTTTGACGACCAATTTTCTGCCATGAACTGATTGTTGAGGAGTACCCGGATTTTCAAGACCACACCAGTTTTCAGAAAAGTTAAAGCCCGTCACCTGAATGAGATCGCCGTCTATGGTGACTGCTGCATTACTGAGTTGATTTCCGGAACCGATGGGTTCAAATCCATATGTAACAGACAGACCTGAACTTACAGAGGTGCATTTCGGATTATACACCAAAATATTTTGCGGCTGCGTACCTGCGGGAAGTTCAAAATCCGCACCTATCTGGTCTTGAACAATGGTCTGAGCATTCATCTGAAAAGGAATACTTAAACTGTTTTGAGCAATGGTTTCAAACACGCTGGACAAACTCTCAGGGGTTTCGGCGGTAAAGTAAAAATCATTGGATTCTTTAGGTCCGGAGTTCGTCATGCTTGTGGCATGAGGATAATTGGATGACACATGGTTCATGAATGTATCCTCGTTTGGGGTAGGAGTGCGTCCGAATGTGCCCACTGCGAAAACCCTTGCACCCAAGTCCTTATACTCCTTGGCATTGGCTATGGCAGAATCTGCAACCTGGTCTTGAAAACCGTTTGAATGGGTCGGCGAACCGTCGGTGAACATGACCACCACCTTCGCCCTGTCCTCGCCGGAAGGAATCTGCCGGAAGAGATAGCGCACCTTGCGCAAACCGTAATCCGTAGCTGTGGCGCCGCCTATTTTAAGATCGTCGCGTACGTGGGCCTTGATGGTTTCGGCATCAGTTCTCACAACACGACGATTGAAAAACACTTCGGTGTAATTAACATCTTGACCCTCAAAACGGTAAAAATGGTTTCCTTCTTCGACACTGCTTTCGTCGTTGTTGTAATACCTGTTCATTGCGAACTTAACGACGCTGATGCGGTGGTCCACATTGTGCTGAGCGGCGTCGGCGGCGATAATATCGACAAAAACGCCTATAGCATCTTGCAAGCTCCCCATGCGAGTGATGTAATAATCTCTAGTCTCCTGGTTAGCAATCGCCATCCAAACCCATTTAAACCCATTATATCTAAACTCCTCCCACCGACTTAAGGAATTGTTATAACGCACCAGATAATACACTTCAAATGGGCTAGGATCGTCCTTTTTACAAACATAATACCCTTCACTACGCCCTTTTTCCGGCAATAGCTGAGAAAAAGTCATAGCCTCGGTTATTCTCTCCCTCATGGACCCCGACACGTCAAGCACGAGTGCAATGTCGGTTGGAGCATGTGTTTGCCCCGTCACTGATGATCCTGTGACAAAGGTCTCAAGGGTCACATAGCCTTCACCGTTATTGGTACTGTTAGATGTCCAGGTTTTATTCATGTGCAACCCCTCTGGTGGTGTCTGGGCTTTCAGCCCGCCGCCCCAAAAGGCCACGGGAAGCAACATTATTAATAAGGTGAATTGCGCGAGAGAACGTGTGCCTTTGCCACGAACGTTCGCAACAATGTTCTTTTCTCTTCTTGGTTGAGGTGAATTTGTAACCAGCATATCCATATTCAAACTATTTGTTGTTAATTATCAAATATTTATCTCACAAAAAAGACATATGGGAACTTCAATTCCGGTGTCAATTTGGTTGCAAAAATACAAACATTTCTTGGAAGTGCAATGATTATTGTTAATGTTTTGCACGATTATTTTTCTATGTGGGGTAAACTCTGCCCTATGTAATGAGCCATCGGGTCCCAACGTAGAGACGACATCATATGGTATCTCTACATGCAGACGCACCACCCATCCTTGGTCATGACGGGTGCTGCTCAATCAGAATACAACGCTTCTCCTCTCGTGTCATTCCGTGCTTGACACGGAATCTCCTTACAAGGAGGTTGTTCTGTTAAAGTGATACCGTTGGAGAGGAGATGCTGAATCAATTCTGGATCAGGTCCAGAATGACGTTGTTCAGCATGACGGGTGCTGATTGGGCATGACGGTTTTTGATGGGGCGGAGCGGGTGCTGCTCAATCAGAACACAACGCTTTACCTTCTCAGTCATTCCGCACCTGATGCGGAATCTCCTTACGAGGATATGGTTCTATGAAGGTGGTGCTGTGTTGGTAATGAGATGCCGAATCGAGTTCAGCATGACGAATTCTTATGAGTGTAAGATAGTGCGGCGCATTCCCCTACTTGTTCCCGACGGTATTCAACGTATCATCCGTCGTGTCAGAAAGAACGGGGTCAAGTTCCGGGACATACATCGCTGGTATTTCCTTCCCGAGCAATGCTTTCCGCCAATAACGGACCTCTTCGCCATAGCCGTGCATGGCTTCGGCGGGAACCGGATCCGTAGGAGGAGACTCCATCTTCAACGGGTCGATAGGGGTGCCGTTCTTATACACTCTGAAATCAAGATGTGGGCCGGTAGCCACACCCGTCATTCCAACGTAACCGATTAGCTGTCCCTGTCGCACACGCACCCCTTGAGCAATGCCAGGTGCATAGCCTTTCAAGTGCATGTAACAGGTGGTATATGTACTATTATGCTTGATTTTCAAATAATTGCCACCGCCACCCTTTTGATAGGCTTTTGTAACAACCACTCCATCGCCGATGCTATATACCGGTGTGCCTGACGGTGCAGCATAGTCCACCCCATGATGAGGCCGGTAATACTTCAACACCGGATGGTAACGGCTATGGGTAAACTTCGAGCTGATGCGGCTGTAGTTCAACGGCGCTTTCAAGAAAGCCTTACGCAAACTGGTTCCGTTTTCGTCAAAATAGTCGCACGTGCCGTTTTGTTCAAATCGGACCGCCCATATCGTATCGCCACGATGCACGAACTTACAGCAATAAATCTCGCCCAGCCCTACCGCAACGCTATCAATATATTCCTGCTCATACACCACATCGAAGGCATCGCCCTCCTGAATGCCGAAGAAATCGACCGTCCATGCGTAAATCTCTGAAAGCCGCACTGCCAATGCAGGATCGCCGCCACCGCCTACGATGGCATTCCAGAGCGACGATGTGATGACACCGTTAGTACGTGCCATGCGCAACTCGCTATCCTTCCTGTACAGCCGCGCCGATAAGGAATCCGTTAAACCAAAGATGGCGAAATTACGCTGATCGATCTGATAAATCCAATACAAAGGGGTTTCGAGACTGTCGTTGGAGAGGAGCATCGTGTAATGGTTTCCTCCTCTAATCTTGCTCACATCGAACACATTCCGCCGGTTTCGGGCAATAAAATCGATTGTTGAAGCCCCCACTCCATAATCGGAGAGCAAAGTAGAAAGGAACTGGTTACAGGCTATGGTGCCATCCACAACCTCCATGGAATCGATGCAGATGTCAAGGAAATACTGCGATTCCACACCGGGCTTCTCCTCGTTTTCGCATACCGGATTCCCGCCAGAATGACAGCGACACCATAACATACGGATGACGAAAAACAAGGCCAAGGCTGCTAATGCAACGGACAGAATGACCACGAGGCCTCTCCGTCTGTTTCTATTGTTGTAATATCTGCTCATCAAAAATGAAAAAACAAGCGAACCGAGGGAGGCGACATATCGCGTCGCGGCTCGATGATTCGCTTGTCGGGATTTGTTATTTACTTTTTCGCCTGTTCGTACCCTGCGTGCAAGGCTTTCAGGTTGGACTCGACGATATCGGCACCTTTCGATCCGAAGACATGCGAAATGGCAGCCTCCAGCTTATCCATTTCGATGCCGAGATAAGGCGCCATGGCACCCAAAAGCACCATGTTGGGACGCGCCCTGAACTCCTTGGCAATCTCGTTGGCATTGAAACTGACCAGATGCGGCAGTTGCTTCAGCTCGCCATGGATCAGGTCAAGTTCTGGGTAATTCTTGATATTGACAAAAGGCTCGGCATTGGTGATGACCCAGCCTTCCTTTTTCAGCCAAGGCAGGTAGCGCAAGGCTTCCATAGGCTCGCTGGAAAGGATGATGTCGGCCTGTCCTTCGGGGATGACATCGGCGAAAATAGGATCACTCGACAGTCGCAAATGCGAAAACACCGATCCGCCACGTTGCGACATGCCGTGGATTTCAGACTGTTTGAGGTTCAGACCCATATTCAAGGCTGCATCGGAAATGATCTTGGCCACCGAAACGATGCCATCGCCACCCACACCGCACAATACTATATCTTTTTTCATGAATACTAATATTAAAGGATTAATTATAACAAACTGATATTCAACTAATCAACATCATTTCTTGAGATGTTTTTTCAGTTCCACGATACAAGTGCGGTGTGGGATGATGACCGACACGCCGTTGTAGGCGACTTCTTCTTCGATGATGCGCACGTTTTCCTCGTGGTTTTTCGGCAGCGGGACGATGTCGCGGATATGTTCCGGAGCCACGCCCAGGCCTTCGCAAATACGGCGGATCTTGTTGTTGGCCGAAGAAGGCTGTCCGCCCGTCATGGCCGTGATGTCATTGTCGAGAATCATCACCACCACATTGGCTTTTTCATTCACACAGTCCAACAGTCCCGTCATTCCGCTATGTCCGAAGGTACCATCGCCAATGACAGCCACGGCGGGGAAGACACCCACCTCAGAGGCTCCCTTAGCCATGGTGATGGAAGCGCCCATACACACTGTGGTGTGAATGGCTTTCATGTTGAAGCCCAAGGTGTAGCATCCGATGTCACCAAACACCTTGCCGCCCTTATGATTGGCCATGACCGCATTCAAAGCGTTGTAGCTATCGGTGTGCGGACAGCCTTGACACAGCGCCGGAGGACGGTTCGTGACCACCTGAGGAATGGTGAAGGATGCGGCTTCCTTTATACCCAAAGCTTTTGCCACCTTTTCGGCACTCATCTCGCCATCGCGACGTATGGTTTCGTCAAGACGGCCTTTCACCTTTTTGCCTTTGCCCAAAAAGCCCTTGATCTGCTCTTCGACAAAAGGCTGCCCGTCTTCAAGCACCAACAGTTCATCGCACGAATCATACAATTTGTCAATCATATCGTATGGCAACGGATACTGTGTCACTTTTACAACAGGATGCGGGCATTTGCCGTCCTTGAAATTCTCCATCAAGTAGTTGTAGGCAATGCCTGTGGTGACGATACCGAGAGACTTGTCGGCACCATCGATATAGACGTTATAGCCGGAGGTCTCCGAAGCCTTTGTGAATTCAGGCTGTTTGTCGATAAGACTTCTGTATAGGTTTTTAGCGTTGGCCGGAAGTAACACGAAGGACTTGGCATCGGCGGGTTCGGTCAACGGGTTTTGTTTTCTAACCGGCTTGCGCACCACGCCGGCACGGCTATGCGCCAAACGGGTAGGAATGCGGTACAACACCGGCGTACCCAAACGCTCGCTCAGTTCGTAGCCGTAATACACCATGTCGTAGGCCTCCTGCTGATTGGACGGTTCCAACATGGGGATCATGGCCCAATGCCCGTAAAAACGGCTGTCCTGCTCATCTTGCGAAGAAAACATGCTCGGGTCGTCGGCGACAACGATCAGCACGCCTTTCGTGCCGATAATGGCGGCATTCATAAAGGGGTCGCCACTGACGTTCAAGCCGACATGCTTCATACAAGTCATGGCGCGTTTTCCGGCATAAGCCACGCCGATAGAAGCCTCCAAAGCCGTCTTTTCATTGGCGCACCAATTCGCAATGATACCAAGTTCTTTGGCTTGTTTCGACTTCATCACGTATTCGGTAATCTGAGTAGAAGGGGTGCCCGGATAGCTGTTGATTGCTGTACCACCCGCATCGATGAAGCCTTGAGCAATAGCCTCATCTCCAAGTAACAATAATTTCTCCATGTGAATTTCTGTCAATATTTCTAAATGATAATTCCTATTTAAGAATTTTGCACAAAGATACACATTTACGATGAAACGGCAAGCAATTCCCAATCTCCATTTTGCGATATTATTCGTAAACAATAGTATATCAATGCTATATAAAAAAATTTATCATCCTGTCATCAAAACACAACGCGATGGTCCCGACGGTTCATGAAACTGTCTTTTGATATCCCAAAAGCTGTTTTGAATGGTTTCGGATTGGAACGGTTATTGTAGTTTTCCACAAAAATGCTGCGCACTTTGTAACTTTTTGTGCACTTTTGCGTATTATATCACAGTCACAACAAAATCAATAAGAGAAAAAAATGGAAAACTACAAGAAACTTGAACGTAACACCAAAAACAAAGTCATTGCTGGCGTTTGTTCCGGCTTGGCCGACTACTTTGAAATCGACACCGCCATCATGCGGGTGTTGTTTGCTTTCGTGTTTTTTATTGCCGGTTCCGGGCTGCTCATTTACCTTATTCTTTGGATTGCCCTGCCCGCACGCCGCGACGACAGCCCTTACAATCAGGCTTACGACACAGCTTCCTCGGCAGGAGATTCCGAGACCAATT
Source organism: Bacteroidales bacterium (assembly GCA_029983675.1). Taxonomy (GTDB): domain Bacteria; phylum Bacteroidota; class Bacteroidia; order Bacteroidales; family F082; genus Limimorpha. The sequence continues at coordinate 8,229 of JASBYY010000027.1, read as the reverse complement.
TGCCCCGCCGTGCACATCAGGGAAGCATGATCGGCGGTCTCATACTTATTCTGCTGGGTGTCCTGTTTCTGCTCGGCAATCTTATTCCGCGCTTCAACTGGCACACTTACTGGCCCGTAATACTCATTGTATGCGGTCTGATTCTAATCGTTCCTTTTTCCTCAAGAAAACACTCCTAACACCCTTGCAACATGAAAAGTAGAAACTTGTATTTCGGCATCATACTCCTCTTTATAGGTGTTGTAGCGTTGTTGTCATCGCTGCACGTCATCAATTTCGACTGGCACATTGCCCGAACCTTATGGCCGGTAATCCTTATCGTCGTCGGCATCTCCATGCTCCCGGCCAAGGAATACATGAAGGGCATTCTACTCGTGCTCACCCTTGGTGCCGCCTGTCTGATCTATCATTTCGAGAACCGTGATCCCGAACGCGATTCCCGTTCCTCATACAGTTTTTTCAGCCATAACTGGGACTGGGATGACGATTACGATGAATCAGAGTATGATGATGAAGACAACGACCTTGACGAAGAGGGCTCCTCAGCAGCCTTCATCACCTACAAAGGCGATACCGTGCAGCAGTTTAGCAGCGCTTACGAAGCGGTGCGCAATGCCCAGCTCGACATTGAAATGGGGGCAGGAAAACTGGAATTGAAATCCCCATGCGCCGAGCTGATTCTGGCAGAAACACGAAGCGACTTCGCCCGTTACACTTTCCGCAACATCACTATTCCCGACAACAGCCTGTCGAAAGTGTCGATCAAGCAAAAGTCATCCCAGCATTCCTTGAAAGGGAAAGTCCGCAACAAAGTCGATGTCAAATTGTGCGACAAGCCCATTTGGGACTTCAATATCGATGCCGGCGCATCCACCCTTGACCTCGATTTCAGCCTCTATCGGACAAGACACATTGAAATTGACGCCGGTGTTTGCGACATGAACATCAAGCTGGGCGACAACATCGTTGACAACAGCGTTTTAGACATCGAATCCGGGGTTTCGGACATCACCATCAAAGTTCCCCAAAGCATAGGCTGCAAGATCGAAGTCGAATCCGCCCTCACCAATAAGGACATTACCGGTTTCGAGAAAAAAGACCGCCGCCATTGGCAGACTTCCAACTACGATGATGCGGATAAACACCTTATTATTAAATTGAGCTGCGGCATATCGAACATCGACATCGGCAGGTATTGATTAACGCACCCTTTCCCTTCTCCAATAGAGGAATCCTGCTATTCGGAGAAGGAGAAAGAATAGGAGATCAAAAACAGTCCGATTATTCGAAAAGAAATGGTATTTTTGCAGGGAGATAGAATTTCGGGAAAGGAAATGCAGCACAGCACCAAGCATACCATCATTAACGGAGACAGTCGGCAAATGAGCGAACTCAAAGACGAGAGCGTTCACTTGATTGTAACCTCACCACCTTATTGGCAACTGAAAGATTACGGAACAGAGAATCAAATTGGCTTCCACGATGATTACGAAACCTACATCAACCATTTGAACCTCACGTGGCAAGAATGTTTTCGGGTGTTGCATAAGGGTTGCAGGCTTTGCATCAACATTGGCGACCAGTTTGCCCGCTCCACTTATTACGGACGTTACAAAATCATTCCCATTCACACGGAAATCATCAAGTTCTGCGAAACGATGGGCTTTGATTTCATGGGGCAGATAATATGGCAAAAAGCCACTACGATGAACACTTCGGGCGGGGCAAGCATCATGGGAAGCTACCCCCATCCGCGTAACGGCATCGTAAAACTGGATTTTGAATACATCCTGTTGTTTAAAAAACAGGGCAATGCCCCCAAGCCTGACAAAGAGCAGAAAGAAAACTCCGTCATGACCAATGAGGAGTGGAACACCTATTTCAACGGGCATTGGTATTTCACCGGCGCGAAACAAGATAAGCATTTGGCCATGTTTCCCGAAGAATTGCCGCATCGTTTAATCAGAATGTTCTCGTTTCCGGAAGAAACAGTCTTAGATCCTTTTATTGGAAGCGGAACAACAGCTTCGGCAGCAAGAAAATTAAACAGGAATTCCGTTGGATATGAAATCAATCCTGATTTTATTCCGATAATAAAGGGGAAAATCGGAACAGATGATGCTTTTACCAAAGTAGAAATCGAGATTATTAAACAAGCGAAGTTAAATGCTGATTTCGAAAAGCGAATTGAGGATTTGCCCTATCAATTTGTGGATACGCATAAAATGGACAAGAAAATCGATATCAAGAAAATCCAATACGGTTCCAAGATTGATGCAAACAGCACAGGAAAACGGGAAGAATATTTTACCGTGAAAGATATTATCAACCCAGAACTGATTCGGCTTAACAATGGTTTAATTGTCCGCCTGATCGGCATCAAACAAAATCCTGCAATCAACGGGCAAGCCACCGACTACTTGATTCGTAAGGTTCACGGCAAAAGGGTGTTTTTAAAATATGACGAAGTGAAGCACGATAAGGAAAACAACCTGATGGTTTATCTCTACCTTGAAAACAAGACCTTTATCAATGCTCATCTGCTGAAAGAGCAATTGGTCTTGGTGGATAATTCCATTGATTTTAAGTACAAAACGAAATTCAACACCCTGTTGACCCATGAATAAAAAAGAAACCAAAAGAAACCAAAAGATACTCCGTGGAGTTCGGCAAAAAAGAAAAAGTGCTGAATTACGCCACCCAAACCTATCAGCTTTCAAGACCTAACAAAGTCGGTGCGGTAATGGCTTTGATTAGAGAATGTCAGCCCAACACCATTGAAGAATGGGAGCAATGGTACTTTGAAAATGCTCAAACAGCAGACAAAAACAATTTCAAAATTACCCGCAAAGGCTTGCAGGAACTTGGCGAACGCCTTTATGAGAAAATCACGGAAGTAGTTATTCCCGAATGGCAGGAGGCTTTTAAGAATCTCTCCAAAAAGGATTGCTGCGATTACATTTATAATCTGACCATCAACCGTACATACGACGGGTATTTGAGAGAAAAATCCGTGGTGAACAACGGTTTGGCGAAACTGTTCCCTGAAATCCGTTTTGAAGAAAGCCCGGAGGAATTGGACCATGCCGGCGACATCGACTATCTTGGATATGTAACAGAAAAAAGGGCTTTTGGCATCCAAATCAAACCCGTCACGGCACAGTCGAATTTTGGCAATTACTCTGTTTCGGAAAGGATGAAAGCAAGTTTTGAGCATTTCAAAAACGACTTTGGGGGTAACGTTTTCATAGTCTTTAGTTTAGATGGAGAAATCGCCAATAAAAACGTGATCGATGATATTACAATGGAAATTGAACGGTTAAAAAAATAACGCCGACTGGCGATGCAAGCGATAATTATATGATTCAACCCTTGTAATTCGCACAAACTGTTTTTTAATCACTAACCTTGCCTGTTGAATCTATGACTGACTTTTCCATCACCAAATCCTTTCCATTTCGATTTTTTTTCTTTCCTTTGCGGTTTCGTCCCGAAACGGTACGAAAAACTTTTTTTTATACAAATTCAAATCAACATGCAAGGAAACTTATTGAGACGATTTTTTTTCATCCTAACTCTCATCGCAGGAACAAGCATCTGCGCATTGGCGCAAAGCAATAACAGCATCAAGGGTTTTGTTTACGAGGCCGCCACCGGTGAGCCGGTAATGTTTTCGAACGTTTATCTGAAAGGCACCACTATGGGTGGCTCAACGGACGAAAACGGCTATTTCAACATCACAAGAATCCCTGATGGAAATTACACGCTGATGATCACTTCCGTAGGGTTCGACACGATCAGCGAGCATGTCACTTTGTCAAAAGGCCAGACGCTTAACCGTCGCTTTAACCTCAAGGGTGCCAGTCTGAACCTTGATGCAGTAGAAGTTACCGCCGACAAGGTGGAGGCACAGACCGAGACCCGCACCTCCGTTATCAACGTCACGCCGAAAACCATCACCAAGATTCCCAGCGTAGGCGGTCAGGCCGACTTGGCACAATATCTTCAAGTCGTTCCCGGTGTCATCTTCACAGGCGACCAGGGCGGACAGCTTTATATCAGAGGCGGCTCTCCCATTCAGAACAAGGTGCTGCTTGACGGCATGGTGGTCTATAATCCCTTCCACTCCATCGGCTTGTTCTCGGTGTTCGACACTGACATCATCCGCAATGCGGAGATCTATACTGGAGGCTTTGGTGCCGAATACGGCGGCCGCATTTCTTCCATCATGGACATTTCCACCCGTGACGGTAACAAACGTCGTTTGTCGGGTAAACTCGGCGCAAGCTGTTTCGGCGCCAAGTTCATGCTGGAAGGTCCTCTTATGAAAGCCAAGAAAGATGACGATCCTGCCGTCACCTTTGTCCTTTCTGCAAAAAACTCGTACTTGGAACGCACCAGCAAAGTGCTCTACCCGTATGCAGACAAAAACGGGTTGCCCTTCAACTATCAGGATATCTATGCCAAAATGTCGCTCAACGCGCCCAACGGAAGCAAATTCAACTTGTTTGGCTTTTCGTTCAACGACCAAGTAAACAACTACAAGTCGCTCTCCGACTTCGGATGGAGATCCTTTGGAGCCGGATCCAACTTCCTCATCATCCCGGGAAAATCGCCTGTCATGGTCGAAGGTAACATTGCATGGTCGAGCTACACCTCATGGATGCGCGAACAAAACAACCCCGACCGTCACAGCAACATCAACGGTTTCAACATGGGATTCACCTTTAACTATTTCTTAGGCAAGAACACGCTGAAATACGGCATTGAGGTCTTGGGTTATACCACCGACTACCTCACCTACAGCAATTACGGACACTATCGCATCGAAGAAAAGGAAAACTCCACCGAAATCGGCGCCTTCGTCAAATACAAGGCCACGTTTGGCAAACTATTGTTCGAGCCGAGTTTCCGTTTGCAGTGGTACGCCTCGCTTAATGAGCTGATGCCCGAGCCGCGCATTGCGTTGAAATACAATGCCACCGACCGTCTGCGCCTCAAAGCCGCCGCCGGCATGTACACCCAAAACTTTGTTGCCGCCACTAGCGACCGCGATGTCGTGAACCTGTTCTACGGCTTCCTGTCGGGCATCAACAACCTGCCTGCAACATTCAACGGACACAAGGTGACCTCCAACTTGCAAAAAGCCAATCACCTTATTCTTGGCACAGAATTCGACCTCACCAAAAACCTCACCATGAATGTTGAAGGCTATTGGAAGAAATTCGTTCAGATGACCAATATCAACCGCAACAAGATTTACGACGACAATAACGATGCGAACTTCGGCATCCTCGATATCTTGAAGAAGGACTTTATGATCGAATCGGGTGACGCCTACGGTTTTGATGTTTCGATGAAGTTCGAAAACAAGCGCTGGTACCTGTGGACCGTCTATGCGTTAGGCTTCGTAAACCGACAATACGAAAAGATCGAAGGCAAAAACGTGGTTATGGCAAGCTATGCGCCCCACTTCGACCGTCGCCACAACGTGAATGTCATCCTCACCTACACGGCAGGCTCCCAACGCGAATGGGAGTTCAGCGGACGCTGGAACTTCGGCAGCGGCTTTCCCTTTACGCAGATCCAAGCATTCTACGAATACCTGCCTTTCCAGGACGGGCTCAACATTGACTACACCATTGCAAACGGCGAACTTGGCATTATCTACGGCAAACTGAATGAAGGTCGGTTGCCCGCCTACCACCGTTTCGACCTCGATGTGAAACGCAAGTTCTTTTTCAGCGAACACACCCTTTTGGAAGCCGACTTTAGCGTGACCAACGTATATAACCGCGCCAACGTGTTCTATGTCAACGTGGTGACCAGCGAAAAAGTCAACCAGCTTCCCATTATGCCTACTTTAGGACTCACGTTTTCATTCTAAAATCCAACATACACTATTGAAAGCAGGCCTCCCCAAGAAGCCTGCTTTTTTTCAAATAACGACAACCATGATGCCTCCCAAAGCTACACAACGCCCCCATCTGACAACGATGCACGGACACACCCGTACCGACAACTACTATTGGCTCAACGACCGTGAAAATCCCGAAGTCATCGCCTACTTAGAAGCCGAAAACCGTTACACGGACGAAAGTCTAAAACACACAGAGCCCCTTCAGAAGCAGCTCTTTGAAGAGATAACCGGACGCATAAAACAAGATGACAACTCCGTTCCCGTAAAAATCAGGGACTACTACCATTACACACGTTACGAGGAGGGCAAGGAATATCCGTTATACTGCCGCAAAAAAGACAGCCTCGACAACGAAGAAGAGATTGTCCTCGACTGCAACAAACTGGCCGAGGGCCATGCTTTTTTCAGCATCGGCAGCATCGCATATAGCGAAAATGACAAGCTGCTGGCATACAGCGCAGATACGATCAGCCGACGCATCTACACCATCTACTTCAAGGATCTTGAAACCGGCCGTTTACTTGCCGACACCATAGAGGGCACGTCCGGCAACCTCGTATGGGCTTCCGACAACGCCACGTTATTCTACGGCATGAAAGACGAGAGCCTGAGACCTTATAAGATTTTTCGCCACCGCATTGGCACCCCGGCCTCCGATGATCCGGAAGTCTATCACGAAGCCGATGACCAGTTCTGCGTATATGTCACCAAGAGCAAATCCCATAAATACCTCATCATCTGCTCCGAGTCCACGCTCTCTTCGGAATGCCGCATTATGGAAAGCGATCGTCCCGACCAGCCTTTCCGTGTCTTCCAGCCCCGCCAATCCGACCTGTTGTATGACATCGGACATTTTGGCGACTATTTCTATATCCAGACCAACGCCGACGGTGCACAAAACTTCAAAATCATGAAGACGCCCATCGACAAGACCGGCAAAGAGTTTTGGGAAGAGGTCATCGCGCACCGCTCCGACGTACTTATCGAAAGCTTCTCGCTGTTTAACCGCTTTTTTGTCATCGAAGAACGGCGCAATGGTTTGGTGGACATACGCATCAAGCGATGGGATGACGATACCGACTATTACATCGACTTCGGCGAGCCTGCCTATACCGTCGAAGTAGGCGCCAACCCCGATTTCGATGCCGCCATACTGCGCTATAACTACACCTCGATGACCACTCCCGCTTCGGTATTTGCTTTCGACATGCTGACACGTCAACGCATTCTGCTGAAACAACAGGAAGTGGTTGGCGGCTATCAGCGCGAGGATTATGTCACCGAAAGGCTGCTGGCGCCCTCACACGATGGAACAATGGTGCCCATCTCCATCGTTTACAAAAAAGGTCTTGTAAGAAACGGCAAAAATCCGCTCGTTCTTTACGGCTATGGTTCATACGGCAGCAGCATGGACGCTTACTTCTCATCGGCACGTCTGAGTCTGCTCAAGCGAGGTTTTGTCTGGGCCATCGCCCACATCAGAGGCGGTGAAGAGATGGGGCGGCAGTGGTACGAAGACGGCAAGATGCTGCACAAACGCAACACCTTCCTCGACTTTATCGCTTGCGCCCAGCACCTTGAAAAGCAAGGCTACACCCATCGCAGCAAGATGTTCGCCATGGGAGGCAGTGCCGGCGGCTTGCTTGTGGGGGCGGTGGCCAACATGGCACCGGAGCTGTGGCGCGGCATCATCGCACAAGTGCCGTTTGTCGATGTGGTCACTACCATGCTCGACGAAAGCATACCGCTCACCACGGGAGAATACGATGAATGGGGCAACCCCAACGAAAAAAAGTATTACGACTATATGCTTTCCTACTCACCCTACGATAATGTGGAAGCCAAAGCCTATCCCGCCATGCTCGTCACCACGGGATTGCACGACAGCCAGGTGCAGTATTGGGAGCCTGCCAAGTGGGTCGCCAAGCTACGCGAACTAAAAACCGACCACAACCCGCTCTACCTGAAGACAGAAATGGACTATGGCCATGGCGGTGCTTCAGGCCGCTTCGAAGGATATAAAGAGGTGGCTTTGGAATACGCCTTCATGCTCGATTTGATAGGCAACGATAAACTTCTCACAGAATAAGAAGCTGTTTTGAAATGCTGTGCATTCAGCGTAGCTAATTCTTACAACAAAGTTATTATTGAATTATTTCGGAATTTATTTCCTTTGTTTTCGGTTGATTTGATGGTCTTTTCGGCTCATTTTGCCCATTGTCTCGCCTTATCAGGATCCAGTCATGCCGCGCCCTGACGCGGTATCTCCTCGCTTTTAGTAATAACCCAATAGAAGCACATCCTCGTAA
>JASBYY010000026.1 GCA_029983675.1 Bacteroidales bacterium | reverse complement strand
TCAAAGTCTTCCGCATCCCGATCGAGGCGGCTTTCGATAAAACGGCTCACTGCGCTGCAGTCATCAATGGGCACGGCGGTATCGGCATCGAGCAGCACCTCGATGACATTCCCCGCCTTGATTTTCACATCGACGAGAAAGCGGTCCGAGCCTTCGATGGCCTGTGCGACAATTTCAACAATCTGTTCCTTACCTATCATTTTTCAGTTCCGTTTTTTAATATCCTTTTGTTACAAAACAAGGGGATGCAAAAATCCCCTCGTCCTTCTCAACACAAACTATGCGGACAACTTTCAGTCATCGTTTTGACCATCACAACATTGCCTGCGCTTTGGAATTGGTTTGCTTTCGCAACAAAAAAACCTGTTACATTCCGTAGCAGGTTTCTCCACTTCCAGTTGTCAGTTGTCGAGCAAGGATTCGAACCTTGACAGGCAGAACCAAAATCTGCAGTGCTGCCGTTACACCACTCGACACCTTCCATTCATCGTTGAATGCGCCGGCAAAAGTACATCTTTTTTCGCAAATCGCAAGCATTAATTGTTGATTTTTTTAGAGAATTATCAATCGATCTGTCTTTTTTGAGGCTGCCAGAGCCATTTTTATTCGGGGAAATCGCCATTATTTCGGCCATGGCGCATTTCTTATGCCAAAAAATAATAATTTTGCAATCTGATAGTTATTATAGTTATCAATTGTTGCGTAGAAGCACAAAACATCAATCATACCATGACTTTCAAAAAGTTAAACAACATTACAGGGTGGTTTGCGGGTTTGATAGCAACCATCGTGTATTTTCTAACCATTGAGCCTACCTCAAGCTGGTGGGACTGTGGGGAGTACATCTCCACTGCCTTCAAACTGCAAGTGGGTCACCCTCCCGGGGCACCTTTGTTCCAAATGCTGGGACGTTTCTTCTCGCTCTTCGCAGGAGGCGATGTCAGCAAGGTGGCGTTGATGATCAACGTCATGTCGGCCATTTGTAGCGGTCTCACCATTGTATTCCTGTTTTGGACCATCACAATGCTCACCCGCAAGCTGTGGATGAAGGAAGACGAAGACGCACCTCTTATTAATAAAGTCGGCGTTCTGTTGTCGGGACTGATCGGTGCTCTGGCTTACACCTTCACCGAATCGTTCTGGTTTTCGGCTGTCGAAGGCGAAGTTTACGCCATGTCGTCGTTTTTCACGGCGGTGACGTTTTGGGCCATCCTGAAATGGGAACGTGTGGCCGATACGACCTACAGCTTCCGTTGGCTGATTCTCATCGCCTTCCTCATCGGGCTGTCCATCGGCGTACACCTGCTCAACCTGCTTTGCATCCCCGCCATCGTGTATGTGGTGTATTTCAAGAAATACAAGAAGAAATCGACTTGGGGCTTCATCCTCACCGGCATATTGTCCATCGTTATTTTGGGCTTTATCGAGATGCTGCTGATTCCGCAGATTCTCAACATCGCCGGAAAGATGGAATTGTTCTTTGTCAATTCGCTGGGTGCTCCGTTCCATTTGGGCACCATCGTCTATTTCCTGATTCTCACGGGACTTATCGTTTGGGGGCTTATCACCACCACGCGCCGCAAAAAAGTCATGCTGAACACCTGCATCCTGGCTTTCATGTTCATCCTGATCGGCTATTCGTCGTTCTTCATGCTGACCATACGCGCCAACACCAATACGCCCATCAATGAGAACGAGCCTACCGATGCGCTGTCGCTGCTGTCGTACATCAACCGCGACCAGTACGGCGGATGGCCTTTGCTGTACGGCTCCTATTATATCGCTGAACCGATCGGCACCAAGAAAGGCAATCCCACCTACGTAAAAGACAAGGAGAAAGGTCGTTATGTCATGACAGACGATGGCAACTCACCTACCTCATTGGAATATGTCTATCCCAAAGAGATGCAGACTATCTTCCCCCGCATGTGGAGTACACAACGCAGCACCCACGGCAAAGCTTATGACAGCTACCGTAAAGACAAACGGGGCTCTATTACCGGAACCCCCACAAGGGTGCCTTCCTACAGCGGAACGACGAAAACGGTGCTCAAACCCACGTTTGGACAAAACCTGAAGTTTTTCTTCAGCTACCAGCTGAACCACATGTACTGGCGCTACTTCATGTGGAACTTTGTGGGCCGGCAGAACGACATTGAAAGCCAAGGCGAGCTGGACCACGGCAACTGGATCAGCGGCATTGGCTTCATCGACAATGCCCGTTTAGGTGACCAGAGCAACTTGCCGCCTTGCATGAAAAACGCGGGGCGCACCCAGTTCTATTTCCTGCCCCTTCTTTTGGGACTGATAGGATTGGTGTGGCTGCTCAAGCGCGATTTCCGCCAGAGCTGGATCATCTTCCTACTGTTCTTCATGACCGGCATCGCCATCATCATCTACCTGAACCAGACCCCGTATCAGCCGCGTGAGCGCGACTATTCCTATGCGGGTTCGTTCTACGCTTTCGCCATCTGGATCGGCTACGGCGTCATCGCCATCATCGACTGGATGAACCGGCTGACCAAGAGCAAGAAGATGGCGACCACCCTTTCCGTCGGAGTGGTATGCCTCATGGCCGTGCCCGTCCTCATGGGTGCACAAGGCTGGGAGGGACACAACCGTTCGGGCAAGACCTCGGCAAGAGACTGGGCGCGCAACTACTTGGCGCAACTGCCCCCCAACTCCGTGATTTTTACCCGAGGCGACAATGACACCTTCCCGCTCTGGTACGTGCAAGAAGTGGAAGGCTTCCGCACCGACGTGCGCGTTGTGAACTACATGCTCGCTTCCGGATACTGGTACATCCATCAGATGGGACGCAAAGTGTATGAATCGGAACGTCTGCCCATGACCTTGCCGCCGTCCTACTACGACAACGGCAGGCATGAAGCGATTGCGGTTTACGAAGAACCGCAGTTTAAGGGAAAATATATCGAGCTGAAAGATGTCATCGATTTCATAGGTAATCCCAAGGCAGTGAGGTACATGCCTAACGGCACAACCACGCAGTATATACCTTGCCGCAGCATGAAACTCACCGTTGACAAGGAAGCCTGCATCCGCAACGGCATCGTGCCCGAGAGCATGAAAAACAGCATTGTGGATGAAATCAGATGGAACCTCAAGGTCAGCAACCAGAACTACATCTTCAAGAACTCCATCATGCTACTCGACTTCATGGCTTCTAACAACTGGGAGCGTCCAGTCTATTTCACCAGCTTCAGCGACATGTCGAGCATACTCGGCATTGAGAAATACCTGCACATGGAAGGCCTTGCCTACCGCTTCATTCCTGTCGAAGTTGAAGAAGGCGATTACCACAAGGGTCTCGGTGGCGTGTACCGTGAAGGCTCCTACGACTTGTTGGTCAACAAAGCGCAGTGGGGCAACCTCAACCAACCCGGTGTTGTTCCCGACCGCGAAAGCATACGCAACTCGGATTTCGCCCGCCTAAGCTACTCGTTACTGGCACAAAGCCTTGTCAACCATCAGCAGTACGATTCGGCCGTTGTGGTGATGGACAAGTTCCAAGAGTTCTTCCCCAATGAGAAGTTCCCCTTTGATATCCGCACCTATATGTTCCCCGAAATGTACTATCTCAGCGGCGACAATGCCAAGGGCGACGATATCATGCGCAAGTTCGTTACCAACTACACCGACAAGCTAAACTACTACGGTCGCTTGAAACCTCGCTTCCGTGACTATTACGGTTCGGATATCGAACAACAGCTTTCGCTCCTCCATCACATGAGCAATGTGGCCAAACAGTACCAGCGTGAAGCAATGAAAACCGAGCTCGAAGGTATCATCAATGATTACCTATCGAAGTTTTACCTGAACTAAAAAGGGGTCATCCCCAAGTATTAATGCCACCGCGGATTCACGGTGGCATTATTTTTAGAAGCTGTTTTTAAATGATGTAGAGTTCAATGTCATTCCCAACATAGCCATTCGGTGCCATGTCCCAAACTCAATCATCCCGTGCCTCGTCCCAAACCTGATTGGGGACCTACACGGAATCTCTATTCAAGGATATGCTTCTATTAGGTTATTACTGATAGTGAGGAGATGCCGCGTCGATTCTGGATCAGGTCCAGAATGACGTTGTCCAGCATGACTAGATCCTGATGAAGCGTAACATAGCAGGCTATGTGAGCGAGACGAGGGGCAAAATGAGTTCAAAAACCCTTATCAACTCAACTCGAAACCATTCAAAACGGTTTTCTCAATCTTTCTTCTCGGAATATCGCAATATATCCACATCGACCTTGATCAGACATTTTTCCTTTGACATGTCGTTAGGGTTTGTACCTGGAACATCCTGCGGAATAGGTCGCCCAATTTTTTCAAACCAACTGATCCAATACCTTGGGAAAGTCCCGTCTGCCGACTTGAAGTTCATCGGTTTATCATGAAACAAAGGTTCACCGTTGCCGTTCACATACGAATTGCGGATCAATTCACTACAATACTGCGTCTCATTACCGGGAAGAAAACAAGAATCGTAAGGCTGCCCGATAAAACCCTTTGCCCTTTCTACATATTTCGCAGCATGTTCGCTATCGGCAAGACGCATGACCTGAAACAATGGGAAAGTGCTATCCGTCAAAGCACAGTCGCACAGAAAGGTATCGATAGGGCTTTGCGCCACTCCACGCTTGGACGTCGCATCGATAATCCATACTTTTTCCCCGACAACCTCGGCAATTGCCACATGAAAATAGCAAGCCACGCTGTCTCCAGTGGCAGCTACAATCGCCGACGACATTTCGTCGTTTTGCTGAGTGCCGTGCGTTGGGGGCTGTCCGACAAAAATCAAATCCCCTGTTTGCAGACTGTGCACACTGTTTGCCGCATTTCCGACATGCTCTGCGGTAAGCACTATCGTTTTAGCCAACCATTCCTTGGAGCCATCATACACAAAACCGTCATTTCCGTTCCAATGCAGCAAAGCTGTATCTCCCGAAACATCATCAACAATGATGATATGCTCATTGAACGGCTGCAAGTCAGGATCACATTTCCTGAAGTTCACTTTCTTGTCGAACGGCAGGTGTTGCAAAGGCGAAAGCAATGAGGTCGTAGGATCGAAATCGTAAAACATCAGCAACGGCAACCTATTGTCATCACAATTAATCATATTTACCGCCACAAGCTGATGATTATCAGAAAGATTCCATCTTCGCATTTCCACTTTTTGCACATTGTCTCCATCGTATGTCAAACGCAAATAGCCGTTTAGACGATCCAGCACAAAGTCATCGGCTCCGAAATCTGCGGGCTTTTCATTGGGGTCGCTCATCAAGGCAAGCGCCATTTCACAAATTGGAACATCTGAATATGCATTAAAAAAAGTGTAGGCAAAATCGGCAATACCTATTTTACCTTTAATGGCGGGAACTTCAAGCGTATTTTGCCGCCACTCCGCACGCAAATCAGGTGACGACGGCTGGGCTAAGGTTGCGGATGCAAACAACAATCCTACTATTAATAAGGCGCATATCCTTTTCATGGCATAATAATTACAAGTTACAATGATTCCTCTTTCAAGTATCATTCCAAACTCGTTTCAAAACGAAAAGAAACGTCTTTATTGTGCCAGGTCGAATATCCAATAATCAGATTTCTCCACATTTCGAATAAGGTCGATGTTGATGCGCTCGATTTCCGTCAGTTTATCATTCACATTTTCAAAAATCGGCTTGTACCACAGTTGCGCCTCGAAATGTGCTTTCAGGCTGGGGCTTTTGAAAATCAGTCCGTAACGGGCAAAGACCTCGTTGCGCATCAGGCGCAGTTCCCTTTTACTGAACAGTTTGAGCTGTCCGGCATTCAGCACCATGCTACTCACTTCGGGATATTCGCCATCGATATCGTAAATGCTATCGCCAAAACGTTGAACACGTTCATAATGACCATACAAACCGCCTTTTACCCAAACATCTTGATTTTCATCATACTTGCAATTAAAAACATCGATATTACCATCCTTATCAATCTCGTAGCTTTTCCCTATACTCCGCATGGTGATGACATTGGTCGGGATACGCCCAAACAAGGTTTCTATCGTATAGGGTTGGGGCGTTTTGAGAAGCCCCTCTACAGTCCTGTCGAAAGGGCGGAAGACCAAAGTCCCCTTCGTATCCGACTTATAGGTGCCGACTAAATAAAAACTGGCGATATCGTCTTCCATGGCAATCGAGGGAGAATCTATGGCGGACAGCACTTCCGTCACGTGTCCATCCTTGTCGTACACGATAATGTAACTTCCCTGTTCGTCAAAGGTTTTCACCACCACCCTGTCTCCGGCCTTTCCATTCAATGATATCACCCCTTCGCCCTCGACGGCATCCGGCATGAAAAAGCCACCGCGCAAGATAAACACATCCTCTTCGGCTGTAGGTATCAACCCGAATGCATAGCCGCCTTCGTGCAAAGTGCCTCCCGAGAAATTAATGTAATCCTCTTGCAACGTACCGTAATAAAACACAGAACCGTCGAACCACGTAACTTCGTCAGTAATCCAATATTGGTCTTCTTGACCATCGGAAGACTCATCCCCACACAAATACAGGTCCATGTAATCGAAAATAATCTTTTTGGCCGCATCATTCATGTCGTTGTCAAACTGCTCTTCATTTTGTCGCACGGCATCGGTCAAGTCGCCGACACGGCACCAGTCGCTGTCTTCCTTGTTGAACTCCTCTTGTGCTTCAATCAGTGCACAGATCATATTGACGGTGTAGCTCTTCGGTTTTTTGTCGCGTGCAGCACGCGCCATGTCAGCTGCATCTGCAACCGAGAAATAGTCATCCAAGGCTTTGAGATAGGCCATGCAGAGCAGTTGATCAGCAGGCGCCTTTTCCACAAAGGTTTCCCTATCGCGATAATCTCCTCCCGCATTCAGAAAAGCGTACCACGAATCCGCACGGTGCAAGCCGTTGATGTCCCACCCCATCAGGTTGATGCAAGCCATTTTCACATCGATGGGATTGTTAGGATTTGCGAGATACTGCCACACTTCGGCAGTGACCTGCTGCTGAGCCGGTTCGCTGTCGCTTCCCATATTGGCAAGAATGTGTTTAATAATACGCTCGGTCTTATAAGCCTGACTAAAATCCGTACTTGTCAAAGGAGAATCTGCGTAAGCCCTCACGCCAACAACAAATAACAATGCAAATGCTACAATCAGTTTTTTCATGGTAAAAATATTCGTTAAATGTCCGTTTTCCAAATTTTGCGTCAAAAATAGTGCTTTTATAGGTATCAAATTCAAAGGCTTGGCAAAACTTCACGAGAAAAAACAACAAAACCATCCTTTACCCGTTTTTTTCATAAATTTGCATCTTGTATTTTTTTAGAATCAAAAATGGCAGAGAACAAATATAAAAACACCTATAAGTCTGATCTGACCGGCTTTCCGGAAGCTACTGACAAGACCTCTTCAGCCGAAGAAAAAGCCAAAAGCGACAGCACATCGAAAAAAGAGAGGAAAACGGCTTCTCCCAAAAAAGAGTCCAAGGCAAAGCCTCGTCAGACCGACCGTAAAGCGGATGCACGTGGTCATAGCATTATTGGCGTGCTGTTGTTGTGCATCGCCATTTTCCTTGGAATAGCATTGGTCTCTTACTTCATCAGTTATTTTGGCCTATCACATCAGGAATTCGGGAAACAAACCTTGGACAACGGTGTCCAAATTCACAACGTCACAGGACGGTTAGGCGCCCGGCTTGCCGAGATATTTGTCAAAGAATCGTTTGGCATCGGCGCTTTCTTTTTCGTTTATCTGTTCGCCATTCTCGGTTTGAAAATCGGATTCCATTCGAAAATCAAGATGTGGAACCTATGGAAATACGCCCTGATGGGATTGGTATGGCTACCTTTGTTTTTCGCCTTCCTGCCTGCACAAAGAACCAAGATCCTTGGCGGAGCCGTAGGACAATGGCTCCACACAAACCTGCTCAACTATATTGGCAATGCAGGAATCGTCATCGCCTTGGCTTTCACATTCCTGCTCTATGCTGCATTTGAGTTCAACCTCACCTTCAACGCCATTAAGCATTGGCAGGAACAAAGAGCCAATAGAAAAGTGCAGAACAACACGCCTACCGAACCCGTCACCGACCAAAGTGCAAAACCCGAAGACAACACCCTCAATCCCGATAATGAAGATATTACGGAAGATGAAACCGTGAGCGAACCAAAAGAGGACGAAGATACTTCCCCCATCACCGTCCTTCACAAAGACACAGTTACCGATGAAAAGCCGCAATCCTCGGCAAACAAATTCATCACCCCCCAACCTATTGTGAGCACCACGTCAACCTCCGATGTGCAGCAACAGCCCGGCTTTGAAATTGTCGAAACGCCCTCTGAAAAGCCCTCAGGAAGTGTGAAACTCGAAATCGAAAAGACTCCTGAAGAAACCGCTTCCGTTAGCAAAAAGGAACATCATGGTCTTGACACCCCTTTCGACCCTCATTATGAGTTACGCGACTTCAAGTTTCCCACCCTTGACTTACTGAAGGACTACGGCCCAGGCAAGGCTGATGTCAGCAGCGAGGAGCTGGAAGAGAACAAAAACAAGATTGTGGAGACACTCGGCAACTACGGCATACAGATTGACCGTATCAAGGCCACCATTGGCCCTACGGTAACGCTTTACGAAATCGTTCCCGCCGCCGGTGTCCGCATCTCGAAAATCAAGAATTTGGAAGACGACATTGCCTTAAGCCTATCGGCTTTGGGCATCCGTATCATCGCTCCTATTCCCGGCAGAGGCACGATCGGCATCGAGGTGCCGAACAGCAAGCCCGAAACCGTATCCATGAAAAGTGTGCTGATGTCGGAAAAGTTCCAAAACTCGAAGTACGCCCTGCCTTTTGCCATGGGCAAGACCATCTCGAACGAGACCTACGTGGCCGACCTTGCCAAGATGCCTCACTTGCTCATGGCGGGTGCCACCGGACAAGGAAAATCGGTCGGCTTAAATGCCATCATCACATCACTGCTGTACTGCAAACATCCGTCGGAACTGAAATTTGTCATGGTGGACCCCAAAAAAGTAGAACTGACACTCTACAACCGCATTGAGCGCCATTACTTAGCCAAGTTACCCGACATGGCCGAGGCCATCATCACCGATGTAAAACAGGTAGTGCGCACCCTCAACTCGCTCTGCGTGGAAATGGACGACCGTTACGACCTGCTCAAGATGGCCGAGTGCCGTACCATCATCGAATATAACGAGAAGTTCAAGTCACGCCGTTTGCTGCCCACCGAGGGGCACCGTTTCCTGCCCTACATCGTGCTTGTGGTGGACGAGTTCGCCGACTTGATTTCAACGGCAGGCCGCGAGGTGGAGTCGCCCATTGCCCGACTGGCACAGTTGGCACGCGCCATCGGTATCCACCTGATCATCGCCACGCAACGTCCTTCGGTGAACATCATCACAGGTTCCATCAAAGCCAATTTCCCCGCCCGTATTGCTTTCCGTGTCACTTCGGTCATCGACTCACGCACCATCCTCGACCAAGCCGGAGCCAACCAGCTCATCGGACGTGGCGACATGCTGCTATCGACCGGAAACGATGTCGTGCGTCTGCAATGTGCCTTTATCGACACCCCCGAAGTAGAGAAAATCACCTCTTATATCGGTGAGCAACGCGGCTATCATCAGGCCTATCTGCTTCCTGAAGTTGCAGAAGAAGCCGGAGAAGGCAACGGCGACAGCGAAGACGACGGCGAACGCGACAGCCTGTTTGAAGAAGCCGCACGCATCGTTGTTCAAACCCAGCAAGGCTCAACCTCCATGATACAACGCAAGCTGAAACTCGGCTACAACCGCGCCGGACGCATCATCGACCAGCTTGAAGCCGCAGGCATCGTAGGTCCATTTGCCGGAAGCAAAACCCGCGAAGTAAAAGTGGCCAACGAAACTGCTTTGGAACAGATTTTGAAGGATCTCTACAACAGAGACCAAGGCATCTGACCTTGACAAAACACGACATCATGAAGAAAAACAGCATCTTGATCAGCATTATTTTCTGTTTAATGACAGGCAGCATCTTCGCACAAACAAGCGCAGAACAACTTGTAAAACAGACTGTTGACAAACTGAAGAAGCACAAAAATACGGCCATATCCTTCGATTACCTTATGGAGGGAGAAAACGCAAAAAACGAAGATCGTCATTCTGGCAAAGGTTACATGCAAAACGAAGCCTATAAGTTGGAAATCGACGGACAACAAATCATTTCGGATGGCAAAACGCTTTGGACCTATCAGGAAGCACACCGCGAAGTCATGGTCAGCAATGCCGACGACGACAATAACACCATGCTGTCACCGCTGCATTTCATCACCCATTACGACAAAGACTACAAATTGCGTTATATCGAGACCAAGGAAAAAGGAATGAAGTGCGTGGAAATGACCAATCCCAAAGCCATGTTCAGCAAAGTGGTATTGACCATTGACGAAAAAAAGCAGGAGTTGAAAAACATGCGGGTCAACGACACGAACGGCAACACCCTCACAATCAACATCAAAGAAACCACTTTTGACCACAACTGGCCCGATACTTTCTTCAGTTTCGATGCCAAGTCCCATCCGGATGTCGAAGTCATCGACATGCGATAAACACTTATTTCCGTGCTCAACGATTTTTTTCTGCTCCTTCTCGACAACATCCGCCAGACGACCTGGATAGAAGCCGTCGCTGCCATTACCGGTGTGACCAGCATCTGGCTGGGCCGAAAGGCCAACGTGCTCATCTTCCCCGTCGGCATCGTCAGCGTACTGCTTTATGTTTACATCTGCTACAACGCCCGCCTCTATGCCGACATGGGAGTCAACCTTGTGTATTTCGTCATGAGCATTTACGGCTGGTACAACTGGCTTCGCCCGCACAAGGAAAGCAAGTCCGACAAACTGCCCATCACTTTTCAAGGCGGCCAACAACGTTGGTTCAGCGCAGGTCTCACCCTGCTTATGTTTGTGGCGTTGGCATTCCTACTGTCGCGGTTTACGGATAGCGACGTGCCCGTCATCGATGCCTTTACCACAGCACTTTGCATAATGGCCATGTACCTGACCACACAAAAAAAAGTGGAAAACTGGGTTTACTACATCATTGCAGATCTTATCAGCATCCCGTTATACATATACAAAGGGCTGGTTTTTACAAGTTTACAATATGTTGTCTTTGTCATCATCGCAATTATTGCATTGAAGGCTTGGCGCACGGAGGCGCTGCAATATGATTAAAATCGCCATTATCGGTCCTGAGTCAACGGGGAAGTCCACCCTTGCCGAACAGTTGGCACAACACTTTGGATGCCCTTTCGTACCTGAATATTCGCGCATTTATTTGGCCGACATCTGCCGTCCCTACAATGTGGACGACGTGGTTGCCATTGCCGAAGGGCAACAACGCATGATTACAGAAGCAGAGCATACGTCCGATGACTTTCTAATTGCCGATACCGAAATGATTGTCAACAAGATATGGACATGTTACGTTTTCGGCTGCGTTCCACCTTTCATCGAACAGGCTGTTCGACGGCAGCATTTCGATTTGTACTTGTTGTGCGACATTGATTTGGAATGGCATTACGACCCTTTGCGCGAAAACCCTGATTTGAATGAGAGAAAAACCATTTTCGCCATGTATGTCGAAGAGCTGCAAACGCTTGATGCGCATTACCACATCGTCAGCGGCAATGACGAAGCACGGCTGCAATGTGCCCTAAAATCCATCGAAGGACTTCACAAGACAAAATGATTTTCTAAAAGCGTGCCATCAAGCCACCCATGCGTAACTTGATGGCCGTGACCACCTTTTTGGTGTAACGCGGAAAGTCGCTGTTCATAATCCAAGCGTAGTAGGCCGGTTCCTTGCGAAAAACATCTTCCACACGCTTACCTTTATGTTTGCCGAACTGAAAGACCTCCTTGCCCTCATCGTCGAAAACAATTTGTCCCGACAAGTCGGCATTGCGGTGATGCGCCGAAAAAGCCGCCAACTGCTTCATGTCGTTGACAGGCCCCTGCGACTTCTCGCCCTTGGCATCTTCATACAGCACCCCTTCGTAATGACTAAGCATGGCCTTTAACACGTCATAAGTCGCCTTGGTGTCGGCGGTTGCGCCATGGGCACCCTGAAGCTCGGCATGGCAGAAAAAGCGATAGGCGCCTTTGAGGGTGCGCGGCTCCATCTTCATGAAAATGTTCATCACATCGATGAAATCACGGTTATTGATGTCGAAGTCATAATCGACACGAAGGAACTCCTCCACCAGAATAGGAATATCGAATTTCAAAATGTTGTATCCAGCCAAATCACAGTTATTCAAAAAGCTGCTGATCTCCGAAGCCTTGTCGCGGAAGGTAGGCTGATGGGCGACAGAAGCGTCATCGTAGCCATGGACCGCCGTCGATTCCGCCGATATGGGCATTTCGGGGTTGAGCAGCCATGTGCGTTGTTCTTCAGAGCCGTTCGGACTGATTTTCAACACACTTATCTCGATAATACGGTCATTCGTAGTGTTCAAACCCGTAGTTTCAAGGTCAAAAAAAGCCAATGGCCGTTTCAATTTCAATTCCATAAACATAGCATTTTACACGGCAGAAACCGTAAGCGGTGCAAAAATACAAAAATACCACCCTGCTTTTGCGACAACCAGCAATATCACCGCCTTCGGAAAAAGATTTTGCCCAAATATCGCAATAAAAAAAAGCCAAGATAGAATTTTTTTGCTACTTTTGCCTCGAATTTTTCAAACTAACAATTGAATATTACCTACAATTACAGGAAGATGGAAGACAATGAAATGCTGAATGAAAAGATTGAAAAAGGGGATCTGTTCTCAAAAGCCGTGAAAGCAGGCAAGAGAACCTATTTCTTCGATGTAAAGGCCACCAAGAACGAAGAGAAATACCTCACCATAACCGAGAGCAAGCGTCGTTTCGATAATGAGACCAATCGCTTCGTGTATGAGAAACACAAGATTTTCCTGTACAAGGAAGACTTTGAAAAAGTAGCAAAGGCCCTGACCGATGCCATTCGCTATGTGGAGACCGGTGAATATCCCGAAGATTACAACGAGGAACCCGTCAGATACCAGATAGATGGCGTTGAAGAACCGGCGAAAGACACCGCGAACGACAGCGAGGATAACTCCATCGACAAATGGTTTGACGAATTGGATAAAAACTAACCGCATCGCTTCTCACAACCATGCAGAAAGGTCATGCCGGAGGGTATGACCTTTCTGCATAAATAGCCTTTCCTTGTCTTGTTTTCACCATTTGAATCGCCATAAACTTATCAACATTTTTCCCTGTTGTTGATAACTTTTGGCACGGCAAAACACCAATAATAGTCAGAATTGCGTACTTTTGTAGATTGTTTTTGAAGTACCGAAAAGAAATGGGCAAAATCATTGCAATTGCAAATCAAAAAGGCGGCGTTGGAAAGACCACTACGGCCATCAACCTTGCAGCAAGTCTTGCTGTTCTCGAACACAAGACGCTGCTTATCGATGCCGATCCGCAGGCCAATGCCACGTCAGGCGTAGGCTTCGACCCGAAGACGATAGAAACAAGCATCTATGAGTGCATCATCGACGGTTCCGACCCTCATGAAGTCATCAAGGAGACCGAAACGCCCAACCTGTTTCTGTTTCCGGCACATATCGACCTCGTTGGCGCAGAAATCGAGATGATCAACCTGCCTGAGCGGGAGCAGATGATGAAAAAAGCCCTTGCCCCCATCAAGGACGAATACGAGTTTATCATCATCGACTGTTCGCCGTCGCTGGGGTTGGGCACTGTTAACGCGCTGACTGCCGCCGACTCTGTCATCATCCCTGTGCAATGTGAATACTTCGCCTTGGAAGGATTGGGGAAGCTGCTCAACACCATAAAAATCGTCCAGACACGTCTCAACACCAGCCTTGACATTGAAGGCATCCTGCTGACCATGTTCGACATGCGTCTTCGCTTGTCAAAACAAGTGGTGGAAGAAGTCAAGATGCACTTCCAGAGCATGGTGTTCGACACCATCATCAACCGCAACACCCGTTTGGGCGAAGCGCCGAGTTTCGGACGCACCATCATCATGCACGATGCCGCCAGCATCGGCGCCATCAATTACCTCAACCTCGCCCGCGAGATTCTCAAGAAAAACAACTTAGACACCGATAAATAACACGACCATGCCTGACCAGAAGAGAAAAGCACTGGGCCGCGGCCTCGACGCCATTTTGCAAAGTCCGGAAACCGACATCACCACCAAAGACATCAGCGGCAATTACGTTGCTGGCGCTGTGGCTGAAATCGACATCGACCTCATCGAAACCAACCCGTTTCAACCTCGCAGCGATTTTGACGAAGAAGCCCTTTCGGAACTGGCACGGTCTATCAAGGAACAAGGTGTCATCCAGCCCGTCACCGTGCGCAAATGCGGTTTCAACAAATACCAGCTCATCTCCGGCGAACGCCGTTTGAGAGCGTCGAAACTCGCCGGCATGAAGACCATCCCGGTGTTTATCCGCATCGCCAATGACGAACAGATGCTTGAGCTGGCCCTCATCGAAAACATACACCGCGAAAACCTCAACGCCATTGAAGTGGCCATCTCCTACCAGCGTCTCATCGACGAATGCAGTCTGACACAAGAACAGCTCAGCGACAAAGTCGGAAAAAGCCGTAGTGCCATCGCCAATTTCCTGCGGCTGCTCAAACTGCCTGCCGAAGTGCAAATCGCCATTCGCGACGGCCATATCAGCATGGGGCACGCACGTGCATTGATTAACATCGAAAGCAAAGAACAGCAACTCAAAATACTGCAGCAAATCATCGATGACGAACTGAACGTCCGGCAAACCGAGGCTCTTGCCGAGGATGCCAAAAAACCCAGCAACAAAGAGCGTCGGCAAACTAATTTCATCCCCGAACACTTCAAGAAACAGATCAAAACGCTTTCGCAAACCCTCAATACCAAAGTCAAGGTGAAACGCAACCTGCAAGGCGAAGGCAGTGTCGTCATCGACTTCAAGGACGAAAAAGAGTTTGACCGCATCATGGAATTGTTCAACAGATGACGAACATGAAGCCTTCGGCATATTGGCCTTTAGTGCTAACCGCGCTTTTCCTGATCATGCCTTTGGCAAAAGCACAGGTCGCCAGCTTCGACACCATCAGCCAGCCCGTCACTTCCGACACTACCGTCCTGACAGCGCAACCAGTAGAAAAGGTCAAAAGTGTCAACACCCACAGTCCTAAAAAAGCCGGCATCTTATCGGCTTGTCTGCCCGGTGCAGGTCAGATCTACAACCGGAAATGGTGGAAAGCCCCCATTGTCTATGCCGGTCTTGGCGGACTTGGATACATGGCCTACAACAATTACAGCGACTATAGGCTTTACCTGCTTGCCTATCGTGTAAAAACCGGAAACCTGAACCAAGGCGAGATTCCCAGTGAAAAAGTACAGCAACTCGCGCAACGCTATCAAGACAGCCAATTGCAAGCCTACAAAGAAACATACCAGCGTAATTTTGAGTTATTTACGATACTTACGGTTGCGTGGTACAGTCTCAACATCGTTGATGCCATCGTTGACGGACACCTTTACACCTATGATGTCAGCGATGACTTGAGTTTCTGCATCGACCCTGAATTCACCACCCACAACGCATCTTCGCCTAACTATGCACAAATCGGACTGACGTTTAAGTTAGACTTCTAACCCATAAAACAACCTTACCCAAACACTTAGAGAAAGACACATGAAAATAGTATTAATAGGATACGGAAAAATGGGGCACGAGCTGGAGCGCATGGCTTTGCAGCAACAGCACGAGATTGTAGCACGCATCGACAACCTCGATGACTGGAAAAACCATCTTGAACAAATCCGAAAAGCCGATGTCGCCACCGAGTTCAGTATGCCCGACCAAGCCGTGGACAACATCTACCGTTGTTTCGACTTGCATCTGCCCGTCGTGGTGGGCACTACGGCATGGTACGATAGGCTTGAGGAAGTATGCCAGCGTTGTCGCAATGAGCATCAGAGCCTGTTTTATGCGCCCAACTTCAGCATCGGCATGAACCTCACCTTTATGTTGAACAAACTGATGGCACGTTTCGCCGATAAATATAGCTACGGCATGGCGATTTCCGAAACCCACCATATCCATAAGCTCGACAAGCCCAGCGGCACTGCCGCTAAATTAGCGGACGATATTATCGCCGTTAACGCACACTACCAAAAGTGGACTTTGACCGACGATACACCAACCGACACCCTCCATATCGCAGTGAAACGCGAAGGTGAAGTCAACGGCATACACAGCATTGCCATGGAATCGGATGCCGACCGCATCACACTGACCCATGAAGCGAAAAATCGCACGGGCCTCGCCTTTGGCGCACTTGCCGCCGCACAATTTCTCATCGGAAAAACCGGCTGCTTCGGCATGGAAGACCTGCTGAATGACGACTATCAAGCACAATAAAACCGCATCATTAGCGTTCCAACGAAAAACATCCGTTCCAGCAACCAACAATTAAAAGATTCAACTCATTAACCTCAACAATATGATTATCCCTTTCATACTCCTCGTTCCGCTATTATTCACTATTCCCATCGCCTTTTGCTACAATCAGTTCAAACAGGCCGAACAACCGGGATACTATGCGTTCATTCCGTATTTCAACATCTATGTCCTTTTGAAAATCATAG
Source organism: Bacteroidales bacterium (assembly GCA_029983675.1). Classification (GTDB taxonomy): domain Bacteria; phylum Bacteroidota; class Bacteroidia; order Bacteroidales; family F082; genus Limimorpha. The sequence continues at coordinate 26,554 of JASBYY010000026.1, read as the reverse complement.
GAAAACACCGTAAGTTCTGGTGGTGGTTTTTCATCGTCTTTCCCTACATCAACATTTTCATGCTCTTTTTGATGCTCATCGAGTTGGGCAAATGTTGCAGGAAATTCAAGGTTTGGGAGGAGTTCATGGCCGCCATTCTGCCCTACATCTTCTTCCCTATGATTGCGCGACAAGGAGCCAAATACACCCTTCCAAAGGATTTGGTCAGGCCTAAAAAATCCGGTGCCCGCGAATGGTTTGATGCCATTGTGTTTGCCGTGGTAGCCGCCCTCATCATCCGCACCTATATCTTCGAAGCCTTTACCATCCCAAGTTCCAGCATGGAAAAATCGCTTTGCGTTGGTGACTATCTGATTGTCAGCAAAATACATTACGGTCCCAAAGGTCAGAACACGCCGCTCTCTTTCCCGTTTGTCCACAACACATTGCCTTTCAGCAAGACCAAGAAATCGTATTTGGAATGGATCAAGCTGCCTTATCACCGTTATCCGGGCACCTCGAAAATCAAGCGTTACGACCCTATTGTTTTCAACTATCCGGGAGGCGACACGGTATGCGACAAGTTCCAAAGCAGCGTGAGCTACTACGACTTGGTACGCGAATATGGCCGCGAGCGGGTGTGGAACGACTCTTATAATTTCGGAAAGGTCATCGCCCATCCTGTCGATAAGCGCGAGAACTATATCAAACGCCTGATCGGAATGCCGGGCGACACCCTGCAAATCATTGACGGTGTTGTGTTTATCAACGGCGAAAAAGCCTTCCAACCCGAAAACATGCAGCACAACTACACCGTCGCCACAACCAGCGGAGGGCTGAATAAAAAACTGATGGATAAGTACGATATTACCGAAGGCTACCGCACCGAAGACCCCAACAATATTGTGCTGAATATCAGCGAAAAAGTGGCGAACGAACTGTGTCAGTTGCCTTTCATCACATCGGTAACACGCCATATTGCAGCAGCTGGCACCGAGACCAACAGCTCTATTTTCCCCAACCGTCCCGACCTGTATCCTTGGAATGTGGACAACTACGGCCCTATCGTTTTGCCGAAAAAAGGAACTACCGTTACCCTTACCGCCTCGAACCTCCCGCTATATGAACGTGTCATTCATGCTTACGAACTGCACGAACTGAAAACGGAAGGCAATCGCATCTTCATCGACGGCAAGGAAGCCAGCTCTTATACTTTCGAGATGGACTACTACTGGATGATGGGCGACAACCGACACAACTCAGCCGACTCGCGTTACTGGGGATTTGTCCCCGAAAACCACATCGTTGGAAAAGCCGCGCTGATTTGGCTCTCCATCGACAAAGAAAAAGGCAAGTTGCGTTTCAACCGCATGTTCCGCATCCCGAAATAATCTGATACATCAAGAACTGGGTCATTCACCCACAAAACACCTAAAAATATGATACTCAACTACATCACATGGAATGTAAATCCGGTTGCCCTTTCGTTAGGGCCGCTGCAAGTGAGATGGTACGGCATCCTTTGGGCCTTGGGTTTCCTGCTCGGCTACCTGATGATGAAACGCGTTTACAAACGCGAGAAAATGCCCGATAACACATTGGACAACCTGCTGATTTACATGCTGGTCTCCACCATCATCGGTGCACGCCTCGGCCACTGTCTGTTTTACGAACCCGAGTATTACCTTGCACATCCTTTGAAGATGCTTGCTATCTGGGAAGGTGGACTTGCCAGTCACGGCGGCGCCATCGGCATCTTGATCGGCCTGTGGATTTACGCCCGCCGCGTCAAGAAACCTTATATCTGGGTACTCGACCGCATCGTGATGCCGATTGCCTTAGTGGGAGCACTCATCCGCATCGGCAATCTGATGAACTCCGAAATCTACGGCGTGCCGACCTCATTGCCTTGGGGCTTCCGTTTCCTGCGTGGACAAGAACAGTTTTGCGGATCGTTTGACAACTATTCGCCTTGCGACCCGCTTTCAGGCTGCTGTCCGCCCACCGAGTGGCTTCCCTGCCATCCCACAGGCATCTACGAAGCATTGTTCTGCCTCATCGTTTTGGGCATTCTGCTATGGCTGTATTATAAAAAAGACATGGGCAACAAGCAACCCGGTCTCATGCTGGGACTTTTCATGATTGTGGTTTTCGGCTCACGTATCGCCATCGAGTTCTTGAAAAACGCGCAGGTGGATTTCGAACAAAATATGTTTCTCGACATGGGACAATGGCTGAGCGTTCCCTTTGTCATCACAGGCATAATCCTTTGGATAAGAAGTGCTCGGAAACGGAAAAACAAGATTGGCGCATAGCCGGCCAGTGCATTCGACGACAATAAAAAAATCCCGCAAAAGCGGGATTTTTTATTGTAAGGCATTGGATAACAGATTACCATCCGCAGCCATTCTTATATTCCTCAAAAGCTTTGTTCTGTTGTTCGATATAGTCAATAATGTCTTCTCTGCCAATGCCTTTTACCGAGGAAGTGATAAAAATGAGCGGAAGTTCCTCCCAATCTTCCATAAGGCGTTCCTTATAGGCAGCAATATTCTCGTTCAGCTCTTTTTCCGAAATTTTGTCCATCTTGGTAAACACAATGGCAAACGGAACCTGATTTTCACCCAGCCACTTGATGAACTCGATATCTATGTTTTGCGGCTGAATGCGGGCATCAACAAGGACAAACGTGGTGATCAGATTGCGTCGGCGGGTGAGGTAGTTGCCAAGCATGGTGCGCCATCCGTCACGCGCTTTTTTGGAGCGTTGCGCATAGCCGTAACCCGGAAGGTCAACGATATACCATTGGTCATCAACAACAAAATGATTGATAGTGATGGTCTTTCCCGGCACCGAAGAAGTCTTTGCCAATCCTTTTCTACGCACCAATGCGTTGATGAGCGACGACTTACCAACATTGGAACGCCCGATAAAGGCATATTCGGGCAGGTTGTCCGCAGGCAACTTATCGATGCTAGTGTTACTGCTCAAAAAAGCGGCATTCGTAATATTCATCTTCGTAGGTGTCGTGTTAAAATAAGCCTTTGCAGCATCATTTCAGATGCTCGGGACGTTCGGTCTTGTCGTAGGTTAAATGCCGCTCCACTTTCTCATTGTACAAGTCGGCAATGGTGACAAGGATACCCGTTTCCTCCACGCCGCCAAATGGCGCATTGCGTGCCGTGCCGAAGGTTCGCATCGACGGTGAAAGGCTCATGTAAGCATTCACGAGAGGCGGAACGGCGGTCATGTGATCACGTGCATATTTCACAAGTATCTTGAAATCCTCGCGGTAGTTGCCGCTGCAAAACATGGTTTCAAGTTCCGAGGCAGGCGTCGTGATGGGCAAGTCCAATTCGGGCTTGGGGCATACCAGCTTATCCTTGTCGGGAAAATACAGATTCATGAAATAGAGGATGCGGTCGCGTACGCCACAATCAAGATGGGCGTACATGGTCACCTTACCAAAAAAGTACTTGGCCTTGGGATAGAGGTCGCTCAGCGAAGCAAGGCCGTCCCAAAGGTTGTCAAGCGAATAAATTCCCTTGGCGAGATTTTTAGATGGCTGATAATCAGGACGCACAAAAGAACGTCCCAACTCTATGGTATATGGCAGATACTCATCGATAAACCGATCGGAATAATCAAAAAGCTCGGCCGTCGGCGTTTCATCAACTTCACCTGTTTTGGATTTTATGCGGTCGCAAAGCAAAAAACGGTAGCCACCGATAATCACTTTATCGGTAGGGTTCCAAACGATAAGCTGGGTGAAATGGTTTTTCTCGCGGGTATCGAAATCATCGATATCGCAATCAAGCCCCGTGCCGCCACCGGAATCGCGGAAACTGATTTCACGCAGGCGACCGATCTCGCGCATGATGTTGGGTGAGTTTTGCGCCGTGACGATATATATCTCATTGTCGCCGTTGTTCGTTTTGCGGAAGAATTTGTTTTCCGACAGTTCCTCAACGATTTTTTCCGTTGAAACAGGTTCTATTATGGTTTTCATTGTCAAATAATGTATTCTTTTTCAGGGTCGAAAACCTGGTTGGGGTCTTCAGCCAATTGGTACGAAAATGTTCTTAATTTCTCGGCCCATTGGGCATCTGTATAGCGTTTGTCAAAGGTCTCATAATGGATAGGCTTGCCGAAAGTGATGGTCAAAGTCTTGTCGCGTTGCTTGAACATTTCGTCAACCAAAAAAGCCATCTCGATGTTAGCTTTGATTTTCAAGAACTTGCGAAGCCTCGCAAGGTTATAGAAGAAATTGGTGTTGCGTCCGTCAATATGGGTTGGTATGATGGCACGCCGCGTGGCAACCGCCTTGGTGACAAAGGTCTTTTTCCAATCCAAGTCCATGATTTTGCCGCCTTTCGTCTTACGAGAACACAATCCGAAGGGAAAATAGCAAATGGGCTTTTCTCCATTAAAAGTCTCGTTGAAGACACGTACGTTTTCCGCCTTGCCCGCCACGCCGTGACCCACTTTGTTCACCGGAATGAAAAGCGGACGCATGTTTTTGAGATACAGCAAAAAGTCGTTCACCGGTGCGATGACATCCTGGCGTTCGTGCCCCACAGTGCCAAGCAAAGCAATGCCGTCGAGCGCACCTAACGGATGGTTGGAAGCCACAACAATACGCTGACACTCATGAAGATGCTCGGTGCCTTTTACAACGACTTTCATGTTGAAATACGAAACAATGGCATCAGCAAAAGCAACGCCTTCCAAATCTGAATACCGACGCAATGCCTCGTTGATCTCATCCTCATGCAACAAGTGCTGAATCTTACGAAACAGCCATTCCGGCATGTGTTTCATCAGCTTTGGCACCTTTGCTGTGAGTATCTTCCGAAGGTCAATTTGATTGTTCTCAAGATTATCCATGAATAAATACGGACCTTACTATTTGGTTGCAAAAATACAAAAACCATTCGGTTTGCAAAAAAAACATTTTTTAATGAAACAAACTGTTCCAACAAAACCCGACACAAAGCCTTTGTTGCCAAAATACATCACATTAATTTGATTATTAAAGTATTAACAAATAATGTTGAAAACTTTCACTCATTTTCAAGGAAAAAACTTGAAAAAAGTGTCATAAAATGGGAATAAGTGGAAAAAAATGCATAATTTTACACCCCGAAATACCAAATATGATGAGTTATCCTATTGGCCAAAGCGACTGCAAGTTAGACTCGAAAGGGCGTCTGATGGTTCCTGCAAGTTTCAAGGAACAGTTGGGCGAACTGTGCGACGACGGCTTCGTGATGCGTCCCGGACTGTTTGGCAATTGCATTGAATTGTACACGACAAGCGACTGGAACCGCACGCAGGACAAATTGAAGAAGCTGAACACTTTTGTACGCGCCAATGTTGAGTTCATCAGAAAATACAACGCCGGCGCACGTCCCGTAAAGCTCGATGCCAGCGGGCGCTTGCAAATCCCCAAAGACCTGCTCGATAGATGCGGTCTGCAAAAAGACGTTGTCCTCGCCTCGTTGACCACCAACATGGAAATCTGGGACAAGGACACCTACTACGCCACAATAGGCGCCATGGACGAAACGACATTTGAACAACTCGCCACCGAGAAATTAGGCGACTTAACTTTTGAAGAATAAGCCATGTATCACAATCCAGTCATGCTCAACGCTTGCATCGAGGGTCTTCAAATCAAGCCCGAAGGCATCTACGCCGACGTCACATTCGGCGGCGGAGGCCATTCGCGTGCCATTTTAGACAAGCTGACCATCGGTCACCTCTATGCTTTTGACCAGGACGAGGATGCAGCAGGCAACATCATCGAAGATGAGCGCTTCACTTTTATTCCGCAGAATTTCAGCTATTTCAAGAATTTCATCCAACTCTATCAAGGGGGCAAAATCGACGGAGTCCTTGCCGACCTTGGTGTTTCATCGCATCAGTTCGACACGCCCGAAAAAGGGTTTTCCACCCGTTTTGACGGCAGGCTCGACATGCGCATGAATCAAAGCAATCCCGTCGATGCCGCCCAAATCGTCAACAGCTATGACGCCGAAGCACTGACACGCATTTTGCGCATCTACGGCGAGCTTCAAAACGCACACGCCATCGCCGAGGAAATCGTCGCGGCACGAAACGCAGCACCCTTGGAGACCACAGGCGCACTACGCGAAGCCGTGCAAAGCCGCCTGCCCAAAGGCAAGGAAAACAAAACACTGGCACAAATCTTCCAGGCATTACGCATCGAAGTGAACCAAGAGCTTGAAGCCCTGACTGCTTTCTTGACACAATGCCCCGACGTCCTCCGTCCGGGGGGACGCCTTGTGGTCATGTCGTACCATTCATTGGAAGACCGCCTTGTGAAAAACTTCATGAAAACCGGTAACGCCGAGGGAAAAGAGGAAAAAGACTTCTTCGGCAATCTGCTCACACCTTATAAATTAATCACACGCAAGCCTATCGTCCCTTCCGACGAAGAAATAGTGTCGAACAGCCGCGCACGTAGCGCTAAACTCAGAATTGCAGAAAGGAAATAAGATATGGCAGAAAACAGATTCATCACGAAAGAAGAGAAAGAAACACAACAGCAGCAACCCTTTGATACGCCTTTGCAGGAAGAGCCAACCCCGGCTCCGGAAGAAGCGAAAGAAGATAGAAAGCAAAGGAGACGCTCCAAGAGAGATGCCAAAAAAGGGGCAAAGACTTTCTTTTCCGTATTGGGAGGCACCTTCCTCATCCGTGAAGCCTTTGCCAAACAGTTTCCGTTCTTAGTGTATGTCACCTTGCTGCTTATGATCATTATCACAAACACTTATATCGCCGAAGACACAACACGAAAAATCGCAGAGACCACGCGAAGAATCAGCGATCTACACGTGGAGTATGTGCAACTCAGATCATCCATTATGCAAGCATCGAAGCAGTCGGTTTTGGTCCGAAAACTTGGAGACTCCGGTCTCAAGGAATCGGTGGATCCGCTGCGAAAAATCAGCTACACCAACGAAGAAACGAAGTAAGACATGAAGATAGAGCCACGTACCGACACCTTATGGAGAGTCTTTCTCGTTTACGCCCTTGTGTTGGCGTTCGGCATTGCTGTCATTGTCAAGATCATCCTTGTGCAAACCAAGGATAGCGAGAAGCTCAACAAGCTTGCCGAGAAACGCGAATATAGGATGCGCACGCTCGAAGCGGCACGTGGCAACATCATTTCTGACAACGGATCGCTCATGGCCACCTCGGTACCGGTGTTCGACATTTACTTCGACTCGGAAGTCGTGGAGCAGGACTATTTCGACGACAACATAGATGCTTTGAGCAATCAGCTCCATGAACTGCTGCCTAAAAAGACTGCTAACCAATGGAAAGCGACATTGACAAAAACCAAGGCAGAAGGCAAGCGTTATTTCTTGATTTCAAGAGCTTTAACCTTGGAACAATACCGCAAGCTGCAAACCTTTGCCATTTTCAACCGCGGACAATACAAAGGCGGCATCGTTGCCGAAAAGCGTATTCGTCGCGAACGCCCCTACAAGGAACTTGCCGGCCGCATGATTGGCTATGTCAACGAGAACGAGAATCTTTATGTCGGACTGGAAGGCACTTACAACGAATACCTACGCGGCCAGAACGGACATCAACTGGTGCGCAGGCTGCATCACAACTGCTGGATACCGGTCCATGCCGAAGGCGACACGGAAGCCGAAAACGGCAATGATGTCATCACCACCTTCGACATCAACCTGCAGGACGTGACCGAAAGCGCACTCCACAACGCCATGGTCTTTCACAAAGCCGACCAAGGGTGCGCCATCGTAATGGAAGTGGAGACGGGATACATCAAGGCAGTGGCGAACCTTAAGCGCAACAAGGAGACCGGGGAATATGAAGAATCGTACAACTTCGCCCTCGGCGAGAAAATCGAGCCGGGTTCCACCTTCAAGCTCCCCTCCATGCTGGTGCTGTTAGAAAACAATAAAAACCTGAACATCAACAGCCACATCAATATCGGAAGAGGGCCGCTTATCTTTTCCAGAAAGAAAATGTTCGACGACCACGTGATACATGCCGATGGCAACGTCACCATTCGCGAAGTCTTTGAGCAGTCCTCCAACAAAGGCACGGCCTTGTTGATTTACAATGCTTTCAAAGACCATCCGGAGCGATATATCGAAGGGCTTTACGCTTTGGGTCTGAACACACCGCTGGGAACCGGCATTGCAGGTGAAGCCAAACCCTATATCAAGCATCCTAAGAACAAGAACACCTGGTACAAAACTTCATTGCCATGGATGTCAATTGGTTATGAAGTCAACGTATCGCCCATGCAGATGCTTACATTGTATAACGCTGTGGCCAACAACGGCAAAATGATGAAACCTCAGTTTGTCAAAGAAGTACGCCGCGGCAAACAGGTCATTCAACACTTTGCCCCCATCGTAATCAACAACAAGATTGCCTCGCAGAAAACCATCGATTCTGTGAAAAGCATGATGGAGGGCGTCGTACTGAGAGGCACTGGAAAAGGCATCCGCAACAACCTCTTCCCCATCGCAGGAAAAACCGGCACCGCCCAGCTCTACAACGTTCAACACAGAGCCTACAAATGGATCAACGCCGAGGGCCGATTGGAAAGAGACTACAACACGACCTTTGCAGGGTATTTCCCGGCAAACGACCCGAAATACAGTTGCATTGTCGTCATCAGCAAGCCCAAAGCCAACGGATGGTCGGGCGGCAGAGTGGCGGCTCCTGTTTTCAAGGAAATCGCACGGAAAGTGTATGCCACACGACTTGGCATCCAAGAAGAGGACAGCACCATGATTGAGACAGCCTCCACTTACCTCACCGCCATAGCGCATCATGACGAAGCGGCCTACTACATCAAAGAAATGGACCTCCCCTATATCGACTATGCCACCAGCGGCGAATGGGCGAGGTTCTCCAAAGAAGAAACAGGCGACACGATCAAATTATTCAAAGCCACTTTTGACAAGCACTTTGTACCTGATGTGACGGGAATGAACCTGACCGATGCCGTCTATTTGCTCGAAAACATGGGGTTGAAACCGCAATTTTCAGGGCAAGGCATGGTTACCGGTCAATCGCCGACGGCAGGCAGCACACTGGAAAAAGGAAGCATCATAGAACTAAAAATGGAAAAGAGATGAAAGTCCAAGATATAATAGCAAACTGCAACCTGTTGGAAATCATCGGGAACAAAGATCTCGACATTGCCAGCATCACTTTCGACTCGCGCAAAGTCGAGAGCGGCACCTTGTTTTTCGCCGTAAAAGGCACACAGGTTGACGGGCATGATTATATCGAGAAAGCCATTGCCTCAGGCGCAACAGCCGTAGTGTGCGAGCGTTTACCCGAAGAAATTCACGAAGACGTGACCTATATCAAGGTCGATCACACCGACTATGTGTTGGGCGTGGGTGCTTCCAATTTCTACGGCAATCCCTCGGAACGCCTGAAACTTGTAGGCGTGACAGGCACCAACGGAAAAACCACCATTGCCACATTGCTCTATCGTCTGTTCACCGATGCAGGCTATGTTTGCGGACTGCTTTCTACCATTGAAAACATCATCGACCGCGACGTGGTAGCCGCCACACACACCACCCCCGACCCTATCGAGCTGAACGACATATTGAAACAAATGGTGGATAAAGGGTGCGAGTTCGCCTTTATGGAAGTCAGTTCACACGCCGTGGCGCAAGAACGCATCGCCGGATTGCAGTTCGCCGGCGGCATCTTCACCAACCTCACCCACGACCACCTCGACTACCACAAGACCATGGCCAACTATAGGAATGCGAAGAAGAAATTCTTTGACGACCTGCCGAAAAACGCTTTTGCCCTCACCAACCTCGACGACAAGAACGGGGCTTTCATGTTGCAAAACACAGCGGCACGCAAACTCAGCTATGCTCTCAAGCACGATGCCGACTTCAAAGGACAAATCATGGAGAGCCATTTAAATGGCATGTTAATCAAAATCAACAGCACGGAAATGTTCACACAATTGGTCGGAAACTTCAACGCCAGCAACATCCTCGCCATCGCCGGAGCAGCTATCTCGCTGGGATTTGACAAAGATGAGCTATTGGTCGAAATCAGCAAGCTGCGCGGTGCAAAAGGTCGCTTCGACATGGTCCCGTCAGACAGCGGCATTATCGGAATCGTCGATTACGCCCACACCCCCGATGCCTTGCAAAACGTGCTTCGCACCATCAATGAAGTGCGCAAGCACAACGAAACTCTGATCACCGTTGTAGGCTGCGGCGGCAATCGCGACACGACAAAACGACCCGAGATGGCGGCGGCAGCGGTTGAATTGAGTGACAAGGTCATCATCACCAGCGACAATCCTCGCAACGAAGATCCGGACGAAATCATCCGACAGATGAAAGCCGGCATCAACGAAAACGACAGCGCCAAGGTGTTGTCCATCGCCAACCGCCGCGAAGCCATACGCACAGCCGTGGCACTGGCACAAAAAGGCGACATCATACTGCTGGCCGGCAAAGGCCACGAAACCTATCAGGAAATCAAAGGAGTAAGAAACCATTTCGACGACAAGGAAGAACTGTCGAAAGCATTACAGGAGAAAAACTAATGTTGTACTATCTGTTTCAATATCTTGAAAAATGCCGGATACCGGGAGCGGGCATGTTCACCTATGTCTCGTTCAGGGCCGTGTTTGCCATTATTATCGCTTTGTTTGTTTCCATCTGGTTTGGAAAAAAGTTTATCAATTTCCTGAAAAAAAGAAACATAGAAGAAACACAACGCGATGAGAACACCGACCCGTTCAACACCCAGAAAAAAGGCGTTCCCACCATGGGCGGCGTGGTCATCATCATGGCCATACTGCTGCCTTGTCTGCTCATTGGAAAGATTGGCAACATTTACATGATTCTGATGATCATCGCAACACTCATTCTCGGTGCGATTGGATTTGCCGATGACTACATCAAGACATTCAGGAAGAAAAAGGACGGATTAAACGGTTGGATAAAAATTGCAGGCCAAGTGGTACTGGGACTTATTGTGGGGCTTACCCTACGTTTCAGTCCTCAGGTTGTCATCAATGAAAAAGTAGGTGTCCGTATCGAAAACAACACCGAAGTCGTCGCCAAATCGCCCGACGTAAAGTCAACGCGCACCACCATACCTTTCCTGAAAAACCACAACCTCAACTACTCCAACCTATTCAGTTTTGCAGGCGACAAATGGAAATACATCCTTGGATGGGGCTTTTTCGTCCTTATCACGGTGCTGGCGGTAGCTGCCGTTTCCAATGGCTCGAACCTGAACGATGGCATGGACGGCATGGCGGCCGGCAACTCTGCCATCATCGGACTGACCTTAGGTTTTTTGGCGTACGTATCAAGTAACGCCATCACGGCCAGCCACTTCGACTTGATGTTCATTCCCGGCAGCGAGGAAGTGGTGGTATTTCTAAGTGCATTTGTCGGAGCCCTGATAGGATTCTTGTGGTTCAACTCCTTCCCTGCCCAGATCTTCATGGGCGACACTGGCAGTCTGACCATAGGCGGCATCATCGCCGTGACGGCGGTCATCATCCACAAGGAACTGTTGCTTCCTTTGATTTGTGGCGTGTTCCTGCTCGAAAGCGTTTCGGTCATCCTGCAAAGGACACACTATAAAATGGGCAAACGCAAAGGCGTACATCAACGCATCTGGAAACGCACCCCCATCCACGACCACTACCGCACTTCGCTGAGCTACATTCAGAAAGTCGATCCCGGATGCACCGTGAAATACAAGGGACGCGGCGACCTTCAGCACGAAGTGAAAATCACCATCCGCTTCTGGATTGTCACCATATTATTAGCGGCATTTACCATTATGACTTTGAAAATTAGATAATTATATAATAGACACAACAAAGATAAACAGCCATGTCATTTTTAGAAGAAATATTGAATTCGGACAACATGTACAAAGAAGACACGACATTTGACATCACATCGAAAATCATGCAAATTCGCAAGGAGTCCATCAAGCAGAGTCTGCTCGACTTAGACGCCATCGGACACCGGCAAGAATATGTGGCGACCATTGACGGCATCATGTACTACGATGACTCCGGCGCCGAAAGTGTCAATGCCACATGGTTCACTTTCGAGAACCTCGTGGCTCCCGTGGTGTGGATTGCAGGGGGCAACGACAAAAAGACCGATTACGAAGAACTGCTTCCGAAAGCCATCGACCGGGTCAAGGCCATCGTGTGCATTGGCGACAGCAAACGGCTGCATCAGGCTTTCGGGAATACCAACATCGAAATATTCGATGCCGACGACATGCAGGAAGCCGTTAAAATGGCATCGATTATCGTACACGACAACGAAATCGTGTTGCTATCGCCTGCCTGCAAACCCAACCGCCGTTTCACGGATTTCGCCGACAGAGGCAACCAATTCAAGAACTACGTTTACAGTCTGCAAAATGAACGTTATCAATAAAATATTAAAAGGCGACAAAGTCATTTGGGTCGTTGCGCTGCTATTAGGGCTAATCTCCCTTGTGGTGGTGTACAGTGCCACAAGCGCCTTGGTGGAGAACAACTACGGAGGTTCTTCCGGGCGGTTGTTGCTCAAACACGGGGGAACCCTGCTCGTCGGATTCATCATGATGTTCGTCGCCTACCGCATTGATTACCGTAAATATTCGAAAATATTCGAAATAGGGCTATGGCTTTGCATTCCATTATTGCTGTACACCATGCTGTTCGGCAAGAACCTCAACGAAGCCTCGCGAACCATCAACCTACTTGGGTTTTCATTCCAGCCGAGTGAGCTTGCCAAAATCGCACTAATTACATATTTGTCGAGAGAACTGATCATTCTTCAAGACAAGCTGCACAATTTCAAGCAAATCCTGCTTCCCATCATAGTGCCGATTTTAGTCACTACGGGTTTGATCTTCACTGAAAACCTTTCCACAGCGGCCATCTTATTGGTCGTCTGCCTCGTTTTATTGTTCATCGGCAGAGTCAAGTTCACACACATTCTTGCCATTCTGGGCATCGGCGTCGTATTGCTGGGTTTCTACATCCTTTACGACATGGCCGCGACGAAGTTCAAGAACAACAGGGCATTAAAACGATCGCAAACCACAGAGGTGGTCATCGCCGAGGGAGATGGCGAAGCCCAAGCCGCCCCGCTCTTCCGCCAGCGCAAGAGCCGTATCGAGACTTGGATCAACCGTGTCAAAGCCATGTCGGAAGAGAAAAAAGCGAAGACAGACGGCTCTTTCGATCCTTTTGACGACCATCATTACCAGCAGACCTACGCCAAAATCGCCGTCGCATCGAGCAAATTCATCGGCAAAGGTCCCGGGAAGAGCGAACAGCGCAACTTCCTGCCGCATCCCTACTCCGACTTCATCTATGCCATCATCATCGAAGAATACGGAATCGCAGGAGCCTTGGTGGTCATGTTACTCTACATCATTCTGTTGACACGCGCCTTAACCATCATCAACAAACGCACAATCACCTTTGGGTCATATATGGCTTTCGGTCTGGCTTTCCTATTGATTATGCAAGCCATGATTAACATGGGCGTATCCACCGGACTGCTTCCCGTGACCGGACAGCCATTGCCGTTTGTGAGCATGGGCGGCTCATCGATGCTGGCTACCGGGTTCAGCATCGGGATGATTTTAAGTGTGACACGCAGCATTGAAAAGGAACAGGAGGCCGAAAAACAACAAGTCTCCGGAACGGAAACCGAACAACAAACAGAAAACATCGAAGACAAATGAAAGACCCCATCAAAATAGTGATTAGCGGAGGCGGAACAGGAGGGCACATCTTCCCTGCCATCGCCATTGCCGATGCGTTGAAACGCAAACAACCTACGGCTGAGATACTGTTTATCGGTGCCAAGAATCGCATGGAGATGGAACGTGTCCCCAAGGCGGGCTATCCGATAGAAGGGCTGTGGATCAGCGGTTTCCAACGCAATTTAAGTCTCGACAATTTGAGTTTCCCTTTCAAGGTAATCAGCAGTCTGTGCAAGGCACGCCGTATCTTGAAACGTTTCAAGCCCGATGTGGTTATCGGTGTGGGAGGCTTTGCCAGCGGTCCCACCCTGCGTGCCGCCAACCGTCTCGGCATCCCGACAGTCATTCAGGAACAGAACTCCTATCCCGGCATGACCAACCGCATCGTCGGGAAAAACGCCAAGGCTATCTGTGTCGCCTACGAAAACATGGACCTGTGGTTTCCGAAAGAGAGGATACACCTCACTGGAAATCCTTTGCGTGCCAACATTAGCACGGGAGGCTTCCGCGAAGAGGCTGCCGCCTACTTCCACATCAACCCCGAAAAGCCGGTGGCGTTGCTGACCGGCGGAAGCCAAGGGGCATTAGGCATCAACAAGGGCATCTCCGCTCAAATAGAAAGTTTGAAAAGCAACGACATCCAGCTCATCTGGCAGACCGGAAAGAGCTACTACGAACAAGCCGTCCAGGAAGTCAAGGCTGCCGGATTAGAGGGACGCGTCCTTCCCACCGTCTTCATCGACAGGATGGATTTGGCCTACGCCATTGCCGATGTCGTGATTTCCCGTTCCGGCGCCATTTCTATTTCCGAACTGTCCTTGGTGCAGAAACCGGTCATCTTTGTCCCGCTTCCCACAGCAGCGGAAGACCATCAGAGCAAAAACGCACAGCGTTTGGTCGATGCCGAAGCGGCCATCATGGTCAGAAACCAAGTGACAGAGACCGAACTTGTCCCCACCCTGCTTGAATTGCTCAGCGACAAAGAAAGGCAAGAAAAGCTAAAGAACAACATCGGCAAGTTCGCCAAGCCGAATGCCGCCGATGATATTGCAGACATTATATTGAAAATCAACAGTTAATATGAACAGTAACGAGAGAAAACGGGTGTATTTTCTGGGCATTGGCGGCATTGGCATGAGCGCCTTGGCCCGGTATTTCCAAAGCCGTGGTGCCGAGGTGTCGGGCTACGACCTTACGCCCTCTTCCCTCACCCGTCAGCTCGAAAGCGAGGGCATGGCCATTCATTACGAAGACAATCCCGATCGCATTCCGGCTCATATTGACCTCGCCATCTATACTCCCGCCATCCCAAACGACCTCCACGAGCTGGAAGCGATCCGTCAACGGCGCATCTCCCTGATGAAGCGTTCAGAAGCCTTGGGCGACATCTCAAAAGAGCATCTCACCATCGCCATAGCCGGAACACATGGAAAAACCACCACCACTGCCATGGTCGCCCATATCCTGCATGACAACCGCATCGAGACAACGGCTTTCATTGGTGGCATTGCCCGCAATTTCAAGGGCAATTTCCATTTGTCGCCAAATAAGGACAGCATTCTTGTTGTCGAAGCCGACGAATACGACCGTTCATTCCTTCAGTTGCATCCCGACATTGCCATCATCAATTCCATCGATGCCGATCATCTCGACATTTACGGCGACAAGGAGCATCTTGTGGCCGGCTTCAATGATTTTGCGGCGCTCGCCTCTCAAAAAGTCATTGTAAAACATGGCCTTGACATCTGCAAAGAAGGCAATAAACTGATTTTCGGTACCGAAAGCACCTGCGACTTCCGCATTGAAAACATGGAGGCAAAAGGCGGCGTCTGCACTTTCGACATCATAGAAAAAAACGAAAAGACACCCGTCACCCTTCCGTTGGCAGGCTTGCACAACATACTGAATGCCACGGCCGCTTTTGCCGCTGCCAGACAAATCGGGCTTAGCGGCACCGACATTGCACACGCCTTGGCAGGTTTCAAAGGCGTCATGCGACGCTTCGACATCAGAGTCAACAGCAGAAAACACTGTTATATAGATGATTATGCGCATCATCCTGAAGAAATAAAATCATGTTTGTCGGCTATCAGAAATGCGTTCCCCGACAAAAGGATCACTCTGGTCTTCCAACCACACCTCTTTACTCGTACACGCGACTTTATGGAAGATTTCGCCAACAGTCTGGCGATGGCCGATGAACTGATTTTATTAGACATTTACCCGGCACGCGAAAAGCCCATCGAAGGCATCACCTCGCAAGCCTTGTTAGAAAAAGTACCGATGAAAAACAAGCAGGTCTGCAAGAAAGAAGACCTCTTGCAAGTAATTGAAGATATACGTCCGGCATTGCTCGTCACCATGGGCGCCGGTAACATCGACCGTCTTGTGGAACCATTAGAAAAGGAGATTGCGACATGGTAAAGAAAACACTCAGCATATTGACTTGGATTGCGACAGCCGCCGGCATCGTTGTGCTGTTTGTCTTCAGCCGCAACAGCTACCTTGATTCTCCGCTCAAATCAATAGCCATCACCATAGAGCGGCCGCATGACAAAGGTTTTCTCGACCGTGCACAAATAACCTCGCAGTTGGTCACCATCTGCGACACTGCAAAAAAGACTGCGGTGGGTAAGATCGACATGGCCAAAGTTGAAAAACTGCTGAACAGCAATCCTTGGATTCAGTCTTCCACATCCTACATCGACATCAACAGCAAGCTGATGGTGAAGGCCAAGGAATACCAGCCTTTGCTACGTGTTTATAACCTCGACGGCCATTCTGCATACATCACGCAAGAAGGCATTCTTATCCCATCTTGCCCCAGCTTTACGCCTCGCGTTCTCATTGCAAGCGGCAACTTCAAATTCGAAGCATCTGCCCTATCGCAGGAGAAACTCAGCGACAGCGCCCTCATCCATAGCAACCTCGCCGAGGCATTCAGCATCTGCCAAGCCATAGAGAGTGATCCGTTCATGCAGTCCTGCATCGGGCAGCTCTATTGCAACGCTAACAACGAGTTCGAACTGACAGTCAACGGGCTTCAGTCTAAGGTGATATTTGGCAAGGCCGACAACGCTGCCGACAAGCTGCTTCGTCTGAAACTGTTTTTGAAACAGAAAGGGCGGTCGGAAGAAATGAAGCATATCCAGTCGATCAACTTGAAATACAGAAATCAATTAGTAGTGTGTACAAAAAATAGATCAAAATGAGTGAAGAAAAAATTATCGTAGGACTCGACATTGGAACGACAAAAATCGCTTGCATTGTCGGAAGAAGATCTCAGAACGGAAAAATCGAGATCTTAGGGTATGGAAAAACCGTATCGACAGGTGTCAGACGCGGCATCGTAACCAACATTGACGATACTGTCACGGCCATCAAGCTGGCAGTGGAAGAGGCATCGAATCAATCCAACGTAGAAATCCACAATGTGAACGTAGGCATTGCTGGGCAGCACATCAAGAGTATACAGCACACCGGCATGATGGTACGCGACAACCGCGACGAGGAAATCACCGAGGAAGAATTAGAGAAACAGCGCATGGACGCCTTCAAGATCAACATGCAGCCCGGAGAGGAAATCATCGATGTCATTCCGCAGGAATACATTGTTGACGGCGAGGCTGTCAACAAGCCACAAGGCATGTTGGGAAGCAAGGTGGAGACCATTTTCCACGTTATCGTGGGACAAAAAGCGGCAGCCCTCAACATCATCAAGTGCATTGAGAAGGCCGGGCTGAACATGGACTACATGATTCTCGAACCGATTGCTTCGGCAAGCGCCGTGCTCGACGACGACGAACGCGAGGCCGGTGTGGCCCTCGTGGACATTGGAGGCGGCACCACCGATATTGCCGTGTTCCACAACAATAAGATTTACCATTCCGCCGTTATTCCTTTCGGAGGCAACATCATCACCGAGGACATCTGCACCGGTTGTCAGATTCTGAAACGCTACGCTGAAGAGGTGAAAGTGAAATTCGGATCCGCCGTAATCAGCGAAAACCGTGATGACGAGGTGGTATCCATCCCCGGCATCAAAGGCCGGGCCGCCAAAGAAATCTCCTTCAAGAACCTGTCCGGCATCATCCAATCGCGTTTGGAGGAAATCTTCGAGATGGTCAACTGTGAAATCCAGCAAGTGAACTCGAAGCACAAACTTGTAGCCGGCATCGTGCTTACGGGAGGCGGAGCCATGATGAAACACATCCGTCAATTAGCGGAGTTCAAAACCGGTCTCGATGTCAGAATCGGCTATCCCGACGAACATCTGTCGGTGGATACCAACAAAGAGATGAAAAGCCCTATGTACGCCACCGGAATCGGTCTCGTCATCGAAGGCATCGCCCGCATGGAATATCAGGAGCATCTTGACAAGTTGAGGGCGGAACGTCTGTTGCAGCCTCAAGGCAATCTTCACACCATCGAAGAACAGGATGCCGAGGAAGATGTGCAGGAAAAGGCTCCCAAAAAGAAAAGATTCTTCAGCCTCCCCGACATCATTGCTAAATTCTCGGGATATATTTCAACCGATGATAACATCAACTAAAAAATCCGCAAGCCATGGAACAGAACAACATATTTAGCACGGAAAACGGCAGCACCCGTAACGAAAATGCTGCCAGCGACAACGAACTGTTTCGTCTGGTCGGATCCGACAAGCCGAACTACATCAAAGTCATCGGAGTAGGCGGTGGCGGCGGCAACGCCGTGAACCACATGATGGAAGAAGGCATACAAGGTGTGGATTTCATCTTGTGCAACACCGACTACCAGGCCCTTGTCAGAAGCAAAGTGCCCACCAAGGTGCATCTCGGCAAACGCGACTTAGGCGCCGGCAACGACCCCAACATTGGACGCGAAGCCGCTTTGAGCAGCAAAGACGACATCTGCAGCCTGTTGGATGAAAACACCAAGATGCTGTTTGTCACCGCCGGAATGGGCGGTGGCACCGGAACAGGTGCCGCTCCCATCGTGGCGCAAATCGCCAAGGAGAAAGAGATCCTGACGGTAGGAATCGTCACCTTGCCCTTCGAATGCGAAGGTCGTCGGCGCAAGATGCAGGCACAGTCGGGCATCGAGGAGCTGCGCAAGCAAGTTGACACCCTTATCGTCATCAGCAGCGACAAACTTCGCGACCAATACGGCAACATGAAACTTACCGAAGCCTTCAAGAAGGCCGACGATGTGCTCACAACGGCAGCAAAAGGCATAGCCGAAATCATCACGGTGCCCGGCTATGTCAACGTTGACTTTGAGGACGTGAAAACCGTGATGAAAAACAGCGGCAAAGCCATCATGGGTTCCGGTGTCGCATCGGGAGAAGGACGCGCACAGAAAGCCATTCAAAGCGCCATCAGCTCGCCCCTGCTCAACGATTCGAACATCCAAGGAGCGAAAAACATCCTGCTCTATATCACTTCGGGCACTGAAGAGGTTTCTCTTGACGAAGTCGTTGAAATCACCGAATACACGCAGGAGATTTGCGGCAACTGCTCCGACGTGATTTGGGGCAATGGCACTGACGAAAGTCTCGGCGATTCCATCAGCGTGACCCTGATAGCCACGGGATTCGACAATGACAGAAGATCGTGCAACACGAAGGACGATCGCTTTGAGATGAAAAAAGAACATCAGAAAACCGTACATGTCATTGGAGTGGAAACAACGCCTGAAGAAGAAAAAAGCGCACTCGAAAAAGAAACACCATGTTCGTTAGAGGTGAAAGACCCAATGTTTGAATCTGACGAAGACGACTTCTTAAAACCCATCGTGCACGTACTTGGCGAAACGGAACCGGAAGACGAGTTCAGCGATTTCCGCGAAGCATTGCCCTTGGCAATGGAACCTGAAAAAGCAGAAACGAAACCCGAAGCCTTTCAGTTCGTCCCCCAAGAGGAAAAGAAGCCCGAACCCAGCGTCAAGAAGTTCGATAATCCTTTCAGAAAAGACGACAACGACGATGGAGGCTTTGAAGTGTATTCGAGCCGCATCCGGAACAGCAGCACAGAAATGAAGACTGGAGCCAAACCGGAAGTCGTCATTGCGGAAGAACAACCCGAAGAATACGATCCGAAAGAAGAATTAAAGAGACAGCGTTTGAGAGCTTTGAGTTTGAATTTCAGGACCCAAAAAGGACTGGAAGAACTTGAGAATCAACCTGCTTATATGCGTCGCAACATGGACATCAGTTTTACGGAAAACGAAGACCTGTCGCACTATTCGACATCGAATGACGGTCTCCGTTCCGAGAACTCCTTCCTTCACGACAATGTAGATTAACAACGCCCCCTCTTCTGTCTCAGCCAAAATCGTTGAGGCGGAAGAGGAAAATACTGATAGCTATGGCATTAGAAACACAGATTATGGCTGACATCAAGGCTGCGATGTTGGCAAGAGACCAGAAGAAATTAGAGGCCTTACGCGCCATCAAGGCACAACTGCTGTTAGAAAAGACCAAAGGCTCTTCCGATGAAATCAGCGAAGCCGCTGAGCTATCGCTTTTGCAAAAACTCGTAAAACAACGCAAGGAATCGGCAGCCATCTACACCGAAAACGGTCGTCAGGAGCTTGCCGACGAAGAGTTGTTTCAGGCTTCCGTCATCGAGGCCTACCTACCGAAGCCCATCAGCGACGAGAAGCTGACTGGCATCATCAAGGACATCATCGCACAAACCGGATCCTCCTCCATGAAAGACATGGGCAAGGTGATGGGCATGGCCACCAAGCAAGTAGCCGGGAAAGCCGACAACGCCAAAATATCGCAAATCGTAAGATCGCTGCTTGGCGCCTAAAACCGCCCCTGCGTCCAACCCAACACCACAATAAGAATACAAGCAGGATTGGCGGGGAGAGAATTTCCGGTTTGCAAACCGCAAAACCGGCAACAATCAATTGCGCGGGCAAGGATACGCCCGTTTTTGCACAATTAATAGAACACACGTTTCTGCTCCACAAGATACTTTGGTCACAAAAAGAGCGGAAAAATGAGAATTATTTCATTTCTTTGCATTGGATTTACGTATTGCAAATACTTTTGAAATGAGAAAACGTCCCCTTGCCCTTTTTTGCACCTTGATCCTTGTGTTCTTTGGAAAGCTTTCCCATGCCCAACATTATGCCGACGACTTTGAATCCAATAAGATCTCCTCCAATTGGACCAACATCAATATCGTTGAAGACAGCATGGCCTTCAGCGGCAACCACGTCATCCGCTGCAATCCCAACGATGTGTTCGGCATCTGCACGGCTTTCTTTGCCAATGACAAGCTCGCCTTTCAGAACCTCACCATCCATTTTAGTATCATGTGCCGTTTCCCCGACACTGTGCCAAGCGGTCTTTTCGCGGTAGGCATTGAAGACAAGCGTCTTGGCAATTTCTGGCACGGATTTCCAATCGCAGAGCAGGCCAACGACTCCGCCCGGTGGTTTCCCTTCGAGTTCCGCCTATCGATACCGGCGGATGTAGTCGGTAATAATGAAATCAGGATCAATCTATGGAACAATGAATCCAACACCTTGCTATGTGATGATGTCCAGCTTACGCTAAGCGCCACCACCATGCCCACCTTCCTTCCGGAAACACACATCGTCAACGTGGACAGCATCGCCTTTTCGCAGCAGCCTTTCAATGCCTTTTCCATACGTCAATATTCGCCGTCGAACAGCGACAGCACCTATATTGTCTTTTCCGACCTGCATGACAAGGTTCTCTCCCAACCGATTTACAGTCTCACGGAGTACCTGCTCAACGGCGACACCATCACAGAGGCCAATGCCTTGTGGAAGACCTCCGTCCGTCAGAAAAGGAACGGAAAAAAACTGATTGAATCGACAACGCGGTCGGGTATCGGGACGACCCTGCTGTCCATCCGTGAAGACGAAAACAGAAACGCCCTATTCGAAGTGAAGAATACGTTCGAGAGAAACGCCTTGTTGCTGCGTCACGCCATTGTGATGCCTTTCACCGACACCATTGTGACCCTCTACAGAAGGAACCAGAAAATCGATTCAGCGCATTTACAAAACGCCTATTACCTCGACCGCGAAGGCTTTACGATAGGGCGAAACGACCGCAGCATCACCTCCTACCACCAGACCCGCATTTCGTCCACCCAATTCGACAGTGAGACCCGAACCGCTTATTTCAACTGCGACTACTGGCGCGACCATCCCCTTATTCACTATCCCCTCAACGCGGATACCAGCGATTACTACCTTGATATTTCCTGCCGCGAAGTCGATAAAGGCGATGTCCTGCATTCCGACTTCACCTTGCACTTCGGTCCTGTTCAAGAATTGCCGCGCATCATGCCTGTTCCCGATGGCTACGAATCGGCCATCATCTTCACCGAACATGCCGACTGGACCGACCTCCGCACACAAAGAGCCACATTGTTTGGATCTGAAACCATAGACAAAGCCGAAGACGCCACCGGAGGTTTTGTCTATTACAACATCCCCGTGACCAAGAGCGTGTTTTTCAACAATCCCGACCATGTCAGCAATGCCAAAGCCAGCCACGGCCTCTTCAAAGGACCACACGCCACGGTTGAGACCGACAACGACTTCTTCGAACTGCTTCAACAAATCCACGGCCTCGGCTTTGAGATTTGCCTGCACACACCGGAACAATACACTACTGTCGGCAACAACATGCAAAAGGCATTGCGGTTTATGGAACGTCATTTCGGGTCGCCCACTTGGATCGACCACGGCTACAATAACCAGCCTGTTCACAACCGTGAAGATTTGGTTTGCGACGGTCTCCTTCCTGAAGCACAGCAGTATGCGGCAAAACTTTGGAGGAAAAACGGCGTGCGTTATCTGTGGAACGCCTATTACGAAGAAAACCGTCCGGCACAATGGATGTTCAGCAACTGCCTGCAACAACCTTATGGCGGTTTTGGCGATGCCCTCCCCAACCGTCAAATCACCACACTTCCCAACGGCGGCGACTTCCTGCTTTGGTCCACCCCGTCAACACTCGAAGTGCACACCAATAGCGACTGGGATTATTTTTACAACACCACCACGCTCAACCGTTTGGTTATCAACCACAACGTACACATTACGCACGTCTATCCCGCTTGGGTTGACCCCGTCAGGGCTTTTTGGGAATACGATGCCGACAGCCTCGCCGTAGCCATGCCCGGGTTCAACAAAGCCTTACGGCTCATTGCCGATTTACGCGATGCCCACAAGCTGCTACCCACGACCATCGATCGTTACCTGCACTTCTACGAAGCCTTGCAGGACGTGGAGTATTCCGTGCGGGAAGATGGTTGTATCATACTGAAAAACAACGGCAAAACCATCAAAGGACTGACACTGATAGGCAGTCAGCCTTTTTATGTCGAAGACAAACCCTATAAGTTCAAACCGTCAGAGCAAGAATATATGGTTTGGTTCGACCTTGATAAAAACGAAACCGTCATCCTAAAAATCCTACAATGAAACGAATAGCCATATTTGTGTCGGGCAACGGCACCAACTTGCAACGCATTGCGGAATATTTCAGCAACAGCCACGATGTCGCAATCCCTTTGGTGGTTTGCAACAACCCGAAAGCATACGCCATCGAACGCGCCCATCAATTAGGCATTCCTGTCCGCCTGATTACGAAAAAGGACATCAACGACACGCCTTTCACCCAAGACCTGACCGGTATGCACATCGACCTCATTGTGTTGGCCGGATTCCTTTGGCTGCTGCCGAAATGTCTAATCCAAGCGTTTCCCGATAAGATCATCAACATCCACCCCGCCCTGCTGCCGAAATACGGCGGAAAAGGGTTTTACGGAGCGCATGTCCATGAGGCCGTGGTTGCTGCAAAAGAACCTTTTTCGGGCATCACCATACATTATGTCAACGAAAAATACGACAGCGGCGCCATCATCTTCCAAGCCAAAGTCGCCTTGGACGAAAACGAAACACCCGACAGCTTGGCCGGAAAAATCCATCGGCTGGAGCAACAGCATTTCCCCGTCATCATCGAACAAGTGCTCAACAGGCAAAACCCATAAACTTCAGTTACCATGAAAGCGAAAATCAACAACGACTTGTACTTTTCAAAAATAGAATAGCAAGACCTTTCAAGAACCCTTACCGGCTAAACGTTATTCAGTAGGCAAGGCCTTGAAGCCATTGCCCATGATTTCGCTGCTTTCCACCACATTGACAAAAGCCTTGGGGTCGAGCAGGCGCAGGTTGGTCTTGAGTTTGATCAAATCGGAGCGGTTCAACGTCACGTAAATCATCTTACGGTCGATGCCCTGAAACAGCCCTTGGCCGGTGAAGCAGGTGCCGCCACGATGCAGATCATTAATGATAAAGTTCCGTACTTCATCCATCTTATCGGTGACAATAAATGCCGTCTTGTAGCTCTTAAAGCCTTCTACAATCAAGTCGATGATACGGCTTTCGATAACGATGAGCACAATGGAATAAATAGGCAGTCGCACTTGGCGGAACGCAATGAACGAGGTCAGGGTGATGCAGGAATCCACAATCATCACCAGCGTGCCCAAGGAGATTTTGGTGTACTTGTGCAGTATCATGGAGATGATGTCGCTGCCGCCCGATGTGGCGCCCGACTTGAAAATCAAGCCGATGGCCAAACCGTAGATACCGCCGCCCACCAAGGTGTTGAGGAAGTAATCCGGCACAAAATACTGTTCGCTATTCGGGATCTTCACAATCGAGTTGGCCAATGCGGCATCGCCACTCACCTGATCAAGTATGCCGTTGTGAATCAACGGATCATAGCCTATGAAAGTCTCTATCACCCATGTAAATGCGAATATCAAAATGGTGGAGACAATGGTCTTGATGCCGAATTTCGGTCCCAAAATCCAAGTACCGATGATCAGGAGCGGGACATCCATGCAGATGGCATAATAACTGATGCGCCACGGCCAAACCGTGTTCAGCACGTTGGAAAGACCGTAGGTGCCGCCGGGAGCCAGCAAATACGGGTTCACAAACAACACATCACCTATTGCGAACAATAAGGAGCCAATAATCAAAAACAAATAAGCACGCACTTCGCCTTTCGCCTTCATCTTTTCCATGGTTTTCCAGTGAATTTAATCGATAACAAAAAAACAATACTCAAATCTGGCAAACACTCTATTTTTCAGCTAAAAACACCTGAATCAACCGAATGCTTGCTTTTTAAGAAGTTGCAAAAGTACGACAATTTTCCGTGTCGGCAACATCCTGTTAAAAAGAAAAGGTCGCCGCAGGTTTTCAACCGGATGTGGAGAATGACAGGAATGCCCGAATGCAGGGATGCCTGCCGCATACTGGATAGGACAGACCCTGAAAATGGCTAAATTCGAAGACGGCTTGGCAGGCTACAAGACCTGGCAGGGAGCCGAGCGCGGCTTCCGGAACGAATACGGCCTTCTCGAAGGCATTGCCGGCATCGGGCTTGTGTTGCTGGCATATCTTTCCGATGAAGAACCCACATGGGACGAGTGCCTGTTGTTGAGCTGAAGCCGGCGCTTGAGCCGTGGCGCAATAGCATGTAAATAAAGCATTGGCAAACAAATAGTTACGTCATCTCTGTGTGACTTGGAATGCGAAGCTGTAGGCTCCAACGGCCATATAAGCCAATACGTTTGCAACGTACTGCCTATCAATAAAACAAAGACTATTTGAAAATAATTGGCAAAAACACTTGACAAATGAAAATAATATCACTATATTTGCACCGTAAACAATCCTTATTCGAGAGGACACATTCATGATACCTGATTTGTCAATAGGAAAGTTGCCGGAACTGCTTGTCGAAAAAGCGGAAGGCGCGGCATACCCCTCCCAATCAATCTATTGATTATCAGATATTTATAAACTATTTGAGGGATGAAAGCCAAATTTGTGCTTTGTCCACTACTTGTAGAAGGGGACATGCCCGCAGGCCGTTTTCCATCTGGCTGCTGGGCAAGAATCATTTCATTCGGGTTGCGGCCTCCGTTGCCTGAGGCATTTCAGGCGGCGGCTCCGGCAAGGGTGGCGTTTCATCCGACTTGCGGGAGGCCCGGGATGGGCAGGCAAACAGGATGGCTGTTTTTGGCTTCGCCATAAAGTCGGCAAAAACAAAGCCGACGGATGTTCTAAAATGAATTACAAACCATTAAAATCTAATCAAATGAAAAAAGTAAAATTAAGTCTTAACAAGACCATGATCGCTAGGCTAAACAGCGACGAACAAGGCCGCATTCAAGGCGGTGAACAACCCACCACTACAGGCATGGGGTGTATTAAATGGACAGAATACCCATATTGCGATGTCCAAACCGTTAACGATGTAGATACACAGTGTACCGGAGGAGATATTTGCTGGTTGGATTGGTAATTAAATGATTAAGAGGCGTGATCGCGCGCCTCTTAATCCCTTTAATTAATAAATAATAAGTAGATGAGCAAATTTAGTTTACATATTGAACATGAGATCATGGGACTGCGGAACAGACGACCCTCGAAGTCCAGAAGTCAAGACATACTGCAGTTTAATTTTGAACACTTACTTATTATTATCCGTAAACTAATTTTGAACAAGTACTTAATAGATGCATCATGAAACAGTTTCTATTGACTTTTGTTGCTTTAATAGCGTTTTCTATTTTAACATTAAAAACTTCTGGTCAAGCAGTCCGGGTTCTTGGCGACATTGGTGTAGAAAATGTGAATGTCTCAGTATTAAATACTCGCTACGGCACCTCGTCCGATGCCGACGGTCGCTATGAGCTGCTGCTTTTCG
>JASBYY010000025.1 GCA_029983675.1 Bacteroidales bacterium | reverse complement strand
TGTTTCTAAAAACCTCTCTTCCGCGGTTTTAATTCCATAAAGGTGCGATTAAAAGACGAAATTTGTCCGTGCGATCATTTCGTTAAACCAGTTTTAATTCCATAAAGGTGCGATTAAAAGAGTCCTCGCAGATGATGACTACCGCCGATTTTTTGTGTTTTAATTCCATAAAGGTGCGATTAAAAGAACAACCTTAATTATTCTATTAACATAATCAAGCGTGTTTTAATTCCATAAAGGTGCGATTAAAAGCTGTCTTTATAAACAACACCTCTCTCAGTTAACTTCCGTTTTAATTCCATAAAGGTGCGATTAAAAGCAATAGCCTTTTTGTTTCTAAAAACCTCTCTTCCGCGGTTTTAATTCCATAAAGGTGCGATTAAAAGGCCGGAATAAAAGACGGAATAAAGTTACAGCAAGCAACGTTTTAATTCCATAAAGGTGCGATTAAAAGAGAATTATCGTAAAGAAACTGGAGGAATGCAAGACGTTTTAATTCCATAAAGGTGCGATTAAAAGACTTCCCTTGTCGGCTTTAGAATGTTTGCCTCGCTTGTTTTAATTCCATAAAGGTGCGATTAAAAGGCTTCAGAGCGTGCCACCGAAAGAAGGCTTGAGGGTGTTTTAATTCCATAAAGGTGCGATTAAAAGAAGAACGCAATTGAAGACATTAATGACTTAGGAGTAAGTTTTAATTCCATAAAGGTGCGATTAAAAGTGTTTTTATTTGTTCAATTTGTTTGTGTTCAAAATCGTTTTAATTCCATAAAGGTGCGATTAAAAGCCGCCAAATGGCAATGTCGCAATCGGATGTTCCCTTTGTTTTAATTCCATAAAGGTGCGATTAAAAGGTTGGGCAGCATGTTAAAGCTCATGGCATTGCTGTGTTTTAATTCCATAAAGGTGCGATTAAAAGTTGTACGATTTAGACAGAGAATTTTCACGTGACTTCAAGTTTTAATTCCATAAAGGTGCGATTAAAAGGCGTTGAGCCTGCGCTGAAACAGAACCTTTTGAATCGTTTTAATTCCATAAAGGTGCGATTAAAAGTAGGATTGACCTGCTCAACGGTTACGGTCGGTACAGGTTTTAATTCCATAAAGGTGCGATTAAAAGAAGCGATATAGAAAGCGTGATTAGCCAAATATTTGAGTTTTAATTCCATAAAGGTGCGATTAAAAGATAAGGCACTAAGCAAATAACAAATTTATTAGTGCAGTGTTTTAATTCCATAAAGGTGCGATTAAAAGCGTCACGCATCTGCAAAAATGTACAACCATTTTCGCTGTTTTAATTCCATAAAGGTGCGATTAAAAGGAAATATATTGACGAGCCTCTTCAAAATCAAAGATATGGTTTTAATTCCATAAAGGTGCGATTAAAAGAATAGGATTGAGTCTTTGAGCGTTATTCCACACAGGTTTTAATTCCATAAAGGTGCGATTAAAAGCCTGCCGCTTCTATTTCTTTTGATTCGAGAATAGAAGGTTTTAATTCCATAAAGGTGCGATTAAAAGAGCATATCAGATAAAAGAAATGCTTGAGCCTCTTGTGTTTTAATTCCATAAAGGTGCGATTAAAAGACGACGCATTTACGTGCCTTTTTTGTGCCTTTTCGGCGTTTTAATTCCATAAAGGTGCGATTAAAAGTATTTAGGTGGTTTGATTTCGGGGTGACTTGTTTTGTTTTAATTCCATAAAGGTGCGATTAAAAGCTCCTGCGCCTCCAGCTTTTTTGTAAACTTGGCGAGTTTTAATTCCATAAAGGTGCGATTAAAAGGAATGCGCGCGGACGGGCGTTTGCGGAAATCACCGGTTTTAATTCCATAAAGGTGCGATTAAAAGTTGACGTTGATAGTGCAATGTGGTTTGAAGTAATGTATGTTTTAATTCCATAAAGGTGCGATTAAAAGTTGTAAATAGAACTCGAAAGCCCAACATTTCCGTTTGTTTTAATTCCATAAAGGTGCGATTAAAAGATATTGTTAACTGTACTACCAACGTTAACTGAAGAGTGTTTTAATTCCATAAAGGTGCGATTAAAAGGATTAGAGAGATTACCACTTAGATAACCGACAATTGAGTTTTAATTCCATAAAGGTGCGATTAAAAGAGGCTTTTGGAAGAAATGCACCAAGCAACCACCCAAGTTTTAATTCCATAAAGGTGCGATTAAAAGCTTGCGAGCAACACCAACCAACAAAGGCATGTTATCCGGTTTTAATTCCATAAAGGTGCGATTAAAAGACAGTTATTGCTGCTGTTGCCGTTGGGTGGTTGCTGTTTTAATTCCATAAAGGTGCGATTAAAAGACAATGAACCCAAATCAAGGAAAAAAACTTCTGGAATGTTTTAATTCCATAAAGGTGCGATTAAAAGCGCCGAAAGGCAACGCTACGCCTACCTGTACATGCGTTTTAATTCCATAAAGGTGCGATTAAAAGCACGTTGTCGGTGCTTGCAGTTTAATCATAACATGTGTTTTAATTCCATAAAGGTGCGATTAAAAGGCCGCCGTTGGAGGATCAAAGACATCGCAGCATCTCGCGTTTTAATTCCATAAAGGTGCGATTAAAAGCAAACAATTATCAACCCTCCATGCTGACCAATTAAAAATGTTTTAATTCCATAAAGGTGCGATTAAAAGAAAATCTCCTTGATTTCATTATATGCGTTGTTGTAGTTTTAATTCCATAAAGGTGCGATTAAAAGACTGGTAAAAACTCAAACGGATACTTCAAAGTATCCGGTTTTAATTCCATAAAGGTGCGATTAAAAGTGAAGCCGGAACGAAGGTGCTGCACGCCTTCAACCGCGTTTTAATTCCATAAAGGTGCGATTAAAAGCAGGACGGCAGCGTAAGACTTTTCCCAAACATTAAAGTTTTAATTCCATAAAGGTGCGATTAAAAGAAGCGCGAGGCACCAGACTCATTTTGGCCTGATTGGGGTTTTAATTCCATAAAGGTGCGATTAAAAGCTTTATCCAAATCAAGGATACAACAGCGTTTTTTGAGTTTTAATTCCATAAAGGTGCGATTAAAAGCCCGACGCCTTGATTCTCTTGCACGCCCCGCATACGGTTTTAATTCCATAAAGGTGCGATTAAAAGATAACTTTTTTTCGCTACTTTTTCGGGGTGCTGGTGGTTTTAATTCCATAAAGGTGCGATTAAAAGCTTTTGAGCCTACAAAATCGTATAGCTGACTGCCAAACGTTTTAATTCCATAAAGGTGCGATTAAAAGGACTGCGGTTTCGACGATTACTTCTCGGAACTTGAGTTTTAATTCCATAAAGGTGCGATTAAAAGGCATCCTGCCTATCTTTTCATAAACACCGCACTCAAAGGTTTTAATTCCATAAAGGTGCGATTAAAAGCCTGATCAGGTTCATGCACTCGATAAACGTAAGTTCGCGTTTTAATTCCATAAAGGTGCGATTAAAAGCCGACGACGCGCTGCTCTCGTCGCAAGTCAACAACGTTTTAATTCCATAAAGGTGCGATTAAAAGAGCTTGCTGCCAAAGACCAACGCATCGCAGAATTGGGTTTTAATTCCATAAAGGTGCGATTAAAAGAAAGCCCGCTCGAAATCAGGGCGCGTCCCGTCGTTTGTTTTAATTCCATAAAGGTGCGATTAAAAGCCACAAGCACGAGGCATCAGACGCACTTTTGTTTAATGTTTTAATTCCATAAAGGTGCGATTAAAAGTTATTTGCTTAGTGCCTTATTAGCCTACAAAATTGTAGTTTTAATTCCATAAAGGTGCGATTAAAAGCTTAGTGCCTTATTAGCCTAATAGCCTACAAAATTGTAGTTTTAATTCCATAAAGGTGCGATTAAAAGACAAGGACAGGATATTCTTCGTGTACGCCAGGATTGAGTTTTAATTCCATAAAGGTGCGATTAAAAGCAGACTGACAAAATGGCAGACCCCAGACTGACAAAAGTTTTAATTCCATAAAGGTGCGATTAAAAGCCGTCAAAAACCACAGGCATACAACCTATCGTTCAGGCGGTTGCAATTCCAGTTTGCGCGGCAAAACTACAAAAAAAATGTCGATACGCAACACTATGATTTTGCCGGACCTTCGACAAACAACTTATCTTTTTGATTTTCAATATGTCAAAGAACGCATAACAGCGATAGCCCGATTCTTTTTTCGGGAATATACGTCCACCGACAACTGGTTACAAGAAGTTATCGACACTACTCCGCTCTTTACCAAAGATTTGCTTATCCAACCATTTTTCTTGTCGACTTGAAAAAACAATCAGAGAGTCTTCATCGCTGTTCATTATTTTCTCAGCCTTCAAAGTTAACTCTTTTAATTTAACTTCTGTAATTTCGCCTTCAAAAACCGAATTTTGTATCCAATTCAGATATTTCCGACAGAGCTTGAGCATTTTCCCAACCCGTTTCTCGCCGCAGTCATAGACCAGAATCACATACATTACCAGTACATTTTAAACGGTTTATAGTCTTCCATCCCAAGCAGATGTTTTGCCAACTTATAGCATTCGAGCTTGATCAGGTGTTTGTAACTTACGCTCCGATTAAGCGACCGATGCTTAATCGTCTCATTAAAACGTTCCTCCATCGCTTTTACAAAAATCTTCTTCCCCGAAGGATTCAACAGACAACTGTTTAATCGCTTGTCGAAATGACGTTCCTGTATCTCTTTCTTATTAAGAAGTTTGAAAATAACCCTGTCGACAAGAATCGGTTTAAAGATTTCTGAGATATCCAATGCCAGAGAGTAGCGCCGCTCGCCGGGTGTATGCAGATAGCTGACCGTGGGATTGAGTTGCGTTTGATGAATGGCACGTAGGCACTGTGAATAGCACATCATATTTCCGAATGAGATCAAGGCATTCACTTCGTTCCGGGGTGGTTGTTTAGTACGACCTCCCATCTCAAAATCGTTGAGTATAAGATCAAACGCATCGTAATAAACCTGACGGATGTTTCCTTCGATGCCCATCAGCTCGTCGGGTGCGGAAGCCTGCTCAATACCATCGGCATAGATTTTTATCTGTTCCAATAATGCTTCCATATCTTTTCCCCGCCGGTTGTAATACTGCAGGTTTTTCTGCATGTTATAGGCCGCTCCGTGAATAAACTGCCGGGCGATTGCCATGCGCCGTTTTTTATCCTGAAAGGCTTTGGTCTGTGCCAAAATCATCCGTCCCGAAAGTAACGAATCCCGCGGCATAAACGATCCGGTATAATTCTCGTAATAATCGAAGAAATGCAGGGCAATATCATTTTTTCCGAGAAAATTATACAAAGCGCTATTGGCATCGAGCGAACCGAAAACGTAGAATTGGTCAACCGTTTCGACCGGGATATACCTCGGTTGTCCTTCACATTCTATACCGTTTCCGTCCTCCTCCATCGGCACGAATTTCAAAGTGTTATCCTTTCTGGACAAACGACCGGGATTGAAAAGATAGTAAGTCTTTTTCATGATTTATTCTTCTCTTGAGTAACAAAAATCGTAATAGCCGCAACTCTTGCAAATTTTTGCATTGATCGTCGACGGGCAAGATTCGTTTTCAATAAGTGATCGGATTTCAGAAACCGATTTCTGTAATCCCTGACAATCTTCATCCGAAAATAGGACTTCGTCCGTTTTACGCAGCTTGGGATATTCCAAAATTCCCGTCGCGCCATCGACCCCATTAAGTTCCAGAAGCCAGAGGTAGAATTTTACTTGCCGAACATGTGCCTCTTCCACCTTATCACTCCGCTTGATTTCGTGAATAACCTTATTCCGCGCATCGAAATAATCAATTTGTCCGATTAACGTAATGCCCTTGTATTCGGCAGAAATGAGCATCTCCTCGTAACGTTCGGCACGCTGCGGATAGGAGGTCTCATGCAGCAACTTCCCGTCGTACACCGTGTCGGAAGCATGTTCCATATTGATGCCGTTGGCAAAAAGCCAAAGCTTGCGCTTGCATACCTGATAGTAGTTGAAGTGTGTGCCGGTGATATTCATAGTATTTTTAGTTCGCTGATAATCATGTCGAGGTTGTAGTATGCTATATCTCGCGAAACCTTTCTATTCCCTTCATTTTGAACTGTTGCAAAATATGCAACAGTTGAATCTGCATCCAGTTCGCCACAATCACAAATACTCTTGATATGCCTCGATATGGTCGATTTATTGCGTTGAAACAAATCCGCCATCTGGTCGAGACTTAGCCAAACGGTATCATTTTGAAGCGTTACTTCAAGCTTGGTAATACCGTCGGCGGTTTGGTATAGAACTATGTTGCCTGCTTCGTTTGACATTTTCAGTACTTTAATGAATTTATTATGACATCTTTTGTAATAATCAGCCCTTTCTGTTCGCCTCTATTGTTTTAAAACAATCCAGCAACCGTTTTTATTAGCCCCTTCGCGTTTTATTAAGCCTTGAGCCTTCATGTCGGAAATCAAGCGTTCGCATTGTCGTGAACTGATTTTCAACATCAAAGCCATTTCCCTGACCGAAACCCGTGGATTTTGTCGAATCCGCAATAGAATATTAGCAAATTGCTCGGATTTTATTCCGACATTTATTCCGACATCGCTTACAGAAACAAACCCTTCTTGATGACTTTTTAAGGCATTGTAAATCTCCTGTAACATAAAATCTATAAAAGGAGCACTATTCCCCGCCTTGGTACTTTGAGAAATCGCCTCATAATACTGCTCCTGATTGGCGAAAACCATATTCTCCACCGGCAAATACTCAAAAATTGGGTTTAGTTTTCCAAGTATTAGCGACTGCCACAATCGTCCCATTCGACCATTCCCATCGGAAAACGGATGAATGAACTCAAATTCATAGTGAAACACGCAACTTCTCACCAACAAATGGTCTTTGGTCTCTTGCAGCCATTCGAAAAGTTCATCTATTAAAATTGGGACACGTTTAGCAGGTGGCGCCACATGAACAACGGCTTTGTCGGAAAAAACGCCCACTCCTGAACGGCGGAATTTACCGGCATCGTCAGTCAGGGCCTCCATCATCACCGCATGGGCTTTTAGCAAGTCCTTAACGTCAAACGGATTTAATGACGAATACAAATCATACGTTCGTATGGCATTCTTCACCTCCTGTATTTCACGTAGAGGAGCCACAACGGTTTTCCCGTTGATAATATCACGCACTTCGTCTTCTGACAGATGATTGCCTTCAATAGCCAACGAACTGTGAATAGTTTTTATCCTATTCGCCCTGTGCAACAACAGGCCATCCTTTTGTTCCAACCGAATGGCATAACGTTCTACCATCGCAGATATTTCGGCTATCAGATTAATGGCTTGGGGTGATACGGTGAAGGGAGGGGTGGGCATTATTTTTTATTTATCTATTTGATTTTCATAATCGAAAGCCATCATTAAATCGATGAGTTTTTTTTCTGCATTATCAAGGGCATCCGCACTTTCACTTTCGGTTACAATGTAATTTGAGCATGGTAGCGTCACGAACAAATCAGCTCCGGCTGTTTCATCAACAATAGGCTTAGCTTTAGGCTTTTCGCCATCATCTATGAGCTTAGCACGAATGGCGGCAGGAATGGTATTGGCATTATCGCTAATCGCAACGGCAAGTGTCTCCATAAGGCTGAATGTGCGAGCCTGATTAGAAGTGATACGCCAATTAATGAGAGCCTTAGCCAAGGCGGGAATAATCTTTTCGCGTTCTTCTTTTGGCATAACTAAACATTTTCCGAAAACATTTTCACTTTCCACCCAGCCTTTTGATTTAAGCGTTTCTGCCATTTCTCTTGAGATTTCCGGTTCCATTTGATTGGTAGAAACACAAAATAGCGTCCTAAGGTCTATGGCAACATCATAAACGAATAAGCCTGTAGTGCGTCTATTTTCAGGAATCCATTTTCTTAACAGACTTCTATCAGATCCTTCCAAAAATTTCTCAATCTGCTCCTCACTTAATGGGGTGCCCGAAGCATCACGAACAATAACCTTGTGAACATTAGGCATATCTGACCTATCAAACGTGATGTTTTCTTTTGGCATTGAAGCTAATAACGGATGGATAGGCCTCATTGCTGAAATAGATAACGGACTTCTACGTTTTACAGTTCTTTCTTTCCCATCTTTAACGGCACGCATCCACCCTCCAATAAGTTGATCAGGATAGGATGGGTTGCAAATGGAAAGGACTTCTCCTTCTCCCAAAGCACCTTTTTTATCAACATCAAAAACAAATGTTGTTGGTGCCGGTTCTGTTTTCAAAATGTCTATCAAGCATCCCAAAATAGAACGTTTTACTTGTTGACCACTGGAATATGGCACATAGCAGCCAAATTGAGAGTCGTAGTAGTTTTTTTGACCTTTTTCAACACAAAAAACAGTGTGTTCAGCATGCTTCAACGCACGCAAATAAATGAAAGAGTTATTTGTATCCATATTTACTATGATTATTGATTATCGAATAATGTTTGTTGGGTTACTTTATTGTCCATTGAAGCATAATGGAAACGAATTAGTGTCAGGAAATAAGGCACATTATCATTAGGCATAAGATGTATGAGTTTTGCAACCTCTTCAATCTTGTCTGAATTTTCGGCCTCTTTTACGATTTCAGTAATACATGCAAAGAAATTCTTCTTATTAATTGATTCTAATACAGAATCAACCTGATTCTTGCGTTTTGTACTTTTGGGCTTGTCTTTTTTGACAAACACTTGCATTTCTTTTGCAAACTCTTGGGCTTTTGCCCATAATTCTTCATTGTTTAGCATAGCCATTATCCAAATTTTGTACGTATTGAAATTAATTGTTTCTTCTTCACTTTCTTTTATCTTGGGCGTTTTACCCTTTTCGATATAATCCCTAAGTCCTTTAGGCTCCATAGCACGAATACCTATTGCTCCCGATTGGCAAGCCCTTAGAAATCCAAATGCAGTTCCCCAAAGAGGCTCCGCTTTTTTTGCCGAATCTATGCCAAAAAACTTTTGGTATAAATCGATAGGACGACGAATTTGAGACAGATAAAAGGGGATGAACCCAACGGTCGTATTCGTCTGTCCATAATTATACACGTAGCCAATCATTTGCGAATCATGGTATTTCCGTGCAATGACTATTAACACGCCGGTCCACGACTGTACTTCAACACTCATCAATCCGTCTTTGGTTGAAAATGGTGAAAAATTAGCCATCGGACGATTCTTAACAAACGTATCAGCGTAACAATGCGACAACCATTGTCCATTCCACGTGTTAATCTGATTCCCCTTTAGATTGGCCGTATTGTTTAATGCATTGCGATAGACTTTCCATCCTTCAAATATATCCAATAAAATCTTTGTCTCACTAAATAGAATCGAGAAACCTCCTTGCACCCCAATTCCTAACCCGGCACCTATCCACGAGCAGTACATATCGTCTTTAGATACACTATTTTGCAAATTTGTAACCTGCCCGGAGGTCGTTGCATTGATATCCAACGTAGGGTATCCAATGGCGATACTTGCATCTGCTTCACTATTCTCTATTTTGTTGACAAAGTTTTCAAAGCGTTCTTTTCTTTGTTCCGGAGTCTCAAACGGTATTTGCCCCCTGATCATTTTTTCCCAACTCAATTTCGGGTTTTCAAGCGGAGAATTTCCCGCTGTCATCATATATTTATTCTGATCAAAGAACAATGGGTAATACTGCTCCATGAAGAAAGTCTTTGCATCGTAATGTGTACCATACTTCTCGTTGTATGCGTTCAGAAATATCTTTCCTATATTTGATGTTATCATAGCTATAAAATTTCAAAACTGCTATAAAATTCGGGCTTTGCAAAATCCGGCAAAAAACCTAATTCTTCGGAATAAGCTTTATCGGGTATTACAAAAGGACGTGCATTTCCTTCAAGTTGTTCCAATTTCCGAAATCCGACAGAACGATAGCTCACCGGTATTTCCATTTCGGAACGTTCCAGGGCGTTGGCGATTTGATACTGATTCTTATCAGATTCTGTAACACATACGGCAGCATCTATTTCAAGCGTGTCAAGCAAAGCCGACTTTGCCCTGTGACACAGTTTTTTAAGCATCCATTGCCCCTCGGCAAATGCCACACCCGAAAAATCAATGTTGGAGAAATCAATTCCAGGATAAACTTTGTCAAGCATGGATTGTACTTCCACCTCATGCATTACAGCATCGTCGCACAAAACATCAAAACTACGCTGTAGCACATCTAAGCTATATGGCAATGCCTCCTGTTTGTCTGTTGGTGGAGCAACCACATAAATCGGTTTGTATTTACCGATCGTATCACGGGTTCGTTTGCGATTGATACGCCCAAAGCGTTGAATTAAGGCATCGATGGGTGCGCACTCCGTAACCATCAAGTCAAAACTAATATCCAAACTCACCTCAACGACTTGAGTTGATACCACGATGCAGGCACCGTTCGTCTTATTGTAGTCCTGTTTTAACTGTTGTTCAAGGCTTTGACGCTTCCCTCTCTTGAATCGGCTATGTACCAACATTATTTTTACATCTGGATACTGATCGGCCAACATCAAAAACATTTCTTGGGCACGCTTTACTTGGTTACAAACAACCAATACTTTTTGCCTGTCGTTTATGGCCTTTTCAACAGCACTTGAACAGGAAGCGAATGAACCAACCTTATGGATAATATGGCGGTTAAATGTATTCAATACCTCATTTGACAACTTGACTTCATAAACGTTTTCCCTTCCGCCTAACAACTCCAGTATCTTCTCATATAATACTGACGGCATAGTAGCAGTTCCAACGTGAACGCGGCAACCCAAATGAACGAGCACCTCGATAATCCTTAAGACAATAGCTTGAATTACGTCCGAGTAAGTATGAATCTCATCCAATATGACATCACAACCTTTCAAATCAACGGACATTGCCTCATAACCCTTTATACCATACACAATCCCTGCCATCTGATGTGGCGTGAGCACTTTAACCGATGCACCAACATGGCGTTGAATAATACGTTCTTCCAATTTGCAATCTTTTAATTTTAGATTTGACGAGGCGTGTTGTAAATGAATTTGAGCCACTGTCTCTTTCAAGTCTTCCTTTATTCTATCGTACATCGCATTGATGGATGCTTGAAACGGCAAGGTGTAGAAGACTCGTCCCTTGCATCTTCTCAACAAAAAATCAGTTTTACCTGCTCCAGTGGGTGCGGTAACCAACGTGTGTTTTCTGGTATCATTTACGGTTATCTTGGAAAGCGGATATAAATCATGAGTTCGATTGTAGAAAGACAAATCAGGCTTGATAAACATTTTTTGTGCTTCCTCATTCACCTGATCATTTAGAGCAGATGCCAAGTGGTCGGCCGACATAAGCAGGCCTTTCCATTCTGAACACCGCAATCCTAAACTTCTGCAATAGTCCAGCGCATATTGATAGTTTTCCTTCGCTTCATCGATAGATATTATATGCGTTTTCATGCCAAGCTCGGACAAGATTCCCAAAGCATCGCCACACCATTTTTCAAAGTCCTTGGCATGAACACTAAAACTATCCTCATTATCATCCAAATCAAGCAGTCCGAGTTCACGTACATCATGTATTATCGACTTGTGGTGGGCCACTATCATTTCAATAACAGCGTCTTTCTCATCTTCATTCAGCAACGAAATAAAAAACAAGGATGCTATTTCATGTCTAAAAAACGAACCAGGTTGCGGAATATACCCACGCTTTAGCCGTTGTTGGAATGCAGGGCTGACCTTACCAATATCATGCAACCATGCCCCTTTTCTCGCAATTTCCTCATTCATGCAAAGATGACGGGCTATTGTTACGGCAAATGCACTCACATTACGCAAATGCAGCGCCAAAGGTATAGCTCCCTTATCTTCGTGCTTGGCCAATATGTGATCAAAAGTCACCATATTATAAATCCAATACAGGTTTTCCGCTCATCTCTAACCAACCATACATGGGCTTATTTTCATCCATTCTATTATATCCAACCAAAAAAGATTGTTCGGACGCGCCAAATCGCAGCTCGAAGCCCGCTATCTTACTAAAATCATCTTCATTTAAGGCTAAAATATTTTCATCAGGAAGCATAACATCTTCATTTCTACAAAGACAAATATGTTGCTTTGAAGCAATTTCTGCATCTTCGTTATTATCAAAAGCAAGAAACAACACGGGATTTATCATTACCCCTCTTTTCAATATCGATTGGTTGCGAATCATCATTTTATCCTTGCTCTTTCTTTCCCATCCTCGCGTTTGAGTTTGTTCCTGCTGCACATTAATAGAGGAATACTGCAATTTATAACGCTTTATTTTGCCAATAACTCCATTATGGTCGAGCATCTCAGGGAAGATCTTCTTTTCAATCCCCTCAACTATTGAAGGCGTAAGAAATTGCTGGCTATAGGTTTCTCCGTCACGCACGGCCGTCCATGGTTTAATGAAGCCGAATTGTCCTAAATACTTAACAACATAATACATACTCAAAACCGTTTAATAAATTGAACCGAATCCGGAACCTGTTCCGTTTCCAACACCAACACATAACACAAAATCAATCGTTTCAGGTTTTCCCTTTATTATTACCGGGCACATACTACACTTGTTCCGAATGCCATGAATAGTAGCTGTTTTTATTTTCTTTTTTGAATAGCTCAAATCGAACTGTATTGATAAAGTCTCGTCTCTCTCTATCCCTGCCACATCCATTTTATGAAGCAAGGTTTCCTTCATCAATTCTGCACTTTCTTGATCTTCAAAAGTATAGAATCTATATTTATCTTCAGTAACTTTGCGTTTAATAAAAACAGGGCTGCCAAGCATAAAAATCCCTTCTTCTCGGTTACAAGACGGTTCTTCGATAACAACATCTTCAACATACATTCCAGAAATCACAGCAGGATTTCTCAATATAGCTGCAACTAACTTCTTCGAATATTGAGCCTCGTAGAAACCAATCATCCACCTTGCACCATACTTAAAATCAAACCCTCCTTTTACCATGGTCCCGTCATGCAACCAGGAAAAAGAGTAAAGAGAAATTCCATTGTGAATATCGTTATCTCCCAACCAATTGTGGATTACTCCTATGAGTTTCTGCTGATATTCAAAAGGAACTATTTTTGTGTTTTGTGATAGTTTTAAATGTAATCTCATATTCTTTGCTCTTAAAAAATTAATTATGCCACAAATTAACTACTATATTTTGACAATCTTTGACAATACGGTTATTATTATTGTTTTCCAAGCTACACTTCCAATCTCAGTCTGAATCGCATACTTACCTTGATATTAATATAAAAACACTGCTGTTTAGAACTGCAAATATACAACTCTAAATTTGTAATGAAAAGAAAAACATCATCATTTTTCATGAAACACCCCCAAAACGATCGATCACCTTTATGGCCACAAATGATATCCGCTAACAAAAAAAGCCCTGCAGGGCTTTTTTTGTTGCTATTTTATGCACGGTGCAAAGTCAAAACTTCGCCCTGATGCCTGCAAAAAGCTGAAAACCTGACACAGGATAGTTCAAATAAAGGTGATACCTGCTGTTGAACACGTTTTCCACCGTTGCGAAAATTCCGATTTGCTCATTCAACTTGTAGTCTGCTCCTAACGAAAAGTCAATACCGGGTTTCAATTTCACAGAAAGCACATCGTTATATTTTGCATAACGTCCCATTTCCCATAACAATGAAGCATTGACCCCGAAACTCTCATTGATAAAGTAGAAAGCCTTTGCTTTGGCCTCGAATTTGGGGCGATACCACGCATATTGCTCTTTTTCGGTATCATAACGATTGTATGCCAAATGCCCCTCGATATTCAGATTGTCGCTGTACTTATAGCGCATGTCGGCCATCACCCGCACGGTTTCCACATGGTCGTACACCAATGTAAAGCTATTATAGATACTTGTTTGCGTGGAGGGCACAAATAAATAATCGTCATCGACATTGCGGTAACGCACGCCAAGATGCAAATCGATGCAATTCAAGATATTGCTGCGCACACCGGCATCGAAAGCAAACTTCGTGTTTTGGAAACGCAATGGCACCGTAGGGTTGACAAAAGGATTCTCCCCGATAAGCTCACGATAGGAATACAATTTCCTACCACCTCCAAAGCCCGTGTAAAACTCCACCTTTTTGTCGAACACATAAAGGCTTCCCTCAACGTCGGGACGCACGGTCAGGTAAGTCTCAATATCGTGACTGCTCGGACCGACGGACTCCATCCGAAGTCCCAAATGCAAACGATAAAATCCGCCCTTCATATCGAAATAAGGGCTGAAACGAATGATAAAACGCCCGTGACCTTGGATCGGAACACGACCAAAATCGCTGCCATAATAGCCATAGATAAAACCGAGGTCGCCCCCAACGGACTGGCGACTCTCCTTGTCGCCCCACCATCTTTCGGCATAGTTGACATTACCATTCAAATCAAGGAAATGCTCGGAAGCACCAAGATGATCATAAGTGTAACTGTACGCGACACCGCCACCATGCTGGATGGCACCAGGATATGCGTCGGTTCTTTTCAGCGTACTGTTCAAACCAAAGGTATTGTAGGTTTGGCGCGGACACTTCTGTTCCAACTCACTGCTTGCAAACAGCGAATCAATCAGCCGGTAACCATAGTAATGCACCATGTTGTTGGCATAATATACCTTGTTATTCAACTGATAACCATCGAGTTTCATATTCAAGTCAAGATCCACATCGTTGTCCATGAACGAAGATGGCGCATAATCTCTCCTATTCAGCCACGATGAAAAATGTTTCAGTCCCACGCCGAGGTCGAAATTACGGGCAAGCTCCGAGTGGTGCCGATACAGGAACAAGGGCGACAAGCGCGATCCCAAGCCTGCCATCAGAAAATTCTCCGTAGATTCCACCGTGGCGTCATTGCGCGAGGAATGGCCTACCGGACTCAGTTTTTCAAGATCAATGTCGAACTTGTGTTCCACATCCTTCGCCTCCACATTCGGTTCGGGAAATGAAAACGAGGCCTCCGGGATTTCAGGGGTCAGTGCAATCTTATCCACCTTGTTCACCTTGGGCCGGTAAGTACCCTCTACCGTCACCTGCTCATTATGCTGTGCCAGCAGCAGTCCGGACAGCATCAACATGCAACCGGCAAAAAACAAACGCATGTATCTCATCGTCAATGTATTCATCTCTTATTCTCCTTCCTCGAACTCTATGGGGGTGATACCGGCATCCTTATTCCCGACAGGGGGTTCCTTCCGCTCCACCTCGGCAAGTTTCCGCCGCGCCTCGGTTTTCAAATCGTCGCCGTTGTAGTTGTCGATAACGCTGCGCAAGGTCTCCTTGGCCTGAAAATAATTCTCTTTGGCCACATACACATCCGCCAAAGCGATGAAAGAACGCGCCACCCAGTAATTGTGAGAGGAAAAGTCCTCTGAAATAGCAAACACCTTATTTTCCGCCTCGTCATAGCGCTTCAGCATCAGCGATGCCATGGCGGAATAATAAGCACTTTCGGCTCCATACACCGACTTGTCGGTCTTTTTGCTTTCATCCAACCACGGAAGGGCTTTTGCATATTCATGTTTTTCATAATACGACTTGCCAACGATATGATTGATCTGATCCAACTGCGCATGGGTCAAATCTTTCGATCGGCTCAGCATGTCGCCCATAGAGATAGCCGTGTCGTAGTCACCCATGAAGAAATGGCTCTTCATGCCGCCTTCCAAGGCTTCGAGTCGGGTCAGCGGTTCTTCGGTGACACGCGACAAACGTTCGTAATAACGGCCTGCCTCATTGTAGCTGCCGGCATCATACGCCATCCGCGCAGCTTTCAACAATGCCCTGTCGGTATAGTCATTATCCGGCTGATTCAGAATATAATCGAGATGGGAGCGCACATCGTCATCGGTGCCAACTTTCTCGGCGCAATCAAGTGCATATTGGTGGGCCTTCAACAAAAAAGCCCCGCGGCTGTAATGATCAAAATAAAACTGCAAGGCATTGGCAGCCTGCTGGTAACTTCCCGAAAGATAGAAATTCTCCGCCGCAGCAAAAGCCAGCGAATCCTGTTCCGACACTTCCACCTGCCCCACTCCCGACGACTCGGAAAATGCAAAAAACTGGCTCAACTGATTCTGTTCCATGTAGATGCTTCTGATAATGGCCATCGCCTCACGCGACTCATCGGTATTCGGATGGTTGAGCACCAAGGTTTTCAAACGCTCCAACGCCTTATCATACTGGTTGTTGTTGTAATACAACATGCCTACTTTCATCATGGCTTGACGTGTGTAAGGCGAACGCGGCCGCTCGCTGATGAGACGGTCGAAATTTGAAATCGAAGAACGCTTATCGCCATGCACCAAATAGGTGTTTCCGACTTCAAACAATGCCTGTTCATAAAAACCCGAGCTCGGATAGCTACGCAACATCGCATCCAGCATGGCGATCTTTTGATTGGCTTTGCCCTGAGCACCATAACAAAGCGCCTGCTGATAAAGAGCATAATCGGCGTTGCGACGGCCGATGCGGGTAGCCAAATCATAGTAATTCACCGCCGAACCATAGTCGCGATCCATAAAATAGCAGTCACCCAAACGGATATAAGCATCGCTTTTCAGTTCAGCCTTTCGGTCGTCACTCGCAGCGATAAAATCCTTAAAACACTGTGCGGCAGAAGAATAATCGGGTTTTTGATAATAAATATATCCCAAATCATAGCTTGCCAGCGGAAAGACTTCCAACTTGGAGGCCTTGCCCATTTTCATAAATTGGTTGAGGTATTTTGCCGCCGCGCTGTGGTTGCCCATGGCATACGCCGACTCGCCCAACCAAAAACAAGCCTCTGCTTTTTGCACATCGGACTGACGGCTGTTTTGAATTTTCGAGAAACAGACCTGCGCCTTATCATATTCGGCATTGCGGTAATAATCGATTCCCGAAGCATACAGCAATTCATTGTAAACACCTTCCAACTTACTGTTCCGCTGGCGCATCTGTTCGAGACGGTACAAGGCTCTCTCATTGTCTTTGGCACTCAGAAGCAGAAAAACAGCCAATTCCTCCGCTTCTTCCTTTCTATCGGAATGCGGATTTTCGGCCACATA
The DNA here is from genome assembly GCA_029983675.1 of Bacteroidales bacterium. Classification (GTDB taxonomy): domain Bacteria; phylum Bacteroidota; class Bacteroidia; order Bacteroidales; family F082; genus Limimorpha. Next base: position 26,269 of record JASBYY010000025.1, on the reverse strand, counting down.
AGCATCAAGTTGCGCCACCGCCTCACCAAACGGGTCCACACCGGGGATGAGGCTGAGCTTTGCATAGTCGAAAAGCGCCTCTTCGCTCACCTTCTTGTCGAAACCGGCGGCATAAGCCGTATAGAAAGCATTGCGGGCATATTTCTGTTGTTCGGTCTTGGCATAGCACGATGCAAGATAATACGACCCGTACTGTCCGATGACATCCTCTTGTCCGGCAATCTTCTGCAAGTCGGCAATGGCTCCCTTATAATCGCCGGTCTTCATCTTACAGGTTCCCATTTGAAAACATGCCTCTCGTGAAAGGTTTTTCCCCGACAGATAATGCAAATAAACATCATAAAACTCCAAAGCCTTGGCATACTTTTTCTGCTGATAGAAAGCATCGGCAACGATGAGTGCCATCTCGGACTTACGCTTGGTATCGGCTTTACGCACTGCTTCGGGGCCATCGCGCAGCACCGCCTCATAGTCGCCATTGCGATAGTTAATCTGCATGATGTAGGCGGGAACAGTCTTGGCATACTGCGACACGCGCTGAAGCTGCTCAAACACGGGAAGTGCTTCGGTATCGTTGCCGTTCACATACTGGATGTGGGCATAGTAGTATTTGGCTTCATTCTGGTATTTTCCGGAATTAAGCATGATGCCACGGAAAAGGGGCAGCGCCTTATCGCTTCGCTCAGTCTGAAAATAGGAATATGCCATGTTGAACTGCAACTGCTGTGCTTCTTTCGATGACAAGGATTCGGATTTTACATTTTCGTAAATATCAAGTGCTTCTCGGTATTTTCGGACTTTGAACAACGTGTTGGCATACAGGAAATTGGCGTGCATGGCCCAAGTACTACCCTGATTTTCCTCGACAAAACGTTTCACCTTGGCTTCACCATCGCCGGTGCCGAGATAGAGCGCACTGACCGCCTCGTAATACCGGGCGTCAATGGTTTGCTGCGACTTGGTGTCGGACACGGATGACAAGTATTGCCCGAACGTCGCCAATGCCGCTCCGTAGGCTTCATTTTGAAAAAGAAGCACACCCTCATCGAACAATGCGTTGGGACGATACTGATGGTCATGCTTTTGCGCCCACGAAGACACGGTGAGCAGAGTGAGGAAAATGGCGATGATGCCTGAAAATTGCCGTTTATACATCTGGTTTTGACTTTTCGTCACGAAATTACATAAAATATCGTTCAAGCGAATCATAAAACGCATTTTTCCAGAAAAACGAAACAAACGGAAAAATATTGCGCCATACTTGGAGGCGCGTTACCGGCGTGCCTCTTCGTACGGCGCTATGGGACGATGACGTTTTGTAAGCGGGATTCTGTTCCCCTTTTCGAGGCGACTGTCATTTCTCTAGGCCGTCAGTCACCCGACGGCTCAAGCAACCTACCCTGAGACTCGGACGAGCAGCCCTATTGGTTCCCGAAGAAACCGCCGTCCCTATACTTGGTTTTGCAGCCCATAAGGTTTACCCCGCCGGAATGTCGCCACCCGACGTGTGAGCTCTTACCTCACATTTTCACCCTTACCTACTAAGAGGCGGTACTTTTCTGTGGCACTTGCTGTTGCCCTTTCGGACCCCTTCCTGTTAAGAAGTATGGTGCTCTATGCTGTCCCGACTTTCCTCGTGCGGAATTGCTCCGCCCGCGACAGTCCGCGTCATCGCGCCGCAAAAATACGCATTTCAAGGTTTTCATGCCGTTTTTCACAAAAAAACACTAAAAAAGTGGCTACCGACCCACGCAACATGACAGAAAACGTTCCTTCTCCATGAAATCGCAGAGAACCTCAACGGTATCAAAGCCGAAATCGGCGCAAAGCCGCTTCATGGCTCCTCCCATCGCCTGATTGATTTCGAACCAAACCACACCCTTAGGTGTCAGGCGGGGCTTGGATTGGCGCAATATCGTCCGATAAAACAACAGCGGATCATCATCGGGGACAAACAATGCTTGCTCCGGCTCCCAGTCCAGCACATTAGGCTGCATGTCGGCACGTTCCGATTGACAGACATAAGGGGGATTACTCACCACAAGGTCAACAGGTTGCAACAGTATTTCAGATTCCGGGTGCAAAATGTCGCATTCAACAAAGTTGATTTTCAAATTATTACGTTTGGCATTTTCTTGCGCCAGCCTCAAAGCCTTTGACGAAACATCAAAAGCATACACCTCGGCATCGGGAAAAGCCTTTTTCAAGGCCAGCCCAATGCAACCCGAACCCGCACCGATATCCCAGATACGCTGCGGAGGCACCGTAACGCTTTCAACGATACGGCGCACCAATTCCCCCGTCTCCGGACGCGGTATCAACACCGATTCATCCACTTTCAGATGCAGATCCAAAAACCGGACAACACCTAATACATATTGTATGGGCCTGTTTTTATTCAACTGATTCTCTGCATCCTCCACAAAAAACAATTGGTCGGCATCCAATAGCATTTCAGGCTGCGACAAAGCCGTCACCCTATCGATACCGAAGCGGTCCTCAAGCAACATGCGCCACAGCTGCTCCGTTTCCCGTAAGGAATAATTTGGCTGCAAGGCTGTCACAAAATGCCGCTTGACTTCAAAAAGCGTTTGCTTGTTCATTGGGGCAAAAATACCATATTTTTATTTGAGGGAAAACGCAAGAATCACTGCTCATCGAAAAAAACTATCTTTGCCATTCAAATGGGATACTTGATTGCAGCCATATTATGTTCGGTAGGCGTGTTTGTCGCCATGCGGTTCTTTGAGCGGTTCCACATCGACAACCATCAGGCCATAGCCGCGAATTACGCCACGGCGACGACTGCCGGACTGCTGATGTGCCGTCAACCTCTTTCCTTATCGGAAATTGCCGCCACGCCTTGGTTTGGCCTCTCTATTCTGACAGGTTTCTGGTTCATTTTCACCTATTTGCTCCTTACCCGCTCGGCCCAAGAAGCTGGCGTCACCGTCACTTCGCTGTCGAGCAAACTGTCCGTCGTCATTCCAACTGCCATGGGGTTGTTGCTGTTTCACGAGCACCTGAACGCGGCTTCCTCAGCAGGCATCGCACTGGCTCTCGTAGCACTTTATCTCATCGTCGGAAAAAAAGGCAAAAACGAAAATAGGACACAAGGACGCTGGAAAGCGTTATTCCCAATTCTGATTTTCTTCGGCACAGGTATTGGTGACATGCTGATGAAACTAACCGAACAGCGCAACACCATGCCCGACATGAATGTAATGATTGCCTTTATCTATTTCGTCGCTCTGCTTTTCGGCATCGTGCTTGTTGTCAATGATCGCCTTACACGAGGCACAAAATTGGCATGGAAAAACATGGCCGGAGGCTTCCTGCTGGGGTTGTTCAATTACTTTTCCACATACTGTGTTTACCGTTGCATGCGCTTGTTCGACAATGTGTTTCTATTTCCCGTATATAATATAGGTGTGGTAACGTTTACCGCCCTCGCCGGATTGTTGCTATTCAAGGAAAAGCTGACCACTAAAAATCTGATCGGCATGGCGATTGCCATCATCGCCGTCATCCTTATCGCGCTAAAACCATGATCGCGGACACCTACAATATCATTGCCAGACCTGCGGAAGGCCTATACAAGGAAAAAGGCAGCAAGTTCATCTCCTTGGCTTTCAGCGTGAACAACGAAGATGAAGCCAAGGATGCCATTGCCGAAATCAGGAAGAAATACTACGATGCCCGTCACCATTGCTTTGCCTACATGATAGGTCCCGACAAGAGCTGCTTCAGGTCGAGTGATGACGGAGAACCTTCCGGGACAGCAGGCAAGCCCATACTCAATCAGATTCTTTCGAAAGACATCACCAACGTCTGCGTCGTCGTGATCCGATACTTCGGAGGCATCAAACTGGGGGTCAGCGGACTGATAAACGCTTACAAAACAGCAACTCGCGATGCCTTGGAACAAGCGGGGGCTATTCAGAAAACCGTTAATAATATTTATAGTTTAGAATTTCCCTATCCGTTAATGAATGAGGTTATGCGAGTTATGAAAGAAGAGCAGTTGGAACAGATGAATCCGAAATTCGAAATGGATTGTTACTTAGAGTTTTCAACAAGAAGAAACGAGTCGGAAAGAGTCATTGAAAAAATCAGCAAGATTTTCGGTGTCAAAATTACATTCGTTAATACGGTATAAATCAATTATTTATCATTGATTTTACAAGGTATTTCCACAAAGGCTCGTATATTAGAAAAAAAATAGTTTGAAATCAATAGGGAAAATATTTTTTTATGAACTTATTTTGCCGAACTTTGTAGCCCGATAAGGATGCCAAAGAATCGTTTAGCTTTTACGCGTCTATTTCGAGAAATAACTATATAATATTGTAACAAAAGGATTTCCAATGACGGGAAACCATACACAGATATGGCTCAAATGTTTGGAGGTGATCAAGGACAACACCTCTGCACAGAGCTATAATACATGGTTCAAGCCCATTGTTCCTGTCAGTTTCGTCAATAATGTGCTGACCATTCAAGTACCGAGTCATTTTTTCTATGACTGGTTGGAGTCGCATTATATCGATTTACTTCGCAAAACCATCAAAAAGGTAATCGGCACTGAGGGGAAATTGGAATATCGCATTGTGATGGACAGCGCTGGAAATGCCAATTCGAGCATCATGACGCAGCCCAGCCACCATCAATATTACAAGCGCAATGCCATTGGCGCTCCCTCGCCAGAGAAAATGAGCGAAGGACCTATCAATCCTTTCGTTATCCCCGGCTTGAAGAAATTGGAGATCGACTCGCAGCTTAACGACAGCTACACCTTCGAGAATTTCGTCGAGGGCGACTGCAACCGTTTGGCACGTGAAGCCAGCCTTGCCGTCACCGAAAACCCCGGTGGAACGGCTTTCAATCCGCTCTTGATTTACAGCGGCACCGGTTTGGGGAAAACCCATCTTTGTCACGCCATAGGACTGCGCATCAAGGAGAAGTTTCCCGAAAAGACCGTGCTTTACGTACAAAGCGAGCAATTCATCAACCAGTTTGTCAACGCCTCCAAGAATCAGAATTTGAACGACTTCGTTCATTTCTACCAGATGATTGACGTGCTGATTATTGACGACATCCAGTTTTTGGCCAAGAAGACGAAGACACAAGAGACTTTCTTCCACATCTTCAACTTCTTGCACCAAAATCACAAACAGCTCGTTTTGACCAGCGACAAGTTCCCGGTTGATTTGGAAGACATGATGCCTCGTCTGCTCTCTCGGTTCAAGTGGGGCTTGTCAGCCGACATTCAAAAACCTGATACCGCCACTCGGGTGGCCATCCTGAAGAACAAGCTTTACAATAACGGCATCGTTCTTTCCGAAGACATCATCGAGTATTTAGCGGCCTCTATGCGCACCAACATCCGCGAATTGGAAGGCGTGCTGATTTCTATTGTGGCCCAGTCGTCGCTGAATAAAAAAGAAATCACCAAAGAACTGGCACAGCAAATCATTGACCGTTTTGTCAAAAGCTCTGCGAAGAACGTGTCGGTGGAATACATCACCAACATTGTCTGCGACTATTTCGGCATCGGCATCGACCAACTTTCGCTCAATTCTCGCAAGCAACAGATCGTGCAATCGCGCCAAATCGCTATGTATTTCTCGAAAAAATATTCCAACGTCAGCCTTGCCATCATCGGCAAACAATGCGGCAACAAGGACCACTCGACGGTTCACCATGCCTGCAAGACAATCAGCGACCGCATTGAAACCGACAAGCAGTTTAAGGCCATGATGGAGGACATCGAAAAGAGAATCCTGATCTAACCCACACCTTTCAAAATCCTACACCCGCCATGATGAGCACCCCTTTCGGAAAGCTGTTTCTCGTTCCCAATCTGCTTGGATCCACACGACCAGAACAAGTATTGCCCTTGGGCACCTTGGAAGCCGTCAAGAAGCTAAAATTCTTCGTTGTGGAAAGCACTCGCACATCACGTTGCGTGCTCAGCCGCATCGGGATGGACAACGCCATTGACGACATTGAGTTCATCGAGCTTGACAAACACGCCACACGAGAGCCTGACATGATGGAGTTTCTCGGGCCTTGCCTGCAAGGTGAAGACATGGGTCTGATGTCCGAAGCCGGAACACCCTGTGTGGCAGACCCTGGCGCCGTCATTGTCGATCTGGCACATTCGGCAGGTATTCAGGTCGTCCCTCTCACCGGACCCAACGCCATGATACTCGCCCTAATGGCCTCTGGGTTCAACGGACAGTGTTTCGCTTTTCATGGCTATCTCCCCATAAAAAGTCCCGAACGGCAGAACGCCATCAAGAACTTGGAAAGGCGTTCCTCCGCTAACGACGAAACGGAAATCTTCATCGAAACGCCCTTCCGCAACAACGCCATGTTAGAAGACCTCTGCAAAAACCTTCACCCCAGCACAAGACTTTGCATTGCTTCCAACATCACCTGCCAAGACGAACTGATCATCAGTCAGGATATTGCAGAATGGAAGAAGTTCAAAGGCGATTTGAACAAGAAACCGACGGTGTTTTTGATTTACAGCGAGAATAAAGTGCATTACAAGAAGCACTGAAACAAATATTTGTCCCTTTTCTTACGGCACTCCCAAAATCCTATGGATTTGCAGCGAAAGCTGCCATCCCTTATGCTGCATGACTGCCTCCACGCAAGCCTTCATGTTGGCTTGCCGTTGTCTTTCATCCTCACAGTAACAAGGTTGCAGGAAACGGTTTTGCGTTTCGACAGCCTCATATTGTGTCAAATCCTGTCCGCAATACACCACTTTCAGCTCATCGCAGCGGGTCAAGACACAAGGCTCGGCATCCCCATGCTCAAAAGCTGTTTTCGGAGAAAGCGTCACCCAATCCAAGGCATCCGGCACAGGACGGGTGCCATTGGTCTCCATACTGACACGCTTGCCTGTCTCTCGTTTCAACCTCTGGACAAAAGCCTCGTCAACAAAAAGCGAAGGCTCTCCGCCTGTCAGCACGATCCATGAAGCGTTGCTATACGTATTCACCTTATTGACAATATCTTGCTCCGACATCCACACACCATCTTGATGTTGGGTGTCACAAAACACGCATTGCAGGTTGCAACCGCTGAAACGCACAAAAACGGCAGGCGTTCCGCTATGGTATCCTTCGCCTTGGAGGGAATAGAATATTTCGTTGATTTTGAACATCAATCAAAATTCTGCGGAGCGTCGTCCTTGATGTAGGAAGCCTTGTTGTCGCGAGATTCCCACACATCGGCACGATAGCAGTTCGGAACGGTATCCACAATCCAACGGGCCAGATTTTCCGCCGTAGGATTGAAATCGAGCACCTCGTTCAGGTTGGTGTGGTCGATTCTGCCATGGATCAAGCGTTTGATTTCGGTAAAATCGCAAACCATGCCATTGCTATCCAATTCGCTGGCACGACAATACACATTCACCTTCCAATTGTGTCCATGGAGGTTCTCGCACTTGCTCTCGTAATCGAGATACAATTGGTGGCAAGAAGATATTTCAAGGGTTTTTCTTACGTAATACATTATTGTTGAATCGTTGAATCGTTTGATTGATTGAGAACTTTGGATTAGGGTTTTATCCTATGTTCTTCTATATCTCATATTTCGTTGTGTCATTGATGCCCGCTTCACGCAAGGCTTCGATGCGTTCGCTGCAAGTGCCGCATTTGCCGCAGTGCTTCTCGCCTCCTTTGTAACAGGAATACGTCTCGCTGTAGTCGACACCCAAAGCCTTTCCATGTCGTGCAATATCCACTTTGCTCAAATAGGTATAAGGTGCAAAGACCGTGATGTTATCATAGGTTCCCGCCGACATCGCTTGTGACATGGCGTCAACGAAGTTGGAACGGCAGTCGGGATAGATGGCATGGTCGCCGGCATGGTTGGCAATCATCACCCGTTTCAGGCCGTTGCTTTCGGCGATGCCGCAGGCAATCGATAACATAATGCCATTGCGGAACGGCACCACCGTCGATTTCATGTTTTCATCGTTGTAGTTGCCCTCGGGAATGTCATTGGCCGTCATCAGCAGTGCGCTCTTGAAATAGCGGTGCATAAACTCCAGCGGAATGACGATATGCTTGATGCCTAAGCGTTGGCAATGCGTGACGGCGCAAACCCGTTCGCGCCCGTTTTGTGTCGATCCATAGTCGAAAGTGATGGCCAAGGCGATTTCATCCTTATATTCATAAAGCAACGTGGTGGAATCCATGCCGCCCGAGATGATGATGACTGCGTCCTTCATTTTCAGTTGTCCGATTATGAGTTGTGGAAGTTGGCGAAAAGGCGATGTTTAACCAGGTCCTGATGTTCCATGTCGCCATAATTGGCAAAAGGCTTGATGGAAATGCCACCACGCGGGTTGAACAATCCTATCACCTCCAAATACTTGGGAGCCATCAGCTTAACCAAGTCTTTCATGATGATATTCACACAGTCCTCATGAAAATCGCCGTGGTTGCGGAAGCTGAACAGATACAGCTTCAGGCTCTTGCTCTCCACCATCAGGGTACGAGGGATGTAATTAATGATAAGATGTCCGAAATCAGGCTGTCCTGTCTTTGGGCAAAGCGAAGTGAACTCAGGGCAATCCAAGCACACAACATACTCGTTTTCAGGATGCTTGTTTTCGAAAGTCTCCAACACTTCGGGCGTGTAGTCGTAGGCATAATGCGTGTTTTGGTTGCCCAACAGCGTCACGCCTTGCAGTTCGTTCTCGTTTCTCGACATGGGATGATAATTTGCGACAAAGGTAAAAAAATACATGCAATCGGCTTGCCATTCTACAGCCATCTTTTGTGTTTCAGAAGAAACTTCGTCAAATCTGCATGGTGACGATTTCCCAATGGCCAGTCTTGTTGCTACCCATTCGCGCAACGAGGCCTTCTTTTTTCATTTCGTTTAGCCGGCGCTTGATGGTCGCCTCCGAAACGCCAAGAATCGCTCCATATTCGGCATAACTAAGGCCATTGTTCCGTTTTATCTCCTGATAAAGCTTTTCTTTTATCGGGTCAGACAAGGATTTTATCGGGTCAATCTCTTGCGAACGTTTGTATTCCTCAATCTCCTTATCGAGGTTTCGGATGTGTTCTTTAAGCATAAACTCACGGAAAGGCACTAAGCTATCCTGCTCACGCGAATCCACGAAAGCTTGGATGTATTCGCTCTTGTCCTCCTTCACAATTTTGGCGGGCACCAAACCGAACTCAAATTGCAGTTGATTCATGACAAGTCGCGACATACGGCCATTGCCATCCGCCCATGGATGAATGGTGGCCAATTGATAATGAGCATCAAAACTTAACAAGTATTGTTTTATCATGTCATTGCTGTCCATCAACTGATGACGGTATTCGTTTAGGCGAGTACAAAACTCTTGGAGTTTAGCAGGAACTTTCTGGAAGTTCATGTAAGATTGTCCACCGATGCCCGCCGTGACTCCAATCAGACGCAGGTCACCACGAGAAGCGTCAAAACTGCCTTGCGGAGTGTTGTATTGGTTGCCTGTGTTTTTCATCACCAAGGCGGAAAGACGTTTCAGCATTTCCACGGAATAGTCGGCGTGACTGTGAGCGAGCGACAGCGAATGTTCATAGGCCGCTTTCAGATCCATATTCATCATTTGTTCCTGAATGGTGCGTCCTTTGGCAGAAATGCCTTCATCAAACAGCAATTGGTTCTCGATTTCCGTCACCGTGCTGCCCTCAATTGCCGTGGAGTGCGTAATGATGGAATAGAGATAGAACTTTTGATAATCTATCTGTCCGGCAATGCCGAGGCGTTTGTATTCGCCAAGCAAATCAAGCAGTTCTTCTTCCTGTGTTGTCATTTCACGATCTCCTATATTGCCTTCTAATCCATTGCAAAAATACAATACAATCCCAAAAAACGAAAAACAAATCTTCCGTCCGTTGCAAAAAAAGGCCGCCCGAAAAACATCGGACAGCCTCTTTGAAATTCACGATGGCAATTAGCAATCCGAGGTCGCCTGTTTCGTGTTGACATCGGTATGTTTGAACCACCTGCGGCAGCAAAGGTAGATGGCGATGGAAAGCACCAACGAAATGCAGGCAACACCAAAACCATAGAAAAAGCAAGCACCTGTCATTGCAGGTCTTTTCATTCTCTTACAACATAGCCTGTCATTCTTAAAGTGACAACCGGTTCATTTACCGCATTACTCTTAATAACAACAGCTTTCATTAGATTGCCAAGATTTCGTGTTGTTATCTGTATTGATATTGTATCACATTTTCCTGGTTTAAGAGGCTCGGATGACCAGTGTGTAGAAAGACAACCACAATTGGTAAGAACTTTCGAAATCACAAGGGGTCGGTCTCCCGTATTGCTATAACAGAAGGAATACCGCCCTCCATCTATTGTATTGATAGTGTCAAAATTGTGGGTCGTTTCAAGGAATTCAATTTTCGGACCTCGTAACGAATCATTTTCCCTTTCACAAACTATAATACTTGTTTTTTTGTCTTTACAACTAATAAAAGCGAAGGCGCATACAATGATCATAACTGAAATACATGGATGATTTTTATTCATAGTGAGATTTATTTGTGGTTGTTGATGACTTGAATTATTTTGGAATAATCTTCAAGACGTTTTAGTTTGAGTACTATTTCTTTATCGGGAGAAATAAGATAGTAGGTCGGGTAACCTACAATCTCAAGTTGACCATTCATGCCTTTTGCAGAGTATAAGTATTTTGACACCTTGTATTTTTCACCGATTTGCCCCATCTTATCCATATTATCAGAATATGGGTGGATGCTTAAGATGGACACTTTATTTTGTTCAAGAATGGTTGAACCTAAGGAATCGTTCTCTTGGGCAAATTTCTTGAACTGGGCAAAACAAGACGGACAGCCAAACTGCCAGAAGTCAAGCAGAAGCCATCCGCTTTGCTCTCTTATCGTTATTGTTTCACCAGTAAGATTGACTATGGGAAAGTTGAGTATCTGGTCGTTCATTTCTTTATTTTCGGACAACACGTTGCGATATGGCAAATTGTTTTCGTCACGCCTTGAATAATGCTTGTATTTGGGATTGTCAAAGTCCAGAAGTTTCTCAAATGTATCAAAATCAAATAATTGATTTACAGCTACATACTCTTTAGTAGTAACAACTTCTGTTTTCCCATCCTCAAAATGGTTAGTGCGTTTTTCTATAACACTATCTATTTCCAGCGTGTTAAAGTCAATCCACAACTCCTTTGTTTCTGTAATATTAATTGTTGAGCCGTTTGATGCGGTTGCTTTTTGTTTTTCGCAGGCAGTGTATTTGTATGCTTTTTTGTTCCTAACAATCTCCTCAGTACAGCTTGTGATTATTGGCATTGACAAGGCGTTCATCACATTATAAAGATAATAGTGTAAACAACAATGGTTTTTCTCATCGTTGTACCGTAAAGTAGAATAATACATTCTTCCTTTCTTTCTCCTTCTGATGCTTATGAGGTCATTATTGTCATTATTGATTTCAATGTACTTTTTTTTGTCGAACACAACAATTCTATAGTCCTCAATCATTGCAAAATAAGCATTTCTTCTGTCTTTGTTGCAGACGATTTGATAATCAAATTCATCTGCCTTATCGTCGCCAATCCATCTCACATAATGAACAGACCGCGCAAATCGCTGGCTATTGCTTGCAATAGAATGCTTCGATGATTTACAATATTTAACAAAACTTTTGAGACTGAATCTTTCTTGGGGCAAGCTGGTGTTTACCACCATGAAAAGCAAGGCTAAAGCCAAGGTTATTCTAACATGTTTTCTAATTGACTCTTCCATTGTTCTTGTTTTTTCGAGATTATGAATTGCAATAGAGAGCAAGGAAACCCTGCTCTCTATTTATTGGGATTAATTAAAGAATAGATTCAGTATGCTCGCAATTGCCGATACAGCTTTCCAAAAGGGACCATCACTAGCCGCACATGACGAATTAAGCTCCTCTTTTAGGGGTTCGCAGGGCGAACACATCGCACTCCCTCCAGACCACATAGGGACGCAACTACCCGCTTTGCAATTTGTTGGACTGCATCTTACGAACCATCCTGGTGGACAGTAGGAAGCACCTTGGTCTTCAAGCAGGCTGAACACCCAATTAACACTACGGGCAATAGAGTCGTTGGTAATGACGATATCGAAATTGCCATCAACTACATTTTCTTTGGCATAAAAAGCATTGGCGACTTCTTCAAAATAATCTCCGACAAAACCGACATTGTACGCACGATCCTCATTCAAGTCGAAGTAGCTGACTGTGAGGATGTAAGGAGTGTCATCAGTAGCATCAGTGAATTTGTATGACTCAATTACATATTGACCATCTTTAGACACATTTGCATTGATTTTCTTTTGAATGTCCTCAACTTTTAAAAGATTTACGATTTGTCCAACATCATTTCTCATAGCCAAGGCCACCCTGTGGTTGGCTTCAGACCTCTCTTTGATCTCTTGCTTTTGGCATGAGAAGAAAACCGAAATGCATACTGTAAACGTAATAAATAATAAATATTTAATTTTCATTTGAATTTGTTTTTAAAGGTTTGCAATTCATTTTAGAATATCAGTCGGCTTTGTTTTTGCCGACTTTATGGCGAAGCCCGATACGGCTTTCCTGTTCGCCTTACCATCCCGGAACTCCCGCAAGTCGGATGAAATGCCACCCTTGCCGAAGCCGCCGCCTCAGCTATACAAGGCAACGGAGGCCGCCACTCGGATGAGCTTATTCTTCCCCAGCACCCAAATGAAAGGCTGTTTTCTGCCCTGGCATCCTCTTCCGGCACAAGGCAAAGCACGCACCTTGCCCGCTTCCGAAGAGATTGTCGTTGAATGATTTGTAGTCAATAGAATGGGCGGAACGATGCTCGAAAGGGATAACAACCCTTGCCGTCTCGCTTTTTCAATGAGCGATACCGCTAATTTTGCTATCGAAAGATCAGGCATCATGGTCGTTTCCTTTCAAAAAGGGTTTTTACGGAGCAATAATACGCATTCTTTTTTCATTTGTCAAGTTTTTTGCTGATTTTTTATCATAAAGTTGCAATTTGTTCATAATTTGAATGTTGTAATGGGATCAAATTTGTACAAGCGTGAAAACACTTGTTTTTTTGCATTTTGAATGGAAGACCTTTTTGACGACAAACTCTTCCCATCGCACTTTCAATGTACCTGCGGGAAATCTATGCTTACAGCTTCACCCTCCAAGTCACATAGAGACGGTTGTCAACCTCAAATGTCGGCTTCAACTCAACAATAAGCGCTCATGTTGTCAGAATATATGAAAGCAGTGTAAGACCTGACCTATGCCCGCCTTGGCTTCAAGAAGGCCGTATTCGTTTTGGAATCCAAGCAAATCAAGCAGTTTTTCTTCCTGTGTTGTCATTTCACGATCTCCTATATTGCCTTCTAATCCATTGCAAAAATACAATACAATCCCAAAAAACGAAAAACAAATCTTCCGTCCGTTGCAAAAAAAGGCCGCCCGAAAAACATCGGACAGCCTCTTTGAAATTCGCGATGGCAATTAACAATCCGAGGTCGCCTTTTCCAATCGTTTCATGATCGAGAAAATGAAGACGGCAGAAAGGAGACACAGCACGATGAGCAAACTCCAAACCATCCACAGAGGCATCCCCGTGCCCCAGATGCGGGCGATGACGCTGGTGAGGTAGTTGCCGATAGCGGTCACACAGAACCACAGCCCCATCATCATGCCCTTGAACTTCGGAGGCGCCACCTTGGTGACGAAAGAGATGCCAATCGGACTGAGTAATAGCTCGGCGAAAGTCAGCACAAGATAGGTGCTAATGAGCCAGTTGGGCGACACCAGCACATCACTGACCCCACCGACGGACTTCAAGGCCGCCGGACTCGCCAAGTGAACGGATGCCAATGCCATGATGAGGAAACCCATGGCGGCAACCACCATGCCGAAACCGATCTTACGCGGCGAGGACGGTTCTTTCCCTCGTTTTGCCAATGCGCTGAATACCGCCATGGCAACCGGCGTTAACGCCACTACAAAGAAAGGATTGAACTGCTGGAACTGTTGCGGCAAAGTGTTGATCACATCGTCCATACCCTTGTAAAGCGCAAAAGCGCCCGCCCATAAAAGCAAGGTCACGCCGCCGAGAATATATTTGTTTTTCTTCTCCTTTGACTGGAAGGTGGAGAACAAGGTATAAACCGAAATGGCTATCAAGGTCAGCGCCCAAATGTTGAACCCGATGCGCGTAAAGCCCGATGCCGTGCTCGCCGTGTAGTCGCGGGCGAAATACGTCAGGCAGAGACCGCTTTGCTGGAACGACATCCAGAAGAAAATCACCACCACAAAGACCAATGCCAGAGCCATGATGCGCGAACGGGTCTGCTCCCGCGAAAGATCTTCGACATGCACCGTGGTATGCGCCATCTGCTTCGCCTGCTTCGTGTTGACATCGGCATGTTTGAACCACCTGCGGCAGCAAAGGTAGATGGCGATGGAAAGCACCAACGAAATGCAGGCAACACCAAAACCATAGTTATAAGCCCCTGACAAGGCATTGATATAGTCGTTGGCAAAGGCACTCAAATTATCGACGGCATAGCCCTGCTGCACCGCCAATGTCTGAAAGCTCTGCAAGGCATCGGGAGTGATGGTGCCGTCTATATACTGATGCGCCAGTGAAGGGATCTGCGGCACATAGCTGAATCCGGCCTTGCCCAAGAACAAGTCAGTGACCTTGGTCGCCGTGATCGGCGCAAACATGGAACCAATGTTGATGGCCATATAGAACAAGCTGAATCCGTTATCGCGGAAAGCGCTGTATTTGGCTTCATCATAAAGGTTGCCCACCATCACTTGCAGATTGCCCTTGAACAAACCCGTTCCCATGGCGATCAAGGCTAAAGCCGCAAACATGCTGACTTTTGCCATGGCATTGTCGAGCGGGAAAGCGAGCAAGAAATAGCCGAGAAACATGACGGCGATACCCGTCGTCACCATCTTGCCGTAGCCGAAACGGTCGGCGAGGATGCCTCCGATAAGCGGCATGAAATATACGCATCCTAAGAAGATGCCATAAATATTGCCGGCCTGCGCCTCATTGTAGCCGAACTTGGCTTGCAGGAAAAGCACGAAAATGGCCAACATGGTGTAGTAGCCGAAGCGTTCACCCGTGTTGGCCAAAGCGAGGGCGTATAGCCCTTTAGGATGTCCTTTGAACATGACAATTGAATTGGTTAATCATTTTATTGCGACCTCAGGAGCTAACCCTGAGATTTTAAGCTGCAAAATTAGTGAAAAACAATCATTATCAAGATATGGTTTCCTACCAGAAATCATCCTATCACGTTCGCAAGACAGCTGATTGGATCCAATCCACCTGAAAGGCCTTTGCCCTAGAAACTTCTTGCGAGTATGATTTTACCCGTTTTCTTTTAGAAACTTCACTTTGGCGAAATTGACATACTTTTTCGCTCTATTACTGGACGTGTTAAAAAGAATTCCCTGGCTTGCGGTAGCTCCATCGGCTGCTTCGGGCAGTTTTACATAAGCGGCACCCTTCTTTCCCATACTATTTCCGTCTTTGTCAAAGAAGTCAAACTCTATAAAAAGTTTGCCCCCAATGATATCTGCCGCTTTGGCATCGGTGATTTTCAACTGACATTTGGCTGATACATCACCGTCTTTCTCTACGTCCACAACGGTAAAATCGGTTACTTCATAGCCCAGCCCCTCTTCAACTTCAAAAGGAACTTTTTTCCCTATGATATTGGACTTTTCTTTAGCGATGGCTTCTTCAAGTTCGGCTTTCGAGTTTTTTTCATCTTGCTTCCTCTGTGCCCTTAAAGCGGTGATTTTTTGCACCGAGCTTTCGCTGAGGCCCTTCAGCTTCAATTTTTCAATTTTCGCAACGCATTCCGCTTCCCTGACGGAATCCGTGTAATGGTACCGGTTGGCAATATCGAGGATATCGCCGAAGACTTCGTGTGTGGGCAGCTTTTTAGCGGAACTGCTGCTACCGCTTCCACCGCCGCATGCGGTGAACAACAAGACGATGCCAAGCACCATGCCTGTTGACAATGTGATAAAGGTTTTGTTTTTCATAACGTTATGATTTTAAGTGAAAC
Source organism: Bacteroidales bacterium (assembly GCA_029983675.1). Lineage (GTDB taxonomy): Bacteria > Bacteroidota > Bacteroidia > Bacteroidales > F082 > Limimorpha. The sequence continues at coordinate 10,130 of JASBYY010000025.1, read as the reverse complement.
AATAAATGATTTTATTCCCATGCAATGCGTATATTCCTAATTTGAACAGGCTGAACCCCAGACATATTTGACCCGCAACTTCCGTTGGGCGACCATAGGTAAAACTCTGACTTGATTAAATCAAAAGAAGGTATGGCATTTTCTATTCCGGAAAAAACAAATTGAAATTGGACTGGCAATCCCTTGATTAATTCTTTTTGTCCTACACATTCGGAATACGAACCAGGGCATGTTCCTTCATAATTTGCACCTGAATTGTTGAAGGCTTCCACTATTTGGGAATTATTATTCGTTTTTCCCAATTCTAATTTTAAATTGTCGTTTTTCGCTGTGGCCGCAAGGGTTAGAACAACATTGCCCGAAGCGTCTCCAATACACGAAACCACGTTAAGGTCACACATAAGCCTGGCACTGGCAGTCCACCCTACGAGATTTTCTGTTCCGGGATTGTTCCATTGAATGGGAATGTTACGAATTTGCATCGGTTGCGTTCCAGCCATGCCGGAACCGATATTACTATCTTTGGACCATAGATAATATCCAAGACTTACCACTTCAATTGCCGGCAAATCGATCGGCACATTCTTCAAGGCAATCTTATAGAATACAGGAATGCCTTCTATGAGATCCTTTTTCCCGGCATCTACTTTGCGATCGATTTCAAACCTGTTGCCTTTCAAATCAGCAGCAAAATCTTGTTCATCGGATGTTGAGATGCCTGCTATTTCCAAACTTATTCCAGATTGTTTCGTTTTAGCGGAAAACGTCAGCAGCACCTCTCGTGAAGCCACGTCTCCTTCGGCACTGATAAAGGAGAGTTCCACCTTGGTTTGGGCCTTAAGATCCCACGCGATGAAAGTTTCGTCACTCATGTTGATTCCTGTGGCACTTTCACCAACTTTGCGAAGAAAAGAACCGAACTTCGATTTCTTCTTGGCCGGCTTTTCCGTCGTTTCTTTTGTTTCATCTTGTGCAAAGATTGTTGTGGATGTTCCAAACATGAACAACAAGCCCATCATCGCAACAAGGATGATTCTTACTTGAATTTTTCTTTTCGTTTTCATAACTGATATTTTTTAGATTAAACATTTGGTGTTGATTAAAACTTCGAGACAAATTTAGGGCTGTTATCCTCGACATTATCTTGACAAATCTTGATATCTTTTCTTTTCCAACAAAACAAAAAAAAGTCACAATCAGTTAAAATCCAACTGATTAAAAACTATCATTTCCGCAATTGCTAATTTGACAGACAAACAAACAAGGCTGCTTTGCAGGGCGTTGTTTTTTGCGCGAGTTGTTCTCTTTAAAAAGGCAAGGTAGATTGCTTGTCGAATTTCCGGCGGACACGGTGGCGAACGGAATAAACGCTGTCGATGGAAATAAGGAACAAATCCGCAATGTCATCGGCTTTCATGTTGGCGAGAAAACAGACAATATATTTCATGTCCAAAGTGGTGAGCCTTTGTTTAGCGGCAGCAAAGATGCCGTCTAGGTCGGCCGTATCCAACTTGTCGAGAAGTTCCAAATACTTTTGTTTGGTGTTGCGCGTAAGGCCGGATTGTCGAACAAGTTCCATCAGGTTCAGAACGAGGGTTCTGGTCGGTGCCTCTTCCAGCCGCTGCCGGATAAGAAGCAAATCGGATTTGTATTTTTCGGCATACTCTTGGTTTTTCTCAGATAGTTCTTGCAAGCGATTGTATTCTATACGCAACAGGTCCATCTCCTGAGTACGATAGAACAACTCTTGCTTGACATTTTCAGCTTCCAGCGTGTTTTCATACACTTGTTGCTGCAGGTTTTTCTTCCGAAGAAAATACAGAATGGAGACCGACACCAAAAAGAGGAGCAGCAACACGCACAGCCCGACAATCATCCACATGATTTTACGGGCGGCTTCGTTTTTCAAGGTCAAGCGGCTGATGGCACAATCTTGCTGCTCCACTTCATACTGAACCAAAAGTTGGTGGATAGCTTTCTGCTTTTCACTATCATAACGTTGCTTGGTGGTTTCGTTGAGCCGTTTTTGATACTGCAAGGCTGCACTGAAATCACCCATTTCTTCATACAAATCGACTAAAAACCGGTAGGCTTGTTCTCGTTCTATCACGACGGAGTTGGGAGAATAGCGGTCAACCGAATCGATCAACTGTATTGTTTCCAACATCTCTTGTTCCGCTTTTCGATATTGCTTTTTATGATAATAAAGCCACGCACGTTCATCGCGTATACTGACGAGACATTCGTCGCGTTCCCACCCCTGATAGTTCAAGGCAAGCATCATCTTTTCAGCCAGATTCAGGTATTTCTCAATGCTGTCAACAACCGGCTCACCCTCATCGGGGTCATAAAAAACGGCATGATTGTAATAGTTCCACACCGGCTTTATCTGGGCTGAACGCATTTCGTCGAAGCTCATCTTTTCGATGATGCCGATGGACTGTAAGCTGTAATAGGCGATGCTGTCTTGGTAGCGTTGCACTTCGGGATGTGCCTGCGAAAGCATGGTATAATAAACGGAACAAACGGAATAATAATCATAGGAGACACGCTTATCCGAAGTGCTTTCCGACAACAGCTTCATATTATTGACCACTTTTTCCATACCTTCAATGTCGCCTGTCTGATAATATCCCGTTGCCAATTGATAATAGCAATAAGATTGCTTGACTTCGGCGTTTCCGACACGCTCCCATATCCCGATAGCTTTCCAATAATGCTCATGTCCTTCTTCTACACTTCCGTTCCGTATCTGCATGTCCGCGTATATTTGATAAACTAAGGCTTTTTCATACGAATCCAAGACGGTTTGTTGGATATAATAATAGGCACTGTCGTACTGCATGCCCGCCGCATCCTCTTGCTGCAAGGTAACATAACAGGTGCCCAAATAGACATGTAGTCTTGCCATAAGCGTGTTTTGAAGCTCTTCCGACTTCATTTGGGCGCAATATCCGCGAAAAAGAGTCTGATAACACAGCAATCGTTCCGAAAGGGGAAGTTCCTTTTCCATGTATCCCACCGCTTCATAAAAGCGCTGTTTCGGTTCGGTTGCAGGGTCGGACAAGATTCGGGCAAGTTCTTGTCTCACACTATCCGAGTGGATCTCGGAAGCCAAGAGACAGCCAAAGGAGAAAAACAACAGGGTGGAGAAGAAGATCTTTTTCATGAACGGCTTCTGTTCTATTATTGCAAGCATTCAAATCAGGAAAAAGGCCTGCCGAAGCAAGCCTTTTTCCAAAGTGTCGTTTCTAAAGAATTATTTCGCGACCTTTTCGAGCCATTTGAGCATACCAAGCATGATTCCCATGGAGACAAGGCAAATCAAGGCAAAAATGCCCCATGTCATCCACTGGTTCGGGAATGCATTGAGCATTCTCACGCCAAGGAAGATGAGCAGGTTGCCGATGGCAGTGGCAGACAGCCACAAGCCTTGGCACATACCCACCATGTGGCGCGGTGCAATCTTGGAGACGAATGACAAACCCAAGGGTGAGATAAACAATTCGGCCAGGGTAAGGAAGAAATAGGTCACAATCATCACCCACGGGCCTGTTTTCATAACCATTTTTTCTGCCTCAGGCAGGTTCTTGAATGCGTCGCCAGAGGGATAATTATGGGCCACAGAGATAAAAATCAGGAATACGTAAGCACAGGCGGCGATGAACATACCGAGTGCGATCTTCTTTGGAGTTGAAACCTCTTTTCCTTTGCGCAGAAGTGAGCCGAAAATCCACATGATGATAGGTGTCAGAACGATCACGAAAAAAGGGTTGATGAATTGCAGGATCTCGGGAGGAATGGCACTGGTATCAACAAAATCGCGGGCAAAGATGGTGAGCGACTGTGCGTTTTGGTGGAAAGAGAACCAGAAGAAAACGGCGATTCCGAGGACCGCAAACAAGGCAGCCATGCGCTGTTTGATTTCTTTGGCATCGGCCATACGTTCTGCTTCGGAATATCCTTTCACTTCGACCTTCACTTTCTTGACAGGATTCGGAAGCTTGTGTCTCACCGCGATGAAGATAAACAAAGAAATCAGCATGGCCAGCACCGAAACGATGAATGACAAATGGACACCTGTGTTATATACATTCAGGTAGTTTTGGCAGAAAGCCGTCAGATTGTCGGAAGCACCTTCAAAAGCCTGCGACAATTGTGTCAAGTTAGCCATGTCGTTACCTCCCATGGTATTCATGATATACTTGTGACACAGACGAGGTAGGTCAGCATTATAAATCAATTCTCTGGACTTCAACCACCAGTCACGAATGATAGGAGCCACAAAAGGAGCAATCACACCTCCAATGTTGATAAACACATAGAAAATCTGGAAGCCGCTGTCGCGTTTTCCCTTAGCCGCTGCCAAGGCTTCAGGTCCTTTCTTGGCGGCCTCAGCCTCAAAGTCGTCATACAACTGACCGACGATAGCCTGCAAGTTTCCTTTGAAGAGACCATTACCACAAGCGATGAGCACCAAAGCAACCATGGCAAGGACAAACACCCACGACTTGGCGCCGTTGTCACTGAACACCGGAATGGACAGCAATCCATAACCGATTGCCATAACGACGATACCCGTTATGATGGTTTTTTTGTAGTTCTGGGTGCGGTCGGCGATGATACCACCAGGAAGCGCCAACACATAAATAAGGAAGTAAAAAACACCAAAGATAAGACCCGATGTTTCGTCGGAGATGCCGAACTTGGAGCAGATGAACAGCACCAATACCGCATTCATGATGTAATAGCCAAAACGCTCGCCCATATTGCTTAAGGCGGCTGCGATCAAGCCTTTAGGATGCTCTTTCTTGGCCTTTTTCAAGTAAAAGATCAAGAAAGGAATCACAATGATTAAGACAAGGACAAAAACCATCAGGGTCCTGTGGTCCTGCCAAAGATTAGATAATGTACCCATAGTTTATGAATTAAATGATTAACTTTTTTCAATGAACGGACAAAAATAGGAAAAATCTAATTGCGGACGCCTATCTGTCGGAAATCAATTAAAAAAAGTCTGTTGAAGCCGATCAAACCCATTACCGTTATCAGCCGCCTCCCTCCCATTATGGCATCGACCATTTACTCGCCTTTATTGGCTCGCCATTGTTTTGTAAAACTGTCCATTACGCCCTACAAAATCCGAAAAATCAAAATTATTGCATCAACCTGCCCGAAAAAATCCTAATTTTGCTGTTTGTTTTGCGCAAATTGTAGGCTTTGTTGCCTACCTTGCGGATGTTTCAAAAGATTAACCGGACAATATGGAAATCAGCAGCAAATACAGTCCTTCGGAAGTGGAAGGCAAATGGTACGAACACTGGTTGGAAAAGAATTACTTCCATTCCACCCCCGATAAATGCGAACCTTACACCATCGTGATTCCTCCGCCCAACGTCACCGGCGTGCTTCACATGGGCCACATGATGAACAACAGCATTCAGGACATCCTCATCCGGCGCGCCCGTATGCAAGGCAAAAACGCCTGCTGGGTGCCAGGCACTGACCACGCCTCCATCGCCACCGAAGCCAAAGTCGTGAACAAATTGGCACGACAAGGCATCCGAAAGGAAGACATTGGCCGTGAGGCATTTCTGCAACACGCCTGGGACTGGACCCACGAACACGGCGGCATCATCCTCAAACAACTCCGTCGATTGGGCTGTTCCTGCGACTGGGAACGCACCTCGTTCACCATGGATGAGCTCCGCTCCAAGAGTGTCATCCACGCTTTTGTCGATTTATTCAACAAAGGACAAATCTACAGAGGCGTGCGCATGGTCAACTGGGATCCGAAAGCCCTGACCGCTTTGAGCGACGAGGAAGTGATTTTCAAAGATGAGCATAGCAAGCTGTATTATCTGCGGTACTATCTTGCCGAAGATGACGGCACAGGAGCTACGGGAGCTGAAGGCGAAGTCATCCGCACCGATGCCCAAGGCAAACGCTATGCCGTGGTAGCCACCACACGCCCAGAGACCATCATGGGCGACACCGCCATGTGCATCAACCCGAACGATGTGAAAAACCAATGGCTGCGTGGCAAGAAAGTCGTCGTGCCTTTGGTAAACCGCACCATCCCCGTAATCGAAGATGAATACGTCGATGTGGAGTTTGGCACAGGATGTCTGAAAGTCACACCCGCCCACGATGTGAACGACTATATGTTGGGCGAAAAGCACAACCTACAGAGCATCAATATCTTTAATGACGATGCCACACTCAGCGAGGCAGCCGGTCTTTACATTGGGAAAAGCCGTGAAGAGACCCGAAAACAAATCGTCATCGACCTGAAAGCTGCCGATTTGCTTGAAAAAATCGAAGACTATAATAATAAGGTGGGCTACTCGGAACGCACCAACGTGCCAATCGAGCCAAAACTCTCCATGCAGTGGTTCCTGAAAATGGAACATTTGGCCGACATCGCCTTGAAACCCGTCATCGAAGGCGACATACAGTTCTATCCTTCAAAATACATCAACCTGTATCGCCACTGGTTGGAGAACATCAAGGACTGGTGCATCAGCCGCCAGCTATGGTGGGGACACCAAATCCCGGCTTATTATTTGCCCGACGGCGGTTATGTTGTGGCCGAAACACCCGAAGAAGCCTTGCAACTCGCCAAAGAAAAAACAGGAAACAACAGCTTGACAATCAGCGACCTGCGTCAAGACGGCGACTGTTTGGACACTTGGTTCTCATCGTGGCTGTGGCCGCTGTCGTTGTTCAACGGCATCCTCGACCCCGACAATGCTGAGTTCAAGTATTACTATCCCACCAACGTCCTCATTACCGCCCCCGACATCATTTTCTTCTGGGTGGCGCGCATGATCATGGCAGGAGAAGAATACCGGAACGACGTGCCCTTCCGCAACGTCTATTTCACCGGCATCGTCCGCGACAAGCAAGGACGCAAAATGTCGAAATCCTTGGGCAACTCCCCCGACCCCATCGAACTGATCGACAGGTTCGGTGCCGATGGCGTGCGCATGGGCATGATGCTCTCCGCTCCCGCCGGCAACGACATCCTTTTTGACGAGTCGCTCTGCGAACAAGGACGCAATTTCTGCAACAAGATATGGAACGCCCTCCGCTTGGTCAAAGGCTGGACGGTGGACGAAAGCCTTGCACAACCCGACACCGCCGAGATGGCCGTCAAGTGGTTCGATGCCCGTTTCAATCAGGTATTGGCCGAGACCAACGACAACATCGACAAATACCGTCTCTCCGATGCCCTGATGAGCATTTACAAACTCACCTGGGACGATTTCTGCTCCTGGTACTTGGAGATGGTGAAAGCCCCCATGGGACAATCCATCGACAAGGCCACCTACGATGCCACCATTGCCTTCTTCGAAAATTTGATGAAGCTGTTGCATCCTTTCATGCCTTTCATCACCGAAGAAATCTGGCACGCCATTGCAGAACGCAAGGATGGAGAAGACATCATCATTGCACAGCAACCCGACATTCATCCGGTTGACAGCGACATCCTGAGTCATTTCGACACAGCGCAACAAGTCATCAACAATGTGCGCAAGGTGCGTTCCGAAAAAAGCATTCCTTTCCGCGATGCCATACGCCTTGTCGTCGTTGAGAATGAAGACATCGACAAGTCGTTCGACTGTGTCATCGCCAAGTTGTGCAATATCGAATCCATAGACTACGTGAACCAAGCTCCAGAGGGAGCCTTCGGGTTTATCACCGGAGCCACTGAGTTCTTCATCCCGCTCAGCGCCAGTGTGGACGTGGAGGCTGAAATCAATAAGTTAGAAGAAGAATTAAAATACACACAAGGATTCCTCAAGAGTGTTGAAGGGAAGCTTTCCAACGAGCGCTTTGTGAATGGTGCTCCGGCAGCTGTCGTTGACAAAGAACGCAAAAAGAAATCCGATGCCGAAGCTAGAATTGCCGTCATCGAACAGCAGCTGGCCGGACTGAAAAAATAAGACTTCGGTTTCCCGAAACCATACCCATCCGCCAACAAAGGTGATCTTTCATCGTTTGGCGGATTTTCTTTTGTGGATTTCGCACCAATTCCAACTTCAAAACAATGACAAAATGACAAAACTCTATGGAAAAATCAGATTATTTATTTTTCCATAGAGTTTAATAAAAATCCACGGTAAAAAAGCAATACCTATAAAAGTTTACTCTGTGCCCGAATTATTGAACAATCCCTTCTGGTAAATGTAACTCATGAAAGCCAGATACGACTTCATTCTTACAAGCTCCGCATCGAAAGGCTCATTGGATGGCTCTAACATATAGTTTGCGTTCATGCGGTAGCAATGGGCTTCATCATTCATCATATCCCAAGAAACCACCTTGCCGTTTTCCATCCAGAGATGCAGGTTGTTGAGCGTGTTCATAGGGGCAAAAGGATGGTAATCATCAGCGAACAAGTTTCTCCCCATGCAGGGAAAGGCACCCTTAAAACCTATTTCCGACAAGATGGTCGGAACAAAATCCATCTGTGAGCATACGGGCGAAAAGACCGTGTCGCGATAACTGCCATTCAACAGCAAGGCCGGAATATGGAAAAGCCTGAACTGATGGTCGTTTTGAGAATACACTTCGCCGTGGTCGGCAATTCTTAGAATCAAAGTGTTTTCATACTCGGGCAGTTGTTTCATTTTATCCATAAACGTTGCAAACGCATAATCTGCATAGTGGAATGTGGCCTTAAGATTCGCAAATTCGAGCACCTCGGGGTACCTGTCGGAGTAATATGACGGAATATCATAAGGATGATGGTTGCTCATGGTGAGAATCACTGAAAGATGCGGTTGTTTTGCTTCGCTGATTTTTCGGAAAGCGAAATCAAACAAATCTTCATCGCACACGCCCCAGTCATTCTTAAACCGCCAAGTGTCAAAAGCCTCCTCGCCATAGATATTCTGGAAACCTCCTTGCCGCAAATAATCCTGCATGTCATCATAATTCACATCACCGCCATGTATGAAATTGGTTTCATACCCTTCATTTTTCAAAGCATCGGCAATGGTAAAAAACGCATTGGTTTCCCTCCGTCGTATAAGAGAGCTTCCGATCACCGCGGGAAAGCCTGAAACCACCGAAACGATGCCGTGCTGGGTCCGTTGTCCATTGGAAAAACAGTTGGCGAACAACACTCCCTCACGGCAAAGTGTGTCAAAAAACGGGGAATACGACCTGTCCTCTTGGCCAAGCACTCCGGTCGGTGTGGCGCTGAAACTCTCACAAACAACAATGACCACGTTTTTGGGCACATCAAACTCTTTAGGCTGTTTGAACTTCCTCAACGTAGGCGTCATTGTCCCCAGCAACACTTCGCTGGCGGAGCATGTGAAAGCGATATTTTCCGGTATCTCTTGCATCACTTTCTGTTCATCAAAGGGGAACAAATCCTTACGGAACGTATGTGAAACAGCATAGGACTTCGCCAAAGTATAGACCCCATTACTTGACGCCTGATTCAACACGGGCTGCGAAGAGAATGTGGTGAGTCTCCAGAACGGAGAGCCGTAATACAAAAACGACAGCGCACCGAAAGTCAGCAGCACGCATAACAGCGTCAGCCATGGCTGGCGCTTCATCGTCACTTTGCTAAACATTCGTTTCGTCCAAACATATAACGCAAACAACGCGGCGACAGCGCCCAAAATCACCCATGGCAACGGAAAGTCTTTCCACAACATCCTGAAATTATTGGAAAAGTTTTCCATGAAATAGCTTAAGATACTGTAACTCTGACGGGTATTATAATAACCGTAATAGAAAATGTCCACCACATTGACCACTAAAACCGTCAATAACGAAAGTGCCAAGCCTGCCGTCAGCAGTCCTTTTCCCGCCTTTTCAGACAGAAAAGAAACCGCCCATCCTGCCACATAGCAAAGCATCGTGCAGCACGACATCACGCTTGAATCGATAATCAATCCTATTCCAATGGCTTCCAGCACTTCAACAAATCCTAAACCGGAAACATGGTGCACACCAATAAATACAAGCCGCAATACCATTAGCAAAACCATACTAATGGCATAATAACGCAGCAAGCGCTTAAATAAAACCACATTCATACCCATACTTCTCTGCTGAATTCAAGTTACAAATGCAACTTTTTTGGTTATACATTGATTTAACTC
>JASBYY010000024.1 GCA_029983675.1 Bacteroidales bacterium | reverse complement strand
TGGGATTGAATAATGCGGGAGATGTCAATAGGGCCGTGTTGCAAGGAAGGGCCAGTGAGTTGATCCAAGTCAGCGAAGCCTTGCAGGAGAAGAAGATCGTCCGCATTGCCGAAGACATCGACCGGCGTTTCAGGTCGCAACGCCCTTGTCGCGTGGTGCTTATCACGGGTCCCAGCAGCAGTGGAAAAACAACGTTCTGCCGTCGGCTAAGCATTCAGTTGAAAGCCTGCGGGTTAGAGCCGTTTTCGTTTTCAACGGATGATTATTTTGTGAACCGTGTCGATACGCCAAAGCTGGCCGATGGCAGCTACGACTTCGATAATTTTGAGACGGTTGACCATGCCGCTCTCGAACGTGATGTTCAAAGACTGATGGATGGGGAAGAGGTGAGTTTTCCTGAATACAATTTTGTGAAAGGCGTGCGCGAATACAACGGTAAGAACTTCCGCATGTCGGCAAATACGGTGCTTGTTATCGAAGGTATCCATGCGTTGAATCCGCTGTTGGTTCAAGGAATTGACGATACGTTCAAATACAAAGTGTTCGTCTCCAATCTGACCGGCATTTCTCTCGATGATCACAATTGGATTCCGACGTGTGATGTGCGGCTGTTGCGCCGTATTGTCCGCGATGCGAATAAGGGCGCATTTTCGGCACGCGAAACCATTGCACAATGGCCAAGTGTGAGTGCGGCAGAGGAAAAATGGATTTATCCGTTTCAGGAACAAGCCGATGCCATGTTCAATTCTTCCTATCTGATTGAATTTGCCGTGCTGCGCAACCATGCCATTCCCATTCTTGCAAGTGTGCCGCGAAACTGCGATGCGTATTGCGAAGCCCATCGGCTATTGCATTTCATGCACTATTTCGTGCCGGTTTCCGACCATGAGATTCCTTCAACCTCGCTGCTGCGCGAGTTCTTGGGAGGAAGCAGTTTCAAGGTTTGAATGTTGCTTCAAGGAAATAGGAGCGGGAGACACGTCGTCGTCAACGTCAAAATCAGCTCTTTACCTTTTCCAGTGTCATAATGGTTTTGCCCACATTAATCAAATGGTCGGCAATACGTTCGGCATTCGATGAAAGCGAGAGGTATTCGGCACCGATGTTGGCTGTGCAGATGCCGGCTTCCAAGCGTTTGATATGCATTTCCTCCATGAGCTTGGTGAAATCGTCAACCTGTTGTTCAATAACATCTGCCTCCTGATAGGATTTGTAATCTTCGTCGCGGTAAGCGATGATGATCTTGTCGTATAGCAGGTTGATGAGACAACGGAGCTGTTCAATTTCTTTCAAGGCTTCGGGTGAAAAACGGTCGTTGCTGTTGCGAAGGCTTTCTGCGTACTCAACGATGTTTTCGGCATAGTCGCCGATACGTTCAATATCCCGAATGGAGCGGAACGTGGTGGTGATGTAAACCCGGTCTTTCTCGCTCAGCTGGCTTGTTTCCGATATTTTCACACAAAAATCGACCAAAGCACGGTTCAGGAAATTCAATACGGTTTCGTTTTTGTCGAAAGCTTCTTTCTGACTGAAATCCATGGTGCAAATGGTGTCGATAGAGCAATTGAAATTGGAAATCGCAATGGATGCCATGTTGAGTATTTCGGATTTGGTCTGCTGTACGGCAACAGGAGGGTATTTAAGCATGTTGTCGTCGATATAGAAAGTATGCGGTCCTTCCATAACGACATCGTCTTCGCTGTCTGGGATGAGGTGCGAAACCAATCTCACAAGCGCATTGGTCAAAGGCAAAATGAGAAATACGGTGGTGACGTTGAAAAAGGTGTGGAACATGGCCAACTGCGTCTGAGGGGCACCAGGGAACATTTTTTGCAATAATGAACCATAGGTGATGTGGTTATTAGTGACAAGCTCCAATATCAATTCGCAAATCAGGAAAAACACAACGCCACTGACATTGAAAATCAGGTGAATCAAAGCGGTGCGTTTGGCGTTTTTTCCACTGGTCATACCGGCAATGATGGCAACGGCGCATGAACCGATGTTTGAACCCATTGTGAGAAAAATACCTTGGTCGATCCGAATGAGCTTGGTCACCACCATGGCGATTGCAATGGAAGTCATGACAGAAGAGCTTTGGATAATAGCCGTCAGAATTGCACCAATCAGCACAAGCAACAAGGGATTGCGAATGGTGGAGAGATAAAGCCTTACATCTTCAAGTGCGGCAAAGTCTGACATAGAGCGGCTCATCATGTCGAGACCGACAAACAGCATTCCGAATCCGGTGAGAATACCGCCCACTTTTTTCCAGATGTCTTTTTTAGAGAACAAAGATACGAAGGCCCCCACACCGGCTAAAGACGAGAACATGATGGAAGTGGATAGCGTATCCTTTCCAAACATGCCTAGGGCAACGATTTGTGCAGTAATGGTTGTTCCGATATTGGCTCCGTAAATCATTGTGGCGGCTTGCGACAACGTGATGATGCTGGCGTTTACGAAACCAATGATCATTACCGTTGTTGCGCCGGAACTTTGGATGACGGCAGTGCCCACTGTGCCAATGCCAACCCCTATCCATCGACTACGTGAAGCCTTGGAAAACAGGATCTTTAGTTTATTGGAACTGGCTGACTCTAAATTCGAGCTTAATATCTGGCAGGCTATCAAAAAAACACCTATGCCTGCAATTAGGGTTAGAATTGCGGAGATAATGGCAACAACGCTCATGTCGAATGAATTTTCGATGCAAAAATAAAAAAATGTATCATTCAAACATGCAAAAAAAGAGAAACAACCGATTATGTTGCACGAAAATGGGCAAACTCGTGAAAATGAAGTAGTTCAAATACATGTATTCTCTAAAGATGCTTGTATTTGTGTTAAGGGATGGAGTGGCTGCAAATGTAGTGGTAATGCGATCCGAAGCGATTGAAAGCCGCTTCGTCAAGCATTTCCTGGTACTTGGGATGAGCCACCGAGGTGATGAGTTTCGCTCGTTCCTGCAACGACCTGCCATAAAGATTGACGGCTCCGTATTCGGTGATGAGCCAGTGGATATGATTACGTGTGGTTACAGCCCCCGAACCCAAGTCAAGCGAAGGAACAATCTTATTAATACCTTTGCTGGTGGTGGATGCCATGGCGATGATGGCTTCGCCGCCTTTCGACCTTGAAGATCCGTAAACAAAGTCAATTTGACCGCCTACGCCTGAATAAATGCGAGGACCGAGTGAATCGGCACAGACTTGTCCCGATAAGTCAATCTGGATGCCTGAGTTGATGGAAGTCATCTTGGGTTGCTGTGCAATGATAAAAGGATCGTTGGTGTATTCGACATCCTTCAATAGTACTTCGGGATTGTTGTCGATGAACTTGTATATTTTTTGCGATCCCATGACAAATGTGGAAACGATTTTCCCCTTGTCGAGCACTTTGTTTGATCCGTTGATGACTCCGCGTTTTACCAAATCAAGAATCCCGTCGGAAAACATCTCGGTGTGGATGCCGAGGTTTTTGTGATTGCGCAGACACGACAGAATGGCGTTGGGAATAGAGCCGATGCCCATCTGAAGACAGGCGCCGTCTTCAATGAGTTCGGCACAGTATCTTCCAATTGTTTTTTCCACCTGCGTAGGCTGGCTGAACTCGACAGTCTCTATCGGACAGTCGTCCTCGACAAAAATGTCGATTTTACTGATCGGAATCTGTGAATCGCCATAAGTGTGCGGAACATGCTTGTTGACAACGGCTATGGTGAACTCCGATGATTCGATGGCGGCAAGGGTGGCATCGACAGAAGATCCTAACGAAACGTACCCGAACTTGTCGGGAGGACACACCTGAATCATGGCAACGTTGCATTTGATGTAACGCTCACGGTACAAACGCGAAATCTCACCCAAGAAAACGGGGATGTAATCAGCAAGGCCTTTCTGAACACTTTCTCTGACATTGGCGCCAACAAAAAAAGCGTTGTGCTGGAAAATGCCCTCAAACTCAGGATTGACATAAGGAGCGGCCCCCTCGGTATGAAGGTGGTGGATGTAAACGTTTTGCAACTCGCCGCGACGACCTCTTTCGCATAGCGCCTGAATCAGACATTGAGGAACGTTAGAGACTGAACTGATGTGGACGTGGTCACCCGACTTGATGACCCTGACGGCTTCTTCGGCGCTTACGGGACGATAGGGCTTTTTCATTTTGTGTGTTTTTTGTCTAAGTGGTTATGTGTATTAATGTGTTGTTTTGCTTGATTTAAAGTTGTTTTTTCCAATATTCAGCCGTGATGTCAATAAGCGTGCCATTGTTGTTGCGATAAAAACGTTGGTTGGTTTGTCGCGACGTCAGCCCGCCAAATTCCGGAATATATGGGCCGAGTTTTACATAATCGAAGCTCATGGCATCATCCGGAAGATCGTCCCGGCCCGAATACCAAGCGGTTTTTAGCTTGTAATTGTAGCGGATAAACCGGGCTAAACGTTCTACTTCCGCTTTTTCGGCGTCGCCTCCCATGAAACAAAAACAAGTGATGCACTTGTCGTATTGGGCAATCAGTTTCCCGATTTCTGCTTCGTCAAGAAGGGTGCCGATGTCTTCACGCAGGTGCGGACTGTGACAGCCTTGGCAACGGTTGGGACAATTAGTAAGATTCACGGCGAGTGTCACCTCGTCGGGAACCTCTTGAAATACAATGTCATAATTGTAATATTTCAGCATTACTATTATGCGTTGAAAGGGAAGGGCTTTCCGAGAAACCCTTCCCATCTGTTTACGTTATGCTTTCACTTTCGTATAGTACCTTCTTCCGGCTTCCTCTTGTCGTGCAGCAGAGAAATTGCTGATACGTTTCATGTATCCGATGACACGGGTCAGGTAGTCGAGGTTGTGGCTGTGGCATTCTGGACATTCCTTCAAATAGCGTTTGTCGATATGTCCGCAATCATTGCACACTGTGTTTGGAATATTAAAGGTGAAGTAATTGCTTCCTTTCACTGCAGCCACACGCAGCAACTGTCTGTATTGCTTTTTCGATAAGTGCTCTTCCAGGTTCATGTGTAATGCGGAGCCGCCCGTGAGATGCTTGACGTAGCGTTCGCCATGCAGCTTAAACTTGTCGAGGATGGTCAACGACTCGTCCTCAACGATAAAGAAATAGCTGTTGTAGCAGTCGCGGGGCACAAAATAGCCGTCTTCCTTATCCCACTTGGCGTGTTTGACACCGACATTCTCGGCGGGAATCATTTCGCAGTTGAAAAGAATGCCGTCGTGGCGATATTTCTTATTATAGGTCTCTATCAGGCTAAGCACGCTTTCCACAAAATGGTTGTATTCTTCATTGTCGCTAATGGTAATACCAAGGAATTCAGCAGCTTCCACCATGCCATTCACCCCAATGGTAAGGTATTGGCGGTTCATGACGATGTATGAGGCGTCGAACAGAGGCAACATGCCTTTCGACTGTAGGTAACGCAGGTTTTCGTTGTAGGCAAGTTGCACCTTGTGCACCAAATCGACGACTTCTTCCAAAAAACTGAGATGAGGCAGTTTGTTTTTCTTTTCGTACTGGATGCAACGGTTCAGGTTGATGGTCAGCACGCTTTTCGATCCGGTGGAAACGCCGCCAGCACCTAAGGTATAGCTGAATCCGTTGTCCTGAATTTCATTGCGTAAGCGGCAGCAGCTGCTTAATGAGTCGGCGTTGTCGCTCACATAAGTGAAGAAAGAATGGCCTTGGGCATACATCTCGGCGGTGAAGTCGGCATATTCTTTGTCCACAATGTCGCCATCTTTCGACAGCAGCGCCATGGTTTCGACAGGGAAGGTGAGCACCGTCTTGGTGCGTTCTTCGTTGAACCACTTCATGAAACGTTTTTGCAGCCAGTTCAGCGAAGGCCAGTCGGGTTGCGATCCGTCGGGGAAGAAGAAGTTGCCAAACAGACTGTCAAAGTAGTTTTTGTCGTAGTAGGAGATGTTCCAGAACACGCTCTGGAAGTTACGTGCTCCCGTAGGCTGGTTGATGGAATAGACAATCTGCTGGAAACTGTCGGTGATGACTTTATCCAAGGTGCGCTGCTTGAGCGACAGATCGACCACCTCGTCGGCACGCTTGTAGTAATCTTTGCCGTATTCCTTGCCGATGAAATAGTTCATATACATCAGAAATTCTGGAGTGGCGCAAGCACCGCTCAACATGCTGGAAACCATAAACACCATGTTGATGAAGCCGCCGCAAAACGATTTCAGGTTGGTAGGGGCGCTTGCGTTTCCGCCGATGCCCTTTGTGCCGTCGAGCAGCCAAGGGTACATCGTGATGCTGGCGCAATAGTTGGCAATGCTCGTCTCGTCGTTCTTGTAGATGAAGTGCTTGTTCAGCAGGTGAAGATACTGGTCGGCGAGTTCTTTCCCGTACATGTCTTTGATGCGGTCGCAAAGCATACGGCGGTTGAGGCGAATGAAATTCGATTTCGGCAATTCGCCGATCAGGGTCGCGATGTTTTTCTTCTCAACGTTTGCATTGGCATCGAACTTGCTTCCCGTAGCGGCGTTCTGCGCATTACAATAATTGATCAGGAAGTCGAGCTTCTCGCGCACTTCACGGTCTTCGTAGTGTTGCTGACGGTAAATAATATACGACTTGGCGACAGCATAGTATCGTTCGGCCATTAATGCGATTTCCACTTGGTTCTGGATTTCTTCCACGCTGATGCCTTCAAAGATATTGATGCGGCTCAGGATGTTGTCAAGTACTTCCATAGGTGCGAAGCTACCCACGGAAAGGAAGGCTTTCTGGATGGCGTTCTTGATCTTGTCGATAGAGAAAATCTCGCGTTTGCCGTTTCTCTTGATGATGTGCGTTTCGTTGAGAATCATGACTTATGGTGTTTTTGGATGTGTATCAATTAAGTTGGTAATAATGTCTTCAAATATGGTGACGAGGTCTTCTTGCTTGCAAGGCTTCATTTCGTCATCCGTTTGTTCTTGTTGTAGAAGTGTTGTATGTCGTCACGCATGGTTTTGGGTAAAGTAACTCATTTCAAAAAAGGAAAGCGATCGTCTGGGTCATGCGAAATGCCTCGTTTCGTCATGGCTTTTGTTCCCGAAAGCCTTCTGCGGGTTGCCTTGGCAGGTCTTCTGACTTGCTCTGTACGTCTGTCGTCTTCCCGCCTTTGTTAGGCAAAGGCAGTGACATGGTGGCGGACGCTGAAAAAGAGCTTACAGCAGCGGGCACTGTTGCCGATTTGCACGGCATTCCCTGTTAGGTCCTTTCGGACACCAAAAGCACGGCAAAATTACAAAAGCACGAGGCATAAAGTGGGTTTTTTAGGGAAAAAAGTTATGAACAAAAGGTGTTGAAAACGCGACCTGAAATGCAAGGTGTTGACTGACATCACGCTGCCTCTGTTTTTTTTTAGAAATGGGATTGAAAACCTGTCAAAATAAATGTTGAAAGTTTCCGGTTCGTCGTTTTGTTATCGGGGAAAAAACAGAGTAGGGGACTTTTGTCTCACGAAGTAACAATAAAGGCAGCAAGTGTGATAACCTGCTGCCTTTCACGGATTTGTGCTTGTAGCGGGATCGAGAATTGAACTCGAGACCTCCGGGTTATGAATCCGACGCTCTAACCAACTGAGCTACCCCGCCATTTTTCGAGGTGCAAAATTAGGAAATCTTTTCATACCAACGCCTATTTGAAGCGGTTTTTTTTGAAATAATTGCAATAAAGTATGGCGTAAAATACTTAAGATATTTGCAATCAGTTTTTTATATTTTTCATCCCGATAGGACTTACTATCGAATTGAGGTATGGAGATCGTGCTTTGGTATGGTTTTTGATCTCCAAAAAGAAGAAAAAAAGAATAGAAAAACAGATACAAGGGAAGGATAATTTGTATTTTTGCACCAACTAAATAAATAGTATCAATGAAAAAACTCATTCTTTTGCTTGGCATCGTATTGGTGATGTCGGGCATTGCAACGGCTCAAGAAGCCGCCGAAACTCAGAACGGACCTGAAATCCAGTTTGCGAAAACCGTACACGATTATGGCGATGTGCCCTACAACGGCAATGGTGAGTGCGAGTTTGCTTTCACGAACACCGGCAATGAACCGCTGATTCTTCAAAAACCACAGTCTTCGTGCGGATGCACCATTCCCACTTGGCCCAAAGAGCCTATTTTACCCGGAGAATCCGAGGTAATTAAGGTGACATACAGAACCAACCGTCCCGGTGTGATCAACAAAACCGTTACGGTGACCTCAAACGCCAAGAAGAACCCGACCGTTGTGCTGCGCATCAAAGGAACCGTGCTCAACCAACCTACCGAGGCACTTCCCGAAAAGCAATCCAGCATGGGTGCACCCGTCAATAATTAAGTGTACATAGGCACGAAAAACGAAAAAACAGAACAATTTCGATTTGACCGATCGGAGCATAATTATTTATAAACTCAAAAACATGCCGACGATTTCACACATTGGCAGCACACTGCCTTATTCACCAATCCGTAAACTGGTGCCTTTTGCCGATGCAGCAAGGGCACGCGGTATCCATGTCTATCGGTTGAACATCGGTCAGCCCGATGTCGAGACCCCCAAAGGAGCACGCGATGCCGTTCGCAATGCCGACATTCCTGTGATTTCCTACACCCATTCGGCTGGTAACCTCAGCTACCGCAACAAGTTAGTAGAGTATTATCACAGCGTGGACATTGACATTACAGCGGATGATATTATTGTCACCACCGGTGGCAGCGAAGCTTTGATGTTTGCCTTCAACAGTTGCTTGGATCCGGGCGATGAAATCATCATCCCCGAACCTTTCTATGCCAATTACAATACGTTTGCCCTCATTTGCGGCGTAACGGTAAAACCCATAGTCTCAAGTATTGAAGATGGTTTTGCTTTGCCTTCCATCGAAGCCTTTGAGCAAATGATCACGCCCAAGACCAAGGCAATCATGGTATGCAATCCGAACAATCCGACCGGCTACTTGTATTCCAAGGAGGAGATTCAGAAATTGGGTGAGATTGCCAAAAAGCATGACTTGTTTCTGTTTGCCGATGAGGTGTATCGTGAATTTGTCTATGACGGTGCACAGCATTTCAGCGTCATGCATCTTGAAGGGCTTGAACAAAATGTGGTGCTGCTCGATTCGGTATCGAAACGCTACAGTGCTTGCGGTGTGCGCACGGGTGCTTTTATTACACGCAATAAAGAGGTGTATGCCACAGCCATGAAACTCGCTCAGGCACGTTTGTCACCACCGTTGTTTGGCCAAATACTCGGCGAAGCAGCCGTTGACACGCCGCAAGAATACTTCGATGCCGTTGCTGCAGAATATATGGCCCGTCGCAATACCATCATCAATGGCATTAATGCCATTCCGGGATGTTTCGTCCCAATGCCCAAAGGTGCATTTTACAGTGTTGCCCGTTTGCCTATCGACCACTCCGACCGTTTCTGCAAATGGTTGTTAGAGGAGTTTAATTATAATGGTGAAACGGTGATGCTGGCTCCTGCAACAGGGTTTTATCGTACCCAAGGAAAGGGCACGGACGAAGTGAGGGTGAGCTATTGCTTGAACATTTCAGACTTGCAGAAAGCCTTGAAATGCCTCGAAGAAGCCCTGAAGATCTATCCGGGTAGGACAAACTGATTGCATCATTTTTCGGAACGATCTGTGTTCCTTAAAAACAAAGCGTCGCCCGATCTATTCAGGCAACGCTTTGTTTTTATTTGAATCGACAGGTGAACATTTTTCAATATATCAAGTATTTCCGCCTGATTTCTTGAAATGCATCTAATTCGCCTTGCCAGCTTTCACGGATTTGTGTTTCGCCAAGTCCCGCTTCGATTTGTTGTTGCAGGGCGTCGTCGCCCGATAGCAGCCGGAAATAATTAGTAAAGAATTTCTTGTCTTTCAATTGCTGATAGGCGTCAATAATCCATTGCAAATGAATCTGATTTTCATTGCTGGCGAAATCGTGCGCGAAATCAGTCTTGTTTTCGCCTCGGCAACGCCGTCCTTCCAACAAAGGCTTTGAGGCTCCGTCCTTGCTTTGGGGAGTGAAGTGTATGCCGCCCCTCATATCGGGATGTCCAAACACTTGAAATGGCGTTTCGGTGCCTCGGCCAACGCTGACAATGGTGCCTTCGAAAAAACACAATGTTGGATAGAGATAGATGGATTCCCAAGTGGGGAGGTTGGGGGAGGGTTTTACTGGAAGCTCGTAAATGGCATTGCGGTCGTAATTATTAATAGGTATGACCGTCAAATCGCAATGCAGGGCGTTATTGAGCCAGCTTTCTCCATTAACCATTTTCGCGTATTCTCCAATGGTCATGCCGTAAACGGCAGGAACAGGATGAAGTCCCACAAATGACTTGTTCTCGGCTTTAAGCACCGGACCGTCCACATAAAAACCATTGGGATTTGGACGATCGAGGACGATTATAGGCAAATGATTCTCGGTGGCGGCTTCCATGACGTAGGTCAATGTGGAAATGTAGGTGTAAAACCTGACCCCGACATCCTGCAGGTCAAATAAAATAAGGTCGATGCCTTGAAGCATTTCCGAACTTGGCTTTTTGTTTTTTCCGTACAAAGAGACAATAGGAAGACCTGTCGCCTCGTCTTTGCCGTGGTTGACGGCAGCCCCGGCATCGGCAGCCACCCTGAAACCGTGTTCAGGTGTGAAGATTTTGATAACGTCAACGCCTTGTTTCAGTAAACTGTCCACCAAATGAGTCGTCCCGATGACACTGCTCTGGTTGGCAACCACTCCGATTTTCTTTTTTTGAAGTAAGGGTAGATATGCTTCTGTGTTTTGTGCTCCTGAAATATATAAATCACTTGAAACCAACTGAATATGTTTTGTTTCTGTTGTAACTTGCTGGGCGGAACACTGGACCCAATATGGGGCAATGATCATCAATAGGAAAAAGAAAATTCGACACATCGCGGTTTATTTTTTACTTTTGCAATTATAAACAAAATGAACGGATCAGAATTCATAGCACGCAGATTTTTTTCGTTGTCGCGGAAAAGTTTGTCATCTACCTCATTACGATTAGCGGTGGTGAGTGTGGCATTGGCAGTGGCTGTAATGATCATCGCTTGGGGCGTAGTCATCGGTTTCAAAAACCAAATTCGTGACAAAGTGTTGGGTTTTGAGGCTCCCATTCATATTGTCGCCCTTGACAAGAACGAATCTATAGAAGAAAATCCTTTCGTGCTGGATTCTTCGCTAAAAAGCATTCTCAATCATACTGCCGGTATTCGCCATTACCAAATGGTGGCAGACAAAGCGGGCATCATTAAAACCGATGAGGAAATTCAAGGGGTGGTTTTGAAGGGCGTGGACGAGCATTACGACTGGTCGTATTTTTCTAATTGCCTTGTTGCCGGAATGGTGCCGAAATACACTGTAAACGAGCGTTCTACGGAGGTGATGATTTCGAAAAATATCGCCGATAAGATGTTGCTGGGCTTGGGCGACCCCGTGCGTGTCTGGTTTATTGACAATGACATGAAGGCAAGGGGGAGGAAGTTCGATATTGTCGGTATCTATCAAACTGGATTGACAGAGTTTGACGACCGGTACGTTTTCGGAGATTTGAATCAGATCAGGAGATTGAACGAGTGGCCTGAGCAAGCTACCGGAAAGGTGGAGGTGTGGGTGGATAATGCCGACATGATGGAATCCGTCAACGATGCCTTGTATTTCAGCTTGCCCGTGGAATTAGCCTCATATACGGTGCGAGAAACCAACACGCAGATTTTCGACTGGCTGGCACTGTTAGACACCAATGTATGGCTCATCATGGCCTTGATGCTGTTGGTGGCAGGCATTACAGTGGTCAGCATGTTGCTGATTTTCATCATCGAAAGAACCTCAACCATAGGTGTGCTGAAAGCTATGGGTGCCACCAATCAGTTTGTTCGTAATGTGCTTTTATACAGGTCGTTGCGTATATTGTTTGCAGGCATGATCATTGGGAATATTGTGGGATTGGGTTTCTGTTTCTTACAATATTACACGGCTTTCATCAAATTACCCGCCGAAACCTATTATCTTTCCTCAGTACCGGTGGAACTTCATGCAGGCATTGTCATTGTCATTAATTTGGGAACTTTGCTGCTTTGGACACTCATGTTGCTGATACCCACCGCTGTCATCAACCGAATCACACCGATTAAAGCCTTGCGGTTTGAATAAAGGAATGCGTGAAAACGCTAATAAACCCAAATCGGTCATTAGAACGCTTGAATGTGGTTTTTCATTGCTGTTCGATGATTTTTGCGTCTTTTCGGCATCTTTCGTCCTTCTTTTCGTTTCCATAGCCCGCTATGCTTCACGAAAAGAAAAACGAAATCTACTCGAAAATCCATCAAAAATCATTACGAACCCTAATGACCGAATTGGGATAAAACATGTGAAATACAAATAATGTTTCCTTATTTACGCTGAAAAGGTGTCCGGTATGTGGATTTTGTTTAATTTCACGCTTTCAAATCAATTCAACTACACATGAAAGAATTCAATATCGAACCCCTTAAAGGGTATGGTGGAATACCTTTTGGCATGACGCTTGACGATGCTGTCAAAATGATAGGCAAGCCCAATTTCTATGAAGAACTGAGCGATATGGAAGAGACTGAAAACCGCTCTATCTATTATGAATACGAGGATCTAAAGACCAGCATTTATTTTGAAGGCATCACCAAATCGGTAGTCGCTTGTTTTGAGACGGATAATACCGAAGCCACGCTTTATGGTGAAAAAGTATTTCAGCTTGGCAAAACGGCCATCATGGAACTGATGAAACAGCATGGTTGTGTTGATTATGAAGAGGAAGAAGAGGATGGTGAGACCCGTATTTCCTACGAGGATGCGCTTGTCGATTTCTTTTTCGACGGCGATATGCTTTCTGCTGTTAGCTGGGGCGTACTTGTTGATGATCAGGGCAATATCATCTGATTGTGTTCGAATACAAATCAATTTTTTTTGAAACGCGGATGGAAACTAGTCAGCGTATCGCGCAGCAAGGCATCTGAGATATGTGTATAGATTTCCGTTGTGCTGACACTGGCATGGCCGAGCATCTGTTGTACGGCCAGCAGGTTGGCGCCTCCTTCGATGAGATGGGTGGCGAAAGAGTGGCGAAAGGTATGGGGACTGATGTTCCGCTTGATGCCGTTCGACTTGGCAAGTTCCTTTACGATGAGAAAGACCATCTGTCGGCTTAAACCCATGCCGCGCCCGTTCAAAAACACGGTGTCGATGTGTTTCGGTTTCACCCGTACTTGTAGGCGTGCTCCTTCGATATATTGAAAAAGAATCTCCAAGCTGCTGTCGCCAATGGGAACAAGTCTTTCCTTGTCGCCTTTTCCTATCAAACGTAAAAAACCGTCCTCACGATATATATTGCTGATTTGTAGCGTGATGAGTTCTGAAACACGAAGCCCGCAACCATACATCACTTCAATCATGGCTTTGTTGCGATGCCCGTTGGGTTGACTGAGGTCGATGCTTTCAATCATTCTCTGTATTTCTTCGTAGCTCAATACTTCCGGTAGGTGGCGACCTAACGATGGCGAACTGATCAGTTCTGTTGGGTCGCTGTTTATGATTTTTTCCTGCATCAGGTAGCGGTAAAACGATTTCAAACCGGACAAAATGCGGGCTTGCGAGCTTGCTCCGATATCGATATCATAGAGAAACGACAGAAATTGCTCTATTGTTTCCATGCTGACACTGTCCAATTCGATGTCATTGCATTTCGCTTCAAGGTATTGTTGAAATAGTGAAACGTCGTGGATATACGCGCTGATGCTGTTGTCGGAGAGCGACAGCTCTAACCTCAGATAGATGGCGTAATGTTTGAGTAAGGTTTGGTCCAGTTTCATGTCGAAAAAAGGCGCTGCTAAAACAGCGCCTTTCAATCCATTCATTAATCGAGTGTGTGAATCACTAAGCCCGAGCGCAGTTTCGGCTCAAACCAAGTGGTTTTTGGAGGCATGATGTTGCCGCTGTCGGCGATGTCGATGATTTGTTGCATCGAAACGGGGTACAGGGCAAAAGCAACCTTCATCTCGCCGTTGTCAACGCGACGTTTCAGTTCGCCCAGACCACGGATGCCGCCAACGAAGTCGATACGCTTGTCGGTGCGCAAGTCCTTGATGCCGAGAATGTTGTCTAACACATGATCGCTCAAGATCTTCACGTCAAGCACGCCGATGGGGTCGTTGTCGTTGTATTTGCCAGCCTTGGCGTTCATCTTGTACCAATGTCCGTCAAGATACATGCTGTGCTCGTGCAACTTGCAAGGCTTGTAGATTTCGGTGCCCATGTCTTCCACAACGTAAGCATCTTCGAGGGCCTTCAGGAATTGTTCCTTGCTCAAGCCGTTGAGGTCTTTCACAACACGGTTGTAGTCGATGACCTTCAGTTGGTTGTCGGGGAAGATCACTGTCATGAAGAAGTTGTATTCTTCTTGGCCGTTGTGTGCGGGATTGTGTTCTTTCTTTTCCTGTCCTACGAGGGCTGCGGCGGCGCTGCGGTGGTGTCCGTCGGCAATGTACATGGCAGGCACCTTGGTGGCGAAGAGTTCCACTAAGCGGGCGATGGTGGCCTTGTCGTCGATCACCCAGAAACGGTGGCCAAAGCCATCTTCCTTGGCGATGAAGTCATAGATGGGCTTCTCGGCGATGATCTTGTTGACGATGGTGTCGATTTCGGAAACGGCGGGATAGGCAAAGAAGACAGGTTCCACGTTGGCGTTGGTGAGGCGGACGTGCTTCATGCGGTCTTCTTCCTTGTCCTTGCGGGTCAGCTCATGCTTCTTGATAATCTTGTTGACATAGTCTTCGCTGTAGGCGCAAGCCACGATGCCGTATTGCCATTGGGCATTGGCATCGGTAGGATTCATGCTTTGGGCATAGATATAGAGCTTTTCTTCCTGGTCTTGCTTGATCCATCCGAAATCTTTGAAGGAGTTGAAGTTCTCAACCACTTTCAGATATGTTTCTAAGTCGCTGTCCTTGTGGCCTTCGGGCAGGTCGATTTCAGCTTTGGTCACGTGGAGCAGGCTGTAAGGGTTGCCTTCGCATTCCTTGCGGGCTTCTTCGGTGTTCAAAACATCATAAGGTCTTGAAGCGAGTTTTTGGACGATGTCCACGCCGGGACGCCATCCTTTGAAAGGTTTAATGACTGACATTATCTATTCTTGATTTTTTAATGATGATCCAATGAAAAAGACACCACAAGTGGGGCTTGCAGTGTCTTTTCGATGGGTGCTACTTATTTGTTCACTTGGAATTTCTTGTTGCCGGTCTTGAAGAAATCGGCGATTTGGCTGGCGGCTGCCAGACCTGCATTGATGTTGGCTTCTTCGGTCTGGGCACCCATTTTCTTAGGTGTCGAGAAGTAACGGCCTTCAAATGCCTTGAACTCGGCATCGGCATCGGGCATGATGTCGGTGATGTATTTGAGGTCGGTACGTTCGGCCATCAGCTTGATCAGTTCGGCTTCGTTGATGACTTCCTTGCGGGCGGTATTGACCAGGATGCCACCTTTGTGCATTTTGTTGACGACGGCGTAATTGATGCTCTGCTTGGTTTCTGCGGTAGCAGGAATATGCAGGGACACAATGTCGCAGGTCTCGAAGAGTGCGTCGCGGTTGGCGGCGGCGTGAACACCGGCTTCTTCAATCTTGGCGGCGGGCACAAATTCGTCGAAAGCATAAACTTCCATGCCGAATCCCTTGGCGATGCGAGCCACGTTGCGACCCACGTTACCGAAAGCGAGAAGACCGAGTTTCTTGCCCATCAGTTCGGAACCCGATTTGCCGTTGTAGAGGTTGCGGACGGCATACACCAGCATACCCATGACCAATTCTGCCACGGCGTTGGAGTTCTGTCCGGGGGTGTTCATGGCGACAACGTTCTTGGCGGTGCAGGCTTCAAGGTCTAAGTTGTCGTAACCGGCGCCGGCGCGAACCACAATCTTCAGGTTCTTGGCATGGTCGAGCACTTCCTTGGTGACCTTGTCGGAGCGGACGATGAGGGCGTCAGCGTCGGCAACGGCTTTGTAAAGGTCGTTGACATCGGTGTATTTCTCTAAAAGAGCAAGTTCATAACCGTTCTTTTCCACTACTTCGCGAATGCCGTCAACGGCAACTTTGGCGAAGGGTTTTTCTGTTGCTACTAATACTTTCATTGTATGTTGTTTTGCTATTTGTTGATGATTTGATTATTTTGTCTGTCAGCGCTTAGCCGTTAGCCGTTAGCAGCTTGAACCAAAGAGATCGCGGCTGGCTAATGGCTAACAGTCTGAGGCTAATCAATTAATTACTTGTTGGCCTTTTCAAAGTCCTGCATGCACTGGACGAGAGCTTCGACAGCCTCGATGGGGCAAGCGTTGTAGAGGGAGGCGCGGAAGCCGCCAACCGAGCGGTGACCCTTGATGCCGACCATGCCGTGTTCCTTGGCGTAAGCCATGAAAGCATCTTGGAGGTTTTCGCGACCTTCGGCCATGACCCAGCAGTGGTTCATGATGGAACGGTCTTCCTTGTTTTCGACAGTGCCGCGGAACAGGCTGTTGCGGTCGATTTCTTCATACAGCATGTTCGATTTCTTCGTGTTGATCTTGTTCATTTCGGCCACACCTCCAAGGTCTTTCACCCATTTCAGGGTTTCGTGCATGACGAAGATGGGCAGTACGGGAGGCGTGTTGAACATGGAGATGTTCTTGGCTTCTTCGACAGCGTGCGTGCGGTAGTCAACCATGGTCGGCAGCGGATTCATGTAAGCGCGGTCGCCGATGTTGCCGAGGATGTCTTTGCGGACGATGACGAAGGTAACGCCAGCGGGACCAACGTTCTTCTGGGCGCCACCGTAGATCATGCCGTATTTCTTGATGTCAACGGGACGGCTCATGATGTCGGACGACATGTCGGCCACGAGCATGATGGGGCAATCCATATCATACTTGATTTCCGTGCCATAGATGGTGTTGTTGGTCGTGATGTGGAAGTAGTCAGCATCGGTAGGGATGGTGTATCCTTTCGGAATGTAGGTGTAGGTCTTGTCTTCTGACGAGGCGACAATGTCAACCTTGCCGAACAACTTGGCTTCCTTAACGGCTTTCTTTGCCCATACGCCTGTCTGCAAATAGGCGGCCTTGGTCTTTAGCAAGTTGGCAGGAACAGTGAAGAACTGGGTGCTGGCACCGCCACCGAGAAATAACACTTCATATTCGTTCGGGATGTTCAGCAAATCGCGCCACAACTGGCGTGTTTCTTCCATGGTGCGTTCCCAACCGGGAGTACGGTGCGAGATTTCCATCAAACCGATACCGGTATTGTCAAAGTTGCGAATGGCGTTGATGGTTGATTCAACTGCCTCTTTGGGCAGCACGCAAGGACCTGCGTTGAAATTATAAGCTTTGTTCATTGCTTTGAGATTATATTATTAATGTAAGATTTCGATTCATACTTCTTCCTTTCCTCGCTCTGAAAAAGTGCTGCAAAGATAATAATAAAAACAATGTGGAACAGCCCTTTTTGAAAATAATAATATGGCTTGAAGCGTAAGGATGATTATGGATTTTGATTTTCGGATATGTTGTTTATGACTCGGATGGTTCTTTCTTGTTGTCTATTGAAAATCAGAGATATATGATTATATATTGGAGAGGGAATCTGACGGTAAGAAAAAAAACACTGCAAAGGTGTTGCTATTTGATGAAAAAGTAGTACTTTTGCAGCCTCAAATTATAAGGAGAAGAAAGCGATGAAAAAAGACATTCACCCAAAGAACTATCGTTTGGTGGTATTCAAAGACATTTCGAACGACTATGCGTTCATTTCACGTTCCACCATCAATTCCAAGGAAACCATTGTGTGGGAAGACGGCAAGGAGTATCCGCTCGTGAAGCTCGAAATCTCTAGCGCTTCGCACCCGTTCTATACCGGCAAGATGAAACTTGTTGACTCGGCTGGTCGTGTTGATAAGTTCAACAATAAATACAAGAAATTCCTCGAAAAGAACAACGCTGGCAAGTAAGCCGACGTGTGTCACATACACCAAGCCCTCGTCACGGTTGACAAGGGCTTTTTTTGTTGGCGTCCGGTCGTGCCGTAGCAACTTCCGCAATCAGTAATTGGCACGCAAATTGACATAGAGAATGTGCTTTTTGTCATGCTTAAGCAGTCTAACTTGTAATATATTGATAATCTTATATTTGTATTGCTTTGAAAGGATGAAGCAGATGGCGTGCTGACAAAATGGCGTTTGAAATACAGAAGTGACAGATTAAACCCCGCAACAATGAAAAGAACAGACGAAGAATTATTTTTTCCCGATATTATCGACCCCGAAACGGAGTTCATCCCCATACTTAGCAATGAAGACGAACAGTTTCTGAGCAATGAGGATGTCCCAGAGGAATTGCCCATACTGCCTTTGCGCAACTCGGTGCTGTTTCCGGGCATAGTCATACCCATCACGGTTGGACGCGACAAGTCGCTTCGTTTGATGCGGGAATACTATAAGAAAAGAAAGCCCATTGGCGTTGTTGCACAGATTGACCCGACCATCAACGATCCCGAAAGCAACGATTTGTATTCGATTGGAACAGTGGCGCAAATTGTAAAGACCTTGCAGATGCCCGACGGCAACATCACCGTCATCATTCAGGGTAAACGCCGTTTCGAACGGATTGAGATGAATCAAAGCGATCCCTATTTGATGGCGAAGGTGAAACCATACGGAACGGTCGTTGACATTCCCAAGGACAAAGAGTTTAAGGCGTTGATTCAATCGGTAAAAGAATTGGCACTTCAGGTCATTACCAATTCGCATCACCTTACCGAAGAAGCCGGTTTTGCCATTAATAATATTGAAAGCCCGACTTTTTTGCTGAATTTTGTTTCGAGCAATCTCGATATCCCGTTGCATCCCAAGCAGATGCTTCTTGAACAAACCGACATCACCGAAATGGCGATTAATCTGCTCAACCATCTGAGCAATGAGCAGCAGATGATAGAATTGAAGCAGCATATCCAAAGCAAGGTGAAAAGCGACATGGACAAGCAGCAACGCGAGTACCTGTTGAACCAGCAGTTGCGCACCATTCAAGAGGAACTGGGCGGGACACCCAACGAACAGGATATCAAAGAGTTGCTTGAAAAATCGAAAAAGAAAAAATGGTCGAAGGAAGTGGCGGCTGTGTTTGAACGCGAACTGAAGAAGTTGGAACGTACCAATCCGCAGGCGGCAGAATACAGCATACAGTTGAACTATCTGCAATATCTTGTCGATTTGCCGTGGAATAGTTTTACCAAGGACAATTTCGACTTGAAACGCGCCCAAAAAATACTCGATGCTGACCATTTCGGCCTCGACAAAGTGAAAGACCGCATCATTGAGCATTTAGCGGTACTCAAACTGAAGAACGACATGAAGTCGCCCATTCTGTGTCTGGTAGGCCCTCCAGGTGTCGGAAAGACCTCGTTGGGCAAGTCGATAGCCCGTGCCTTGAACCGGAAATACATCCGCATGTCGCTGGGCGGCCTTCGTGATGAGTCGGAATTGCGTGGCCATCGCAAGACATATATAGGTGCCATGCCCGGCCGTATCATACAAAACCTTCGCAAGGTGAAATCGGGTAATCCGGTGTTTGTACTTGACGAAATCGACAAGGTGAGCGGAAACAATATCAACGGCGATCCGCAGGCTGCACTATTGGAAATCCTCGATCCCGAGCAAAATGTGACATTTTACGACAACTTCCTTGAGTTGGATTACGACCTGTCGAAAATATTGTTCATAGCCACAGCCAATACGCTTAGCACCATACATCCCGCTTTGCGCGACCGTATGGAAATCATAGAATTGAGCGGTTATCTCCGCGAGGAGAAGTTTGAGATTGCAAAACGGCATCTCGTCCCCAAACAGCTTGTGGAACACGGCATGAAAGCCTCCGATATTGTATTCCCGAAAGACATCATCATGCGTGTCATTGATGACTATACGCGAGAGGCGGGTGTCCGTAGCCTTGAGCGAAAGGTCTCCGACATCATGCGCCACCGTGCCAAACAGATTGTTAGCGGTGAGGCGTTTGGAAAGAAAGTCTCTGTTGAGGAATTGGAGAAAACCCTTGGCGTGCCCATGCACCACGATGACGATGAGGTGCAGCATACCATGCCTGGAGTCGCCACCGGATTGGCATGGACTGCGGTAGGAGGGGAGTTGCTTTCCATCGAAGTCAGCATGAGCCGTGGCAGCGGTCATCTTGGCATGACCGGAAATCTCGGCGAGGTCATGAAAGAATCGGCTACCATTGCATACGAGTTTATCAAGGCACATGCTACGTTGCTCGACATTAATCCCGATGTGTTCGACGAGTGGAACATCCATGTTCATGTTCCGGAAGGCGCTACGCCCAAAGATGGCCCGTCGGCAGGCATTACCATGCTTTCGGCATTGACCTCGGCCTTGACGCAACGCAAGGTGAAGGGAAATCTCGCCATGACAGGGGAAATCACACTGAGAGGCCGCGTGCTTCCCGTCGGGGGCATACAGGAAAAGATATTGGCCGCAAAACGTAACGGCGTGACAGATATCATCATGTCTATCGATAATAAGCGCGATTTGTCTGACATAAAAGCGGAATACCTTGAAGGGCTGACTTTCCATTATGTGGAAAACATGCTGGAAGTGTTGAGCTTGAGCCTTGAAAAGGACATCGACAAGAACGACTTGGATTACAACAAGCACCTTTCCAATCTTCATGCTGAAGTCATCGGTTTCAAACCTAAGAAATTGTTTGAATAAAGGTTTCGCATGACTTATTCGCAGAACGGCCTTGGGTGGCAGTTCCATTGATTACTGGCTTTGTTGCTGCATTTCATTGCTTTTGCCGTTGCATGAATTTACTGATTGTCAGTAAGTTGTTTCAAAACTTATCGAACCATTGAAAATTGTTTGTGGTTTTAAGAAGTGGTAGTTTTTATTTTATTTTTTAGTTCGTCAAGTGTCAAAGTTGTCCCCCGTTTGCGATGAACCATTTTATGACAGTTGGAACACAAAACTGTCAAATCTTTTTTGGGGTCTGTTTGGACTTTTTCATTCTTTGATTGTCCAAGAGGGTGAATGTGATGAACCTCAATGAAACCGTTCCCCCAAGCACCGTATGTTTTTTCAAAGTCAAAGCCACAGACCTTACAAACAAGTCCGTGAATTTTTATTGCTTCAGTTCGAAGTTTCGGATCTCTTTCTGCTTGTTTTGAAACAACGACTTTTATCCCACCTTCTGTTTTGCTCTCATCAAATGATGTTGGTGTGGAGATAAACCGCTCAATCTTAATCTTACTTTTCAATTGTCAAAGTGTAGCAAATTCGTTTTCCTCTGGGAAAGTTGGTGCTGTTTTATAATCGCCATCTTTGTTCAATTTCCATCTCTTATTAATATAGGATTCAACATCGTCCGATGTTAGGAAATAATTTGGAGGGGATGCAGATAATAGCAATAAAAACCACGGTCTGTTTAGTTCTTTTACTTGGTCAAGAACATTTTTGGTCACGCCCCAATTCTGGTTTGTAGATTTTCTTTCCTTGATATAAAATAAACAGGAAATCTGCCCAGATGTTTGATAAACCTTGCCCTTTATCCGATTGATTTCGCTGTTGAAAATCTTTGGAAATTCGTTTAAAAATTCGTTTAAAAATTCGTTTAATTTCATTGTTTTATCGTCTTAAAGTGGTACCTAACTTCTCCAGTTATGCCGCATAATATACGACATTCGTAACTATAAAGCTTAGAATATTCGCAAAACTTTCATTATACTTGCTTAGTCACTGCATTTCATCGCTTTTGCCGTTGAAAGACCATAGCAATAATGGCAAATTGCATGATTTTAATGCTGCGATTTTCAATGTCTTATATGCGGTTTCTGTGGATTGGGTTCTGGAAACACCTGATGGTATCGCAATAAAATTATCGATTTCTTTTGTTTTTTTGTACTTTTGCTGCTCCGATCAAATGTGCAATCCTGCACAAGGGCAAGTGGGTACATGCCACATTGCTGAGCCAAGAAGTTTTAGTTTCGCTTTTCATTGGCCGTATGTGGGTAATAATGGCGGCATAGGTTGGCTTGAATGGAGATTTGCCATGTTTTCAGCTCCTTTCCCCTTGGCGAAGGTCTTGGTCGGTCAAAACAAATTCCCCATGGATTCCTTTGAAAACCATAGGGAATGTTACATCGAAAGCGTTTGGTGGGAAGCCTTTACCACCAACCTAGATTATTATAATTGTATATAGGGCGATTTGCTTCAGCACGGGCAATTTGGGTGATGGCCTGAATTATCGCTTTTTGAAGCTCGACCCTGTTTTGCTCTTTCCTGATGACAAAATTCCATTCGCGATTATCAACCTCTCGGACACGTTTCCCGATATTGTCGGCTAATTTGTAAGCCCTTGGAGCCGCGGAAGAGTTAGGGCTGATTTGCGCCAATAGGCTGCATGCTTGCATGGCACCATCATAGTCCTGTGTGGCATTCCAAAGGGTATATGCTTGCTGATAGAGGATGTTGCCTTCATAGTCGATCATGGCCTGATAGATGGATATCATAGGGCCTGAAGCTTTTTCAAATGCCTCAATGCATTCTTCGGGGATCTCGCCAAGGATAACCAGTGCGCCGCGATAGTCAGCCGTGGCAGCCAATTGCTGGGCTTTTCGTATCAAGATGTCGGCGTTTTCGTTGTAATAGTCGATGATTTTTTGTTTGCCGTTTTCCATGAACCTTTGAAGTTCTGCATCCTTAGGCTTTATGTTTGAAATGACGGAGACGCAGGCTCTTGTCTCGTTTTCTCCAACGCCTGTCAGCGTTTTGGTGAAACTGCCGAAAACCTTGCCTGTTGAAACGTCGCCCATATAAAACGTCACGTCTGCATTCATGACAATCATAGGAGGCGCAGATGCTTGTGTTCTAACATCGTTAACCACAAAACGGGGAATGACGACGAATCTGGAGTTGTCAACGCTGGCCATTCCCGCGTTGGTGATCATCTGGCTCACTTTGTTCTCCATTTTGTTTGCAGAGGTGGCTGACAGATTGTCTTGTTCAGGGACAAAGCTTGTGACCACGATGCTGCTGGTCCTCGACTGCCCCATGAGGCTCATTCCAGCGAATATTGCAAGGCAGAGTATGATGGTTGAAAGTGTTTTATTCATGTCATTTTCCTCCCATAGTTATTCTTACGAGTCCCAAGCCTCGGCTTTGGACTTTGCATTCTTGTCCTGTTGTGTTCTTGATATACTTTGCCAAGCCTCGTCCCCAGCCTCTTGCATCGAGAGCGGTTCTCCCGTCGTTCTTGTAGAGCGGAATCCTGACCTGGTCAAATTTCATTCGGTTTTCGGTGGCCATCTGCGTTGAGAAACGTCCGCTGACCGTATTGTCAGTCATCCATTGCTCGATGAGTTCGCCGAGTTCCGTGTCGCCATACTCTTCTTCAAAGTCGATGTCGCAATTGTCCCAACGGGTTACTTCGACTACAATTTCACGGCCATCTTTGAACAAGGAATTGAAATGGTTCATCAATCCGGAGAGGAAATTGTCTTTGAAACTCAAGACTGCTTCTTGCAATTGGATGGTCTTGTCGATAGAACTGCTTGGCGTGCCTTGTCCCACATTGCCAGAAATAATCTTGCCCGTGTAGGCATCTATGGCTTGCATGTTGAACTTGATGGCTGTTCTTGGGCCAATTTTCACTTCCTCAAAATCGAGGTCAAGGATGATGTCGGGTTTTGCTTGCAGCAAAAGTTTGTCTTTTGGCGATTCTGCCAACATGCTTCCCGATTTGGAGGTGCTCACCATGTCAAAGCCGGCATCTGATTCAACGTTTTTCAAGGCTTGTTCCAACGATTCGATGGGGAAATCCTCCTTCTGCATGAAGTCGCCCATGGAGGCTATCATGGCCCTCATGTCGGAACTGTATTGCATGGCCGCCTTGTAATTTGGAATCTGCTCATAGGTTCCCATGTTGTCGAACTCCAGAACGAATCCGTTTCTGATGCACCATGCATCAGCGGGCACCACCATGAGTTTCGGTTTCTTGGCTTGGCCGAATCCCACCGAGGTCAGACCGACAGCCATCACTATCAATAAGGTTTTAATCAAGTGCTTTTTCATCAGATATAATATTAAAATCCTGAATTCAGTTTTCTGACGATTCCGTCGGTTTCTAGCCTGTCTTTGAGGTTGTCGTACATGACTTGAACATAGATGGCCACTTTGTAACCGCCATCAACTTTTCTTCTGTCTTGTCCCGAAGGCACGCCGTCAGTGGTGAGATTGACGAACTGAAGATAAGTTGAACCCGTCTCGAAGAAGTCGTAAAAGTAGTCGAGGTTGCTTTCCAAAGCATTCGGATCCTTGCAAATGGCAGGTGTTGACATCGAAGTCTCGTTTCCGGGAATGCCGCGGAAAATGCAAGCGTGTACGGCGTTCTTCTTGGCTTGTGTGACGGCTCTGTCAACTTTTTTGCCAAAGCCCCAAACTTTCAAGAGCTTGGTGCCGTCTTGTCCGACCTGAACAGTTGAGACTTCATAGTTGTTCCAATTGTTGAACAGTTTTCTTCTTTTTGAAGGATTTTGGGCTTCAGAAGCGATGGGGATTATCATCATAACCACCAGCAATGTTGTCATTAGCTTTTTCATATTAACAATGGATTTTGATGTTTTTTTTGAATTATTATTGATTAGAATGCATATCTGAGACCAATGCTCAAGCCAACTCCGAAACGGTTTTCCCCTGTTTCATAATGAATGCCCTCCAAGAAATTTAGGGAATAGTCGGCTTGGACGAAGACTCTAATAGGATATACGGGCTGGATGGAAAATCGGGCTCCGGCTTCTGCAAAAAAAGCGGTGTATTGCGCAATCTTGTCCTCGTCAACATTTTCATGTGCCATGTAATCGATGCCAAATCCGGCAAATGGCATTAGCTCGAACAGTCTTGTCAGCGGAATGCCGTGGCCATAACCTATTGCGAGGTTCGCATAAAACTCTTCCCTTTGGTCAAAACCGATGCTCGCGAATGGGTAGGAGCAAAAGCCTAAGTCGTTGATGTGCATCAGGAAGTCCAAATCGATGAAGAAGGAATTGGCGCCATGGTATTTGACACCTGCGCTGATGCCCATTCTTCGGTCTTTCTTTTCGACCATGAGCATTCCAGGCTCCAGTCTTCCTCCTGAAATCTGGTAAAACCTCGACATGGGGGTTTCGCCTGAGGCAATGGATTCGTTGTCAGCGATAGTTGTCGCCCTGATGTATCCTTTGGGCCTTGTCTTGAGATGGCCATTTTTGTCTTCAAAATAATAATAGACCCTATAACGGTCTGTGTTTTTCAGGTTTTCCTTGGTTCCAATTTTGCTGCGAATTGGATGGACATCATGGATGGCCACTTTCACTTGCCAATCAGGAATGGCATTTTCCATTTTGAACAGCAGAGCCTCGAAAGACGAGGAAACGGCACTTTGCTTGGCGGATTCTTCAGGATTCTTTTCCGACACCGTACTCGCGCCATGGCCGGAGACCGAGGCAACGGTTTTCATGTTCACTTGCAAGCTGTCGTATAGTTGCTTTTTGGCTGCTTTCACCTCGGGTGTGTCGTCGTCTTGAATCCACATGTTCATGTACAAGTCCTCAATGAAGGTGGAGTCAATGTCGATTTGGTAAACGTAAGCGTCACTTTTAGCCTGCCACAAAACAGAAACCTTGCCGGTTTTGGGGTCTTTCAACTGCTCCCTTTTAATTTCATTAGTATTGAAAACCACGATATAGCTTTGACGAATAAGCGCATCGCTCCTGTCAGCCAAATTGGACACTTTGGCTGCAGCGGCAATCATGACATCTTCGTCGTTGACATTATAAAGACTTCTTTGTCTCATCATCTCGTCGTTCATCATGCCCTCGGAATTGCGATTGAACCAGTAGGAAACAATGGACTTGCCAAAGTTCTGATTATTTAGGATGTCGAGGACGTTTGATACAGTAGCATCGCCACGGTTGGTCTGAGTAGTGATTGCCGTCACATCCAAATCATTGTAGTCATACTTTTCACCGAAACTGAAATTTGCATAGGCGTTTTTAACTGTATTGTCGAAATTGTCACCAAAAGAAATCCACAATTTGGAGACGCTGTTTCTGTTGTATGAGTCGTCAAGAGTCTTTGATTGGGCAAATGCGCTGGCAGAAACAAAGATTAGCAGTGCAAAGGTGTAAAAAAACTTATTGTTCATATTATGTCATCGTTGCAATGAAAGGACACTTGTATTTTCAGAACTCATAGCCTAATCGCAGGCCTATGATGTGGATGAATGAGTTTTTTGATGCCACATTATGCTGTTGGAAAGCATAGCTGATGCCTGCGAGAAAATTGTGCCGGATGTCACCAAAACGCATCCCGATACCAGGTGAAACATAGATGCCTTCATTGATGGCATAGCCAAGGTCGGCACTCCAGCAAAAGGCAAACATGGCATCCGCCTGAGGGGTGATGTTGCCTCTCACATCAGCATAAATGGGCACCGAGAAAGGTCTTCCGTTCTTGCCGCAAAAATCGGAAACTGCATTGGTGTAGAATCTTGGAGAAACTCCAATGCCCACTTTTAGGAATTCCGAGAAACGATAACCTTGAATGAGGTCGAATTGAAATGCGGCCGAATGATTCTTCCCGTTTGTGGCAAAATCCGCATTAGCTTGAGCAGCAATCCAATACCCGGATTCTTTGATGGAATAGTCAATGTGCCCTGCTCTTTTGGGTTTCTCAGGCAGCCTGATTTGTGCCGAAGAAACAGAGACGATACCCATTAATAATAGGAGTGTGATTTGTAGTCGTTTCTTCATGGTGTTTAGTTTTTAAGGATTCCGTCTTCTCTCAATCTCATTCTAAGTTCAGGCACGAGCACTCTGACTGTCAAGCAATACCTGATTTGATAGGATCCTCTTATTTTCTTTGAGGACCCTGAACGCTTGTCAGCAAGACTGACATATTTAAGGTATTCGCCACCATCCATGAAGAAGATGTCGAAATACTCTTGGTAACGTTCGCGTGCATTCACTTCGGTAACAATGGGTCTCATGTTGTAGTCATTGTTGCCTTTAAGAACGCCGTTGAAAATCACTGCGTACACTGCGTTTTTTTTCGCTTGTTCTTTTGCGTCGGCACGATTGCGGCCTTCGCCCCAAACCCTTAGCGTCATCGAACCATCTTGCTCGCGGCTGATGCATGTAGGCTCATCGTAAGACTGGGCATAAGAGTCTTGACCTAATATTCCAAAACAGAATATCGAGACCAGAATTGCAATTGCTTTTTTCATATCGTTGATTTTGTAAAATACTTCGCATATTGATGACAAAAAGTGCCCGTTTCCCTTTTACACGCGATGTCTTGCAATAACTCATTATTTAAGGTAACCTGTAAATCAAACTTCCTTGCCGCCCCTGCAAACGGAACTTCTCGGTTCGCGCGTTAAGCAACGCAAGTATCGCCTTGTCGTGGCAAAAATACAAACTTTTTCAATGCGTGTGCGATTTTTCATGTCATATTTTTCTTATTTTTTCTTTTCGCTCTAGTTTGATTCCAGACTGTTTTTCCACCAATGACGGGATTGCGGGTCGTTTTGGCAATGCGCGGCAGATCTCCTCGAAGAGAGTGGAAGCTGTCCGCCGAAGAGCCGAGGCAGCCTTCTCGGCAAGGCTTGTCTTCATGCCTTCCATCTCGTTGTTCCAAACGAGGTAATTGTTCAGGTATTTGGATGACATGCCCTTGAAACGGCGCATGAAGTCCTTGAGGTTGGAGTGCTAGGCGTTCATGTGCTGGATGTGGTATATGCCCTTGATTGCCCCCCTGCCTCCCTTTATCTGGAAGAGACTGTTGCCATTGGCCTGTAGGACACGGCCACGAATGTTTCGTCCGCCTACACGATGCCAGACGATACCAGTTTGAATATGATTATTCCGAGAAAAAAGTACGCATCAACCAGTATTCTTTGTTTGGAATCATACCCAATGTATCGGTAAAACTCAATTGGTAAACTTGGTGAATATGATTTCAGCCAGCGTACGGTGTCGGCAAAACGTCACTGCATGCTGGCTGATTTTATTATTGAGGATGGTGACTGCTGTTTTTCTATAAATTGCTTTTAACCCAATTCGGTCATTAGAACGCTTAAATGTGGTTTTTCATTGCTGTTCGATGATTTTTGCGTCTTTTCGGCATCTTTCGTCCTTCTTTTCGTTTCCATAGCCCGCTATGCTTCACGAAAAGAAAAACGAAATCTAATCAAAAATCCATCAAAAATCATTACGAACCCTAATGACCGAATTGGGTTGAATGTATGTTTTACACAGGAATAAGATAAACAAAGACTTCGAAATTCCCGAGTTTGGCTAAAAATCGTTCCTGAGTTTGGCTGTTTTTGTGGATGAGAAGTTGCGAATCCCGTACTACCCTTTCCTACAACATCCAGTTGAAAATCCAGCCGCTGAGGATGATAAACAGGGTCACGGAGCCAAAAAACACGCCAATCAGTTTCCAGGTCATCACCTTTTTGAGCATGGTGGCTTCCGGCAGTGAAAGCCCTACCGTGGCCATCATGAAAGCAATGGCGGTTCCAAGAGCGACACCCTTCGCCACAAAAACCTCAATTACAGGGACGATACCCGCAGCATTGCTGTACATCGGGACGGCAAGGATGACGGCTAAGGGCACTTCCCACCAGTTGCCTCCCGAGAGATGCTGCTCAAAGAAACCTTCGGGAACGTAGCCGTGTATGGCGGCTCCTATGCCGATGCCGATGAAGACGTAGAGCAATACGCCTTTCACGATGCGCCATGAATCCCTGAGGATGTTGGGCAGACGTTTCAGAAAACTTAGCTTCTCGGCCTCCCATAACGCGGTCTCTGCCATACTTTGCTGCTGCAACTGGATGACCCAGGGACTCAGCCGGCGTTCCAAACGAAATCGTCCCAAGACCCAGCCGCCAATGGTGCCGAGCAAAATGCCTGAAACGACATAAATAACGGTGACCTTCACCCCGAAAGCTCCAAGGAAAAGCACCACGGCTACCTCATTGACTAATGGAGAAGTGATTAAAAAAGAGAACGTTACGCCCAAAGGAATGCCGCCTTTCACAAAGCCGATGAATAGCGGGATGCTGCTGCATGAACAAAATGGCGTAATGGCACCGAAGACCGAGGCAAAAAATTCTTGTAATCCGTATAGCTTTTTGCTGTTCAGATAGTTACGTAGCCTTTCGATGGGGAAGTAGGCGTTGATGATGCCCATCACTGCGCTGATGAGGAAGAGCAAGAGCAGAATCTTGATGCTGTCGTACACGAAAAATTGCAAGGCACTGCCCAAACGCGATGTGCTGTCAAGTCCTATGAGACCGTAAATGAGCCAATCGGCAAACTGTCGTATCATGAGAATAAGGTGGGAAATGATGTCAGACAAGTGGTTTTCATATTGTCGAAGGATTAATTAGAGGTGTTTCTTCAGGATGTCGCTAACTTGTTCGGCGTTGAGCTGACCTTTGGCAACGACATTTTCATCGATTACGAGTGCGGGCAAGGTCATGACGTTGTATTTCAGGATTTCCGCCATGTCTTCCTGCTTGGTGATTTCTGCCTCAACATTCAATGCTTCGGCAACTTTTACTACTGTGTCATACAGTGTTTTGCATTTGGAACAACCGGTTCCGAGGACGATGATTTTCATGATTTTTTGTGTTATTGAATGAATACTGATAATGTTTGTAATTCGCAAAACAACGAACAATTGGGATAAAAAAACACGCTATTGGCAGCATGATTTCCGATTGCATTCGCATGGTGAAAAGAAAGCTTCGAAAAGCTGCTTTGCCTCGTTCCAGTTTTCCCTGTTGATGCAGTACTTCACCTTTGGCGGCATGATTTCACCTTGGATAAGACCTGCGTTTTTCAAAGCCGAAAGATGTTGCGAAGCGGTGGCTTTGGCGATGGGCAGCTGTTCGTGAATCTCCCCGAAAAAACAGGTATCCTGCTGTGCAAGAAAATCCATGATGGCCACGCGAACCGGATTGCCCAAGGCTTTGGCGTAGCTTGCCAGCCGAATTTGCCTGTCTGTGTATTTCTGTTTGTTCATCGCAATGAAATTAGTTCGCAAAAATACGAACATTTGGATAAATGTCAATATGGACTGCGATTTTTTTTGAAAAAGCATTCAAAACAGTTCCTGATAAAGAGGAAATAGAAGATAGGTACTCTCCTTTGATACAAAAAAATACGATTTGTTTTTTATTATCTCTGTTTTCAGTACTTTTGTCTCGATTAATCATAGTAAAAATAGGTTTATAGAAGATAGCAATTTAAAATAAAATATTAATAATCAAAGCTTTACGCTTTATTTCCGAAGCAAAGAAATCTGGTAAATTTTTAGACACGGAAATAATAGGCGAAAGTTCACGCTTTGGCGTGAATCATTTCGTGCTTATTAGTGTCGTCGGTTTACCAGAGCCATTTGCTTCTAATGAGCGGATTACGAAAGGTTCACGCCTTTCTTGTGTCTGTTCGGATGGAAGCTGAGCTTGAAAAAAAACCGGAATTATGGATGATGAACCGCACATTGGCAAAATGATCAAACAACACATTATTAATAATGGCATTCGCATCGGGTGGTTTGCCGAGAAATTAGGCTGCCATCGCAACAATGTTTACAAGATTTTTGAGCGTCCCTGGATTGACACCCAAACGTTGATGAAAATCTCCCACATTTTGGAGTACGATTTCTTTTTTGAGTTGTCGAAAAGCTACAAAAACGGAGGGAAAACCGCAAATTCTACTAATAATAGGCAAAATGCACACTAATAGAGTGAAAGACATATACATTTTGTTGGTTTGCTGTGTCGTTTTGTGTGAAAATACTTACGAACTTTGCTGCTGAAGCAAAAATTGAAAACAGACTAATATATTATGCCTATGAAGTGAACAAGTCAGTAGAATGATGCGCATACTTAAAAAAGGAAAAGCGTAACGAGCCTATTGCTGATTTCGGTAAACTTGACAGTTTTGAAACCCGAGAAATGCTATGAACACCCCGCTTTTTTGTATGCGTATAGATAAGGGGAAATTCCTCTTCTGTGGTGTCTATTGCAATAACGGAGAAGCCGATAGCCGTGCATTTTGCAAAGTGGAGGCAGAAAAA
The DNA here is from genome assembly GCA_029983675.1 of Bacteroidales bacterium. Lineage (GTDB taxonomy): Bacteria > Bacteroidota > Bacteroidia > Bacteroidales > F082 > Limimorpha. The sequence continues at coordinate 12,395 of JASBYY010000024.1, read as the reverse complement.
TAAACTAAAAATGAACAAAATTTCAAAGTTAACAGGTGCTTTTACCTTAATCTTAGTATTATTTGCTGTTACAACCGCTTTCGGTTACGTGCAACAGGGAAGTGATGACGATTATTCATGTGCCGTTACCGTAAAGTGTTCCGATGGAAGTGCTGCACAATATGTGAAAGTGAGAACGGATGTTTCAGGTGGCATCTCTTGTATGGGGGGACGTGACTTTACCACCGATAAAAATGGAGAGGTAACCCTTTATTGGTCAAAAGGATGCAAGTTGCAAAAAGTGTATGTCAAAGGGGATGCCTATAAAGTGGATTATCAGAATGGCAAAAGTTATACCTTGTATTTAAAGTAATCCAACAACTGGACAATGCCTTCGGGGAGTTCATTTCTGCTCGGAGGCATTTTTGTATTGCAGGCAATGTTTGTGGCGACAATAGGAAAGAATCCATGCAAATCTGCTGCCTGAATGCGTATGATTCCTTATGAATGTGTTATGCGCCTATTAATCACAACTGTTTTAAGTATCGAGAAATAATGGAAATATGAACGGAATGTATCAGATTAGGATGAACGGAAATATCAACGCCATGCCGTTAAGGCAGTTATTGGAGTATGGCAACAGAATCCTCTTAAGGTGGAAAGCAAGGTGCGGTGGCAAATGCCTGATTGCCCTTTTCGCTCTCACCTTTGTATTGACAATGGAATGCTCGGCACAGAATGTTATCAAGAATATCGGTGGTGGCTATAAGAGTTTCAATGCGTTGAAAGTGAGATTCAAATCGGGTGATGTCAATACCTATCACCTTCGGGGGGCAAGTGTGTTTTTCGAGCGGAAGTTTGAAAGCAAAGCAGCACACAATATCGAGCTGAATTTTGCAAAGGATGGCGAAAATGATTTCCTAACCTCTGTGTTGTACAGATTTGGCTATATTTGTTATTGTGGCTATAGGGTGCAGCTTCCTGTTTATGTCGGTGTCAACATGAGTTATCTTAGCGCTGATGAGAAGCAGCTTTTCATGACCATCGAGGCTTCTGCCAAAATTCGCGTTTATGTGACCAACCGCATTGCTTTGACGGCGGGTGCGAATTACGGCATCAACATTGGCGCGCTCACCGATGCAAGAAAAAACCTGCCTTATTTCTATTGCCCGTCTTTGGAATTAGGGTTTCTGTATAGTTATTAATATTACATATTATTAAGTCAATAGATTATATGAAAAAAATACTGTTAGCAATAGTGCTGGTGGCTTTGTCGTTTTCAGTAGCCGCACAAGAAGATATCTTCAATGCAGCCTTGAAACAATATCGCAAAGAAAACGAGACCTATCAAGCCCTGAATGCCAAGAAAAAAGACATTTCGATAAGGGAAGTGATGGAATACGCCAAATGGAAAAGATATATTGTGCTGAATTACCAAAGCGCTACCATCATAAAGTTTGGCGATTTCAGGGATGTCGTCTATAAGGTCGATTTCCTCACCAATAGCGATGAATGTGACCGTTATGTATTTAACCGTTATTTCAATGAAAACAAAAAGCTGGGCGAATTGAAAACGAAAGGGTACGTTTGGTTTTTGTTCGCATATCCTAACATCAAGTCGGAAAAAATACAGGTGAAGTGGTCGGGGCCGGTGAGGGAGGGGTGGATAGACGGTTCCGGAGTGGGCTATTACCGAAGAGGCGATGAAATCTATTACCTTTCGGGTAATTTCAACAAAGGATTGTTGACCGATGACGCCACCTTTGGTGTGGGATATTACGACGCACTGCTTCATGACGCCTTCGTTGAACCTGCTTTACGTCCCAACGAAAAGAATAAGATGAGCAAATACAAGGTGTGTTGCAAAGGCTATTCCGAAGACATGGCCTGTGTGCTGAACGACAAGACCTATTCCTTCCTCAACCGGAATGGAGAACTAGTGGGTAGTTATAACAAAGTGGAAAGCCTCTATAAGAACGGGGTGGCCACCGTGGTAAACACCAAGAATATTGAAATGATCGTTGACAAAGGTGGACGTTTGGTTGATTACACGGCTCGGCAAAAAAAGAACGTAACGGGAAACACGGTCACCTTTACCGTAAACGGGGCGGTCTTCAAAATGATCAAGGTGGAAGGTGGCACCTTCACCATGGGCTGCACCAATGAGCAGGGAGGTGATTGTAATGATGATGAAAGCCCCGCCCACAGGGTGACACTGAGTGACTATTACATGGGCGAGACCGAAGTGACCCAGGAATTGTGGCAGGCGGTGATGGGCAGGAACCCAAGTTATTTTAAAGGCGGCAGCCTGCCTGTTGAACAAGTCAGTTGGTACGATTGTCAGGATTTCATTCGCAAATTGAACCAGCTTACGGGCGAAAAATTCCGTCTGCCCACCGAGGCGGAATGGGAGTATGCCGCCCGTGGCGGCAACAAGAGCCGAGGCTACAAGTATGCGGGCGGCAATGATATCGGCAGCGTGGGATGGTATAGGGATAATAGCCGAATAACTCATTCTGTAAAAACCAAGCAGCCCAACGAGCTGGGCTTGTACGACATGAGCGGCAATGTATGGGAGTGGTGCAGCGACTGGTACGATAAAAACTATTACGGCAACAGTCCACAGAATAATCCTCAAGGGCCGGCATCCGGCTCTATCCGCGTGTACCGCGGCGGCGGCTGGTACTACCATGCGATCTTCTGTCGGAGTGCCGATCGATACGGCAACCCTCCGGACCGCCGCTGCGACTCCATATTAGGCTTCCGCCTTGTTTCCCCCAAGTAAACAGTGGAATTCCTTTCTTTTAAGCCGATTGAGTTGGCTAAAAGTGAGGGAGGGACGACCGAACAAAAAGCCAACGAATAATATAACCCCAAAAATGTCAAAATATATCTAAAAATGCAAATACGAATTTTTAATATCCCAATAGGCAATACAGACGAAATGCAGCTGGAAATGAATAGGTTTTTGTCTGCCAACAGGGTGTTGGAGATAGATCAATATTTTTATCAGAACGAAAAAGGTGCGTATTGGACTTTTTGTGTGCGCTATTTGAATGGAGGTGTCAATCACACACAAATGCAATTTGGGAAAAATAAAATAGACTATAAAGAAGTATTGTCAGAAAAAGAATTTGTCGTTTTTTCAAGACTACGCGAGTGTCGTAAAACCTTGGCTGCGGATGATGCCGTTCCGGCTTACGCGGTATTTACCGATGAAGAGCTTGCAGGGATATCACGTTTGCCTGTTTTGGAGGTCGGTAATTTAATATCCGTGAGAGGTGTTGGCGACAAAAAAGTGGAGAAATACGGCAAGCGGCTGATCGAATTATTCAAATCGAAAATCGAAGAAAATGAAAAGGGAGAATGATTTGATGCCATTGGTTGCAGATCCCGATAATATTCGTTTGGCTTTTTGGAAAGCGCGAAAAGCCAAAGAAGCAAAAAAGGAGGTTGCAGATTTTAGGAGGTTGTTAGATGATAATGTCTTGCTGTTGCGCAATGAGTTGTTGTTAGGTAATGTGCGGGTTGGACAATACCACTATTTTACTATCCACGACCCTAAAGAACGCAAAATATGTGCGGCATCTTTCCGTGAAAGGATCCTGCATCATGCTTTGATGAACGTGTGCCATGCAAATTTTGATAAGTTTCAAATCTCGGATAGTTATGCAAGTCGCCTTGGGAAAGGCACTTATGCCGCTTTAGATCGTGCTTCGCATTTTCAGAAAAAATACAAGTGGTTTCTGAAATTGGATATTCGAAAATATTTCGACAGCATAGATCATGATATTCTAAAATCAATGCTTGCAAATAGGTTTAAAGACAAAGTATTGCTTCGGGTTTTCTTTCAAATCATTGATAGCTATCAAACACAGAAGGGGAAGGGATTGCCCATCGGGAATCTCACCAGTCAGTATTTTGCCAATCATTATCTCGCACTTGCCGACCATCATATTAAGGAAAAATTGCAGGCGCCTGCTTATGTTCGATACATGGACGACATGGTGGTTTGGACAAACGATAAAAGCACACTTCTCAAGATTGGGAAAAACTTTCAGTTGTTCATTGAAACTGAATTATTGTTGAAATTGAAGCCTTTTTGCTTAAATTCAACCGACAAAGGTTTGCCTTTTCTTGGCTATCTTTTGTATCCCGGCAAGATTCTGTTGAACAGAAATAGCAAGAAGCGTTTTATATCAAAGTTTACTCGTTATTCAGCCTTGTTGGAAAATGGATGTTGGAGTCAGACGGATTATAAAATGCATGTACTGCCGCTAATAGCTTTTGTGAAACATGCTAACACATATCAATTAAGGAGGAAGTATAATGGATTGATGAAAATCGGGTAATAGACAAAGGGGCTCTAACCGCGTGAACCGCGGCGGCAGCTGGAACAACAATGCGATCAACTGTCGGAGTGCCAATCGTAACAACAACACTCCAGACAACCGCAACGACAACATAGGCTTCCGCCTTGTTTCCCGAGCTTAAAAGAATGGATGGATTTCCACTGTTAAACCGTCTATTGTCCCGTCCTTGAGAAAGGCAAACATGGAATTTAGGCAGGTGGGCTTTAGTATGTTGTTAGCAGAAAGATCCTGCCTGTCTTTTTGAATCGAACATTATTACTATTGTGAAAAAGAAATGCTCTGAAATCGCAAGGATGAAAAAAGAGGACAACTCAATAAGAGGATTTTTATTAACCCGCTAAAATATTAACCAATACAAATAAAGAAGACATTATGAGTGAATTAATCAATCATATGCTACCATTGGTCAAAGAAGCATCGATGGTGATTTGCCAAACGGGCGCGAATGAAATGGCCAAGTCGGCAGCCAAGGGTTTGCTTTCCTATCTTGAAGGGCTGCTGTCGAAAAAATCGGCGAGGAGAAGCCGGAATTTGGCGGAACAAATCAATGCCAACTCTCAAGCCATTGAGGAATTGAAAGCCCTCCTCGAAGATGCCATAGGAGACAACGAGGAGTTGCTTAAGACATTGGAACAAAAAGTGAATGATTTTGAGTCGAAGATAAAATGCCAGAAGGAGAACCCGAAATCGTGCTCGAATACGGTGGTTATTAAAGGTGATGATAACGTTAGCATCGTCAACAACAATGGAATTATTATTAAATCATTCAAATAAGAACGGAGTATGAAGAGAATTGATCATAACAAACAAAGCATTACAGGAAACCATAATGTCCTTATCGATGTAAATAAAGGGTTTGTTCTAGTAAATCAAACACAAGAAGGTGTCGATGACAAGAATTTGAACTTGGTTCCGTATTACGACAGGAGGAATTTATTTGACAGGGTGGATATTACCAAAACGATCCATGAAACCTTGATGGATACTAACGAAATGGTGGTGCTAACGGGTGTGGGCGGCATTGGCAAAACTTCCATTGCCTTGGCTTATTGTAATGATCCTGAAATACAGAAATACTATGACCATATTGCTTGGGTCACGGTGACGAACGATTTGCGCAGGGATATGATGCACCAATTGAGTAATGGAGACACGGGGTTTGATTATAAGAGTAACGGATCGGAAGAAGATGAGGAAAACTACTTTTTTGATTTATTGAAAAAATTGGGAAATGTGAAGGGGAATAATTTGATAGTCTTTGATAATGCCAATGATTCGGATGAGATATTGAATAATAAGAGTTATTTAAATTATTTGCGTTGGAAAGTCCTCGTCACTTCAAGGTCGAGACCTGATGGGTGTCGCCTGATTGATGTGACAGAACTAGAACTTCAGCACTGCAAAGAGTTGTTTAGGAGGTATTACAAAAGGGGTGGTTTTGAGGATCGTGACTTAGAAGCGCTAATCAATAATATAGGCCGTCATACCTTGCTTGTTGAGCTTATTGCAAAGGCTGGCGATGCGCACCCTGGATTAAATGCAACAAACCTTGCAAAAATGATTCAAAACGTAGGTAGTATTACCGAATCTGATTTAAGTGTTAGAATTCCCATTACCGATCTTGTTCTAAGGGGACATGGATTTAGCGGAATGTTCAGATCGTACGATTATATTCGTATGATATTTAATGCCAATACTCTAAGCGAGAGTAAAAATGGCGAAATAGGAGAAAAAGACTGTTTAAAGTATTTTTCCGTGCTGCCCTATCTTGAATTTCCATATCATGAGTTGGTCTGGCTATTTCATATAACAAAAAACCAAGAGATAGATTTTATTGATACGCTCAATGGCTTGGTGACGAAGGGCTGGTTGATGAAAAGTGTGTTGGAGAATAACGGAGAGAAAATTGACACGTATAGGTGTCACCAGCTCATTCAAGCAGTGCTGAGAGATGAATTGGATATATCGGCGCATGGTCTTGAAGTGTTGATTCAGTCATTAATTGATAAGATAGAAGAAAAGACAGGCGATAACTGGATTAATATCAGGCCGTACATTCTTTATGTCGATAATGTCATTCACCATGTGAAGTATGCGGATCAAAATTTTGCTGTTCTATTGAGGGAATATGCAAATTATTTGAATAATGCCTCGCGTTATGCCGAGGCAAAACGGTGTTCCGAAAAAGCATTAGGAATATTGCAAGATATTGAATGTGACAATGGGTTGGAATGGGCCAAAACTCTTTATGCAGTAGGAAGAAGTTTGAGAAACGAATGTTGCTACGGAAAGAGTTTGGATTTTTTTATACGGGCGAAAGACTTTTTGGAACAACATAAAGACCACGGAGAAGAGTTTGAAAAGGAATTGGGAAAAACATTCAGAAATATCGGTAATTGTTATAGAAATTTAGCCAGAAACAAAGAGTCTATCGATTTTCACAAAAAGGCAATTGCTATTTTCGATACTAAAGCGTCCGATGATTTCCAGTTAGAGTTGGCCTCCTGTTATGATAATATCGGATATACCTATAGCACGATGAAACAATTTAAAGAAGCATTAGAATATAGGCTGTTGTCCTACGAATTGAGAAAGCGATATTTAAAGGAAGACCATCCGTCAATTAATGCTTCTTTAAACAATATTGGTGTTGTTTATTCCAAAATGTCTCAACCAGACAAGGCATTGGAGTATCATCTATTATCATTGAATAATCGTATTAACAACTTTGGAGAAGAGCATCCCACGGTTGCAATTGCCTATTCCAATTTATCCGATGTGTATAGGAGGATGCGAAATTTTGATAAGGCTCTTGAATGCGGTAAAAAGGCCGGTGCCATTTTAGATAATACATTTACTTCGAACAGGCTTCATCAGCGGTTTGCAAATTATCAAGTCCGTTTGGCAAAAACGTATTTTGACATAAGAAATCTTGATGATGCAAAAAAATATGCGGATAATGTATTTGAAATCAGAAAGGCAAATTACCCACCAACGCATTCCGATTATTATGATGCTTACAATTTATCAAAGGAAATAGACTTTGCCTTAGTGGAACGCGAATATTGGAGTTTTCGTAAAAGCATAAAGCTTTCACAGGATATTTCCCCAACAAATTTACTGGAACAGAAGGAGCTGTTTATCTCAAAATTTAGAAAAAAAGAAAGGTATAATCCGATATTTCAGTATGAAAATAACCAAAATGAATCAAGAATAGATCAGCTTAATCAATTTCTTGACAAGTTCAATGGTCCGGGTTTGCAAGTTCTTGAACTGAAGAATCAAGAACTTTCCCCAAAGGTTTTCCCTTTTGTCGAATTATACAATCGTGAAATAAAAGAAGACATTGAATGGATCAGGCATTTTAATCAGCGTTCGGAAGGCTTTCCCGGTTGGCTTTCCGCTCTGTATGGCAGGCCGGAATCGGAATGTGTTCAAAAGGCGTTTGATATCATTAATAGTGTACAAAAGGTTGAGAGCCATGAGAAAACCATTGATGCCACTGAAGCAAAGCATCAGATCGCTGCTAAATTGAAAGAATATGGTTTTGATTGGGCGATAGAAATAACTGATCAAGCTGCAAAAATGTCTGTGAATAGCCTGCTCAAAACAATTAAGATTAAAAAAGCCGCCATGTTTGATGAGCGAGAAATGAAACGATTGCTGGTGCATGAAATAGAAACCCATGTGTTAAGAAGCGAAAATGGCCGTCAACAAAGGTTTGAATTGTTCTCTTTCGGTTTTCCTGACTATTTGGAAACCGAAGAAGGGTTGGCTATCTTGGCGGAACACACAACTGGATTACGTAACGACTCCGACGATTTACGATTCGCATTAAGGGTGGTTTTGTGCGACCAGTGTTTTGAAATGGATTTTTGGGATTTATTCAATTTTGCCGTGCAACATGTTGATGTTGACACTGCTTTTGACATGGTTGCTCGGATAAAACGAGGATTGGTTGACACGGGGCAATTGGGCGGATATACAAAAGATCAGGTGTACTTCAAAGGCTATCTGAAACTTAAGGACTTGCCTGTCGACACCTTGCGTAAATTGTACATTGGGAAAATTGGGCTTCAACATTTAGATTTGTTGAATGACATGAATGATATTTTTTATCAGGTCAGACTCCCTGAATGGATTGGAAATTAATTTCGTAACATTTCTGAAATATATAAATTAGATGAATAGGAACAAAAACATGAAGGAAACAGCGAAGTCAATGATAAAGCCTGACGCCCTTGTTGTTGATAAAAAGGATTTTATTAAAGACCTCGAAAGCAGAATTGAGTTGGGAAAGAAGCTGTTGAACGAAAACCAGATTCGAGATGAATCCGGTATTTTCGAAGATGATGAACAATCGTTTGAAAATCAGTTTTCAAGGTGGAATAATATTAATTTGGAAATGCTGAAGCAGTCTTTTAATAATGAAGATAATGCATACAGGCGACGTTACAATCAGACCGTATGGGGTGATACAAGCTCTGAAAAAAGTGAAAGAAAGAAAATCCTTGATATTCTTAGTTTTAGAATAAAACGTCTTTGTGAATTATTGGATATTGTTGATAGGCTAAAGGAGGAAAGACCTGCATCGCCACCTGAAAAAGAGGGAAGAGAGTCGCCTGAACTTGATAAAAAGAGGATTTTCATTGTTCATGGACATAACAACGAAGTAAGAATCAATGTAGCTAGGACTCTTGAAAAATTAGGATTATTTCCAATTATTCTACACGAGCAAGCTAATGCAGGAAAGACAATTATTGAAAAGTTTGAGGAATATTCAAATGTTGGATTTGCAATCATCCTTATGACGGATGATGACCTAGGCAGGGCGAAAAACGATGAAACTTTATATTATAGGGCGAGACAAAATGTGATTTTAGAAATGGGATTCTTTATTGGAAAACTTGGTAGAAATAGAGTTTGCCCACTCTATACAAATGGGGTGGAGTTGCCAAGCGACCTCTATGGGCTGCTTTACACCGAGATTGATAGTGCAGAGAAATGGAAAATTAGTATTGCAAGGGAACTAAAAGCCGCTGGTTACGAAATTGACATAAACAAAATTATATGATAGGACAAAGAAGGACTAATGTTAACATTGGTTTTGCGTCATGAATGGAGACGTGAAAACTTGATCCTGTTCAAGTTCAGTGCTGGTTGACGGTTTTGTGCACTGAAACCCGTTTGAACGCAAAGCCCGAAAAAGAGTATTCCTCAAAACAATGAAGAAACGGACTTCGGCAACTGAGAAGGAAAGCATGAAAAGTGATTCAAGAAGATGACATAGCTTCTGATATGAATATTGAATAATTGCGTGTAACGAAATGATCAGATAAAAGATGAACAAAGTATTCGTAACAGACTAAGCTCAAGATAGAAATGCAAGAAGGATTGGGCATTGAAGCCCTTTCTTAAACTTAGGGTCATTAGATGTACCTTGTCAAGAGATTATTGACGGCAAAATGGCTGCGTGTACGTTCAAGCATCTTGTTGACAAAAATTATTCCTGCGAAAGCTGTAGCTTGTGGTTGGTTTCTAACTATTTTTGTCATCGTGATACTTTATCCCAAATCGGTCATTAGAACGCTTGAATGTAGTTTTTCATTGCTGTCCGATGATTTTTGCGTCTTTTCGGCATCTTTCGTCCTTCTTTTCGTTTCCATAGCCCGCTATGCTTCACGAAAAGAAAAACGAAATCTACTCGAAAATCCATCAAAAATCATTACGAACCCTAATGACCGAATTGGGTTTATTGGGTTTTTGTGTCGTACCAGGAATGGTGATGTCGTCAATGCCACCAAGTGTTGGCAAGGATTTGTTTGTCAACATTGTGTGTGTGTTTTGAACAAAGAATGTGCGGATATAAGGTAGGGTAATATTTCAACAACAATGATAAACAAAAGAATATGATTTGCAGCAATTGCGGCTCCGAGTTGCCAGAAAACGTAAAATTCTGTTCCCAATGTGGCACGGAGATGAAGAAGCCCCATGCGCCAAGGGCAAGGGTGAAGCCTACTGGCACTCCACAAAAAAGTCGTGCCCATATTGGCAAAATAGAGGGCAAGCAGGTTAGCGAAAACATCTTCCTGTGCAACGATGGGGTTTATCGCTGGTTTTATGAGCTGTCCATGCTGAAAAATCCGGCCATACTGATTACGATCTTGAAGATATTCTTCTTCATCTTCATCGGCATCTTCGGCTTTGTGCTTCTGTTGAATCTGATTCAGGGGAACCCGATCAACCTCGATGTGAGAGACTGGTTCGCCGGTCCGAGTAAGTATGCGATTGTGACCATTTTTGTTGTTTTCCCTTTGCTCATACTCTTGTCGTATCTCATCGTGGCGGCTTTATACGGATGGAAATACTGTGTTTTGTTTGAGATGGATGAGAGGGGAATAAAGCATACGATTATGGAGAGGCAGTTCGAAAAGACGAAAGGTATTAGGATTTTGCTGACGCTCATTGGAGTGACCCAAATTGCCAGCGGACATATCGCTCAGGGTGGAGCACGCAATGTGGGGCTCGGGCTTCTTACTTCGGGACACCGCTTTTTGTATTGTCCGTTTATGCACGTGAAATCCATGAAGATAAATCGGTCTATGCACCAAATCAAACTCCATTCCCATTTTGCACACAATCAAATCTTCATGGAGGATTTGGATTTTGATTTTGTAGAAAAATACATTCGCGAGCATGTTTCCGAGAAGGCTAAAATTCATCCCAAATAACAGGGATTATGGGAAAAGGAATTGTTGTTCGTGTTTTGCAAGCTGACTTCATCCAACCTGCATAAAGGTTAATAAATTGATAAAGTTCGTAAAATTTTCGTTGTCAATAAGATATTTTCAAAGAGAGGGTCTGTTTCAAAATCGAGAAATTTGGCGATTTGTTTAATCAAAATGTTGACTGTCTTTCAAATACAATTGTCTGCCGTATGTTCTGACACCCAGACACTTGCCGCTCATCTATCAGTCGTTCAAGACATCTATGATCCTCTGCATTGCGTTGTTGGTGCATTTTGAAAAAAAACTCCGATTTTCATGATAATTGTTGTATTTTTGCAGTGATGGCAATCCCTGCGGACGGGGACAATTGATGATTGCTTAACGGATGTACAATTAAAATGAGTGAGTAACTATGGCACGAGCGACTACAAAAACGGATTTAATCACCGCTGCCGACGGACAATTCGGCAAGATGTGGAAACTCATCGATGGGATGAGCGATGCATTGCAAAACGCTGCGTTTAGCAGCGATTTTGCTGTGGCGGGCAAAGAGGCGCATTGGAGCCGCGACAAAAACCTGCGCGATGTATTGGTGCATTTGTATGAATGGCACCAGCTGCTGATCAGTTGGATTACAACCAACCGAAAAGGTGAGGCAAAGCCTTTCTTGCCGGATCCGTACAATTGGAAAACCTATCCGGCTATGAATATCGAGTTTTGGAAGAAGCACCAGCAGACACCGCTGATTGATGCGAAAAAGATGCTTTGCGAAAGTCACAAACAAGTGATGGCGTTGATTGACACTTTCTCTAACGATGAACTCTTCGCCAAAGGCGCATTTGGTTGGACGGGGACTTCCACACTCGGCGCCTACTGTGTTTCCGCCACCGCAAGCCACTACGATTGGGCGATAAAGAAGATAAAGTTGCATGTGAAGAGTTTACATTCCAAATAAAAATATTATTTTTGAGACAAATTTTGATGATTTGGATACAACAATAAAAAAAAGAAAAACAGCACAGCCAATACAACGGCTGACACGGCCTAAAAAGCTGATTGCTTTTGGATGGTATGGTGGTAAGTTTTCGCATTTAGATTGGCTTTTGCCCCAGTTGCCTGCTTGTTTGCACTATTGCGAACCATTTGCAGGATCGGGAGCGGTATTGTTAAACCGAAAGCCTTCACCTATTGAAACATACAATGATATAGATGGGGAAGTTGTTAATTTTTTCAAAGTGCTTAGAGAAGAAAAAGAGGCTTTGATTGAGCAAATTGCATTGACACCATTTTCAAGGGAAGAATTTGGGATTGCATG
>JASBYY010000023.1 GCA_029983675.1 Bacteroidales bacterium | reverse complement strand
GCATTTTTCTTCATCCTATAGAATTTTTTTCCGTTCATTTTTAAACAGCTTCTTATTATGAACAAAAAAAACATATACGGAAGGCGGTATATGTTCTGTAGAAGTACAGTTTATAGTCTCAAAAGGAGGGACGAGTCGAAAGAATCATGAAGAAGCTATTTATAATTTTATTGGTTTTTTTTGTGTCTTTATCTTCATTTTTTGAAGTAAAGGCACAAGCTCCGTTTCCACCGGAGGTGGATACGGTGTTCATTAACCTATCGGATCTCGAAAATGAGAATCCAAATTATGTTTTCCCCATTTGTGGGGAAAAGCCTGGGACGTTCCTTTTCAGTTTTGATTCTACTTTTATGGTTACCCCCAGCATTTTGGGGGAGTTAATAGTGTTTGGCGATATGCCAAACGGTGAGAGCGGTCTAATTGTTGATTTCAATGAGCCAATTTCTGATAGCATAGGCTATTTTGATAAGGTACAGTTGGATCTTCTTCCCCTATTAGGGGAAGATATCCTGGGCTTGGCTCAATCTATTTATTTTTATTTATATATTGGGTTTAGCTCAGGGGGGAGTGGAGCCGTCTCGAAGGAATTTATTTACTTCTTCGGAAACCCTGCCAGGGATCCGGAGAATGTTTCAGTTGAATATCATTCAACTGATTCTAGTCTGTATTTGACTTTTGCTCCTTGGCTGGAGCAGGTGTTTTACGTGTTTTCAGACAGTTGGGATACCACGACGGTATTTAGGCCGTTGTGGTCTACGGGTGATACTACATGGACAACCAAAGCCACCGCTGATGGTTGGTATTGGATATCACTGTCCAATGACTGTGACACAGTCGTGGATAGTGTTTATCTGGATGTTACGTCCTCTTCCGAAACAATGGAAAAACCTTGGTTTTTCCAAACTGGGCGCCAGTTCAGTTTGTTGGAGGAGGGGGAAGTTGCTGTTTTTAATATGCTGGGACAAAAGGTCCTGGCAACAAGGAACAAGGACTTTGTCCTTGATAAGCCAGGAATTTATATTTTGACACTCAACCCCAAATATGGGGCACGTAGGACTGCTAAAATAGTGGTCCGGTGATAAATAATAAAACCCTACGGTGATTATCTATCGTCGTAGGGATTTTTTCAAATATAATTAAAATCTTATTTTAATAACTATCGTTTTAATTTCGGCAGGTATTGTTGTTTAATGTGTAAGTATTCATAAGAACCTCGTATGGATTTTTGATTTTTTTACATACCCTTATAATAGGTTGATTGTTTTCTGGATTTATTCAAATAGCTGTTAAACTTTTCCTGTTTATAATATCAAATCGTTCATATCAACCGTTCATATTTTTTGTACAAATAAATAATCAGTGTAAATTTTTTGTATTTCCTTGTATCTTTCCCATATATCATGTGGATATCATTGTTCATAATAAATTTTCACTACATATTTTTAGACCGTCAGTTGGGACACAATCACCAATTTTGATAGATCCATTTACATCCAGTACGGCATTTTCTTTTGTACCATTTATAGATACTCACTTGTTCTGAAACATAGCAAATCATCAATTGTTTTTTCATACGGTTAGGTAATTTGCTCAAAGTATTTCTGAATGCATTTTACCATTATCAACTGAACATACATCTGGATTGAAATTTCATGTAGCATATATTAAAATACCATTATCATATCATTTTGATTGTCCTTGTCGTATATACAATCTTCATCAAATTTGAGTTTTTGGCTCTCCAATATTATTAAGTGCTTCAGGAAACTCACCAGGATTGGCTATTTTTACACTCTCAGCTCATAATTGTATTAACCTATCTGAAATGTTGCTCTGTATTGGATTATTGAATTTTATGGTCAATGTATCATGGAATTCAATACTAGGGTGACCTGAATGTCAATTAGCAGTAAGTATTAGACGATTTTTTCGATTTCCCAATTTTCATTTTTCACCAATGAGTATTTTTGAATACCTAGGTTTGGGTGAAAGTTCGTTTGTTGAGTCATTTCTTTCTCGAAATGATGTACCATTAGTACCTGGATTTCATCCCAATGAGTTAGGGTCTAAATTACACTCTAAACCTCATCCGTTGTTCATTTTACATATCTTATCAGCAGTACCACGGATGCTTGTATTACAGTTTAATCCAGCTCAACTTTTTTTACATAAGTATCATTCTTGTCCGTTGATTGTGATAGAACTACCGCCTCATGCTCATAGACTGGCTACCTGTTTACAATTGTTTCAATTATCATCACAAATTTCACGGACATAAATCTTGCTGGTACCTAGCAATGTGATTCCTTTCGTTGTAGAATTTTTGGATGGCTCAACTTTGATTTTGTTGCTCCCGTCTGTAGTCTCCAGTGTCATACTCACTTTACTTCCATCTTTGATAATCAGTTTGTTCAAATTCAAGATGTCGTTTTTCGTGTGTGATGTAACCGTGATAGTAGTACCAAATGCAGCTACATTTGAGAATGCTATACCATCAGGATACTCTATTGAATTCCAATATACCAGGTACAATGGTATTTTACGGTGGAGATTATGGTTTTTCTTTGGAAGTGCTTTGGTGTATCGATGGTGAGTTTTTTTGGGGGGGCTCTGTGCTGGTTTATTGAACAGCCAAGTGGTGTTTATGCGGTTACTTATGTGCTGGGCAAAGATCTCTTACAAAGCTTATTGTTGATAGGGCAATATGAGCAAATGTTTAGAAACTCTCATGCGATGAGTTTTGTGCTTACAGTGTATGATTATGGTGGGGCTCCATTATATGATACCTGTTATGTCTATGTTAAGACAAAGCTGCAAGACTCTAGGGACTTATTCCCTGATGACTTGTCTTGCCACATCCCTGGTGAGTTGGTTCAGAATCTGGATTCAATTTATTTTGCACATCCAGAGCTGGTTCATTTCCAGTGGAGTGCTGGTGACACCACTTCCACTATTCATGTGGAGGAGGAAGGTACGTATTCAGTGATGATGTTCACTGGATGTGATACTATAACCGATCAGGTCACCATCCATTACGATGCTGTTACGAAAATCAATCAAACACTCTGGCTTTCTCAGTCTGGCAACCAAGTGAGATTGTTAGAAGAAGGAGAGACAGAAGTATTCAATGCCCTTGGGCAGAAGCTATTGGGCACCAAGGAGAGAGAGTTTGCTCTCAATCCTGGGCTATATGTAGTCCGTTTACGTTCCAGAGATGGAATGGTTCGGACCGCGAAAGTGGTCGTCCGATAAAAGGGTTTCTGAGGCGAAAAAACGCTTTTTTGGAATGAGAAAGTCCGTCAAAACTTTTGGTGGATTTTTTTTCATGCTGTAAGGAGCTGTTTTGAAATGCTGTGCGTTCAGCGGAGCGAATCATTTCGAGTTGAGTTCATTCCGAGCCAACTCATGACAGGTCTTGATGGTGCGGTGCGTTATCTCACTTCTTCAGTCATTCGCGAACGGCCTAAAAAGAAAAAACGGCAGCAATGTTGCTGCCGTTTTTGAAAGTCGGAGCGGCCGGACTCGAACTGGCGACCGCTTGCACCCCATGCAAGAATGCTAGCCAACTGCACCACGCCCCGATTTCTGGCTGCAAAAATACAAACTTTTTCATTCATGGCATATAAAAATGCGAAAAAATATGCTTTTTCACCATTTTTTCGCTTTTATCTTGTTTTTCACCACCGATGCGAGGGGAAAATTCTATCTTTGTCATCGAAAACATTTCAAAATCATACAAATAGAATTATGGAACATATTGAATGTCTGATTATTGGATCAGGTCCTGCGGGCTATACCGCAGCCATTTATACCTGTCGCGCCGATGTAAAAACCGTGATATACGAAGGCATACAGCCTGGCGGACAACTGACACAAACCACTGAAATAGAGAATTTTCCGGGTTATCCCAAGGGAATCAACGGCCCGGAGATGATGGATGACCTGCGCCAGCAGGCGGAGCGTTTCGGAGCGGAAATGCGCATGGGTGAGATCACTGCAGTGGATGTCAGTCAGCGTCCTTTTAGAGTGACAACGGAATACGACGGCGATTTGCTCGCCGATACCATCATTGTGGCCACCGGCGCTTCGGCACGCTACCTTGGCTTGCCTTCGGAAGATGCTTTCAAGGGCGGCGGCGTTTCGGGATGCGCCACCTGCGACGGCTTTTTCTACAAAGGAAAGGACGTGGCAGTGGTGGGCGGCGGCGATACGGCTTGCGAAGACGCCACCTATCTTGCCAAAATATGTAATAAAGTGTATCTTATCGTCCGTCGTGATGAGCTGCGTGCCTCGAAAGCCATGCAACACCGCGTGTTGAACACGCCGAACATCGAAGTGCTTTGGAAACACCAGACCAAAGAGCTTTTCGGCGAGCAGCAGGGCTTTATGAAAAAGCTGAAAGGTGCCGTGTTGTACCATAGCGACACCAAAGTGGAACGCACCATCATCATCGATGGTTTCTTTGTCGCCATAGGGCATCTTCCGAACACCATGATCTTCAAGGGGATCCTCGACATGGATGCGGACGGCTATCTGGTTACCAAACCCAAGTCGACGGCAACCAATGTCGAAGGCATCTTTGCCTGCGGCGATTGTCAAGACCGCACCTACCGCCAGGCCATTGTCGCGGCAGGAACGGGTGCCATGGCGGGTATCGAAGTGGAACGTTTCCTTCTGCGGCAGTAGTCCATGGCTATCCGCCTCTCTACCCAGGTAAAAGTTGTTCCGATGAAACAGCGCGTCGTCTATGGCGACAAGCTGTTTTTCATCGGATCTTGTTTTGCCGAAGAGATAGGAGGCATCAGCCACGGATTGGGTTTCGACACTTTGATGAATCCCTTTGGCGTGCTGTTCAACCCCTTTTCCATAGCTTCTGTGCTGCGTAGGGTAAGGAAAGGCGTCCCTTTTTCGGAATCGGATGTGGTTAAGCTGCCCAACGGGTGTGTGACCACTTTTTCACACAATACCAAATATTGGTATCCTGATGCCGAGCATTTGTTTCGCGAAGCCAATGCCGCATTGGAAAAGGCTGCGGCTCATTTCGACCAGTCGAAATGGGTTTTTGTGAGCCTTGGCACTTCATGGTGTTACCGCCATAAGAAGACGGGGCAAATCGTGGCCAACTGCCACAAGATGCCGGGTGCGTTATTCAGTCGCGAAAGGCTCAGCGTAGAGGAGTCGGAGCGGCTGCTTGCCGATATGGTCGGTTGCAGTCCGGAAAAGCATTTTGTGTTTACGGTCTCTCCACTGCGTCACTTGAATGACGGTTTGCACGAAAACCAGTTGAGCAAGGCGGCTTTGCTGCTGGCCGTTGACAAGGTGTGCGACAAGTTTGACAATGCTTCGTATTTCCCGGCTTATGAAATCATGATGGATGAGCTTCGCGACTACCGTTATTATAAGGAGGACTTGTTTCATCCCAATGCAACGGCGGTGCAATACATCTGGGAAGCATTTGCGAAATTCGGATTGGATGATTCCGTTTTCAAACCGATGAAAAAGGTCTTGGACTTGAAAAGCAGACTCGCGCACAAGCCTTTTTATCCGGATAGTGAAACGTATCGGCACTTTGTGAAAGAACGTGATGCGTTTGCGGCGCAATTGCGGCACGATTATCCATCGATACGATTAGAAAATCTAACTTTGCATCAAGATAATGACAGTTAAATGAAAAAGGGAAACACAAACAGAATGAGTCGTTTCAAGCAGTATGCGCTGCTGCTGTGCCTGCTGTCGGTGCTGGAGCATCCGGCTTTATCTCAGCGGAAAAATAGTGTGCTGACCAACGAGGAAGCGGCTTTGTTGGGCTACGATACCACTATGCACAAGGGAATGGCGCTGCAGTTGAACGCATCCGCAGGATGGACCCATTTCGGAGCGGGGGCTGTCGCAGGATACCGTTTTGACAGGCATTTTTTTCTCGGCATAGGTGTGGAGCCTTCTTATACAAAAGGTTGGCTTTACAGTTTGATTGCAAACGCATCAGGATATTATAGCCTTCCGGTTTTTCTCGATGCAAAGTGTTACCTGACAAAAAAGAGCGTGGCGCCCTATTTTGAGCTACGGGCCGGTTATGCGTTTCCATTGCATAAGGTGGACCGGCATATTGATCCCTCGAACAATAACGATATGCTTCAGGAGCAATGTGTGTATGATAGGGAGGAGGTTCAAAAGGGGATATATACCGGCATCGGTTTCGGCATCAAGGTGCGACGCTCGGATTTCAGTATCGGGGTCATTGTGAATGAAATGTATTACCACCATCTTTATACTTACGAGAATGGAAGTCAGACCGAAAACAGTGGCGTCGATCTGTGCCCGAATGCCTATTGCCGTTATGCTTACACGTTGTCGGCACAGCCGAAGGCATCGGAGCAAGGGGCAGGACCGGCCGAAGTAAAAGACTTGCACAAGGGCGTGGCCTATCGGCTGAACGCTTCCGTAGGACTTTTGGATTTGCCGTGGATGCTGATACAGCATAAATTCGGGCATTTCGGCATCGGGGGGACCGTCGGCTACCAGCTGTCGCCCATAGCCTATTTGGGTGTCGGCGCAGAGTACTACGTGAGCAACCAGACCTATTCCGGTATCAAAAAGAGTTCTCAGCCTCCTTTAACTGGTAATGACTACTTGTTGCGTTGTGTTCCTTTGTTTGCCGATGCCAGAGTGTGCTTCTCGCAACGGGTGAAAAGCCTTTTCGCCGAAATGCGTCTGGGCTATTCCGTGCCGCTTGGTACGACGGTCGCTGTCGTTTACGGGGAGGATTTCTTTGCCCGGCAAGAGGGGTTGGCCGATGTTAGCGATGACTTTATCCGCGGCGAGCTTGGGAAACAAATCAACGGACTGTTCGGCGGTCTGGGGCTGGGCTACAAGGTGGGACGCTCGGCGTATAGCATCGGTGTCAATGTCTTGGGAACGAAATGTTATCATAAATCCTATTATGAAGACGGAGTTTTGCGATACGATGAAAACGATGTCACTACCAATGTGTATTTCCGTTATGGGATCACGTTGCAGTAAACATCGGGTTTCCTGTTGTTGAGAAGGTGTTAGAGGTTGTTTGTCTACCTAAAAGCGGCTGTGTCAGAATTCCATTTCGACACAGCCGCTTTTATAAGATATTGACAATCAAACTTATTCGATAATGGTCAGTTCTTTGATGATGTTGTCGCATCGTCCCACTTTCTCGATGCACCACAGCAGGTAGCGGGCATCCATGCAGATGGTACGTTGCACTTTGTTTTCGAAGGAGAGGTCGCCGCTCATGGCTTCCCAGTTGCCGTCGAAGGCGAGGCCGATCAGTTCGCCTTCGCCATTGATGACGGGGCTGCCCGAGTTGCCTCCGGTGATGTCGTTGGTCGTGATGAAGTTCACCACCAATTCGCCCTTTTCGTTGGCATAGCGTCCGTAGTCCTTGGCTTCGTAAAGGTCGCGCACGTTTTTCGGGATGTCGAACTCCCAGTTTCCGGGAATGTATTTTGCCATCACGCCGTCCATGGTGGTGTAGTAGTCGTAGTGTACGGCATCGGCAGCATCGTAGGGTTCTACGGTGCCGTAGGTCAGACGCATGGTGAAGTTGGCATCGGGGTAGAAGTTGCGGTCGCTTTGCATGGCCATCAGGCCTTTCATATAGAGACGTTCGCCTTTGTTGCCCAGCTCTTGTGCTTCGATGTAACGTGCCAAAATCGTGTTGTAGGAGTCGATGATGTTTTTCGACAATACGAAAATCGGATCTTTGTCGAGTTTTTTCGGCTTTTCAAGCCATGCCAGCATGTGTTCGCGGTCGGTGAAGATGGATTTTCGGAAAGCCTTTTCGACATATTTGCTGAAATCGCCTTCGTTGTCTCGTCCTGCTTCTAAGATTTCGCCCGGCAGCAGGTTGGCGGGGATGTCTTTGTAAAACAAGTTGAGCAGAGCGGTGGTGACGTCTTGGTCGAGGGCTGCGCTGTAGTCCTTGAAGAAAGCGTCGACAGCGGGTTGTAAAGCTGCTGCGGCTTCTTTGACGGCCGCCTTATCGGCCTTGTCGGCGAACATCTGGTTCAGGCGTATAAAACGACGTGAAAAGGATATGGCTTCGCCGCCATTCCACCCGGCTTCACGGTGATAGACAAACGACTTTTCTATTTCGTTGAGGATGCCCCATTTCTTTTTGATGCCGTCGAAAATACCGACATATTCAGCTTTGCGATCGGTCGTGGCATCCGCCCATTCCATAAACTGTCTTTCCTGTTCGCGGCGGCGTTCATACACGTGATTGCGCTGTAGCTGCTTCACCTGCCCGATGAAGTATTTCCAATAGTTTGACACTCCGGCTTGTTTGGATGCGTACTTGATGAATACGCTTTGGTCGGCATCCATGTGCTTGCGGTAGTTGTCAAGTTTGGTGGTGCGGCAGGCGATGATGGCGGGACCTTTCTCTTCGATGACGTTTTTCACGGTGTAGGAGGTAGAATAGCGGTCGGTGCTACCAGGATAGCCAAGAACCATGGCGTAGTCGCCTTGTTCCACGCCTTTGATATTGACGGGCAGATAGTGTTTCGATTTCATCGGGACATTGT
Source organism: Bacteroidales bacterium (assembly GCA_029983675.1). Classification (GTDB taxonomy): domain Bacteria; phylum Bacteroidota; class Bacteroidia; order Bacteroidales; family F082; genus Limimorpha. The sequence goes on along the minus strand of JASBYY010000023.1, from coordinate 35,170 downwards.
CCTTGCTGTATTCGGCAGGACTGCCGTCGGGAGCGGTGTAAACACGGAAAATATTGAAATCGCCTTTGTGTCGCGGCCAGGTCCAGTTGTCGGTGTCGGCACCATACTTGCCGATGCCCCACGGCGGACAACACACAAGACGCACATCGCGGTATTCATCGTATTCGAAGAGGATGTATTGGTTGCCTGAATAAAAAGGAACGATTTCGATGGTGACGTTGCGATCGCCTTTGCGGGCTTTGGCAAGCCTGTTGATGCTCCGCGCAATATACTGGTTGCGCTCGCTTTCAGGTGTCTCGGCACTGACACTGTCGAGAATGCTGGTCGTGACATCTTCCACTTTTGAAAGGAACAACACCGACAATCCTGCATTAGGCAGTTCCTGATCCTTGCTTTGAGCCCAGAAGCCGTCCGTGAGGTAGTCGTGCTCTACCGATGAGTGCTTTTGTACAAAACTCAGTCCGCAATGGTGGTTGGTGAGCAACAGCCCTTCGGGAGAAATGAGCTCGCCGGTGCAGCCGCCACCGAATTGGACAATGGCGTCCTTGATACTGGGCTGGTTGAAATCAAAAATCTGCCGGGCAGTCAGCTTGCAGCCAAGTGCTTGCATCTCAGCTAGATTGCGGTTGTTGAGCGAGTAGGGAAGCCACATGCCTTCATCGGCAAATGCGGCATGACAGACCATGGTCAAAACGGCTGTCAAAAGGAAAATTTTCTTCATTGATGGTATGATTTATTATGATGTGTCTTTGTTGTAGGAACCCAACTGCTCTGGATTTGGGTTGCCAAAGATACGTGTTTTTTAGCCTGCACCCGGGCTTTGCAAGGATTTTTATCACGATTTTGTCCTTTTGGCGTGCACCTCGTTCTTTCGCTTCCCTTGTCCCCAAGCCGATTTTTGATTGTATTATTTATTTTATCAATATATGTATAGATAATATCGTTGTAATCAATAAATAAAAGTGTCGTATTTTTGCACTGTCAAAATAATTGGAAAAAAGGATAGTAATAGTAACATTAATATGATCATGAAAAGGATTCTTTTAATCGGTATCGCGCTCATGGCTTCTTTTTGGAGCGGATGTGCGCAGGACAAGTCCTCGGACTTCGGTAAACAAATTGTAAAACAACAAATTAATCAGACGGAAATGAAGACAAAGGAATTGACAAAGGCGGAGTTTTTGGCCCATGTGTATGACTATGAGAAAAACCCGAAAGAATGGAAGTTTATCGGTGACAAGCCGGTCATCATCGATTTTTATGCAACTTGGTGTGGCCCATGCAGGATGGTGGCGCCCGTCCTTGAAGAGTTGGCCGGTGAGTATGGCGACCGCATTGTGATTTACAAAGTCAATACCGAGAAGGAGAGGGAGCTGGCGGCCGCTTTCGGCATACGTTCCATTCCATCGTTGCTTTTCATCCCAATGTCGGGTCAGCCGCAGATGGTGCAAGGCGCACTGGGCAAGGCCGACTTCGTGAAAATGATTGATGAAGTGCTGTTGAAAAAGTAAGAGAAATCATACAACAAGGCCGTCCCTGCATCACTGTCCGTCATAACTTGATGGCGAATTTTTTCAGACGGGGATCGACCATGGTTTCCGGAATGATTTCGCGGATAGAGGCTGCCATGATATTGAGCAGCCTCTCTCGTACATAGTCGGACCGGACGGCAATGGAGACTTCGCGGACAGGCTCCGGATTCACGATTTTTCGAATGCGGCTTTGCTGTTCGCCCGAAAGCATGTCGATGTGCAGTTCGGGAATGACGGTGTACCCGCCGTTTTCATCGACAATTCTCACCAAGGTGGCAATGCTTCCGGTTTCGTAAACAGAAGCGTTTTTCGTTGCGCAGCCGCAAAAGCTCAACACTTGGTTTCGGAGGCAATGCCCTTCCTGAAGCACCCAAAGGTCTTCGGTAGGCAACTGTTTCATATCGATGGTTTCTCTGTCAAACAGACTGCTTTCGGGCGACACGTAGGCGAGGAACTTCTCGTAATATATCGGAATTTCAAGCAGGTTGTTGTTTTTCAAGGGAGTGGAAAGTAGGGCCATGTCGATTTCGGCGCGTTCCAGTTTCTCCTCCAATACCGCTGTGCGGGCTTCCACCACGCGGAGCTTTATTCCGGAATACTGCGCATGGACGACACGGAACAACCCGGGGATGATGTAAGGCGCTACTGTGGGAATGATGCCCAAACGCAACTCGCCCGCTTCCATCTCTTTCTCATCCAACACCATTTCCTTGAGTTGTGCGACGTGGTAAAGAATCACCTTGGCTTGCCCGACGATGTTTTCTCCCGATGCCGTCAGCTTCACGGGATGGCTGTTGCGGTCGAAAATCTGTGCGTTCAGCTCGGCCTCTAATTTTTGGATCATCGTGCTCAAAGTGGGTTGGGTGACACCGCAAACCTCTGCCGCTTTGACGAAGTGCCGGTATTTTTCGACGGCTACAATGTATTCCAACTGCTGTAATGTCATGGGTTATAGATTTTTTCAATGCAAAGATAGGGAGAATTCATAGGACTTTGGTGGATTTGTGGAATAATGTAGTGACGCTATGTCATGACGTCTCTACGTTGATGCTCCATTCACCGTGCAGTGTTGTTATGCCCCGTCAGTACCCGTCATGCCGCGCCCCGTCCCGTTCCATCAGACTCCGTCATGCTGAACCTGATTCAGCATCTCATTACTAACAGTAATAACCCAATAGAACCATATCCTCGAAAGGAGATCCCGTGTCAAGCACGGGATGACGATGAATGTAGAGCATTGTAGCCTGATTAGACTGTATCCGTCTTGCCGCATCATGCCATTTCAACCCATTCATATCAATAGGTGAATCCTCATGAATTTTGAACGATACTTTCATTCTTGGTGAGAACCAGAAGCATACCCCAAAGCGCCACACCATCCGGTTTCCCCTCCGTGGTGACAGCGTGTTCTGTAGTGTTGTCGAAACGTCGCAAGAGGTCTGTTCTACAACATTTTTTTAATATTAACGATGAAAAGCATGGCGCCTTGCTGTTTTCTGTTGTGTGGCAAATATCCGAAAAATACTGCTATTTTGCTCATTATTAATGAGATATTATCTTGTCGATTGCAGTTAATAATCTTGTAAAAACTAATATTATGATTCTTGGTTAATATTTGCATTGTTTTTTGTTGTGAGTTTCAAAAAAAACGTACCTTTGCGAGTTCTACTTCTCTAATGGGGAGAGGTGTTCATTGAAGGCTTGGGGACGAGCCTTTTACGAAGCTTTCCTTTTGGATGGCAACACCTGTTTCTGATGAAAGCGAGAAGATGTACCAAAATTGGGCGATACGCCTTTATTGTTTGTGAAACCTACTGTAACTGCTTGATTAATAATTGGTTTTACTATCTTGCAGGACTAGAAGGAATGTCCTGAACCGAACGATGACAGCTGCTGAAGACTATAAAAGGATATATTGGTACGTGATGCGCGATCTAAAACGCTCGAACGCAAAGATGCCGGCTTACAAACAGCTCGAGATGGAACATGTCGAGGTGTTTACGCCGATGAAATGGTGTCTGAAAGTCAGAAACGGGAAAAATGAGCGTGTGCAGGTCCCCTTTATGCAGGATCTTCTCTTTGTTCACGACGCAAGGGTGGTCATCGATCCGATCGTCAAGCTTACCCCCACCCTTCAATACCGTTACCAAAGGGGTGGAGGCAGCAAGAACCCCATGATCGTCAATGAACTGGAGATGGACCGGTTCATCCATGCGGTCCGGTCGTCGGACAACCCGAAGTACTTTCTTCCGGGAGAGGTCACACCCGAGATGTGCAGGCATAAAATCCGTATTGTCGGCGGCATGCTCAACGGTTATGAAGGCAATCTGTTGTCCGTTCGAGGCTCCAAGGTCAAACGTCTGCTTGTCGAGCTGTCCGGTTTGCTCACTACGGGTGTCGAGGTGAGTCCGGAGATGATTGAATTTTTAGATTGATGATATTATGAGTGTTTCTTGGATTGTAAACTGTTTTTTGGTTTTTCTGTTTTGCGCCGTGTGCACGAGGATCGTCATCCCACATGTGTTATTTGTGGCCATTAGTAAAAAATTGTTCGATGAGTCTGACGAACGGAAGATACATCGTTTCGAGATCCCTCGGTTAGGGGGAGTCGCTTTCAGTCCAGTGGTGCTTTTTTCCATAGCTCTGTTGTTGGGGTTGAACATGGTGGCGGGAAATATGGATATATGGAGGGAAGTGATTGTTGACATGAGACCCATGTCTTTCGGCTTCTGTGCGGTGATGATTTTGTACATGACAGGTATGAAGGACGATTTGGTGGGGGTGAATTATTAGGTCAAATTCATTATCCAGGTATTGCTTCTTAATAATACACAATAAGTTTTCAATAACAATGGAACGTAAAATGATATATCTTTGTCTCGCTCACATGAGTGAAGACGGCATGGAACAGAAATTTGTGAAAGAGGCGTTCGACACCAATTGGGTGGTTCCCATAGGTCCCAATATTGATGTTTTTGAGGCTGATATAGAGCAATTTGTAAGCCGAGGCATCGATGCCCGGCAAGTCAGCAGGAAAGTAGTTGCATTAAATTCTGGAACTGCTGCCGTTCACCTTGCCCTCCTCAACTGTGGCGTGGGTCCCGGCGATGAGGTGCTGGTGCAGTCGTTCACTTTCTGCGCTTCCAGCCATCCCATCACCTACCTCGGCGCCAAGCCGGTGTTCGTGGGTTCGGAGGGCGATACTTGGAACATGGATCCCGCGCTCTTGGAGAAGGCCATCATCGACCGTAAGGCAAAGACGGGCAAGTACCCCAAGGCCATAGTGCCTGTGGCACTCTATGGCATGCCGTATCGCATCGACGAGATCATGGCGATGGCCGACACCTACGGCATCCCTGTGGTGGAGGATGCGGCCGAGGGTATGGGTTCGAGGTTCGACGGACAGGTGCTCGGCACCTTCGGCAAGTATGGCGTGCTCTCCTTCAACGGCAACAAGATGATCACCACCTCCGGCGGCGGTGCGCTCATCTGTCGCTCAAAGGAAGATGCCGACGAAATCATGTGGTACGCCACCCAGGCACGCGACGCCTATCCGTACTACGAACATACCGCCATCGGTTATAACTACCGCATGAGCAATGTCTGTGCAGGCATTGGCCGTGGCCAGATGACGGTTCTCGACCAACATATCGCCCACCACAAACATGTGCAGGCGCTTTATGAGGAACTCCTCAAGGGGGTCAAGGGCATACACATCCATAAGCAGCCTGCCGATCCGCGTTATGACGGCAACTTCTGGCTCTGTGCCGCCACCATGGACACCGATGTCCGGGTTCAAGGACAGGAGAACGCCTATAAGGAAGTCGTCAAGACGGCCGTGGGAGGGGCTGCCGGCGTCATCCATGCCGTTAGCCCCGCCATCACCGACTGCCAGCCCAACGAGAATGTGGAGGCGTTGCGCGTCTTCATGCTGGGCAAGAAGGTGGAGTGCCGCCCCGTATGGAAACCCATGCACAAGCAGCCCGTATATGCGGGTGCCCCTGTCTATACCAATGGCATCGAAGAAAATATCTTCAAGGTCGGCTTCTGTCTCCCGGCAGGCCCCTATGTCACCGATGAGGATGTACGGTACATCGTGGATTGCATCAAGGAGGCGATAGCGTAAGGATGAGATAAGCATAGAAACTGTTTTGAATGGTGTAGCGTTGGGTTCTTCCATGGCACCTCTCAAACGCCGTCAATCCGTGTCACATCCCAAACTTGATTTGGGACCTACACGGAATCTCCACACAAGGAGATAAAGCCAAAAGAACAACAGCTTTATGGCAAGCATTCAACAGCCTTTTCGTAAGGCCTGAGATTCCCGCTATCGCAATGCTCGTCGGAGCAAAGGTAGTGTAGATTGAAAAATACAGCATTAATAAACCATCGTGCCGTTAGTCATGTGCGGCATTTCTTATCGCATGGAAGAAATCATGACAAATAGAAATCCAAAACACCTGCACGGGTGGAACTTTCGAGGGCTTTCGGACAAACGAGAGGCTCGGGTCCTGTGCCATTGCGTGCTACAATGAGATCAAATGAGTATGCTAAGTAAACTGTTCAGCTGGTATTTCACCAAGAGGGCGCTGCCATTTTGGTGTCTCTTGGCGTTGGATTGCGTTATCGTGATGTTTTCTGGGTATGTCGGGGCCTACCTTCAAGAGGGAGGACTCAACTTCACGCACTACTTTTGGCCGTTCACGGGATGGATTATGATGGCTGCGGTGGTGTACGCCATCTTCTTCCGCGTTTTCCACACCTACACCTGCATCGTGCGCTACTCCTCCTATCAGGATCTGCGCAGGGTGTTGTACGCCAACCTGTGTGCCACATTGGTTGTGGCGGTAGTGTATTATCTGTTGCCCATCGAGATCGTGGCAACGGAGGAACACCCTTATGTGTTGCGGCTGTTTGGCAGCATGTTCGGGCTTTCCACGCTGATGATGTGGGTGGGGCGTATCGTCGCGAAGTCGCTCTTAGAGAGTATACATACCGGCACGACACTCCCTGTGGCGATCTATGGCACCAAGGCGGACGGCATCTCACTGGCCAACAGCATCAACGACACCCAGGCGGGCGGTGTCTCCCTGGACGACAACACCCCTGAAGACAAGGGCATGGCCTATGTGCAGAAGTGCTTTATCAGTGATGATGTGGAGATGAAGGACGTTTACCTCATGGGAAAGAAAGTGTACCTCAACGGTGAAGGTATTGCCAAGAAACTGACCGAACAAGGGGTGAAGGTGCTGATCGTTTCACCGTTGAAGAGCGAGATGTTCCGCAACAACCCCCAGATGATTGGCGAGATCATGCAGGCGGGCATCCGCATCATGATGATGTCGGAGGCAGAGGAATGGGACGGCAAGAACTCCATCACCCACCGGCAGCTGCACGAGGTGGAGATCGAAGACCTCATGCCGCGTGAGAAGATCGAAGTCGATATGGAGGCCATCGGCAGTATGCTCTGCGGCAAACGCGTACTCATCACCGGCGCGGCAGGCTCCATCGGCAGCGAGATGGCCCGACAGGTGGCCAAGTGCAAGCCCTCAGAACTCATCCTTATCGACCAGGCCGAGACACCCATGCACAACGTCCGTCTCTACATGGCGAGCAACCATAAGGAGCAGACCATACTCACCATCGTGGGATCCATCACCAACCAGAAACAGATGGAGACCATCTTCGGCGAACACAAGCCCGATTATGTGTTCCATGCAGCAGCCTACAAACATGTGCCGATGATGGAGGACAATCCCGCCATGGCCGTGCAGAACAACATCTACGGTACGCGCGTGATCGCTGACCTCGCCGTGAAGTACGGCACGAAGAAGTTCGTCATGATCTCCACCGACAAGGCCGTCAACCCCACCAACGTCATGGGCTGCTCAAAGCGCATCTGCGAGATCTACTGTCAGGCGCTCAGCACCCACCAGCAGACGACACAGTTTGTGACCACACGCTTCGGTAATGTGTTGGGAAGCAATGGCTCGGTCATTCCGATCTTCAAGGACCAGATCAAGAAGGGTGGACCCGTAATCGTCACCCACCCCGATATCATCCGTTACTTCATGCTCATCCCCGAGGCTTGCCGTCTGGTGCTCGAAGCAGGTACCATGGGCAAGGGCGGCGAGATCTTCGTCCTGGACATGGGCAAACCCGTCAGAATCGTTGACCTCGCCAAGCGCATGATACAACTCTCAGGCGCTAAAAACATCGAGATCAAGTTCTCCGGCCTCCGCGATGGCGAGAAACTCTACGAAGAAGTCCTCAACGATGCCGAGACCACCAAACCCACCGTGCATCCCAAGATCAAGGTGGCAAGCGTGCGCAAGTATCCTTACGACTTCGTCCTTCAGAACGAGATAGACCTTTACGGCATCTCCGAGTCCTTCGATGACATGGCGATAGTGAAGAAGATGAAGGAGATAGTGCCGGAGTATAAGAGCGAAGTAAGCAAGTATCAGGTTCTGGACCAATAATCCCATAAGCCTTTCTGCGCTTCCTTCCAGTCGTCATTCCGTGCTTGACACGGAATCTCCCTTTGAGGACAACCATTCCAACCCCCAGTCATTCCGTGCTTGACACGGAATTTTCATACAAACCCAGTCATTCCGCACTTGATGCGGAATCTCCATACAAGGAAATCCTCCTATCAAGCCATCACCGTTAGTGAGGAGATCCCGCGCAGATTCTGGATCAAGTCCAGAATGACATAGTGCGGCCTGACAGATACTGATTGAGGGCCTGACAGATACTGATTGAGAGCCTGACAGATACCGACGAGGACCTAACCCCAACATGGGTTGCGAAGCCATGATACGACGAGGCTGTGTCAAACTGAACTTTGACACAGCCTCTTTTTTTCGTTGTTTTTCAACGGTGACAACACGTGCCAAAGGCTGTAATACCTTGGTTTATAGATTTCGTCAATGCGAGGATAAATAAAATCAAAGTACTCTATGTCGAAAATACTTGTACTTTTGTCGCATCGAAAGAAACAAACCGAATCAACAAATAAAACTTAAAACAATGGAAAATCAAGTAAATGCAATGCCGAGAATCGGCGACTTAGCACCTGAATTTCAGGCAGTGACAACACAAGGTAAGATCAATTTCCCCGGTGATTTCACGGGAAAATGGAAGATTTTGTTCAGCCATCCGGCAGATTTCACACCGGTGTGCACCTCGGAGTTCATGACCTTTGCCTCTATGCAAGAGGATTTTGAAAAGCTCAATTGCCAGCTGGTAGGTCTTTCGGTTGACGGACTGCACAGCCATATCGCGTGGCTTCGCACCATTCACGATAAGATTGACTGGAAGGGCATGAAGAATCTGGAAGTGAAATTCCCGCTTATTGTGGACATTACCATGGATATTGCCAACCTTTACGGCATGATTCAGCCGGGCGAGGCTAGCACTGCTGCTGTGCGTGCAGTGTTCTTCATCGACCCCGGCAACAAGATTCGCACCATCATGTATTACCCGCTTTCGCTCGGACGTAATTTCGACGAGATTAAGAGGGTGCTTATCGGACTTCAGACCGTTGACAACTTCGGCGTGGCCCTTCCGGCAGACTGGCGTCCGGGCGATGAGGTCATCGTTCCTCCGGCGGGTTCCTGTGGTGTTGCCAAATCGCGCATGGCAGGTGAAGACAAGGAAATGCACTGCTATGACTGGTTTTTCTGCACCAAGAAGATTTCAAAAGAGCAGGTGGAAGCAAAACTGGGAAAATAACTATTCGTAAAGTAATTTTTTTCATGAGGACGGAGGCGCTTTTGCGCCTCTGTTTTTTATAGACCCAGCCGGCCCTTTGTCGGTTCAAAGAAAGCGTTTGAGCAGCTTGAACTTTTTGTAGGGCGGATATTTTATGCCGATGTCGAAACGGTTGGATGAGACGATCACGGAACGTGAATGGCTGAAAGCCAAATAGCTTTCTTTGCCGTGGTAGCGTCCCATGCCGCTGTTGCCCACGCCGCCGAACGGTAGTCCGGCATTAGCGGTGTGTACCACGGTGTCGTTGATGCAAGCACCTCCGGATGTGGTTTTTGCCAGTATCCTCATTCCTTTCTCCGCATTGCCGAAATAATACAAGGCGAGGGGCTTGGGATGGCGGTTGATGTAGTCGATGACATCGCTAAGGCTGTTGTAGGTCATTACGGGCAGGATGGGACCGAAAACCTCTTCCTGCATGATGGGCATTTCTGGATCCGCTTTGATGAGTGTGGGCTGAATGTAACGCTGTTCCGGGTCACATTGTCCGCCGTACAGGATTTTGCCCTGTTTCAGATATCCTGACAGCCGGTCAAAAGCCTTGTCGTTGATAATCCGGCAGAAGTCCTCGCTTCTTTGGGCGTCTTCGCCGTAAAAGGCTTCGAAGCACAGCGCGAGTTTTTCAACGAGTGTTTTTTTCAAGGATTCGTGCACGACGAGGTAGTCGGGAGCCACGCAGGTCTGTCCGGCGTTGAGGGTCTTGCCCCATGCGATACGGCGTGCGGCAAGTTCAAGGTTTGCTCCGGTATCGACAATGCATGGACTTTTCCCGCCCAGTTCAAGCACGACAGGCGTGAGGTGCTTGGCGGCGGCCTCCATGACGACACGGCCTACGGCAGGGCTGCCGGTGTAGAAAATCATGTCGAAATGTTGCTGCAGTAACAACGTGTTCACATCGCGGTGGCCTTGCACAAGGGCGATGTGGCTTTTGTCGAAGGTCGTGCTGATGATTTTCTCCATGACATTTGCGACACAGGGCGCATAAGGAGAAGGCTTTAGAATGGCACAGTTACCAGCCGAGATGGCACCAATAAGCGGACATGCCATCAGGTTGAGCGGATAGTTCCACGGGGCGATGATGAGGGTCACCCCCAACGGCTCTCTGATGATACGGCTTTTTGACGGAAAAAGCGGTAATGGAGTCCGCACCTTGACGGGGCGTGACCATTTCTCCAAGTCCCGGATATGGCTGTCAAGCTCGTTCATGACAATGCTGAATTCCGTTAGGAAGGATTCCTTTTCCGATTTATGCAAATCAAGGTATAGCGCTTTGTAGAGCACGGCCTCGTGCGACAACAGCGCCTTCCTGAATTTCTGGAGTTTCTCGAGACGCCATCTTATGGGTTTGGTGTGTTGTTGCAGAAAAAAGGTTTTCTGATGGACGACAAGCTCTTGGAGATCTTCAAGGGTTGGGATGTTCATGTGCTGGTGGTGATGGTGTTGTGTAAAAAAACTCCGACATCGCTGCCGGAGTTTCTGTTGGGTTTTGGGATTGAAAATCAATATTCCCAAAGGCTCTGTTCGTAGTCGAACATTTCGTTCTTGATGCGCTCCGATTCGTACAAGGCGTCGATGTTGAACGCATACGAGTTGATGTAACGGTCGTACACGTTTTCTTCTTTTACGATGTAGCTGTCGAAGAAGCGTTTTTGTAGTATTTCGTCGTATGTGCGGCGTTCGGCGGCATTCAGACGGTTGAAAGCGAATGCTTGTGCCAGAACAGTACGTGTCTGGTCGTCGTATGGAACCCAGCAAACCTGCGACAGGCCTTCTTCATCAGCGACCACAGGGCAGAGGGCGATAATGCGGACTAAGAACTGCGAGAGGTGCTTGTCGAAATACCAGTCTTCCTTGATGCGCATGCGTGTCACGTTGAGCATACGGTCGCGGAAAGTGATTTCATTGGCTACTTCAACACCATCGCGCATGATGACGGGCGGGTCGCCGATCTTCGTGTTTTCCCTTTCAAAGTCGTCGCGCGTCAGCGGCGTAATCATTTCATCAACGTTATTTTCGACACGGTACACCGTGATGTCGCCGCTCAGAATGGCGTCGTACAGCACCGTGGTGATGTTGCGCCAGTCGCTGGTGGGCGTGATGGGATAATAAAAAGGCTGGTTGATCTTCTGACGGAAGTCAATTTCGCGGATGATGGTCTTTTTCCACATCACATTGGCTTCCTGAATATCGGGCAGCGGCGACGGCCTCTTGTCGGACATGGTCTGTTGCTGCGACGAAAGGATGCTGTTTTTGGGAGGCCTCACGTCGGTCGTCTGTGCGTTCAGACTGAGCGTGCCTGCCAGCAGCAAGGCTGCCAATGTTGAAAATAGTGTCTTTTTCATCTTATTACTCATTAATTATTATTTACTTGATTTCCACAACGATTTGGTTGTCAAGTACTTTTTCCTTATTGTCATTGCCTTTTACATGGATGGCGGTAAAAACAAACAGATCTTGCGGCTGGGCGCTGTTGAAGATGCCCTTCATCTCTTCGGTGAACTTGTTGCCGGAGACCTTGGTCTCTTTGTTGGTGCCTGCCTTGGTCTTGTATTTCAGCGTGTAGGCGGTGACGTTATAGCTGACGCCTTCAAAGTCGAAGTCTTTCATTTCTGCAATGATGCGGCCGGCACTGATGAGGGCGCTCTTGGACACCTTGCCGTCCGATCCCACGTTTTCGATACGTGCCGTCGGTTTAGGCAGGGGTTTGACACGCAGGGTGAAGCTGCCCAGACTTACGCCTTCCGAACTGGCTCTGACCTCCACGGTTTGGGGGCTGCCGCTGACGTTGAGGTTGTAGTTGCCGTTGCCGGTGGCAGTGAGGGTGGCACCAGTGGCTGAGACACTTACTTTGTTATCGGCAAAACCGGGAGCCGACACCTTGATGGGGTTGGCAATACCGGCATACACCACGTTCATCTTAATGGGCGAGATGGTCACCGAAGGCGGTGCCACCGTGTATTTTCCGCTGAAAGGATACTGCTCCATCTGATTGGTGGCAGGGTTGCGCATCTCGATGATGCCGTGGTATTCGTGTTCGCCGGTGCCGGTACCTGTGAACTGTAGCGGGATTCTGCCGTCTTCCGAACTGATGTATTCCTTGCCGTTGGCTTTGATGTAGTCGGGGTTGGCATTGCTGCCTTCCGTCACCCAAGCCTTGGTTTGGGAGTTTTTCCAGGCTGTCACCATGGCTTCAGCCCTATAGGCCTGGCCGGAGATGATATAAGAGCTTTCGGCAAAGACCTTGGCACCGATGTTTTCAAAGGTAAAGTCGCTGCCGTGTACGTTTTGAAGCAGACGCGTCACCGTGTTCATTTCCGTAGTTTGGATTTCAGAAACGAGCTTGTTGAGCAAGGTGACATCGGCGATGAGCACGGTATGGAAGAAGTTGTGGTGTTCCCAGTCGATCTTGTCGCCGCTGGAAGCGCCTTCGGTGTAGGAGTCCTGGATGTTGAGACCTACCTCCGAGGCATGAGCCTCGCCGAGGATGCCGATGATGTCTTGACGGTATCTTCTGATCTTATCGCTCAGCTCATAGGCTTTTCCGGTGCCGTCCACCACGCCGCCCAGCATGAAGGCAGTCGGGTCGTTGAAGTTGTCCCTCGCCTTAATCTTAGAGGTGTTCACGTCGAAAATCTTACGACGGCCGTTGGGTTGAAGCGTGTCGGGGGAGTTGAGCAGCCCATTTTCAACGGCTTCATTGAAAGAGGAGGGCTTCTCGATGTTCTTCACCAAAGTCCATTTGACGGCTTCGATAAAGTTGATGAGGGAATCGGTCTTGCTACGCACAGTCTGCGCTTGTTTCCAGTAAGGACCTACCTTTTCCCTGTCGAGGTTGTATTGTGATTCGAATGCTCCGTATTGTGAATCGATACGACCGGCAATGCTGATGTTGGTTTCCTGAACGCCGGTGTTGACAATATCGAATGCGTTGAGAATGTCTTTCGAGACATTCATTGCTAATAAGGCGGTATAGACAAGGTACATCATACCTATCATCTTCTGCCTCGGGGTTTCTTTTGCACCTGCCATAATTTCTGACTCTTTTGATTCGCTTTAGGTTCAGGGTATAGAATTTAGGCCTTGATATTCATTGCCGACAGCATTCCGCCATAAACGTTATTCAAGGCGCTCAAGCGCGACGACAGCTGGTTCAACTGCTGGTTGAGCTGTCCGGCGTTATCGGCAGAAGCGCTGAGGTTTTCCATGTATTTGTTCATGGTCTGGCTCAGCTTCTTGCTTGCCTCGGCGCTTTGTTCGGCGCTTTGCAACTGTAACTCGTAGATGGAGTTAAGGGCTTGCATGCTGTTGGCCACCTTTTTAATAGTGGTGCTGTCGAGAGCGCTGAAATCGAGCTTGCCGAGTGAAGAAGCGAGTTTTTCGTTGGTTTCGGTGTATTTGTTGGCGAAATCAGCGATGGACTTCGTGGCGCGGTCCATGGTTTGCGCATACGAAGTGGTGGCGGCCATGGCATTCGAGAGGTCGGACATTTGGCTGGCGTTTTCCGACAGCTTCTCCAGACCTCTTCCGATTCTCCTGAAAGTGTCTTCGTTCACATTCATCTTGTCGAACATCTGGCTGAGCAAGGCCTCTTCTATGTTGCCGGAAGCGACATTTCCGCCTTTCCCCGAAGTGGCAAACTGCGTTTTGGCTTCACCGTCCCAGTCTTCATCCAATTCAACAAAAACATTGTCCCATTTGTATTCCAAATGCTGCGGCTCAAAAGCGGACAGGAAGAATATGAGAGCCTCGGTGCCCAAACCGATGGCCAGCATGACGTCGGCACCCGGAATATGCGTCAGTTTGAAATAGGCTCCAATCATAACGATGGATGCGCCGAAACCGTAAATGTAGGCCATGAAAGTCTTGTAGCCCTTGCTCTGTGTCTTTTCCTGGAATCTCTGGAAAAAGGTTTTGTTATCATTCTGTGTCTTTGCCATGACAAAATTCTGTTTGGTTTGTTGTTATCAGTTAGTGTTTCAAATAAATATGTTCGTGTTGTGATCAGTAAACTCTTGATAGCCGAGGATTGTCGCCCTTGTTACGACCCAGATAAGGCTGGATGCAACGGAATCCGATATAGCATTTGGACGAGTCCTGGTATTCGTAGTCGCGTGTGGTGACTTGCAGGTAGTAGGAGATGTCTTTCCATGAGCCGCCGCGGACCACCTTGCGTTTCATGACCGGCGGATCGTCCTCCTTGGCGTTGAAATAGTAGTCGGTGTTGAGGTCCCAGGTGAAATTGTACGAGGTGGCGTCGAAGGCGCTGTTGGTCCATTCCGACACGTTACCGGCCATGTCGTAAAGTCCCCAGCCGTTGGCGGGATAGCAGCCCACCACGAGGGTTCTCAGCCCACCGTCGGCGATATAGTCGCCACGACGCGGCTTGAAGTTGGCCAAGTAGCAACCTTTGGCGTTGCTGACATTGGGACCGCCCCAAGGATAAGGGTTGAGCATGTTGCCACCACGAGCAGCCCATTCCCACTCGGTTTCGGTGGGCAGACGGAACTCCGAAACGTCAACGTCTTTCCGCGAACGCATGAACTTGTTCATCAGCTCGGTGCGCCATACGCAGAAAGCCCGGGCCTGCTGCCAAGTCACACCTACAACTGGATAGTTGTCGTAAGCAGGATGCCAGAAGTATTTCTCGGTCATCGGGTCGTTGAACGAATAGGAATAGTCGTGAATCCAGCACAAGGTGTCGGGGAAGACGTTCACGGCCTCCGAACGCATATATACAGAACGGTCGGTGTAGCCTTGCTTACGGTTCGACCAAGCGCCCTTTCTGTCAGGCGAGATGCCGTTGTCGGCTTCTCCGATGGAGTAGTCGTTAGGCGTCAGTTTTTCATCGGCGAACTCTTTCCGTGCCGCAGCTTGCATGTCAATCCAAAAATAAGTGTAGTACAGCTTTCTCGCGTCGATTTCCTTTTTACGGAAATATCTTTCATGCTCGGGCAAGTACATGGGTTCCAAGGCTTCCCTCACATCCTGATCTTTTCCTCTCCAATCGATTTTTTCCTTCCAGTTCAAGATGGGCGGATCCAGCACTTCGCCGCTTTTGCTTTCGGTGATGGCAAAACGGTCCGGGAAAGCGTCTGCCAGCAGCTTCCTTGCGATGGAGTCCCTTACCCAATACACAAACTGACGGTACTCGTTGTTGGTGATTTCGGTTTCATCCATGAAAAACGCCGATACGGAAACGGTCTTGGGCTCATGCAGATACGACGAGGTGATGTCTTCTCCGCCGACACCCATGGTGTAGCTGCCCTGTGGCACGAACACCATGCCGTAAGGATCGGGCTGATTGAAAACTTTTCTTGATTTGCGAACGCCAACCAGTTCTCCTTGATTCGAGTTGCCGCAGGCTGCCAGAAGCAACAAGGTGAGGATTGCAAACAGTATTTTCTTCATCTTCTTGATAATGATATATTTACTTCTTTATTGTCTATTCAAGTCCGCTTGCGCAAAGCGGTTTTTTATATTAAACTGCCAAATTTAGAAAATATTATAATCCCATGCGCATTTTTCATCATATTTCTATAAGTATCTTACATTTCTATAGTCTCTCGGCGTTCTGTCGAGGTCCAATTTGAAGCAATAACCCACCGATAATTCATGCGAACCGGGAACGCCGAACCCCATCATGTTGATGTCGTAGGCATATCCGACATAGATGTCTTTGATGATCAAGCCGGCCATCAGACTCACCGATTCCTGGGGACGGTAGTTGGCTCCCAGCGAAAACACGTTGTTGTAGATCACCTTGGCATTGACGTTGAGTTGTGTGGATGCGATGTTGCTCATCACACATACCGACGGGACAAAAGCGAAGGCGGGAAGGGTCTCGAAGCGAAACGGGTATCCGGCAACGGCATAAAAGGGGCGGTCGGTGGTGTAGCTGGCGCTGTTCTCGTTGTTTTGCCCCAGCGCCTTGCTGGTGGTCTCCAAAATGTTGAGTGCCGAAACACCAAAGAAAAACGATTCGGGCAGCTGCCAGAAAAGACCGGCGTCAAAGTCGAACATCATGGTGCTCTCCTCGCCAAGCCCCTGAAGGATGGGATCCTCAATGCCGGGCTTGTATTTTGAGAAGTCGGTGGTGCGGTTGAGCAAAGTCCCCGAAACACCGATGCCTAAGGTGGAACTGCCCAGGTCGAGGTGATACGAGTAGCCGAGACCGACATTGATGTTTTTCTCGAATCCTATTTTGTCGTGCATGACGGAAAGCCCTATGCCGCCGCCCAGCAGTGAAATAGGCACGTCACCCGTGAGTAGAAAAGTCTCAGGGGTAATGTCATTGCCTTCGCTATCCGTAAAGCCCGCCCACTGGTTGCGGTATATCCCCATGATGTTCACGCCTTCGCTCATTCCCAGATAACCGGGGTTGATATGGGCAAAGGAATTTGAATGGTCGGTGAAAATGGGGGCTTGCTGCGCCATGCCGCTTAGCGAAAGCAACAGCAGTGCTGAAAACAGAAGCAGAATGTGTTTCAATCTTGCCATCTTTGGTAGTTCGTTGTTTGCGTATTAAACGGCTAAATTAGGAATATTATGCGTGTCTCTCTCAATTAATTTGTTGAAATATTATAATCAACTGATTATCAATAAAATAAAATTCTTCTTTTGTCATGCGGCCTTCGTTTGCTTATCCCCACGGTCTTTCCGCATTACCGAAACAGCCTGATGATGTCGTTCCCGTTGGCAAAGATCAACAGTGCGAGCACCAGAATAAGTCCGATGTTCACGGCAATTTCCATGAACCGGTCGCTGGGTTTCCGTCTGGTGATGATCTCATACAGCAGGAAAAGGATGTGTCCGCCGTCTAAGGCCGGAATAGGCAGGATGTTCATGATGGCCAGTGCGATGGACAGGAAGGCGGTCAGCGACCAGAAACTGCGCCAGTTGAAGTGGTCGGGGAAAATCTTGCCGATGGAGATGAATCCGCCAACGCTTTCGTAGGCTTTGGTGCCGGGCTTGATGATGAGCTTCAGCTGCTTCCAATAGCCCGACAGCTCGGAAACGGTCTTCGAGAATCCGGCAGGGATGGCTTGGACGAAAGTGTAGTCTTTCGTGCTGATATTGAAGCAACTGTCAATGGGGTTCATGTAAACGCCAATCACAGCGGCGTCGGACAGGTGCATGGCGAAGCGCAGGGTGTCGGAATGGCGAATGCCGGTGACGGTAATGTCTTGGTTCTTGAAGTCCTTGATGCGTTGGATGAAATCCTGGTAGTATGGCGTGCTGATGTCGTTAAGGGCGACGATGCGGTCGCCTTTCTCCATGCCGGCGGTCTTGGCAACCGACTGGTCGGCGAAGTCGTAAACGACAAAAGGCGTTCGGAAAGAGATGAAGGAGCTTTTCTGGTTGCGCAGGATCTGGGCGACGGCATCGTCGGGCAACGTGACGACCTGACGCTGGCCGTTGCGCTCCACTTCAATGGTTTTTGAGCCTTCAAGGACGATGGTCAACGGGATCTCGGAGAAGTTGTCGATGTACTGCCCGTCAACGGAGAGGATCTTGTCGCCGTCGCGGAGGCCGAAGGCATAGCCGACGCTATCGACATGGATGCCGTATTTGTTGACCTCGGCGGTGGAGAGATACTGTTCCCCATAGTGCGACAGCAGACCGATGTAAATGGCAAAGGCAAGGACGACGTTCATAAAGACACCGCCGATCATGATGATGAAGCGTTGCCAGGCGGGCTTGGAACGGAACTCCCACTTTTGGGGTGCTTGTTTCATCTGCTCTTTGTCCATCGACTCGTCGATCATGCCCGCAATCTTGTTGTAGCCGCCTACCGGAAACCACCCGATGCCGTATTCGGTGGAGTCGCTGCGACGCCAATCGTCTTCAGGAAGGGTGTCAAGGTCGATGGGCCTGTAATCCACCGATTTCTTGCCATTTAACAGCTTGGTTTCGACGACATCATACTTGGAAGGGACGTTCTTGGCGAACAAGCGGAAACGCCATTTGCCGTTCACTTTTTTTATCCTGAAAAGCGAGAAGCCCCAGTCGAAGAAGAGATAGAACTTATCGACACGGGTCTTGAAGGATTTTGCGGCGATGAAATGCCCCAATTCGTGGAGGATGATCAAAATGGACAAGGCCATTATGAACTGAAGGATCTTTATCAGTATGGTCATGCTTTGTCTAGCTTTCTAATTAAGTCGGCAAAGATAAACATTTTTTCAGCAGGGTTCGGTGTTTTCGGATGCTGTTTTCGTGCCCCTTTGCCGCAAGGCTCATTTGGGGGAGTCGAACGACATGAGCGTGGCGGGATCGACGGCGACGCCGTTGTGCCAAAGCTCGAAATGCAAGTGCGGGCCTGTTGACATATCGCCCGATTCGCCAAGTATGGCGATGGCTTCGCCGGCCCTCACAAAGTCACCTTCCTTTTTCAATAGCTGTGCGTTGTGCTTGTAGCTCGAAAAATAGTTGTCGCTGTGCATGATGCCGATGCTGTAGCCCGAGTCGACATTCCAAGTGGCATAGATGACCGTGCCGTCGAGCGTGGCGTTGATGACACGGTTGCTGGGGGCAGCGATGTCGATGCCGTAGTGACGGTTGCCGGCATTGAAGGACTGGGTGACGATGCCGTTGAGGGGAACAAAGAAGTTTTTTACCTTGAGGGCGGTTTGCGGCGGGTTGCCGTCATCGTAAAGCCCATACAGGTTCTCGCTTTCGAATTCGGCACGTAACAGACTGTCCTGCACCGATTTCTTGAGCTTGATGGTGTCGGTTTTCATGGCAGAAAGCGGCGTATAGATGTCGATGTTTGTAACGCTGTCATTTTCAAACGGATAACCTTCTACGATCATTTTGATGTTGTTGAAGTAGATGTCCTTCTTGTCCATCTCGTTTGAAAGGGAATCGACCTGCCGGCTAAGGACATACAACTCTCGCTCTAAGTTGTTGTCGGTGTAGCCTGGGATATATTCTCGCAATGGCGTGAAGGCGATGAGGAGGGCGGTGATGACGATGAGCACCACGGCAGACGCTACGGTGACAAGGGCTAAGTTCATCAGGTTGAGGTTGAAACTGAACAACGGCTCCAAGTTCTCGTCGTGCGCCATGGTGAAGTGATACTTTTTGTTCATCTTGCGCCACTGCAACGCTTTTCGCAGCAGGCTGTTTCTCTCGCCCTGATTTCTGTTGTTTGCTTCCTCGGGATGGCTTTTCATGTCCTTGTTTGATGCTTAATGGCTGCAAAAGTACATTTTTTTTCAGAAGCTGTTTTTTCTTCATTCCCCAACACCGTCATTCAGCACCATGTCCCAAACTCAATCGAGGGTGACCAAAAAGTCCTTTTGTGGCAATTTTTGTAAAGAAAATGATATTGATTATCAATAAGTTACAAAATTAACAAGTCCAAAATTTACCCTTTTTGGTCACCCTCCTCCTTACAAGGATGTTATCCTATTAAGGCATTACCGCTGGTTGAGAGGTGCCGCACAGATTCTGGATCAAGTCCAGAATGACATAGCGCGGCATGACGTATTCTGATGTGGGTTAGATGAGACGCCATAAAACAAAAAGGCTGTGTCAAAAATTGAATTTCGACACAGCATCTCTTTGGTGTGTAAGAATGCGTAAAGTGCAAGACGCTATGACTGAGGCTGGACTGAAGCCGAAGGTCTCAAGTCATGCAGCAACTTATGCATGATGACGCACCGTTTTTATTACATCATGCCGGGCATGCCACCGCCCATCGGGGGCATTTGCGGGGCAGGATTTTCTTCCTTGTGTTCGGAGATGACACATTCCGTGGTCAGCAACATGCCAGCAATGGAAGCTGCATTTTCGAGGGCGACACGTGCCACCTTGGCAGGATCGATGACACCCGTGGCAAGGAGGTTCTCGTAGTTTTCGGTGCGGGCGTTGAAGCCATAGTCGCCTTTGCCTTTCTTCACGGCATCGACGATGACGGAGCCTTCAAGACCGGCATTCTCGACGATCTGACGCAGCGGTTCTTCCAAAGCACGTTTGATGATGGCGATACCTGTGTTTTCGTCTTCGTTCTCACCCTTCAGCTTGCTTAAGGCTGCAATGGAGCGGATGAATCCGACACCGCCACCGGGGATGATGCCTTCTTCGATGGCGGCACGGGTGGCGGCCAAAGCGTCTTCCACGCGGTCTTTCTTTTCTTTCATCTCGACTTCGGAGGCGGCTCCGACGTAGATCACGGCAACGCCACCGGCAATCTTAGCCAGACGTTCTTGCAGCTTCTCACGGTCGTAGTCCGACGTGGTGGCGGCAATCTGAGCTTTGATTTGTGCGGCACGGGCTTGGATGTTTTTCTTGTCGCCTTGTCCGTTCACAATGGTGGTGTTGTCCTTGTTGATGGCAACCTTGTCGGCCTGTCCGAGCATCTGCACGGTGGCGTCTTCTAATTTATAACCTTTTTCTTCGCTGATGACGGTGCCTCCGGTGAGGATAGCGATGTCTTCGAGCATTTCCTTGCGGCGGTCACCGAAGCCGGGAGCCTTGACGGCGGCGACTTTCAACGAGCCGCGCAGACGGTTGACGACCAACGTGGCAAGGGCTTCACCGTCAATGTCTTCGGCGATGATGATCAGCGGACGACCGGTTTGAAGGGTGGCTTCTAACAAGGGCAGCAGGTCTTTCATGACCGAAATCTTCTTGTCATAGATCAGGATGAAAGGATTTTCGTAAACGGCTTCCATCTTCTCCGTGTTGGTCACGAAGTAAGGTGAAATGTAACCGCGGTCGAACTGCATGCCTTCCACCACTTCGACGTAGGTCTGGATGCCTTTGGCGTCTTCCACAGTGATGACGCCTTCCTGTTTCACCTTGGCCATGGCTTCGGCGATCAGGCCGCCGATGGCGGTGTCGTTGTTGGCGGAAACGGTGGCCACTTGTTCGATTTTCTCGTTCTTGCCGTCCACCTTGATGGCCATTTTCTTCAGCGATTCAACTACGGCGGCAACAGCTTTGTCGATACCGCGTTTCAAATCCAAAGGATTGGCACCGGCAGTGACGTTTTTCAGTCCGGTGTTGACGATGGCTTGTGCCAAAACGGTAGCAGTGGTAGTGCCGTCACCGGCGAGGTCGTTGGTCTTCGAGGCCACTTCCTTCACCAATTGTGCGCCCATGTTTTCAACGGCATCGGTCAGTTCGATTTCCTTAGCCACGGTCACGCCGTCCTTAGTAATTTGGGGTGCTCCGTATGATTTTGCAATCACCACGTTGCGGCCTTTGGGACCGAGGGTAACTTTAACTGCATTCGACAAGGCATCGACACCTTTTTTCAGGCCGTCGCGTGCATCCATATTGAAAATAATATCTTTTGCCATGATGTTTTGTGTTTTATTGTTGATTGATAATCAGGTTGATATGAATTATTTTGCGAAAACCGCGCTTAAGCTCAGATGACGGCAATCACGTCCGATTCACGCATGATCATATAGTCGTTTCCATCGAGGTGGAATTCCGTTCCGGCATATTTGCCGTAGATCACCACGTCGCCGACTTTCAGGGTCACGGCGTTATCCTTGGTGCCGGGACCGACAGCCACCACGGTGCCTTTTTGTGATTTTTCTTTTGCCGTGTCGGGAATGATGATTCCACTGGCGGTTTTCTCTTCTGCCAAAGCCGGCTCAATAACGACGCGGTCGGCCAAGGGTCTGATAGATAACTTACTCTTACTCATTGCTTATTAATTAATAGTGTTGTTAGTATTTCAAATCTAAGCCCATCCAACGGACGGATGATAACTGGCTGTCATATTTCATGCCAAACACTTTTTTTAGCAAAATGGCAAAAAAAATGTCAGAATGTATGACATTCTGACATTTGTATGACGAAAAGCGGAAACTTATTCGGCAGGTGTTTCCATTGGTGTCTCAGCAGGTGCCTCTGTGGCTGCGGGAATGTTGGTAGCCGGAGCTGCAGGCATTGCATTCTCGATTTGTTTGCGCATTTGCGTGTCATAGGTCTGACCTGTTTTCTTGGGTATGATGATGCTGGAGACCAGACAAAGCACTACGAGAATAGCCGCCATGGTCCAAGTGGCCTTTTCGAGGAAGTCGGTCGTCTGACGGACACCCATCATCTGATTGGCGCTTCCGAAGTTAGAGACCAATCCGCCTCCCTTTGAATTCTGAACCAACACGATTAGTCCTAATAACACACTGACAACCAGGATCAAAACAATTATTACTGTGTACATCGCTTATTGTGTTTATTTATTGATTTTGACTTTCTTTTAGCTTTTTAATTTGGGCTGCAAAGTAAACACTTTTTTCTGGATATTTCAAACTTAATTTCTCATAAATTGAAATTGCCTTGTCAAAGTGGCCTTGTTTCTCATATATTTTGGCCAAGGTTTCGCTGACGATGTTGCCTTGGTCGAGGGTGCTGTTTTGCGCCACGGTGATGGGGTTGAAGAACTCTGCCTTGGGTTTGCTGATGCTGGGGTTCTCGGCGATGAATTTCTCGATGAGTTCTTTCTTTGATAATTTCTTGCCGGTTTTCGATCGGTCTTCTTTCTTTTTTTCCGCTTCGAGTTCTTTCAGTTTGGCGGCAATGATGGCGCGCAGCTCGTCGATGGACTTGCGCTTTTCTTCAAGCAAGGCCATTTCGGCGGAAAGCTCCTCGTGTGTCCCGCTAAGATCGATTTCGGGGATGATGAATGTTTTTTCGCTGATGATGTGGGAGCTGCCTTTTAGGTCTTCGTGCGCAGTGTCGGCGTTGCTTTTTACATCAGCCGTTTCAACCGTCTTCGGCTGTTGCGCCATGAGGGAGTGCCGCTGTTGCACAAGGCGGGAAAACTGTCGTAGCCTGCTGCGGCTAGGGGTGGCGATGGCCGCTTTTTTGAGCTGTGCCTCGTATCTTGGATCTCCTTCGTTTTGGTAGGCCATGGCCAGCAGCACCTGTATGATGTTGCAATAGGGATGGCTTTCGGCCAACTGTTCCAAAGGGGCGAAGGTGTCGCCACAAAGGGTTTCGGGCATCTTGATGTAATCGGTGAGGCGGTTCTTATCCATAGCTTATAGGTGTTACCAGTTGACCAATGCCTTGTTGAAAATGTTTTCCACCAATGCCTCGATGATGGTGGCGCAGAGCGTTTCTTGCACGGCGGTCAGTTCCTGATCGCTGGGGTAATCCTCATAGTGCGAGAACCGTGTTTCAAAATCCTTCGTCTCGTCGAATTTGTTCGTGAAACGCACGTTGACCGTGATGGTCAGGCGGTTCATGGCGGCGGTCTGCCCCGCCGTGATGGCGATGGGCATGGTCTTGTAATCGACAATCTCGCCTTCAAAGGCAAGGTCGCCGCTGGCTTCCGTCATTTCCAACGGGGTCTGGTTCATGACGGCATCGCGCAGTGCCGTGGTAAAGTCGTTGCTGAGCACGGGGTTGACGAGTTGCGCTTGGTTGGGAAAGTACTGCACCGATACGGTGCGGGCTTCCGGCGGTATCGAGGCTCCCGAAAACGAGTAAATGCCGCAGCCGTGACAAACGAAGGCCAATGCCACAATGGCAAGTCGCGCTATTTTGAGGACGGTCTTCATGCGTTGATGCCGTATTCGTTGATTTTCCGGTAAAGTGTCCTTTCGCTGATGCCCAATTCCTTTGCCGCATCTTTGCGTTTGCCCTTGTGCTTCTCCAAGGCCTTGTAAATCATGTCTTTTTCGTTTTCTTCCAACGAAAGGCTGCCTTTCCGTTCGTGGGTGACGATTTCTTCGGGAACGATTTCAACAGTGGTGTCGATTTCATTCGGCTCGTTGTTGCTGACCCGCGAAAGAAGGGTGTCGCCGATGTGCGTCACAGGAGTCGGCTGCACGAAAGATGTTTCGGATGGACGGCTTGACATCAAGGTGTTGACGAGGTTGCGCAGATTGGTGATGTCTTTTTTCATGTCGAACAGCACTTTGTATAATAAGTCGCGGTCGGTGAGCAGCTCCGAGCTTTCGCCTTTTTGGAACAGGATGGGCAAGGTGCTGCCACTTTTTGACGGCAGGTAACGTTTCACGGTGTCTGCCGTGATGCTGCGCTGGTGTTCGATGATAGAAATCTGCTCGGTGACGTTCTTCAACTGCCGGATGTTGCCGTCCCAATGGTAGTCGGTGAGTACTTGTGCCGCTTCAGGTGTCAGCGACACGGCGGGCATTTTGTTGCGTTCGGCGAAATCGATGGCAAACTTCTTGAAAAGCAGCGGGATGTCTTCCTTGCGCTCGCGTAGTGCAGGGATATGAATCGGGATGGTGTTCAGACGATAGTACAGGTCTTCGCGGAACTTGCCTTTTTCGATGGCGGCAGGAAGATCGACGTTGGTGGCGGCCACCACGCGCACGTCGGTTTTCATCACCTTGGAGCCGCCGACTTTGATGTATTCTCCGTTTTCGAGTACGCGAAGCAAACGGGACTGTGTCGAAAGGGGAAGCTCGGCGACTTCATCGAGAAACAGGGTGCCTTTGTCGGCAATCTCGAAGTAACCCTTGCGCTCGGCAACGGCACCCGTGAACGACCCTTTTTCATGGCCGAAAAGCTCCGAGTCTATTGTCCCTTCAGGGATGGCGCCGCAGTTGATGGCGAAATACTGTCCGTGTTTGCGGGCGCTGTTCTGGTGGATGATCTTGGGAAACACGTCCTTTCCCGTTCCACTCTCGCCCGTGATGAGCACGGTGAGGTCGGTCGAGGCCACCTGCACCGCGATCTCGATGGCGTGGTCGAGTTGGAAATTGTTGCCAATGATTCCGAATGTGCGCTTGATGGCTTGTGTGTCCATGGTTATCTCAATATGGCCCCAAGCTGTTGCTCGATGGCATTTTGTATCCTGTTCATCGTCTTTTCGATGACTTTATCGGTCAGGGTGGTGCTGGGCGACATCAGCACAAAACTCATGGCGTATTGTTTCTTGCCCTCGGGAATCTTGTCACCTTCATAAACGTCGAAAAGTCCGACGGATTGCAATAGCTTGTTCTCCGCCGACACCGCCACTTTACGCACCTGATCGAAAGTCACGTTCTTGTCGAAAATCATGGCAAGGTCGCGACGCACGGCGGGGAATTT
This sequence comes from Bacteroidales bacterium, assembly GCA_029983675.1. Lineage (GTDB taxonomy): Bacteria > Bacteroidota > Bacteroidia > Bacteroidales > F082 > Limimorpha. The sequence goes on along the minus strand of JASBYY010000023.1, from coordinate 9,839 downwards.
CGGCAACGGGGCAAACTGGATCTCTTTCGCCTTGGCATATTGCGCCATGATAACGCTCCAATTCAAGGTGGCATGGTACACGTCTTTCTTGATATCGAAAGGCTTGATGGCTTTTTTGCTGAGCTTTCCGATGATGGCAATCTCTTGACCGTCATGCAGATAAGTAGTGGAGTATTCGTAATGGGGCAGGGTGCCTTCGCGGGCATCAAGTTCATCGAAACAGAAGCGTAAACGGTTCAGCACACCAGCCATGTAATGCTTGAGTTCAAAGAAATCGGCGGGTTTCGGACTGCTGTTCCAGTTTTCATCGTGCATGTTGCCGGTGATGAAAAGGTCGAGGCAGGCGTGTTCGGAATAGGGAGCCAAAGGCTGCTGTGCGGTTTGCTTGGCATTCGGGTCGAACCGATAGACATTGCCGAACTCAAAGCATTTCATATCGGCAATCTGCCGGTTTTGGTTGAAGGCTATCGTTTCGAGACCACCCCAAAGCAGAGTTTGACGCATGACGTTTAAGTCGCTGCTTAATGGATTGATAATCTTGATATTATGAATTTCGTCAAAAGCCTCGAAAGCCGTGCTGTATGCGGCTTTGGTCAGCGAGTTGTTCATGATTTCGTAGAATCCGTTGGCGGCCAACATGTCGGAAACCTGCTGTTGCAGCTTGTTGGCATCGGGTTTCACGGCGTGGCTGCTCGATGCTGTCACCTTGGCGGGAAAGGCGATATTGTCGTAGCCATAGATGCGCAGGATCTCTTCCACCACGTCGGCGGGACGGGTCACATCGACTTTACACGTGGGGATGTTGACCACAACGTGCTGCTCGTCTTGTTCGACCACCTCGCATTCCAAGCTCTTCAGGATGTTGACGGCTTGTGTGCGGTCGATTTTCTGCCCTGCCGTGCGGTCGAGGTAGTCGAAACTCAAATCGACTTGCGCAGGTTTGAAATCACCGTTTCTCACGTCTTTGATTTCCGAAGTGACCGTGCCGCCAGCCAGTTCTTGGATGAGGAGGGTGGCTCGTTTCAGCGCATACAGCGTGCTGTTCGGGTCGGCACCACGCTCGAAACGGAACGAAGCATCGGTTTGCAGACCGTGGTAGTGGGCCGTCTTGCGGATGGAGGTCGGGTTGAAATAAGCGCTTTCGAGAAATATATTGGTGGTTTTTTCGGTCACACCCGAGTGGAGGCCGCCAAACACACCGGCGATGCACATAGGCTCCTGTGTGTTGCAAATCATGAGGTTGGTAGGGGTGAGCTTGCGCTCCGCGCCGTCCAAGGTGGTGAAAGGAGTGCCGTCGGGCAGACATTTCACGATGATTTTCTTGCCGGCGATTTTATCGGCATCGAAAGCGTGCATGGGTTGTCCGATTTCCATAAGCACGTAGTTTGTGGCATCTACAATACAGTTGATGCTGCGGATGCCGACAGCAGCCAGACGGTTCTTGAGCCATGCAGGCGATTCGCCCACTTTCACACCGCTGATGGTAAGACCGGAATAACGGGGACATGCCGCAGGGTCTTCCACGACGACCTCGATGTCATTGCTCGTGTCGTGCACCTTGAAGGCTTCGACAGTGGGGAGGATGAGGTGGTATCGGGTTGTTTTTTCCTGCTGGTTGAGAGCGGCAACAAGGTCACGGGCCGAGCCGTAGTGCGAGGTGGCATCGGAACGGTTGGCGGTAAGCCCGATTTCCAAGGTGTAGTCTTGCTCCACAGGGAAATAGTGCGAGGCGGGTTGCCCCACTTCGTAGCTCTCGGGCAGCACCATGATCCCGTCGTGCGACGAGCCTAACTGCAACTCGTCTTCGGCGCAGATCATGCCTTCTGACACTTCGCCGCGTATCTTTCCTTTTTTGATGACAAACGACTCGTCGCCTTTCCACAGCTCGGTGCCTATGGTGGCTACCAATACTTTCTGTCCTGCTGCCACGTTGGGTGCGCCACAGACAATGTGCAAGGGTGCTTCGCCGCCGCAGTCCACGGTGGTGAGGTGAAGGTGGTCGGAATTGGGATGGTCGGTGCAGGTCAGCACTTGGCCTACGACAACGCCTTTCAACGCGCCTTTTACCGATTCAAAAGGGGTGAGGTCTTCAACTTCCAAGCCGGTCGAGGTCAGCACCTCGCTGACTTTCTCTGCCGAATAGTCGCAATCGACATACTGCTTGAGCCAGTTGTAGGATATTTTCATCGTATGAGATTTTTATTCTTGTGTTACTGTTTTTTCAAGATCGGACGGCAAAGATACGACTTTCTGACAAAATGTCATTTGTTTCCTGCTTTTTTTGAAAGCACGAAAAAATAATACCGATTGCATAGCAACTGTCATGTCCCATCAGGACCCGTCGTGCAGACACTGTCCCATCTGGTTCCATCATACTCCGTCATGCTGGACTTGATCCAGCATCTCCTCACCAACCGCAAAACCTCAATAGGGTAATCTCCTCAAAGTAGATTCCGTGTCAAGCACGGAATGACAATGCTTGAGATGTGGTGCGTTGGCATGTAGAGACACCATATTATGACGTCTCTACGTTGATGCCGCATCCACCGAAAACATATCCCAGTCGGGGCCTAAGGGGAACTTTGTTCTGAATTTCTGCAAGGCCTCGTAGTTGAGGGTGCAGTGTACCATGCCTTCGGCGTAGGGATCGAGATGGGCCAGCACCTCGCCACGGGCATTGACCACCTGCGACCCGCCACAATAATGCAGACCGTTAGGGTCGTCGCCCACGCGGTTGACACCGGCAATGTAGGCTTGGTTTTCAATGGCACGCGCCACCAACAGGGTGTCCCAGACCACCATGCGCGAATCGGGGAAATTGGCCAAGTAAAAGGCGAAGTCGTAGTCGTATCGTCCTTTGCGGTATCGGTTTCGCGCCCACACAGGAAAACGGATGTCGTAGCAGACCATGGGCTTGATGCGCCAGCCTTTCCTTTCCACAATCAGAGGCGATTCTCCTTTTTTGATCAGCAGGTTTTCGCCTCCTATGCTGAAAGGATGGCGTTTGTGGTACATCTCGAAGGTCCCATCGGGGCGCATCCATACCAAGCTGTTGCGATAACTGCCGTCGATGTCCAACAGCAGCGTGCCGCAAACAATGGCATCATGTCTTTGTGCTTGTTGACGCATCCATTGCAGCGTGGGACCGTCGGTCATTTCAGAGTACCGGCAAGGGTCGGCGGGAAAAGCCGTCGTGAAAGTCTCCGGCAGCAATATGAGGTCGGTGCCGGGCTGTACGTGTTCGAGAAAGGTATCGATGTGGCTCAGGTTGGCGTTGCGGTCGCTCCATTGCAGGTCGCATTGCAGAAAGGCTATGTTGAGGTCGTGCATAAACGGATTCTTTTAATGTCCGAAACAGGTATTCGGCAATCAGAATTGGAAATAGATGAATGACTGTAAGTCGGCGGTGATAAACTGGTATATCACAAAGATAATGATGACTACGGCAGCTACCATCAACGGCAGCGGCATCTTGGCAAACCAAATCCTGTAACGACGCTTGAAGTGCTCCGGAATCCAGTGGATGAGCATTCCCAAGATGATGAGAGAAAATACATTGCGATATTGGTATATCATGTCGGGAATCAGACTTGTGTTCCAATGGCTTCCGATTTGGTTGACCATGTTTTTCGCTGTGTTCCAGGCCGTTTTGTTGGCTTCGGCAGGGTCGAGGTTGGATCCGGAACGGAAAAACAAACGTGTAAAGGTGATGAATGTAAAGGTTTGCAGGATGGCCCAGGCGTCGGCAAGCCATTGGTACGACTTGTTGCCGTGGCAGAGGTGATAGACAAGACGGACGAGGTTGCCGGCTAACATGACGATGAACCAGGCGAAAAACAGGTAGAAAACAGGTTGCGGCGCAAAGCGGCATAGCAGCCCAAGCAGGATGGTGCTGAGGGAAAGCACCATAAAACGGATGTAGATGTTCCAGTTGCGCCAGAACTTGTAGATAATGATGCCAATGCCGTTCAGTCCGCCCCAAATCATGAAGTTCCAGCTTGCGCCATGCCACAATCCGCCCAAAAGCATGGTGTTGAGCGAGTTCAGGTTGGTGGTGATTTTTTTGCGTCTTTCGGGATGGAAATATCCGGCTACCGCTATGGCCGTGGCAATGCCGAGGATGATGACGGCCACCCACCAGCTTCCGGAAAGGAAAGCGCCGATGGCGGCGATGGTGACGATGATGCAGTAGGTGCCGAAGGTGGCGTTGCGGTTGCCGCCCAAGGGGATGTAAAGATAGTCTTGCAGCCATTTCGACAGGGAGATGTGCCAGCGCTTCCAAAACTCGCCCGGGTTTTTCGCTTTGTAAGGCGAATTGAAGTTTTTCGGCAGGTAAAAGCCCATGAGCATGGCTACGCCGATGGCGATGTCGGTATAGCCCGAAAAGTCAGCATACACCTGCAACGAGTAGCCGAACAGGGCGGTCAGGTTTTCAAAACCCGAATACAAAAGCGGGTTTTCAAACACACGGTCCACGAAGTTGACGGCGATGTAGTCGCTGAGCACGATTTTCTTCACAAGCCCGTTCATGATCCAGAACACGGCGATGCCGAACTGCTTGCGGCTTAAGAAATAGGGTTTGTGTAGCTGTGGGATGAACTCGTTTGCCCTGACAATAGGACCGGCCACCAACTGCGGGAAGAAACTGATGTAGAAACCGAAATCGAGGATGTTTTTTACAGGGTCGATGCGCTTGCGGTACACATCCATGATGTAGCTGATCGACTGGAACGTGTAGAACGAGATGCCTACAGGCAGCAAGATGGCATCGACATCGAAACGGTTGCCGCTGGTGACGGCGTTGCCGATCCACGAAAAGACATCGAAGACACGCAGCTGCAACCCGAACAGGTTGTTCACCATGTCGGTGATGAAATAGGCGTATTTGAAATAGCACAGGGTCAGCAGGTTCACCACCACGCTGAGCGCCAGAATCATATTGCGGCGTCGGTCATGCTGTTGCAAGACAAGCCATTTTCCGGCAAAAAAGTTGTATAAAGTGGCAAATATCAGAATCAGCGTGAACAAGCCGCTGGTCTTGTAATAGAAGAAAAGGCTGACAAAAAACAAAAAGGCGTTGCGCAGCAGGCATTTGTTTTTCATCAGACAGAAAAAGGCGAAGACAATGGCGAAGAAAGCCCAAAAATAAAACTGGGTGAACAGCAGCGGATGTGCCTTGTCGAACGAAAAGAGCTTCTGTAAAAAATCGGTGGCTATTTCACTGAATGTCAGCATCGTTCTTCTTGTTAAAATTTCGTAAATGCTCCATGTAGGAGTCGATAAGGGCGTTGAACATCAGGTCGCCTATGAGTTTGTAGCCGCTGTTGGTGAAATGCACCTTGTCTTTTTGTGCCAGCCCGTGTTCCTGCCATTGCTGCATTGAACGCAATCCCCCCATGATGTCGAACTGGTTCCACAGACCTGCATCGAACTCGCGGGCAAGCTCCTTGAAGGCGGCTTCCACGATGGGGCCGTTGATGTTGACGGCATAGCGACGGCGTCGCAGCCGTTTATAGCTGTCGTTGTTGCTGATGAACAGAATGGCGCAGTCGGGACTGACATTGCGGATGGATTCGATCAGGGCACGGTAGTCGTTTTTGAAGGCCTGTTTCGTAAAGCTATCGCCCGAAGCATCGTTGATGCCGATGCCGAAGATGACAAGGTCGGGCTTGACCAAAGCCAGATCGCGCTCAAAGTTTTCGCATAGCAGGTAAGAGTTGACACGGGCACCGTTTACCCCGATGTCGTTGTAACTGATGCCGGGCATTCCGTTGTCCAAATAGATGCCGGTAAGGGTGAACTCACCTTCGGCTTCGCTGAAAAAGAAGCGGATGGAGTCGGTGTAATAGGGCAGGTGAAACGAGTAGGTCGATTGTTTTGTGTCATATATGGGAAACACCGTGGTCCCGTCTATTTTGATAAGGGGCACAAGACTGTCGCAGTCGGAGTAACCGATGACTTTCACTTCGTTGAAGTCGAAAGTGGGGGAATTGTCGGAGGGGTTTCTGTCGCGGGCAACGATGGTGATGCTGGCATCGGGGTCGTTGGTGGTGATGGAGGCACCGGCCAGTCCCAAGGTCTGGTCAAAGCTGACGGCATTGCGGCAATAGCTCCAGTCGCCGGTATAGTAGGTCGAGAAACTCGACGGGTTGTTGGTTCTTCCTGCTGAGAAGGGGAAAATCAGGCCGCGGGCAGCGGTGGTGCCGGGGCAAAGGGCCAACAGGTCGTTGCGTACCGTCTGCGAAAACACACCGGCCTGGATGTGCGAACCACCTATGTGTAGGATGTTGACGTGTCCCTTGCCGAAAAAAAACAAACTGTCCAACTTGTTGAAAAAAACTTCAAAATCATCGCTGCCACCGGGGAAATCAATGACATTGCGGTCGAAGTTGGCAAAGGCATAGTCGGGAATGGGACGCTGCAAAGGCTGTTGCTGCGCCATGGCACTTCCCCCAATCAAAAGGAATAATATGAAAAGCAGTCGTTTCATTGTATATGTGCGGGCAGATAGGGGTTGGACGAAAACGGTAGTTGTTGGGGTTGAATGACTTTTGCCGAATCGCGCTTGATGAAATCAAGCACCGAATCGTTGGGCAAACGCTGGCGCAGCTTGTAAAAGTCGTAGTACGTCGTCAGCGATTTGGCAAGGGCGCTGCCGATTTTCTGTGCACCTGTAAAGGTGAAGTGGATGTAGTCGGGACCGGCGAGGGCGGGGGAGTGCTTCACATACTGAGCCATGGAGCCTTCGCCACCCATCACATGGAACAAGTCCCAATAAGCCAAATTGTTGCGTAACGCCATGACCTTCAATGAATCGTTCAGTTCGGGCAGGTTTTTCCAGGTTTGCATCTTGCCGTTATAGCTGCGGCTCATGTCGGACGGACCGATGAAAAGCATCTTGGCTTGTGGCGCAATTTCCTTGAAAAAAGCAATCTGCCTCTCGAGTTCAGCCATGTAGTTCACAATGTTTTTCGAAGAACGGATGCCGGGCATGCGGTTGCCGCCAAACTGAAGGATGATGAGCCTTGTGTCGAGTAGTTGAAGCGATTGCGCCATGATTTTTTTGTCGATGCGCGTAAATACGGTGCCCGAACAGCCTCGCAGTGGGACATTGTCCACGCAAACACCGGGGCCGCCGTCGAGTAGCACGGCGTATATCTCGGCACGTCCGTTGGTGGTGATGCTGCCGCGTTTTACATTGCATGGCAGCTCCCAAGTGACAAGGGCAGCTCCGTTGCTGGCCTCTTGCAATCGTTTCATGGGAGCCAGCCTGTCGCATTGCAATGTGGCGGAAAAATCGGAACCTGTATTGCCGAGGAGCAGCGCGACACGGCTGATGTTCTTTACGTTGTCTTGAGCCTGTGAATGCGATGTTTTTGAAAACGAGATGGTGCCGTATGAATGGGTTTGCGAAAACTGGGTCATCACGCCGTAACGCTTGTGGGAGGCGCGTCGCGTGGTGGAATCGCCATAAAGGGTGTAGCGGGTCAGGTCGCCGGATGCGCGTTGCGACACGGAGATGGAAGGAATGGTCTGGATCGCGGGAATCATGTTGGGACCGGAGCCTCCGAAAATCTCCTGTACGCGCTGCCTCAGGATGCTGGTGATGCGGTCCATCTCGATTTGCGAATCGCCGTAATGCAAGATACGGTAGGTCTTGCCCCGCGCCCTGGCATGTTCAAACAAAGAGAAAATGCTGTCGAAAAACGTGTAGTCGTCATGGGGCAAATAGATGCGGTTCGGATTCATTGTCAGGAAGATGCGGAAAAACTCAAGACTGTCCAAGGCGTTGTCGGAACAGGTCATTTCAAAACTTTGGCTAACGGTATTGAGCACCGAATCGACATCGAGAGTTTTCTCCTCTCCCATGCGCGCCTCGGCATAAGAGGGAAAGCGCAACGTGAGGCTGCCTGCCCGTACCCCATCGGAGGGGAATAGAAGCCATGCTATCCCCAATAGGGCGATGACCGAAAAGATGAATACCAGCGTTTTGGTAGGTTTCATGAGGCTTTGGTGTATAAGGTGAGACGTTGGCCTTCGCGGATCTTATCGCTGTTCAAGCCATTCCATTTCTTGATTTGTTGCACCGTGACATTGTGTTTTCGTGCAATGGCGCTCAGAGTGTCGCCTAATTTCACACGGTAGGTGGTCTTGATGTTTCCCTTGCCGTGCGATGGTTTCGTTGTCGTTGTGGCTGTGCTTTTTGTGGCGCTTTCCGGACTGACGATGAGCACCTGCCCCGGATGGATGACATCGCTGCGTAGGTTGTTCCAGTTTTTCAGTTGCCGAATGGTGACATTAAACCGTCTGGCGATACGTCCCAGCATGTCGCCCGAACGCACGGTATAAGTGACGGGTTGGGTCTTTTTCTTTTTGACTTCAGGTGTTTTTTGCGCCAAGCGTTCTTCGGCGTGCTGTATGGCGTTTGCCGTAGTCATGTAAAGCGCATCCAAGCGGGATTCAAGCTGAAGCGCCGCTTTTTCCGGCAGACACAACGCATAGCCATTGAGCGGTTGCATGGGATTGGTGCGAAATACTGGATTCAACGCCTTGATACGGGCGGCAGGCACACCGGTAGCTTCGCTGACGGATTCTAAGGAAAGGGGATGGTCGAAGTCAACGGAAGCGAAAGACTCGGAAGATTGGACGGTCATCTTGTTTCCGGAACTGAAAACACAGTAGCAGGCCATGAAATCGCCGATGATGTGCACGTCGGGCAGCAAGTCCTTTGAATAATAGTCCCAAAGCCTGATGACACCGCCTTCGTGGCGTAATGCGGCAGCCTGAAGTGCGGCCGGACTGTTGACGAAGGCGAGGATGCTCTTCCACCAATCCCCGTATTGCTTGTGAAGATCCGACAGATAGTCCAAGGCGGCACAGGTGGCGCGCTCGGGGTCAAAACGCTCATCGTGGAAAGTGTCAACGGTAAGTCCGTAACGCAATGCTACCATAACGGGCATGGCCCAGATGCCGCAACGGCCGTCCGTCTCATAATCGGCTTTCATGCCGCTCAAACTCATGGGAAGGTATTTTAATTCCGCCGGCATGGCGCGCTTTGAAAGTTCATGGTCGATGAAAGTCTCAAAAGACACATAGTCGGCGGGAAGGGCTTTCGACGAAAACTGCTTGATGTCGCCTGCCAGCGAATGGTGATAGGGCAAAGGAATCGCGCGTTCAATCACGGCGAGACGCTTCGATATGGTGACGGAATCCGTTGTCGCGGCGGCACGAACGCCTGCTATACAGCAGGATAGAGCGATAATGATAGTTAATCGTCTGAAAATCATCTAAATGATTGTAAATATCCTTCTTTCGGAACAGACAAAGCCGATGCCGATTGAAGTCTGCAAAGATAGACATTTGTCGGTTATGTTCTTGTTTTTCTGATCCGCAGGCAGTATTTTGACTACTTTTGCCACTCGGTTTTTAATGAAGAAAAGGCAGATGGACAATATGGAAAGGACAAAGGAGCTTGGGGCGAGTGACATTGGGTCACTGCTATGGAAGTATGCCATTCCTTCGGTTGTCACCATGGTCATTGCTTCGATTTATAATCTTGTTGACCGTATTTTCTTGGGGCAGTGTGTGGGTGCGCTTGCCATTGCGGGTTTGGCGATTACCATGCCCGTGATGAACATCATGCATGCCTTCGGGTCGTTGATAGGCGTGGGGTCGGCCTCGCGCATGTCGATTGTGCTGGGGAAGAAAGATGAACGCTGGGCTGAAAAGATATTGGGCAACAGCTTGCTGCTGACCATAGGTCTCGGCGGCACGGTCACTCTGTTGGTTTATCTGTTTATGGGCAGAATACTCACCCTCTTCGGCGCTTCGGCGGCCAC
>JASBYY010000022.1 GCA_029983675.1 Bacteroidales bacterium | reverse complement strand
GACAGCATTGCCCACCCTCTATGAAGCCAAAGAAATAATAATCGTCGGTATGAGAGAAGGCGTATTTTTCCGAAGATGCCGATGTCCGAGAGATGACAGTCTTCAGATAGACTCCGAAATCTGAGAGTTGTGAACTTCTATGGATGGGTAATCGGGGCATACTTTCTATTACTTTATTATTGACAATACGCTCTCAATGTTTCTCCTGCCACTGTTGAAACTTGCGCATCAAGAAAAAAGCGGAGAGTAAGCTAAGCATTGTTAGGATAATCCCAACAACTGACCATAAGAACATCTGCGAAGGAGATAGAATAGATGCCTTTGCAAATTCAACAAAGGCATAGACACAATAAGGCAATGTCAAGATTGTGGTAATGATAACAGGTATATATTTTCGGTATATTGCCCATTGAGCAAGATGTACTATAAGATGGATGGAATACCCTGTAAATGCAGCGAACCACCATTGATAAGCATCTATCCACACGGCACTGAGAGAAATAACAGAAATCAGAATAAATTCGTGAGCCGTACCAATGGCGAATGTGGCTGTAGAATAGTCAAAATGTCCCCTATGTGCAAGAAACTGCTCGAATCTCGGGAAACGTCTTTTCAATTCGTCCCTATTTCTGTCAAGCCAATGCCTGAGCATGATAATCTCTTCGTATTCGTGAATCATGAACACAACAGGGAGAAGCAGCATTATCAATTCTAATTTCGTCATAATGGTTTCTAAAACTCTATGGTCGTACTCTTTTTAACACGTTCCTTAAATCTCTGACATACTTGGCTTGCCGATATTTCAAATAAATCTTCACAAACGGAATCATAAACCATTTCTTAGGCTCAATGTGTTCTGTAAAGTCAATCGTAGCATTCTTTTCATTGCCACAGAAAACACCGACCCAATGTCCTTTCATATTGTCATTCTCCATATCAAACTCCCAAAGACAAAAAGGTTCTTGTCTTGTCACTGTGAAAGTTGTCTTATATCCACTCTTCGTTATTTCTACAAATTGCGTGTCTGATATGACCTCTATCTTTTCAACATCACTTCTCCACGAATAGTCTGTTAGCGATGTTACAACTTGCCAAACGCTCTGTAAATTGCAAGGAAACGTGGCTTTTATGTTTGACGTTACGAACATAAAGTTTGAATCTCAGAAAAATAACTTTATCTCAAGAAACCATTTTTGTAGAAATCGTACCAAGTATCTATATTCTCGGAACTGTTGGCTTTCAGCAACAGGAGCATTTCACGGGTGAATTCCAAATGTCCTACACCATTTGCCGTGACGATATTCTTGTCACTGATAGCCTGTGCTTCAACATATTTTGCTTCGTTGGTGTATTTTTCACCACCCCAATGTTTGAGTTGGTCAAGACCGTTGCCTGTGTGCTTTACGTTGTTCAGGAAACCATGTGAACACAAGAACGATGCTCCGTTGCATATCGCTCCGACGATTTTACCTTTATCCAAAGCCTCTTGTACCAATGGAGCGACAAGTTCCGCTTCGGGCGAGTCCCAACGATTTCCACCAATAAGCACTAATGCGGCATAATCTTGGGGCATGTTCTCGAAAGAATAATCGGGTAAAGTCCTGAAACCTCCGATGGAACGAACAGCGTCCGATGTCGGGGCAACGGTATGCACTTCGTATTTTATTTCACCGCCCGGTATCACGCCCACATGAAGAGCCGTGGAGAGAAAAGCCCCCTCCCAGTCCGTGTATTCATTTAACAAGACAAATAATACTTTCTGTTTCATAATAAATTCATTCCTCGAATATATATTTTTGTTCTTCGCTATGGCTAATATCGTGTGATTTCCCCCTTGAAGGCATGTGCTTTTTCCCACAGCGGTCCTTTTGCTCCCATTGTGAAGGCAAGATTGCTACTGCGAATAGCTAATAATTCAGAATTAACCTGCAATCCTAATGCCTTCATCAAATCAGGAATGAGGTTGATAATTCCTCCTTTTCCTATTGGCAACCAAGTATAACCACGTCCTTTGTAGATTATCAGTTTGCCCATTGGAAGTGTCTTTTCCCTTAGTTGGTGGCAATCTGTCAGTATATGAAACAGTTTTGAAGCAGAAAGAAGCGGATAGGTAGTTATACAGAAGCCTCCCGTCGCTTTACTCCCTGTAATCAAAATGATGTTTTCAACATCGGTAAGCGCATATTCATGAACTGCTTGCTCCGGTATCCGGATTGTCAAATCTTCCCGAATATGAGAGATTCCGAAAATAAACTTTCCTCCTTTGGTCATTTGTGGCATGGCTTTTCTATCTAATCGGTACAAAAATCAGTGGTCATTCGACCTCGTATCACTTGTTGCCTTTCCCCTTGAGCTGCTTTTTCTCCTTGCTTTCCAAACTTTTTATACTATCAGCCACAGGTAAGTCTTCTGGCATGGTTCCTCCAAGTTCTTGAATGGTTTGGCGAACTTTTTTCCCCACTTCATAGTGTGTCTGATTTGCCTTTGTTTTTCCCCTTATGTTTTCACGGCGTAGTTTTTCTTCGGTTTGTGTGGCACGGAACAAATTAGCAGCTAATTCGGTACTTCCCATGTGATCAAGTATCTTTTGGCTTTTCTTCAAACCTTTTCGGGCATGAATCGCTTTTGCGTCTAATCCACCATAAAGACCTTTGTAGCCATGATTCTGGAAGATGGCATAATCACGAGATTCAACGACACCGGCATTCTTGGCAGCATCAGCCAGCTGGCTATTGTGGCGAGCCAGTTCATTACGCAAAAATAGACGTTTTTCTTCTTCGCTCGTCAGACGATTGTACTCGTCCATCTGCTTTATCTCTGCAATCCGTGTCTGAACGGCAAAATAAGTTTGTCCATTCGCCACTACCTCTTTGCCAGGATCAGCATTCTGTACAATCAAGTAACAGGCATAACGGGATAGTTTTACAGATTCCAAAGGGCGTTTTGCTCCAGATCCGATACTGACCATTTCGAGGATATCCTCGAAATGGTCTAAGGGATTGTTGTTACTATTGGTACACGCTTCTTTAGCCTTTTCTATTACCGGTAGGAAATGTCTGTATTCAGAATACTCAAGTACTTTTGCCATTTCTCGTGCTGACCAATATTCTATGCCATTCTCATCAATATGTCTAATCTGTTCAAAGACAAACTTTCGAGGATCTACTAATTCTTCCATATCTCTTATGTATTATCAATTGTGATTACTCTATGTGTGATTGAAATGATACTAATACTAATCATTTACCTCCCATCTACAGAATTATAGGGAGTCAATTACAGCTTTAATGTCTTTTGCTTGTGTCTGATTTATCAGTTCCTCCAATGATGCAGATAAATTCTTTTCTATCCAAATAATTTCAGTATTGATTTCTTTGGCATAATCATTTAGGATTTCAGTTGTTTCGCCTCGAGTCCTTGTTGCAGTGACAAGAATATCACAATCTTCGTTCTCGAAGTATTTGATATTTTCTTTAAGTTCAAATCCGTTATCTCCCCAAGTTGTTACGGCAATTTTCTTATTACCATAAGATATAGATACTCTTCTGTCTTCGGTCAAACGAATTTCTTCCACTTTTTTGTTCTTATCCAAAAGCTCTATCAGAAGGTTGAGTGTAGAGGTTTTGCCTGTTTCAGCACGTCTGTACAATGCAATAATCTTTTTCATCTTCAATGTATTATTAGTTTATTACTATAAGGGATGCTGAGCCTACTAAACACTTATAGGTTTTCCATTCCAAATTTTGCTATCTCGTTTATAATCGGCAAGACTTTCTCTCCCAAAGGTGTGAGAGAGTATTCCACTCTTGGAGGGACTTCGGGGTACTGTTTCTTTTTAACCAGTCCTTTACCGCACAGGAATTTCAACTCGTCGATAAGCATCTTCTCACTGATGCCCGGAATAGCACGTTTGAGTTCCCCGTAACGGATTATCCTGCGGTTGATTTGGAAGATGATAAGCAGCGTCCACTTTCCGGCGAAAATCTGCATCGATTTTCTTACTGGACATTCTTCATCTGAAATTTTTCTCTCCATAGCAAACTTTTTTATTCTTGATAATCAATAAATCTAACAATACGGTATGTATCATACAATATTGTAGGTACTTGCAGATTGCAGTGCAAAGGTATAACTTTGCAGCGATTTCAACAATTAAAATACAGTTATATGGAAAAGAGAATCGAAAAAGTGCGTCAATTTTACACCGCTTTGGCACAGGGTGATTTTGAAACGGTGGGGGCATTGCTCTCCGATGATTTGGTATGGCATCAGCCGGGGAAGGGGGCATTGTCGGGCGTTTACAGCGGCAAGCAGAATGTCTTTGCCCATTTGGGAAGGATGGCTCAATTGAGCAATGGCACATTCGCTATCGACCAAGTGGATTACGTAACAGAAAACGGCGACTTGGTCGTAGCTGCGATTGGATTTGCAGTGTCGGCAAACGGGCATTCAATGGAGATGAGAGGAGTAGACCTTTTCCGCTTTGATAATGACCTGATAAAGGAAGTCTGGCTCTTCTCCGAACGAATCGACGAAGAAGACCGCTTCTGGACGGCACTGGCACAAGGATGATCATTTACTAAAAACACTAAGGCAGGCAGTGAGATAAATGCGTCTTACTGCCTGTTTCTTAATCTATTTCTGTTAGGGTTTAACTGTTTGCCTCTGTTGTCTTGATTTTGGTCATATTGTCGATTTGTTTTGACCACGACAAAGCAACTCTCAAAAAAGGTGATGTAAGATTTGTTGGCTTCTTCGACCACTTCTCTTCATTGGCTAATCATACGCCAAAATCAAGATACAACGGAATGTGCAGTAAGCAAAAAGCAGACAGTAGAAAATTATCTTCTCACTGCCTGCTTTTCTTTAATTATGTTGTCTGCCGACGGTATAGCAGACGATTATGGGTGGGGAGGAAACTTTCTTCTTAGAAAACCTGCCGATTATCCACCTGCGCAAATACTTTGCCTGTGGCGTGGCAATACGAAACGACAGCATTGCTATCATTTCAATACTGTACAAATCAATAAATCCCCGTTCTGAGCGGACTGTCCTCATCGCTTCCGTCTCCATCAAAAGACCCTCTTTGAATATCGCTTTGATTTGTGCGTTCACCTTGCCGGAGAACGCCCCGAGCAGGTCGGCAATCTCGCAAGCCGACATCCATACGGGAGTTGTCGGGATATGTATTTCTCCATTCTCCCTGATGGTTATGATTTCTCTTTTCATAGTGTTTCAATATTCGTTGTTCTTTCGTCTTTCTATCAGCCTGTCCATATCTTCTGAGATTTTCTTCTCCGAAATCTTCGCATAGGTCTGCGTGCTGGTGATGGAGGCATGTCCCATCATCTTGGCAATGCTCTCTGTACAAATTCCCTCGGAAATCAAAAACGATCCGAAGCTGTGCCGGGCTTGATGGTAGGAGAGGTTTTCCTTCCGCCCGATGATGACACCGAGTTCGTGTATCTCAAACCACATCATGTCTCTGCTTGGCAAAGGGAAGACCGGCTGCGTGTCATCGGTCGTATTGTACAAATCAAGTATCTGCTCCGCTATCGGATGCAGAGGGATAAATGACTCTACTTTTGTCTTCTTGCGATTGATGCGAATGTATCTTCTATCGTCGGCAGTCCGCCCGATATGGTGTGGATACAGCAGCTGGGTATCGACATAGGCAAGTCCCGTAAAACAGGAGAAGATAAAAGCTCTGCGAGCCAATTCCTTCAATGGATCATTCGCGGGCAGTTTCAGTTCCAGCAGTTGTTTGAGTTCCGCTTTGCTGATGTGCATTCGCTTGGAGGGCGGTTTCTTCTCATACTCCAACTCTTCCAGAGGATTGGCACGGATAATCTCATGGTCTACGGCAAGGTAAACCAATCGGTTCAGCCAGCAGAGGCAATGGTTGGTCTGCGATGCACCGAAGTTCTTGTACCGCTTCAGGTAGACTTTGTATTCCCGTCCGAATTCCTCGGTGATGTCCGAAAAGGCAATGTCCGTCTTGCCTTTCGAGTCCAAGAACTCACGGATATAGCTCTGGTAATACCGGGAACTCCTGTAGGTCGAAGTGGAGTCGATTTCCTTGGAGCGGACGGCAAGGCGTTCCCGCTCCCTTTCTCCCATTTGGAGCAAATGAGTAGGAATGACCGCCTGACCTGCTATCCTGTTTTTCAGCAGTTCGGCACTGACCACACCCTGCTCTTTGAGCATTTCATCATAGAGCCTTTCCGCATACTTTCGAAACTCTTTCAGGCGGTTGTTCGTCCGCACGTCCGCGGTCTCTGCTTTTTTTGCATTCCACTGTTTGGGATTGCAGGAGATGCCCGTGGTTATCGTCGTGCTTTTCCCGTCGATGGAGATTCGGCAAAGTACGGAAGTTGTACCATCCACACGTACCTTGTTGCGATTGATATAGAGTAGTAAAGAAAATGTGCTACGCATAAATTCATTTATTATCTATGGGGTGTTATAATACAAGTTTCAAATCTTTTGTCGCTTCGATATATTTGTCCATATCCTCGAAGAGTTTCTTGGGAGTTACCTTCGCATATACCTGAGTAGTTTGCAGGTTTGAATGTCCCAGCATCTTGCAGATAGTCTCTATGGGTACTCCGGCTTCCAAAGTAATCAGCGAAGCGAAGGAATGCCTTCCGGCATGGTAGGTCAGGTCTTCCCTGATGTCGGCAAGAACCGCAAGGCTTTTCATCAGACGGCGAAGATTGGGGTGGTACAGCATCGGAAAGAGTGTCGGACGGGTATCGTCGTTGTATTTCTCTATCAATTTGATGGCTTCGGGCAGCAGCTTGACACAGGCACGAAGCTCGTTTTTCTTGCGGCGGTATTTGAGCCACAGACCGCCATCGTCATCCGTGAACAGATTGTCACGCGTAACGGAAACGGCATCGGCGTAGGCTGTCCCTGTATAGCAAGCGAAAAGGAAGAGGTCTCTTGCCAAGATATGGGAAGTGCGGTGTTCGGGAATAACCAAGTCACGGATTTTCTCAAAGGATTTCCGGCTTAGGGCTTTCGGTGTTTTTTCCTTTTGTTGGGGAAGACTGAAGTGTGCGAAAAAGCATCTGTCGGCGTGTCCGTCCTTGTAGGCTTTACGGCATACCTTCTTGACGATAGCCAAATAGTGACGGCAGGTATCTATGGCAAGTCCTTTATCGTCCAAGATGAAGCTCTGATAGTCATGAATGAACTGCTCCGTCATCTGACCGAAAGCGATATCTTTGGTGCGAAACTCCTTTTCGATGAACTCCGCCAAGGTTCTTCGAGTGTAGAAATAGGCGGGGTATGTTCCCTTTGCACGGTCTATCCCGATACGTTTACGGAGTTCCTCGCAGATTATGTCCGTCATTGCCAGCAAGGTCATCTGTGTTTCGAGACTTCCCTGAAACAAATTCTTGACAGCTTCCGCATCAAAATCCACCTTACGTTCCACCAAGGTGTCGAATGCCGCATGGATGGAGAGCAGCAGCTTGTCCAATTTGGCATTGACCTCTACAGCTTCATTGCTTTTACCGTTCAATCGACTCTCACGAGGATTCCATAAATCGGGCGTACAGGAGATTTTGCAACTGAACTGCACCATCGAACGATTAACGGTGATACGCCCCATGATGGGGGCTTTGCCCGACTTGTCGGGTCTGCTCTTTTTGAGGTAGAGCAACACCTTGAACTTTTCTATTTTCATACGCTTTAATTTTATAGGCAAAATTACCCGTTGTTAAAGCGTTCTCTGATACGCAAAACATTGATAAACAGACAGAAAGAAACGAGGTGAGAAAAATTTCTCCAATAATAGTTACCTCAGTTTGTTCGGGAAACAACAGGATAACGGTTTGGTAACTGAAAGGATTCAATATTCCGTGTCGGACTGCTTTCCTGCCACACTCGCAGAATATAGAAAAACACCTAATTCACAACCTGTTACCGGTTTATTCTCTATGTTCTTCCAATTCCTCAAATGGACGTATTTTCCATACCGCAAGGCATAGTTTTGCCACTCATCTGCTCGAAAAAGGCACCGATATACGGTATATTCAAGAGCTTTTAGGGCATCAATCCGTTAAGACCACTGAAATATACACTCATATTACCGATATTTCAAAATCAACTATCAAAAGTCCGTTAGACATGCTTTAGAAACTGTTCTGAAAAGCTGTGCATTCGGCGTAGCTAATTCATACATCAAAGTTATTATTGAATTATTTCGGGAATTATATTCTTTGTTTTCGGTTGATTTGATGTGCTGCATTGGCTCTTTTTTACCGTTATTGGCCAGCAAGCCTCGCTATGTTGTGCTCCACATTGCAAAATATGACTCAATAGTCCTTGCCAACCCAATTTGAAACAAATAGCTTTGCTGAATGCGCGGCATTTCAATACGGCTTATTGGAAATTCGGTATTTGTCGAAAAAATAGATGCGTGAGAATACAAATCATCCTGCACGGAAACCATGCAGGATGAAAAATGTTGCAATAAGAGGTCGCCCGATTATAGGATCACACCTTCGGGGGTGATGTGCAACGTGACATCGGGCTGGCCATCGGCTTCAAGTTCTATGGCGTAAAAAACTTGTTCCGGTGTTTCGACGTAATGAACCTCTTCCACCTCGTATTGTGCGTAGGGAGAGGCAGCCACGGCATCGTGAACGGCCTGAGGAACATGGTTCCACTCGACCATCCAGCAGGTTTTAATCCAAGCCAAGGTCTGACGCTCGAAGAAAACGTTTTTCACAAGTCCTTCGTGGCGAATCTTCACTTTGATTTTAGTGTTGGGGAAGTTTGTACTGAGTACTTCGGCACTCGGATAGTTGGTGTTGATGAAATCTAAGATGACAGGATCAAGTTCGCCGACGACATGTCCATTGCCGCCACCGTTTCCTCCTCCGTTTCCGTTACCAATCACCGAAAGAACGCCGTCAGGTGTGATCTTAATTTCGATGTCGTCATCGCCTGCTTCAAGCTCAAAAACATAATAGGTCTCTTGAGGAGTCTCATAGAACTCAATTTCATCGATTTCGTAATTGGCGTATTCCGATCCGTTAAAGGCATTTACCACGGGTTGCGGCACTTCTGCAAGTGCAACTTCGTATTTTGTGAATAGCCAATTGCCTTGAAGATCGAAGCGTACTTGCTTCTTGCGGTTTTCGTGGATGATTTTGACTTTGATAAAATGATGCTTGATGTCTAAATCGATGAGGTTTGCGCCGGAATAGTGCGAATTGATGAAGGCGATGATGTCATCAACGATTGGAGACGGCAGAGATCCGTTGTTGTTGTGTCCGGGGTTGTCGAGGATGACATCCAAGAGCGTGCCGTCAGGAGCATAGTAGAGGTCGGCTTCCGTGCCTTGCTTCTTTACCTCGATTTCATACTTGATTTCCAGGCCTTCGCGTTCTATTTTTTCCACTTCTTCGATACGCCAGTCGGCATATTCGCTGTTTTGGAAGGCTTGTTTCACTGCGTCGGGCAATTCGTCAAAAGTGATTTCGATTTCGGTCATGCGCCATTTCCCTTTTGCGCGGTCAAACCATGCCTCGGCGTTGTAAGTGGCTCTGCTATTGCTTGAATAGGTGAATGTCGCCATGTCGTACACGTTGTCGCTGACCGTTTTTTCGCTCCATTCGAATCCGCTTGCATTCGGGTATTTAGCGGCTAAAAGGGATTCATAGGTTTTGATTTGTGCTTCATGTTTGTTGACTTCTTTTTGACATCCTGTCAATGCGAATCCTGCCAACAGGAGCAGGAAAAAAACTTTCTTTTCCATTTTGATTTGAATTTTGTTGTTTGTTTTGTTGATGAAGTTGGTTGTTAAAGAAATGTATGTGTTTAAAATATTGATTGTCAATCGATTTCTATGACTTTAAAGTCTTTGTCGAAATGGATTTCCAAATCATTGTCCAATTCCACTTCCCACTTCCTGTTGCTTTTTGAGAGCTTTACAACGTGTCTCCCCGCATAATATTGTTGCAGGTATTGGGAGACTTTGCCGGGAATCAATGCGGAAGGAACTTCGGTGTAATAGGAGGCGTGTGAGCAATCGACCTCTTCCCAATCCATGTTGCGGTCGAAGTCGATTTTCGTGTTGTCGCTGAGCGTGACATCATAGTCATATCTCTCTTTTATGATGAGAAGCACTGTCACGTCAGGGAAATAAGTACGGATAAAGCTGGCCGCAGTGCTGTCGATGTTTTCGGGGGTGATAGATTGCGCGTGGCACGAAACGGTCATCGTCAACACCAAGGCAAACAACAATGTAGCCGCTGTGATTTTTTGTACGTTTTTCATTTGATAGTTGTTTTTTAGTAACAGTTTTTTTCTTGTTTTTAGCAGACATAATAATAATAACGTTGCAAGGGATCCGATAGTATGTGCTTGAAAAAAAAGTACAGCGTCCAAAGGATCAAGGAGAGAAGTGCAAAAACCGCACCATTTGGAATGAAAAACAGGGGTTTATATTCCAAAAATAAATGCCTTGAAGGCGAATTTTCTTGCTGTCAAAGCAAATTCGGGGAGGGATATCAAAAAAAAATCGCCTTGAAAAAACTCAAGGCGATTAGATGGTATGATGAGAATTATTTGTGGCTTGTATTTTGATTTACTCCGCCTTTTTCCCTCCGAACTCCATCAGGAATGCTTTCAAAAACTCGTCGATTTGACCGTCCATGACCGCCTGCACATTAGAAGTCTGGTAGTTGGTGCGGTGATCTTTCACGCGGCGATCATCGAAGACGTAGCTCCTGATCTGGGAACCCCATTCGATTTTCATTTTGCCGGCCTCAATCTTGTTCTGTTCTTCCATGCGGTGTCGCATTTCGCGGTCGTAGAGCTGCGATTTCAAGAGCCGCAGGGCGTTTTCTTTGTTCTTGGGCTGGTCGCGGGTCTCGGTGTTCTCGATGAGGATTTCCTCTTCTTCTCCTGTGTAGGGGTCCTTGTATTGGTAGCGCAAGCGTACGCCCGATTCCACCTTGTTCACATTTTGTCCGCCGGCGCCGCCGCTTCGGAAGGTGTCCCACGAGAGGCGCGACTGCTCCACTACGATTTCGATGCTGTCGTCGATTAGCGGGGTGACGAAGACCGAAGCAAACGAAGTCATGCGTTTGCCTTGGGCGTTGTATGGGCTGACGCGCACCAAACGGTGGACACCGTTTTCGCCTTTCAAGTAGCCGAAAGCGTAGTCGCCTTCTATTTTCATGGTCACCGACTTGATGCCGGCATCGTCGGCTTCGAGCAGGTCGCTGATGGTGACTTTGTACTTGTGGTTTTCGCCGTAACGCATATACATGCGCATGAGCATCTGCGCCCAGTCTTGGGCTTCGGTGCCGCCAGCGCCCGCATTGATTTTCAGCACGGCGCTCATCGAGTCGGCTTCTTCGCGCAGCATGTTCTTAAACTCAAGCTCTTCCACAATGTCTAAGGTGGTGGCATATTGCGCATCGACTTCTTCCTCGGAGGCTTCGCCTTCCTTGGCAAAGTCGAATAACACTTGCAGGTCATTGCCTGCATTTTCAGCCGCTTTGTAGCCGTTGATCCATGCTTTCAACTCGCGCATTTTCTTCATCACGACTTCAGCAGCCTTTGGATCGTTCCAAAACTGAGGGTCTTGGGTCTTTTCTTCTAATTCGTTAGCTTCCATGGATTTGCGATCCACGTCAAAGATACCCCCTCAAGGCTTCAATCCTCTTAAATAAGTCTTTCTGTTGCTCAATGGTTATCATTTCTATTTCTTGTTTCGGGCGGCAAAAGTACGGAAAAGTTTTGAATGAGCTTGGGACATGCTGTGTGGCGGTATGGCTTTTTCGAGTTGTCCTCTGGCAATAATGGATGAATATGACGTAAATTTGTGACTATTCGGGATAAATTTGGCGTAAATTTTGGAATTGTTGTGGTTTCAGGAATCCAAATTCTCACAATAACGGCTGTTCATGCAGAGGCGTTTTTGAGTTGAGTTATCGGGGACCAATCAGAATCAATTTTTCATTCCAGACAATAATAGGGGCTATTTTTGAGTTAAGTTCAACTAAATAAATGAGCAAATTTTTTCAAATGAGCAGTTTTTCTACTTGCCGAATCTTTATCTTGCTTGGCATCTTATGCGTTTCCTTGTCTTTGTCCGCCCAAAAACGTACCATCAGCGGGTATGTGATGGATGCCGATAGTAAGGAAACCTTGATAGGGGCGACTATTGTCGATGAATATTCCGGGAAAGGATGTGTTTCAAATAGTTATGGATTTTATACCCTCACGCTCGACAAAGGCGCTGTGAATCTTCAAGTGTCATACGTGGGGTATAGCCAGCAGCAACATGCTTTTGTGCTGGGTGCCGACACCACTCTTTCGGTGTCGCTTTCCACCAACATACAGTTGAATGAAGTGGTTGTGGAGGCTTCCCGTGGCACGGTGAGTGCGCGAAGCTCGCAGATGAGCGTTGTGGAACTGCCTGTGCAGCAGATCAAATCCATTCCCACGTTGTTTGGCGAGGCCGACGTGCTGAAAGCCATACAACTGCTGCCGGGCGTACAGAACGGATCGGAAGGTTCGGCGGGGATGTATGTGCGCGGAGGAGGTCCCGATGAGAACCTGCTCCTCTTGGATGGCGTGCCGGTTTACAATGTCAACCACATGCTGGGATTCTTTTCGGTCTTCAACCCTGACGCCTTGAAGAATGTCACGCTTTACAAAGGCAGTTTTCCGGCGCGTTTTGGCGGTCGCCTTTCATCGGTTGTCGATATCAGGATGAAAGAAGGCGACATGCGCAAGTATCATGGCAATGTCAGCATCGGTATCATCTCGTCGAAATTCAATTTGGAAGGGCCTATCATCAAGGACAAGTTGTCGTTCAATGTTTCTTTCCGTCGTTCTTATAGCGACCTGCTGATAAAACCTGTGTTTTGGGTGATGCGTATGCAGGAACCTGAAGTCGTGAGACTGAATGCGGGCTACTATTTTTACGACCTCAATGCAAAAATCAACTGGAAGGTTTCTGATAAGGACAGGCTGTATCTCAGCTTTTACTCTGGCGATGACGGCATTTATTTCAGCAGAAAATTCAGGGAGAAAATCAATGTGCAATATGAGTCTTCTTCCACGGAAAAAATGAAATGGAGATGGGGCAACAAGGTGGCGGCGCTGCGCTGGAACCGCGTCCTGTCGCAAAGGCTCTTCATGGATGCCTCGGCTAACTACACGCAATACCGTCACAATCTCGGTTTGAGCATGATTGAAAGTTACAAGGAACTGACCTACAATGCCGCCTCGAATAGCGAGTTTAGCATGGCTTACAAGTCGGGCATACACGATTTGACAGGTAAAGTCGATTTCGACTATATGCCGGTGCCCAACCATGAAATCCGTTTCGGCGGTAACTACACCTACCACCGTTTCCGTCCCGATGTGCAGTCGCTGAAAATAATCAATAGTGATATTCAGAGCCATAGCTTTGACACCGTGGCGGGTTCGCCCAGCGTGAGCGCCCACGAAACGGCCCTTTACGCCGAGGACAACATGACCTTAGGCGAGATTTTCCGAATCAATGCCGGACTGCATTATTCCACATTTACGGTGGAAAACCGTTTTTACCATTCCTTGCAGCCCCGTTTGAGCTTGAGTGCGATGTTGGCATCTAACTTTTCCATCAAGGCAGGCTACGCCTATATGAGCCAGTATGTGCATTTGCTCTCGAATAGCAGTTTGAGTTTGCCCACCGACCTTTGGGTGCCTGTCACCGCCAAAATCGAACCGATGAAAGCCCATCAGCTGTCGTTGGGTTGCTTTTACGAACTGCCCGATTTGTTTGATGTTTCATTGGAAGGCTATTACAAGGAGATGGACAACCTGCTTGAATACAAGGACGGCGCTTCTTTCTTCGGCTCCAGCGAACATTGGGATGAAAAAGTGTGCATGGGCAAGGGCAAGGCCTACGGCGTGGAATTGCTCATGCAGCGTTCCTTCGGAAAGACTACGGGATGGATTGGCTACACTTGGGCGCACGCCAAACGTAAGTTCGACCGTGAAGGCCAGACCATCAACGAAGGCAAGGAGTTCCCGGCCAAATACGACCGTCGCCACGACATCAGCATTACGGTGCAGCATAAGTTCAACGAAAAATTTGACCTTTCAGGCACCTGGGTGTTCAGCACCGGAAATTGCGGCACCCTAGGCTTGCAATACTATGAAAGCCTGACGGGAGGCAGCTACACGCCCAATATTGCCGCCCTCGAACGCAATAATTACCGCTTGGCCAACTATCACCGTCTGGATTTGAGCTTTAACTTCCACCAGAAGTATAAACACGCCTCCGGCACTTGGAACATCAGCGTTTACAATGCCTATAATCGCAACAACCCTTTCCTCGTTTACACGGATTACAAGGAGGATGCTGCCGGGCATGAAATGAAAGTCTTGAAACAAGCCAGTCTTTTCCCCATCATCCCATCGGTCAGTTATAGTTATAAGTTTTAACTCAAAAATATACTAATATTATGAAATACAATATTTTATCGATAATCATATTGGCTTCTGCCATGTTCTTTATGGCTTCTTGCGAGAAAGAGATCGAATTCGATGGCGAGCAAACCGATCCCAAGTTGGTGGTCAACTGCATTGGTACCGTCGGCGAACCTGTGATTGCCCAATTGAGTAAAAGCTATTTCTTTTTGGATCAGAATGGCGTGACCACCGCACCGGATGGCACCAAGGTGCAGTTGTATGTGAACGACAACTATCTGGGGGAGATGATTCAGTATGTGGATACCTTGAACACCATGTACGCCTCAAATGTGAAGCTGTACAGAAATGATTATTGCCCCAAGGTGGGCGATAAAATCAAGATTACGGCTTCGGCACCCGGCTTTGATGCCGTGGAGGCCAGCACAAGTCCCATGCCTGAGCAGGCAAGCTGCCTGGTAAGTGACTTTGTTTTGACAGGAAAACCGGACTTTTATGCTGCGTGCGACGATGATAGTTGCTGGAGATTCCACGCTGTATATAATGCCAATGTGATGGTCGAAGTCTCCGACCCCAACCCGGGGCAGACGGATTACTTCGTTTTGTATGCTGCAGTAAAATGGTTGGGAGAGTGCCAATGGGAATCAAATATCTGGGTGACATACGATGACCCGGTATTCGGAAACGAGGGACCGGTATTGGGCGAGTTGTCCGAAAATTCCAATCGGAACAACCTCTTCACGGATTTGCTTTTTGACGGCAAATCCTACAAGATGAAAATTCCGGTGATATTGAATCTGTATGGTTTTTCGGATCCCGATAGCGCATTGCCTGTTTTGTCGATACGTCTCGAGCATCTCACCAAGGAGTACCACAGTTACCTGAATACCAGTAGCCAACAGGGTAATATGACCATGGAGTTCTTTGCCGAGCCGGTGCATGTCTTTTCGAACGTGAAGGACGGCTATGGCATCGTGGGTGGGAGGAATGTCAGCGAAGTGCAATATCCGCTCCCATTGAAGGAACCGCAACTCTGAAATGAATGGGGATCTGAATAGGAGGGAAGGCGAAAACGAGCTTTGGCTGATATTCTGGAAAAGAAGCAAAACCGACTGAAAAAACAATATTCCATTTTGTTCTGCGTTTGCTATTTGTGCATATCTTTGCCGAAATTCTTCTAACAATGAGCAGACAAAAATCTTTTTTTATTCTCGTCCTGCTGTGTCTTTGCAGCGGTTTGTTGGCGCAAAACAAAGTGACGGGTGTTATCGTCGATGAAAGTTCAAAGCAAGGCATCCCTTATGTAAACGTGGGCTTGTTCCGACAGACTGACAGCGTTTTTGTATGTGGTGCGGCTAGCGATGACAAAGGCCGCTTTGAGTTGCAAGCCGTACCCAATGGAGACTACCGCCTGCAAGTCTCGGCCATCGGCTATGCGACCTATGAGCAGCAAGTGCAGGTAATAGGTAATATGGATCTTGGCAAGTTGAATTTGAGCGAAGGCTCTGCCAAACTCGATGAGGTTGTGATTACCGAAAAACGCCCTTTGTTTTCCGTCGAAGGCGAGAAAAGCCTGTACAACGTGGCTGAAGACCCCAGCATACAGACGGGAACAGCTTCCGATGCCTTGCAAAACGCCCCGGGCGTCGAAGTCGATGTGGAAGGCAATGTCACGCTGCGCGGCACATCGAGTGTGGAAATCTGGGTGAACGACAAGCCCACGCACATGAACGCCGAAAACCTGAAGACATACATCCAGCAGATGCCTGCCAACAGCATCGACCGCATCGAGGTCATCACCAACCCTTCGGCACGCTACGGCACCAAATCAGACGGGATCATAAACATCGTTACCAATGCCAAGATACAGCGGAACGAGTTTTTTAGCTTCGGCATCAACGGTTCCACCATGCCCTACGTGTCGCCTTGGGCTTCGTATGTATGGGCCAATGAGAAACTCACCATAAATGCCTACGTCAACGGAAACCTTATGCGGCATTCCAGGACGGGTTCGTCCGACCAGAATATCTACGATGCAAATGGCAGCTTGTCCAATCATCAGTTTGACACATCTTCTTTCAACAGCCGTAATTACGGAGGCGGAGGATACCTTGGCATCAACTACAACATCGATACTGCCAATTCCATTTCGCTCAACCTGATGGCCTGGCCTTTTAGGAATAACAACTTGTTGGAGATGGCCACACAACGGGAGATGTTTGACGAAAACGGCCATCCTTTTAACCCCGCCCATTTGACGGATTATTCCATGTCGAGCGGAGGATGGAATAACAGTGTGTTCGGCATGGCCAATGTGTATTACCAGCATAAGTTCGACAACAAAGGGCATAACCTGTCCCTGAGTTTTTCGTCCAATCTATCGGGCTACAACGGTTCGAGCCGATACGTAAAAAGCTATAAACTGCCTGTAGAATATGTCCGCGACCGTTATGAAAAGGGGGGAATGTTGAGTGCGAATCAAAATCTCGAAGTGGTTTACAACCGTCCGTATTCCGAGAGAGGCGAGATTTCGTTGGGCTATACCGCCTCGTATTCTCCGAATAAAAACACCACAATTGTTGACACTCTGACCAATGGACAATATACGAATGACCAAAAACGCTCCTATCGCTACAATGAATACAGCCTTAACAATGAAGTGTTTATGACCTTGCAGCATAAGTTCGGCAATTTTACGGTGAAGCCGGGTATCCGCGCAGGGTATGAGTTTACGGGCATCGGCTATCCCCAAGCACCTTCGTATGATTCCACATGGCACTTTTTCAACCCGATGCCTTCGTTGCATCTATCGTACCGCACCAAGTCGATGCACAACTTCCAGGCCAGCTACTCGCGCCGCACTTCCAATCCCTCAGCCATCAACTTGAGTCCTTTCGTCATCTATCAAGAAGAATCCTTTGGTTCGGGCAGCCCTGATTTGGAGTCGGTGTTTACCGATGCCGTGGAATTGAAATGGACGAAGTTCTGGAACAGTTTCGGATCGGTGGGGCTGACAGGCTATTATCGTGGCAAGTCCAACGAAATCAGTAACATTACCATTTCGGACTTTGACCCGCTTTACGGACGTTTGGTGCCTTATTCCTATCCCGTGAATGTGGGTAAGTCGTACAATGCCGGCGCAGAGCTGATGGTGATGTACCGTCCGAACGGCTTTTTCAATATCCGGTGCTATGCCAATCTGTATGATTCCTATCTCAAGACATTGTATCAGAACAAGGAGATTACGGGTGAAAAGCTAACCTATAGCTTCCGGATTAATGTCTGGGCGAAACTCTGGAACCGTCTCGAAGTACATGCTTCGGGCAATTACAGTTCGCCCACCATGTCGCTCTTTGCCGAACGGCGCGGCATGTATGGCATCAATTGCGGAATGCGTGCCGATTTCTTCCAGCGCAAGTTGTCGGTGTTTTTCAACGCACGTGACATCTTCAACTGGAACAGTTTCGGCGGATCAGTCAACAGCCCTTACGTGCAGTCCACCAACATATCCAAGTTCAACTCGCGAAGCGTGAGCCTCGGCCTGACTTTCCGTTTCGGCAAGATGGAACTCGAAAGCAAAGCGCGTCAAGGGAGCGAATCCGACGGGACGCAGGTTGGCGGAATGTGATGGTAAAGAAGTAGTTGCAGCCGCATGGCCGTAACTTTTCCTGCTTTCGGTGCTTTCAGCGTTTTTCTGCTGGAAAAAACCTTATTTTTGCATGGTTTTAACAAGCAGAAAAGGTGCAAATCGAGTTTTTTTACAATAGGATAGCATTCATTGTATTGGCGTGTTTTGCTGCGATGTTGCTCATACAGTTGGTTTATCTTTGGGCGATGTATGCGCGTGTGGCATTTTATAAGTACCGTCGAAAGCCGAAGGACGATGAAGCATTTGAACCGATTTCGATAGTGGTATGCAGTCGCGACAACTATCAAAGTCTTAGCGAGTTGCTGCCCGCATTGCTTCGGCAGGATTATCCCGACTTTGAAATTGTGGTGGTGAACGATTGTTCGCAAGACGAGACGGAGCTTTATTTGAAGGAGATGGAGCTTCGTGAGCCGAAGATCAAACCGGTGCACCTGCTTCAGCATCTGAATTTTTTCAGCGGAAAGAAGTTCCCGCTTTCCATGGGCATCAAGTCGGCGCAACATGATTTGTTGGTGTTTACCGAGCCGGGCAGCCTTCCTGCCGATGACCAATGGCTGCGCAGCATTGCGAACGGCTATCGTGACCATACTGAAATATTGTTAGGATACAGCCCTTATAGAACCCAAAACAGTTTGTTCAACCATTTAGTGCGTTTCGATGCGCTGTATGTCGGCATTCAGTATCTTTCGGCAGCCATATCCGGACATCCTTTTATGGGTGTCGGAACCAATCTTTCGTATCGTAAAGGTTTGTTTTACAGAAACAAGGGTTTTACCTCGCATTATTCTATTCCAGTTGGCGACGACGATCTGTTTGTCAATCGGGTGGCTACGGCTCGCAACGCTTCCGTATTGATCGATGCGGAGCATTCCGTCATCACCGCACCGCCCATATCGTTTGGAGGATGGCTCCGCAATAAGGCGCGGCGCAATTATACCGGCACGCTTTATAAGGCCAAAGACCGCAGGCGTGTTTCGCTGCAATGCTGGTCGCATTTCCTTTTTTACGCATACTTTTTTGCCTTGCTTGTTCTACCTCCGGCCTTTGCCGTTGTCGGTGCGGAATTTCTGTATCTTCCTGTTATCGGCATGTTGTTTGTGTTGCGTTATGTCAGCCAAATGGTGGTGTTCGGCGGTGCATCGAAACGTTTGGGCGAGCACGGACTGTTGCCGGGATTGTTGTTTTATGACCTTTTTCAAGCCTTGATGTCGCCGATTTTACGGCTTTTAGGGCGTATGCGAGTGGGGCTAAAAGGCTGATCAGGGCAGGTGGCGTTTGTGCTAAACCAAAGGAGGGCGTGGCTCAAATCTCGTCTTTGATGCAGGCATCGATATGCAGGATTTGCCGCATCAGTTCGTCATCGTCGTCATCGCTGTCGTGCAGAATGAGGTATTGCGAACGGTCGATTTTTAGCTTTTCCGCCCATTGACGCTTCATGCGGTCGCGGACAACGGTTTCGTCACAATGGTCGCGTTGTGTCACACGGCGGATGCGAGTGGAATCGGAGGCCGACACCATGATGACAGCATCGAACAATCCTTCTAATTTTTTTTCAAAGATGAGAGCCGATTCAAAAAGGACGTAGGGCGCATTTTGCTTCTTGCACCACTCTGAAAACCATTCTGTTAGTTTGGGATAAAGCGTTTGCTCCACGAAACGACGATCCGCATCGTTATGAAAGATGAGCTGGGCCAGAAAAGCACGGTTCAATTGTCCTTGTTCGTCATAGCAGGAATCGCCAAGTCGTTGTGTGATAATTGGTTTTATTTCAGGAAGCGCGTAAAGTTTCTTTGTTTCCGTGTCGGAGTAAAACACAGGTACACCCAAGCGTTCAAACAAAGCGCATACCCATGTCTTTCCACTGCCAATATTGCCGGTGATGGCGATTCTTTTCATTTGACAATAAGGTATTCCACATTTTTCGGAGCGATATTCACGACCTTTACGTGTGGGGGAATCTTTGTCAGTACGACATTGAGCAACGGCTGGATGGAATCACCTTTTGTTGAACGGTCCACTTCAACTTTGAATGACTCTGGTTTGATGTTGGGATAATCCTTGATGGCGACGAGACATTTCACTTCGATGGTTTCGGGAAAGAAACGCATGGGAATGCTGTCGGGCGGGGTCACCGTGACTTTGAAATCGGCTTCGGTGTATTTCTCGATGTCGATGTTGACAGCCACTTCGGTGATGTTGGACCGGATTTGTCCATCGGCAAGCTCCAGCGCCACGGCTTCGTTAATGGGGCTGTTTGCGGCAGTTTTCGAGATGGGCGATGTGTAAATCTTCGTAATGGTGTCGATGATTTTTTCAGGACCAAAAACGGTAATGGCTGAAGGCGTGACAACAGGTTGTCCGTAAACTTTGTACTGTCGTTGTGTCTTGATGTCGATGGGCACTTTCACTTGGACTACTTTCGACTGCTGATTCTCCATGCCGAAATAAATCACAGCATCGTTCATCACAATGTCGCCGGGATTGATATTGAGCAAATCTGCGATTTCCGCCGCCACATACTGACTGCTGATGGAAAAAGTAGTTCCCGAAACGGAAAGATAAGGCACTTTGTCGAGCCGGATGTCAACGATACGGTTTTGGGGGCGGATCAGGTTGTGCCGAAGTGTGCGGAACCCATTGGTGGTAAACGACAGGTTGACGGTTTGTTCGGGGGTGGAAATGCACTTCTCCACAGGAATATTGACGTAGCGGAGGGCAAAGACCGTTTGGGTGGAGTATTCCTTCGACAACTTCACCATCAGCCACAAGGTGGCGGAAATAAGCAAAAAGATAAAGAAAGTGAGGTTGCCCTTGATCCATTTGAACAAGGTCTTTCTCTCTTTCAGATCTTCATTTTGCCGGGTTGACAAAGCAAAGTCTTCCGAATTTCCCATATCACTGCATACGTTAAAACCTCTCCCGCTTATTCCGTTTGACGGGGAAAGCAGGAGAGGCCATGCGAGCTTGTTAGTTTTGTCCTACTTGTGAGCTGTTTTGCACGAGTGCCGACTTCTCGATTTCGACGGTCATGTCGGGGGCAATCGAAAGCATGACAGTGGTTTCTTTCACTTCGACAATGCGACCGTGGAAGCCGCCTATAGTGACAACCTTGTCGCCTTTCTTCAGCTCGTTACGGAACTTGGCCTGTTCTTTGGCGCGTTTTGATTGCGGACGGATGAAAAACAGCCAGAAAATAACCACGAGGAGGAGAATGAAGACGATGTTCATCCAACTTGACTTGCCAGTGTTTGGAGCAGCTTGTAATAAGATAGTTAATAGATTCATTTTCTAAATTGTTGGTTAATAAATAGATTGTTAGATGCTTGTTTTTTAATATTTGTCAGCCGTCAGCACATTGGCTTTCATGCGTAGCACTGTGCTTGACGGGTTTGTGTTGGTGGTCACAGTAAGTGATCGGGTTTGGAAGTCGTGATGGCCCTTGCTGTTGTAAGTGGCTTTTATGGTGCCTTTTTTGCCCGGGGTGATAGGCTCTTTAGAATATTCACCGACGGTGCATCCGCAAGTGGAGTTTACGTTGCTGATCAGCAGAGGCGCATTGCCCGTATTGGTGAAATGAAAAGTATAGGAGACCACTTCGCCTTGCAGCAGCTTGCCGAAATCATGCTCCGTCTTGTCGAAAGTGATTTCAGCGGATTTCCCGCCGGTTTTTTCTGCCGACTTCGGGTTGGAAATCAATTCGGTGGAGAGTTGTTTTCCGTTTCCGCTGTTGCAAGCAGTTATGACCATTGTTAGCAGAATGGCAATTGATAAAATGTGTTTCATTATGATTTGTTTGTTGATTATCAGTTTATTATCTTCCGCTTCCCACGATGGCTACAGAACCTCGGTATGTGGCGTCGGCTTGCTGGCCATGGCATTTCAGCACATAGAAATAAGTGGCGTCGGGCAGATTGCCGCCGTCCCAGTCGTTCTGGTAGTTGTTCGACTGATAGACAATGCGCCCCCAGCGGTTGAAAATGACCAAGTCCGAGGATTGATAATAGGTGTTCAGCGGTTTGTAGCGGTCGTATTCATGCTTGCCCCCCCTTGTTCCGCTATTTCCAGGATCGTCACTGCCTCCGTCAAGGCTGATGATGAAAGTGTCGTTGATACCGTCGCCGTTGGGCGTAAACACATTCGGGATTTTCAATTTGACGGGCATCACTTTGATATTCTTGGTGTAGGTTGTGTCGCAGCCTTGCGCATTGAACACTTTCAGTTGTACGGTATAGTCGCCTTCGTCAATATAGGTAAAGGAGGGTTTTTCCTGTGTTGAGGTGAGGTTGAGCGATGGCTCAAGAATCCAGTAGAAGTTGCTGATTTCCACAATGCTGTCGTTCGGCACACTGCCTAATATCGATTTGTTTTCGAAAGAATAGGTGACATGCGGGTTCTGTCGATAGACTGTGTCGGATGGATCCGCTATTATTTTGACTTTTGCATTGATATAGCCTCTGGGATATACGGTGTCGTACTGCACGCAGCCACGTCCGTCGGTCACCTTGACGCCGTAGGGCGCGTAGGCTTTCAAACCGATGGCAAGGGCAGGGTTGTTGGGTGCAATATGGAGCGGACTGATTTGCCAAGCGTAGGTATATGGTTCTATCGAACCGGAGGCTTGTGCGAGCACTTGTGCCGTCTGACCGTTTTCGGCAGTGTTGTTGCTGCAGGTCAGCTGGATCTGGTTGAAGTCGATGTTGAAACGCGGCTTTACCTCGACAGTGAATGGTTCGGAATGGCAAATCTCGTTTCCGCTGAGATCCATCACCTTTACAGAGTAATTAGTGGTGGCATAGGGGCGTACCGTGATGCTGTTTTTCGTTTCGCCGGTGCTCCAAAGATACGTGCGCTGGTAGTCATTCGGGACACTGAGGACGACTGCCGATTCGCTGCACACGGGCAGGGTGGCATTGCAACTGATCTCGCAAGGCGATTGGGCTTGCAGATGAGAAGCCGTCAGCAGAGCGGCCGTGAGCAAAAACAAGACTTTAGATATGGTTGCAAATGGTTTAATACACATTGGGTCTTCAATATATGATTGGCAAAAATAGTAAAATTTCGGTTTGCCTTTCGACATCCTTTCAAATAACGTCGCATTTTGCGTTTCATTGTCAGGGATTGGAGACAAATTCTCAAAAAAGTAGTATTTTTGCGTTTCGGAAAAACCTTGTTGCTTGTAGTGACAGGACGAGGATCGGTGATGCGATTTGTAGTGGTGAAGACGGAATGAGGCGAGATCGTCACACATAGCGATGGCGTTATAGTACGAACCGGCATCCAGATTTCAATTGAAGAATATATTCAAACACGCAATCATAATGACAGAATTGAACGATTTTCAGAAAGAGATTTTGGCAGGCATCCCCGACGAACTGCCCGAAGTGAAGGAATATGACAAGAGTGTCAACCATGCGCCTAAGCGCAAGGACATTTTGTCGAAAGAGGAAAAGAAACTTGCCGTGCGCAATGCGCTTCGTTATTTTCCCGCCAAGTTTCATGCGACACTTGCCGCTGAGTTTGCCGAAGAACTCGAAAAATACGGTCGTATCTACATGTACCGTTTCCGTCCTTCTTACAAGATATATGCCCGTCCTATCGAGGAATATCCTGCCCGTTGTCGTCAGGCGGCTGCCATCATGCTGATGATTCAGAACAATCTGGATCATGCCGTGGCACAGCATCCCCATGAACTGATTACTTATGGTGGAAACGGCGCGATTTTCCAAAATTGGGCGCAATACCGCATGGTGATGCAATACCTGGCCAACATGACCGAAGAACAGACCTTGGTTATGTATTCGGGACACCCGATGGGATTGTTCCCGTCGCACAAGGATGCACCACGTGTGGTGGTTACCAACGGCATGATGATTCCCAATTACTCGAAACCCGATGACTGGGAACGCTACAATGCGCTGGGTGTCACACAATACGGACAAATGACGGCCGGCTCCTACATGTATATAGGACCCCAAGGCATTGTACATGGCACAACCATTACGGTGCTCAATGCTTCGCGCAAACAAGGCGGTGGATCGGCTGGCAAGCTCTTTATCACAGCAGGTCTCGGCGGCATGTCGGGAGCACAGCCCAAGGCAGGAAATATTGCCGGAGTGGTGAGTATTACCGCAGAAATCAATCCCAGCGCTACACAAAAACGCTACAACCAAGGCTGGGTGGACGAAGTGCACGACAACTTGGACGACCTGTTCAAGCATGTCTTGGCATCGGTTGAAAAGAAAGAGGCGCGTTCATACGCCTATCAGGGCAATGTCGTCGATTTGTGGGAGTATGCTGCCGAACACAATATCCATGTCGATCTCGGTTCCGACCAGACCTCGCTGCATAATCCTTGGGCGGGCGGTTACTATCCTGTCGGCTTGACTTTTGAAGAGTCAAAGGCCATGATGGCGAATGACCCGGAACAATTCAAGGATAAGGTGCAGACCTCGCTGCGCCGCCATGTGGCTGCCGTCAATAAGTTGACAGCCAGGGGTATGTATTTCTTCGACTACGGCAACGCATTCTTGCTGCAAAGCAGTCGTGCCGGAGCTGACATCCTGAACGACAAAGGTGGCTTCCGCTATCCTTCTTATGTTCAGGATATTATGGGACCCATGTATTTCGACTACGGTTTCGGACCGTTCCGATGGGTATGCACTTCGGGTAAGCCCGAAGACCTTGCCGTCACCGACGACATCGCTTGCCACGTGTTGGAAGATATGGCCAAGACCGCTCCAGAAGAGATTCGCCAGCAGATGCACGACAATATTCAGTGGATTCGCGGTGCACAGGCCAACCACTTGGTGGTGGGTTCGCAAGCCCGTATCTTGTATGCCGACTGCGAAGGACGTACTAAGATTGCCGCCGAGTTCAACCGTGCCATTGCCGATGGTCGGCTGAGTGCTCCTGTGGTGCTGGGACGCGACCACCACGATGTGTCGGGCACCGACTCACCTTTCCGTGAGACTTCCAATATTTACGACGGATCGTGCTTTACAGCCGATATGGCCATACAGAATGTCATTGGCGACGGCTTCCGTGGTGCGACTTGGGTCAGCATACACAACGGAGGTGGCGTAGGCTGGGGCGAAGTTATCAATGGAGGATTCGGTATGGTTCTCGATGGTTCCGACGATGCCAACCGCCGACTGCACAGCATGTTACATTGGGATGTGAACAACGGTATCGCCCGTCGCAACTGGGCACGTAACGAAGGTGCTACTTTCGCCATCAAACGTGCCATGCAAGCTGAGCCACGCCTGAAAGTCACTCTGCCCAACCTTGTTGAGGACAACGTGCTTGAAGGCTTGTTCTAAGTGTTTAAAATAAAGCTTTATACCAATGGAATTATTTGAATATGCATGGTTTTCTGATTTCCCCGAAAGAATCAAAGACCTGAAATCCATTATCATGGATGAGAATTGGGATTACAAGAAAATTCCTACAGGGAATAATCCTATTTTGGTGAATTATGTAAAACACACTTTTAAGAAATTAAAAGAGGAAAATAAAGTAGTAGAACAAAATCAGTATGCTGTTTTCAACACTGGATTGGTTACTGAGAAGCAAGAAGAAATTTATGCTTTTTTTCAGCGAAATAGACATGCTGGCTCGATCCCATGGTTTTTTATTGGTTGGAGAAAGTCAAGTGATAGAGATTTGATGAAATTCTCGAAGTTGCCTGATGTAGCGAATTATTTTCAAGATCCTATAGATTTGATTTATGACACGCGTCTTGATCTTCGCATTAACCTTGACCATATTATTGATGACAATATCGCAAGGTTTCCGTTGCAACTTCAGTCAATTGACAGAGCACAATTAAGTGTGTTGTTAGATGGAACCATTGAGGATGCAAAGAAAAGAGTGAGGAGAAATTACAAGACCGCCATACCTCAATATTATGATCAAAAGATTCAGCTTTTGTTACCCTTGTGCTTAAGTTCAAGGTCAAAGGCTGATTTGGCGCTAGTAGTGGAAAGAGGAAATAATGTATATAGAGCGTCCACATGTCTGACCCTTGATATGGCAATCAATAATGCGCGTTTGATAGCGAAACCAGATGATGAGTGGTTGAAAATATGAAATATTTCCGCAAATTATTCGTTATGTCAGAAATAAGTTGTATCTTTGCAGCAGATTTAATCAATAAATAGAAAAATATTTTTCTCTGATTATATGTTTTTTTTCGTCACAAGGCTTCTTGTGACAACAGATTAAAACGTGATTATAAGGTAGTCTTTCGGGGCTGCCTTTTTTGTTTTGGTTTTCAGCTCGTCAACGTCTTTTTCCTGACTTCGTCGCTCCAAAAGTTTTGATTTTCTATTTGCCTAATAATTAATTGTTTATATTATATCTTTGAGGGTGACCAAAAAGTCCTTTTGTGGCAATTTTTGTAAAGAAAATGATATTGATTATCAATAAGTTACAAAATTAAAAAGTCCAAAATTTACCCTTTTTGGTCACCCTCGGGTCAAGAAACATGTTTTTACGCAAGAAGAAATATCCGTCCGGGAATGTCGGCGTTATAGCCGTAGAAAAAGTGAATGGCAGGATGCGCGAGCTGCGGACCCTAGGCATCGCGGCAAGCAGCGACGATCTGGCTCCGTTGCTTGCCGAAGGCATGGAGTGGATTGACCAAGAGAAGGCACGGCGGCATCCGCGTCTTCACCTGTTTGGAGAGAAGGGCCAGGCCTGCGAGCGTGAATGCCGGGAGGCGGAGCGTGTATTGTCCAATGTCAGCAACATCTTTCTAAACGGGGCGGATCTGCTTCTGGACCGCGCGTTCGACAGCATCGGTTTCAACAAGATAGATGATGCCGTTTTCCGCCGTCTGGTGAAGGCCCACCTTTCCTACCCGGCAAGCAAGGCCGCCACGGTGGAGTATCTGAAAAATCATTTCGATGAGGATCTGAACCTGTCCAGGATATACCGCTATCTCGACAAGCTGAGCGACCATCAGCACGAGTTGGTTCAGGACATCAGCGTCAGGCACACCCGAATGATACCGGGAGGAGGCATCGGGGTGCTGTTCTACGATGTGACCACCCTTTACTTTGAGGCGGACAGGGAGGACGACCTCCGCAAGACGGGCTTTTCAAAGGAGGGCCGCCACCGCAACTCTCAGGTAATACTCGGGCTGCTGGTCAGCACCGACGGATATCCGCTGGCCTATTGCATCCACGAGGGCAACAAGTACGAAGGACACACCATGCTTCCCGTGATAAGGGAGTTCGTCGACAAATACAAGCTGGACGACTTCATCGTCGTGGCTGATTCCGGACTGATGAGCAATGCCAACGTATCCGACCTGGAGGCGCTGGGCTACAAATACATAATAGGCGCCAAGATAAAGACGGAATCCAGGCGGGTAAGGGAATGGATCCTGTCCCTGCCCAAGCAGGACGGGCACATGGCCGAATACGGCAAGGGAGACGGCCTCAGGCTCCTTGTCAACTATAGCGACGGCAGGGCGCGCAAGGACGAGTACAACAGGGAGAAAGGCATACGCCGTCTGGAGAAGGCATACAGGACAGGAAGGCTCTCCAAAGGCAACATCAACAAGCGCGGATACAACAGATTCCTCGCCATGGAAGGCGATGTCAAAGTGACAATCAAATACGGCCTTCTTGAAAAGGACGCCCGGTGGGATGGGCTTAAAGGGTATCTCACCAACGCCGACTTGCCCGTGGCCGACATCTATGCGGCTTACCACAACCTGTGGCACGTGGGAAAAGCATTTCGCATATCAAAGTCCAAGATAGAGATTCGGCCTATGTTCCATTTTACGAAAAGCCGCATTGAAGCGATGTGTGCATACGCTTCGTCGCACTTAAGGTCTACAAGGAGCTGGAGCGCGTATTAAGGCGTGAGGCTGTGGACATCAGCGTGGACAAGGTGCTCGAATTGGCCAAAACGGTCGTGACTTTACAAATCTGCCTGCCACAAAACAAGCAGACAATAAGCAAAGTCATGCTGATGAAACGACACCAAAAGATCGCTTTCTTATTCGATGATGATTTTGGGGTGACACGATGACGAAGTCAGGAAAAAGTGGTGTTGCTGTCGCGTGACATCAGGAAATTTCGGCGCTTGTCCGATGAGGGTGTGACCAAATTCCTGAAACTGAAAGAGGTGTACGAGGATGACAAACTCAAGATAACCGTGTGTGGCTCCACTGATATTGGTGTTTCATTTGTCGTTCAGGTGGACGGATTGACCGTTTATCATGCCGGTGACAACAACAACTGGATTTTTCCGGATGAGATGGATGCCCGCGAAATGAAGATGATGGAGGGCTGTTTTCTGGCCACCTTGCGCGATATGAAAGTGTTGTTCGGTACTTTTGATTTGGTTATGTTTCCCATAGATCCGCGTCTCGGAAACGAGATGGGACGGGGTGCTATGCAATTTTTACAAGCCTTCCCAACCCGTGTTTTCGTGCCCATGCACTTTGGCCTTTCATATTCTGCCGCTGCGGGTTTTTCAAACACTATGGCGGCATTTGACTGCATCTATCTGCCCGCTCATCATACCGGAGAAGTGCTTGTTGACCGTCTTTCATAACCGATAAGAAGCCAAAGGGCGATACGGAAAAAGGAAGAAGAGGGCTTTTGTGAACAAAAAAAGCCACCCGGAGGTGGCTTTCGCATTTTGTCAACACTGTTTAGAAGTTGTAGTATAGACCAAATGAAGGAACTGCAGCGGCAAAGCCGAAGTAGAAACCTTCGTATGGACCAAAGATGCCTTTATCGTTGTATGATATCATGCCGAGACGGAAGGTTGCAGTCCATTGTTCAGTAGGATTGAAGGCAACACCAGGTTGGAGCGCAATCCTGTAGTCGAAGACATTGTTATATCCGGAAATGGTGAAGTCACCAGCGAGGTCTGCAAAGAAAGCGAACTTTTCGACATGAGTTATGGTGTAACGCACGTAAGGATTCAATGCAAACTGAAAGTGGGCATCCTGAGTTTTGTATTTGTCATAGCTGAATTCTGCACCCGTAGCGACTGCCCAAGGTGTGCCGCTGAAATTGTAGCCAATTTCTGGAACTACAGTGATCCTCATGTCCGACTTATTAGCGAAACCATTCGCTGAACCACCTAACCAGACTTGTGCGTTGGCGGTGAAGATACCGGCCAAAGCGAAAATTGCAATTAAAAATAACTTTTTCATTTTCTATAGATTTTAGTTATGCCTACTCTTTGAACGGATTTTCGGCTCACTCCGTTGGCAAAGATAGAGAGTTATTCGATATTGCAGATGTGAAGGGCAAAAAAAGCCACTCGGAGGTGGCTTTCGCATTTTTGTCAACACTGCTTAGAAGTTATAATACAAACCGAAAGAAGAGGCGGTTGTACCAAACTTAAGGTTAAAGCCGTCAGCGTACCCCAATGCATTATAATACGGCGAATCGTTGTACCCGAGGAATGCAAAACGAAAAGCAGCCGTCCAGTGCTTAGTGGCCATCCAAACAATGCCAGGTTGGAGACCAACTCTATATCCACCAAAAACATAGTCCGGAAAATCTCCTGTCAAATCCATAAACAGCGAAAACTTCTCAATGTCGCAAATACGGTAACGAATATAGGGTGAACATATACTGGGTAGATGTGTTGACATAATATCATTTCTCGCATAAATAAAATCAATGGCAATGGCCATTGCCCATTTGGTTTTGGGGATAGAGTATCCGATTTCCGGCGCGATTTCAAATGCGGAGACCTCTTTGTTGGCGATGATATTCGCTGAACCTCCTAACCAGATTTGTGCACTGGCGGTGAAGATTCCAGCCAGAGCGAAAACTGCCATTAAGAATAGCTTTTTCATTTTCTTTCAATTTGATGATGAAAAGGTGAATGAAATCACTTTTCTCTTATTTTTCAATAAACGCAATGGTGTCGCCTTTGGTGACCAACTTGCCTTGTTCAGCAGTCGCTTCTACTATTTTTCCGGGCCACAGCGCATAAACGGGTTCCATACCGTGCGAACTCTGTATGGCGCAGAGGAAGTCGCCTTCCTTATATACCTTTCCAGAGGCCGGTGCGCAGGCTTTGAACTCGAAATCGACATCCCACAACATGCGGCCGCTTACGGGAGCGATGACGGGTTCGGCATTCGGGTGACGCAAGGCACGCAGATCGGGAATCTTCACCTCGCCGCCGTTCTTTTGAAACTTCTCCTGCATCTTGGCTTCCAGTTCCTGGTTGAAACGGCGTTTGGCTTCGCCTGACTTGAACTCGCGGTATTGCTTTTCATGCATGGCAAACTCAAACAGTTCTTCATCGTCTTGTCCGCGTTCCCAGCCGTTTTCCTCCATCTCCTTGATGAATCGGGGCAGTTCGTCGGGATAGTTCTCCTGCGGGTTGCCCGTAAAGAACTCAAAGCCTTTTTTCTTGGCCAGCTCTACAATTTCGGGGGCCAAAGTGCCGGGCAGCTTACCTGCCTTGCCGAGAATCATGTTCCATGCGGCAGGGTCGATGGAGTTTTCATAGCGCGGCTCGCCTTTGCTTAATGAGAAAAGGTTCATCAAGGCGATGTTCTTCGTGTATTGGCTGAAAGGTGTCACCAAGGGCGGGTTGCCTAATTTTGGCCAGATGTTCTGTACTTCTTCAAATAGCTCGACCAAAAGGTCATCTTCGTTCAGTTCGGGTTTGCCTTGGTTCTTCAGGTTCATGTTGATAGCTGCATGAACGCCTTTGAGGTCGGCCATGAGCGATCCCATCATGCCGCCGGGAAGTCCGCATCCCAACAGCAGCGAGTTCAGGTAACGGTTGCGCGGGTCAATCCAGTAGCCGAGGAAATCTTCCATAAAGCTCTGTGTCATTGAGCGCGTAGCCATGTATGCTTTCATGTTGATGTCTTTCACCAAGAAGCCTGCATCTTTCAGCATGGCTTGTACGGAGATGACATCGGGATGTACGGTGCCCCACGATAGTGGTTCCATAGCCACATCAAGGTAGTCGCAACCTGCTTTGGCCACTTCAAGCATCGAGGCCATCGAAAGTCCGGGTCCCGTATGACCGTGATACTGCACCTTGATATCAGGGTGCTGGGTCTTGATATGGTTGACAATCTTGCCCAATGAAACGGGACGACCGACACCAGCCATGTCTTTCAGCGCGATTTCCTTGGCACCCGCTTCGATAAGTTTCTCGGCCATGTCGATATAATACTCTGCCGTGTGCACTTGGGAATAGGTAATGCTCATGGCGGCTTGCGAAATCATGCCGGCTTCGTTGGCCCACTGTATGGAAGGAATGATATTGCGTATGTCGTTCAGTCCGCAGAAGATACGGGTGATGTCAACGCCTTGGGCTTTCTTCACCTTGTACATCAAACGGCGCACGTCGGCAGGGACGGGGTTCATGCGCAGTGCATTCAAGGCACGGTCGAGCATGTGACACTCTATGCCGCCTTTGTGCAGTGCTGCCGTGAAAGCACGGACCGATGGATTCGGGTTTTCTCCATACAACAGGTTGACTTGCTCGGCAGCACCGCCATTGGTTTCGACACGGTCGAAACAGCCCATGTCGATGATGAGCGGAGCGATTTTTTCCAACTGATCCTTGCGCGGAACGTATTTCCCCGACGACTGCCACATGTCGCGGTAAACCAGACTGAATTTGATTTCTTTTTTCATCATACTGATACTTAATTAATTAAGCTCTCTGTTGTTGAGAGACGATATGAACTGCAAAGGTCGCAAATAAAACGAGACACCGCAAGGATTGGTCGAGATTATTTAATGTGGGCTATGAAACCTGCTTCATGAAATGTTTGATTATTGCCCAAGATGACCCCGCCTGGTAATCTCCGGCTTCTCAATACGGCATAAGGTTTTTCTTGCAGGGACGCCTTTATGTGTGTTCTCATATACTGGACATTGCATCCATGAATTGTGTCTTTGCTATTGAGCAAAAACAATCTTTTTTCTTTGGAAATCGATATGTTTTCGATGTCGGTTTTGAACTTGCATATTAAGAAGCTGTTTTGAATGGTTTCGGATAGAGTTGATAGGGCTTTTTGAGTACATTTTGTTCATCGTGGAGCGTGACATAGCGGGCTATGTGAGCGAGACAATGGGCAAAATGAGCCAAAAAGGCCATCAAATCAACCGAAAACAAAGGAAAAGATTTCCAAAATAATTCAATAATAACTTTGTTGTAAGAATTCAAAACAGCTTCTAAACTCGACCGAAAGATTGTTTGCACATTCAATAAAAGGCAGCCAATCCGGTTGTCATTCGTCATTCATATTATGATTGATGAATTTTATAAATCACAATATCTTTCAGTATAGAGTGAAATAATACAATAAAAATCTCACTCTATACTGAAAAATGCATATATTCATTGCCCTTCGAGCATCCATTTCCAGGCCGGCACCACTTCTATTTGGATACCGTTTTTTTCAATCCGGGCCTCGTTGTCTTTTGTGATGATGAGGTTACGCTTGCTTTTCAGAAATTTCGCGGTCGCCAAGAGTGAATCGGTCTCGCGCTCAAAAGTGGATGCGTCAGTTGTGTTGAGGCATGTTTGAACAAGCAATTGCTCGTCGGGAACATAAAAGTCTGTCTCCACGTTCTTCCGATAGAAGAACAGTCTGTCTTTGAACTGCTTGTAAAGTTGAAGTGCCACCAGATTTTCCATTAATGCAGTGTCGGGGTCGAAAAGGAACAAGTTGAGAATGCCGTTGTCCATGAAATAGTATTTTCGGCTGGTCTCTTTTTCAGAAAACGACCCATTCATGTTTTGTATGCTGAAAACCAATAAAGCCTCTGTCAAATATTCAATGTATTTGGGGATGGTATTGATGCTGATGTTCGCATTGGCCGATGCGAGAATGTTTTTCATGCGGTTATAAGATATAGGTTGCCCAACAGATTCGGCAAGTTTCTTGATGAGCAAGCGCAAAGCGTTGACATTGCGGATTTCGTAGCGCGAAATCAAGTCGCCAAAGAAAATTTTCTGATACAGACTGTTAAGCCATGAGCGTTTGTCGTCAAAGTTGATAAGTTCTGGAAAACCGCCGTGATGGAAATAACGGTCATACAGTCGCATGGCTTTCGAAAATTGGGTGTCATCATAGTGCCAGTTGGCATTATTGGTGTCAATCTCATGGATAGATAGCATTTCGGCCCATGAAAAAGGAAAAACATCTTGGACGAGGAAGCGTCCGCCCAAAGTGGTCATGATTTCGGATGAAAGCATTTTTGCGTTGCTTCCTGTCACGTACACACGGTATCGGTTGTCGGCAAGCCTTCTGACGAATTTTTCCCACCCGGCAACAATTTGAATCTCATCTAAGAACAAAATAGGTTCGAGCGGATAAATTTCCGAATAACAGCGAAGTATAAAATCCAAGTCCTCCAATTGCGGTATGGAGAGACGGTCGTCTTCAAAGTTGATGTAAAGGATTCGCTCTGCCGGAATGCCCGAAGCCACCAATTCTTGGGCGCGTTGATACATCAAATAGGATTTACCGGCCCTGCGGACACCGACAAAAACATAATTCCCCTTGTCCTCGAAGTGAAACTTTCGATGCAACAACTTGATTTTCTGTATGCTATTTTGATTGCCGACAATCAACCGCTTGATTTGATCTTTGTCCATTTTCAAATGCTTTTCGCTGCAAAGATACAAATTTTCAGTATAGAGTGATATATATTGATAAAAATATCACTCTAAACTGAAAATGAAAAGGCAGCCCATCACGACTGCCTTTTTCGTTCCGATGGGTTTAAAAACTTATAACAACCCCTCAAGCACGTTGTCCTCGACGAGGTTGGGGAAGGTGATTTTCAGGCGGGGTTCCGCTTCGATGGCTTTTATCTGCTTTTCATTCGGATGTTCCGGCGATGGGAAGA
This sequence comes from Bacteroidales bacterium, assembly GCA_029983675.1. Classification (GTDB taxonomy): domain Bacteria; phylum Bacteroidota; class Bacteroidia; order Bacteroidales; family F082; genus Limimorpha. The sequence goes on along the minus strand of JASBYY010000022.1, from coordinate 10,265 downwards.
GTTGTCGTAAACGATTTCTTTCGAGTAGTGGAAATCGCTTTTTAATTGCAAATAAATGATAAAAACGCTACTTTTGCATCAAAGTTAATTTGGGCCATGTTAGCAGAATCTATCAAAGCGGCTGCACGTTCTGTCGCGGGAGAAGTGCGTGAAATCCGCCGTCAGATCCATCGTCATCCTGAACTTAGTTTTCAAGAGTTTGAAACCGCACGTTTGGTGCATGAAAAACTGTCGCAATGGGGCATTGCGCACGAAACGGGTATTGCAGGAACAGGGGTGGTAGCGACACTCGAAGGGCGAAATCCGCAATCTCGGTGCATCGCATTGCGTGCCGATATGGATGCGCTGCCCATCGCAGAAGCCAACAACTGCGACTACTGTTCCGAAGTGGTCGGTGTGATGCATGCCTGCGGGCATGATGCGCATACGGCCATGTTGCTGGGCGTGGCGAAGATTTTGAATGACAACAAGGAACGTTTCGAGGGCCGTGTGAAACTCTTGTTTCAACCCGGTGAGGAAAAACTTCCGGGAGGAGCCATGGCGATGATTGAAGCCGGTGTATTGGAAGGTGTCGAAGCCATTTTTGCGCAGCATTGCTACCCCGACTTGCCTTGTGGGAAAATCGGTGTGTGTGCAGGAGCATACATGGCCTCATGCAACGAAATCAACATCTCGGTTCGAGGACAAGGCGGACACGCTGCCAAGCCGCAGCATTCGCAGGATATGCTTTGGATTGCAGCCAAGACGATGACCGAATTGCAATTCAAGGTGCGTAACTTTATGCCGAAAAAAACGCCGTATCTGTTGCGTTTCGGGCAATTTGTCGCCGCCGGCACCTACAATGTGGTTCCGGATGAAATCCATATCAAAGGGACGTTTCGTGCTTATGACGAGGGCATGAGGCGTGCCGCCATTCGTTTCATGGAGAGTTTTGTCAACGAAGAGGCGCACTATTATGGCGTGAATGCCGAAGTCAGGATAAACCAAGGCTATCCGTTCTTATATAACGAGAAAACCTTGAAAAAACAAGTGAAGGAAATTGCGCTGGACTATCTTGGACGCGACAGCGTCGTGGAGTTGGAACCGCTTTATACCTCCGAAGATTTTGCTTGGTACTCGCACCAAGTTCCTGCAATGTTCTACCGACTTGGCACGTCAAATGCCGGAATGGGTATTACTGGAAAACAGCATACGTCCACATTCGATATCGATGAGGATAGCTTGGAAATAGGGACAGGGCTGATGGCTTTGATAGCTTTGAGAAACATGGAAGGATGACACGCCTTCATCCCAAGTGTGGCCTGCCAAAGGCTTTGCGGTGTTTTTTCAAGGATGTTGATGCCGGATCTTGGCATTATTTGTCGGAAAATCAGTTTTGTATGGAATAAATGGGTATCTTTGCAGTCGAATTCAGACCGAATCATTAGTAATGAAATCCATTTCAGCAACATATCGTTTTCAAAAGGTTTACATCACCGGTGTAAATGAGATATGATTTGCTGACAATAATCCTCTGACATGCTTACGGACGTTTATAGAAAAGAGGTTGAAGACCTCTACAAAACACCTATTGTTCAGCAGACTTCCTTTTGGTCGCTTGTGAAAAAAAAGCAAGGCGCCAGTCCTATTGCCATCGACTTCAAGTCGAGAGAGTCGGATTTGTTTGCCAATGTAGAATACGACAGATACATCTACTCTGATTTTTTGGTCATTGTGCGTCATCTTAGCAACGATATGTCGGTTGCATACGTGCCATACGGTCCCGAACTGGAGCCTGACGAACAGCATCAGGGCGTTTTTCTCGAAGAAATATCGGAATGCATCAGGCCGTTTCTGCCTAAGACCTGCATCCTGATTCGTTACGATTTGAGCTGGGAGTCATACTGGGCGAACGACCCGGCGTGTTACGACGAAAACGGCATCTTTCAAGAATTGCCCGATATCAACTTGCAGAACCTGAGGTTTAACTGCAACACCATCAACTGGAATTTCCAGAAGGCGCAGTTTAACATTCTACCTTCAAGTACTATCTATATCAATCTTCAGGACGATTTGAATACGATTTTAATGCGCATGAAACCCAAGACCCGATACAATATCCACCTTTCACAAAGAAAAGGGGTAGTCGTCCGGTCCATGGGCATGGAAAGTCTTGATGTGTGGTATGAACTGTATAAGGAGACTGCCATGCGAAACGGATTGTATTTGAATGACATACGTTATTTTGAAACTGTTTTCTCATCCCGTTCCTGCAAGGGGTTGTCGTCAGCGGATGTCCATCTTTTACTGGCCGAATACGAGGGTAAGCCCATTGCTGCCATGTTCTTGATTATCACGGGGAAACGAGGTTCCTATCTTTACGGAGCTTCTTCGTCAGCCAACCGAAACTGCATGGCTACCTACGCCTTGCAGTGGGAAGCCATCAAAATGTCGAAAGCCATGGGGTGCAACGAATACGACATGTTCGGTGTTTCGCCCGGCCCCGATGCCAGCCATCCGCTATACGGGTTGTACAAGTTTAAGATTGGTTTTGGCGGTCGGATGCACCATGGGTTGGGCTGCTGGGACTATCCCTTGGATCAGGAGAAATACAACTGTTTCAGAGGGATGGAAATCAACGGAAAGGGCTTTCATGTACGATAGTTATTTGATTTTTTTAGCTGACAATCAATAATATACAGGAGTTTTGCTTGTGTTCGCGACAAAACTCCTATTTTTGCCTTCCGATAGAATGCACCATGCAACACAACCTTCTCGACTGGCTTCCCATTACCAAGAAAGAAACCGACCTCCGCGGTTGGGACGAGGTGGATGTGGTGTTCGTTACCGGCGATGCCTACATCGACCATCCTGCTTTTGGTGCCGCTGTCATCGGCCGGGTGCTCGAACATGCCGGTTATCGGGTGGCGTTGGTGCCTCAGCCCAACTGGCGTGACGATCTGCGTGATTTCAAGAAGTTCGGAAAACCCCATTTGTATTTTGCCGTCTCGGCAGGTGCCATGGATTCCATGGTGAACCATTACACCGCCAACAAGCGGCTGCGTTCCAACGATGCCTATACGCCCGGCGGGCAGGCGGGTTTCCGCCCCGACTACGCTACCGTGGTGTACAGCAATATCCTCAAACGGCTCTATCCTGATGTGCCTGTGGTGATTGGCGGCATCGAGGCTTCCTTGCGGCGCGTGACACATTACGACTATTGGTCGGACGGCTTGAAACCCAGCGTTTTGGTGGACTCAAAGGCCGATATGGGAGTGTATGGCATGGGCGAACTCACCATGGTGGAAATTGCCGACGCCCTTGCGCAGGGAAACAAAATCGAGGAGCTGAACGGAGTGCGGCAGACTTTCTTTCTGCAAGCTGCACAGAAAGTTCTTCCGCCATTCGAGGGGGAGACTATAGAGCTTGTTTCGCATGAAACCTGCTTGAAAGACAAACGGGCTTACGCCTCCAACTTTCGTCATGTAGAAGAGGAGTCGAATAAGAAAGAAGCGGCAAGACTTATTCAACATGTTGGAGATCAAGTTCTTGTTATCAATCCGCCTTTGCCTACTTTTACACAGCAGCAAATCGATGCATCGTTTGACCTGCCCTACACACGCCTGCCGCATCCGAAATACGACAAGCGAGGTGTCATTCCCGCTTACGAGATGATACGGCATTCGGTCAACCTGCACCGCGGCTGTTTCGGAGGCTGCGTGTTTTGCACCATCTCCGCCCATCAGGGCAAGTTTGTCGTCAGCCGCAGCAAGGCTTCCATCATGAAGGAGGTGGAAAAAGTGACCGAGATGGACGATTTTAAGGGCTATATCAGCGATTTGGGAGGACCTTCGGCCAATATGTACGGCATGAAGGGCAAGGATGAAAGCCTATGCCGGAAATGTGCACGCCCCACCTGTTTGCAATCCTCGGTGTGCAAAAACCTCAACTCCGATCACCATCCGTTGATTGAGATTTACAAGGCCGTTGATGCACTTCCAAAGGTGAAGAAGGCGACCATAGGGTCGGGTATCCGTTACGATCTCTTTTTGCGCGACTGCTCACCCGAAGAAAACCGCATTATGGGCTACGACGAATATTTCAGGCAGTTGGTGACCCGCCATGTGAGCGGAAGGCTGAAAGTGGCACCCGAACATACCTCGGACATGGTGCTGAAGCTGATGAGAAAGCCGTCGTTCGATTTGTTTGTGCGTCTGAAAAAGGAGTTCGACCGGATTAATGAGATGGAGCATCTTAACCAGCAGTTGATCCCATACTTTATTTCCAGCCATCCCGACTGTTACCTTGAAGACATGGCCGATTTGGCGGTCAAAACCAAGCAGTTGGGCTATCGCCTTGAACAGGTGCAGGATTTTACGCCCACTCCTATGACCTTGGCTACAGAGATTTACTATTCCGGCTATAATCCCTACACGCTTGAGCCTGTGTTTGTCGCCAAAAAGAAAGAGGAGAAGCTTGCCCAGCAGCGTTTTTTCTTCTGGTATAAGCCCGAAAATCGCGAATGGGTGAAAAACACCTTGCGCCGCATGGGTAAAAAGGAATGGATAGGCCGTTTGTTCGGAGATAGGAGACGGTGAGCAAGAAAAAAATCCTAAAACCTGAACCGCATCGAGACTGTTACTTCCATGGGACGGAGGGTGTAAATGGTTTCCTGCACTGAGTAAGCCCCTGAATAGTAGGAAATATATTGCTTGCTATTGAAAATATTGTTCCATCGCAATTCAAAATCCAATCGGGGCTTTCCCACTGAAAACTCGTATGCAGCATCCACAAAAAGATAGGGCTTTCCTTGATGCCGGTAGTATTCTGCCTCTAAAGTGGCGATCTGATTGTTTTTCAAGAAAGCAAAAACCTTGGCAAAATGCCGCCAATAGCTGATTTTGCTTCGGCTTTGCCCGTCGATTATCGAAAACATTTGGTTGAAATTCATGGAATAATCCGCATTGAGCCAGTGGGCGAGTTTCATCATCAGCGATGGGGAGAGGCTGTACGAAAAACTATGGGTGCTAAGCAGACTATTGTTTACCAAGGACAGGCCTTTTGTATCTAAAATATTGGATTTCAGTCCTATGCTTGTTCGGATGGGCGAGAAGTATTTTCGGATATTGGCATTCAAGGTTTGATAAACCCTGTCGTTGGGCATGGGAACGATTTGCAAATGGGTGCTGCCTCCGTCGCCGATTTTGTAGCGGTACATCATTTCGGAATGGGTAAGACCTATGCCGTATCGGACATCAGCGTTGAGCGAAATGAAAGGATCCTTGAACTGAGCACCTACGCCGCCCGATAGGGTTCTCGACATGGAGAATGGTGCCATGCGCAGCACCAAGTCTTGATAATCGCTGAGCAGGTAGCTGTCCATCCAAGTGTCATAGTTCTCAATGCGGTGCTTGAGCTGGGCCGAGGTGCTCAAAGTCCAGAAATGGCCTATTTTCAATCGGCTTCCGATGCCGGGGTTGAAGAGCAGCCGGGTCATGGTTTGTGGCTTGCCGTTCTCGCTTGCCGCCACAACCGACTGTAAGCCCAAGGGAAGGTCGATGCTGACAGCGAACCGGTCGTTGCGCTTGTATTCCACTGTCGTGTTAAAATAGGGTTTCGCGTTGCGACGTTGCACAAAAGCATCGGGAGCAGCAGGGCTTTGCCATTTTTGAGAGGCATCGGATAACATCAGCTTTGAAGCGATGCTCCTTTCCACGAAAAGGAAGCCTGCCTTGGGGCGGATGGTAAAACGACCCAACGAAAAGATGGCGCTGAAAGCGTGGTCGGCAAAGAACTGCCGACTATCCAAGTCCTGCCCGATTTTGTCATAAGGCAATCCGTCATTGAGCAGCATGGCGAAAGGGCCGGGACTCACTTCCAAGCGGTGAGGGGCACGACCGTAACCGATATAGGAAACGAAGTCGAAAATCCGTTTCCCGACGGGGAAGAGCAGCCTTAAATCGTTGTCGATGGAGGCGGCAGGGGTTTGCAGGGTCTGGACAACAAGACTGCCGTTATTCAAGTCAGTGCCAATGGCATGGTTCCATTGTCGCGAGAAATGGGTCTTGTTGTCCAGGTAAAAGCCCTCGTCGTTACGGTTGAAGGCGATGGTGCCGAAAAGCCGGTTATCGCGATATCGATTGTCGATTTGTTCAGTGTAGGACAAGGTGTCGGCAGCAAGGTAAAACGTGTTGCGCTGACTGACGGAACGTCGCTGCAAATCGTTGAAATAATATAGGTTGACCCGCAGTTGGGTCTTGCTGTTGAGGGGCGTTAGCGTGTTCAGGTTAAGCAGGTGGCTGTGGTTGTCCAAGTAGCGTTTGGCATTGAAGAGCGGGACGGCTGCCGACTTGATGCCCAATTCTTCGCCCAAGACTTGGGGGCGGTCTTCGGTTTTTAGCTCGTAGCTGAACCTCTTTGTGAATGAGTTCAGGTCTTCGCCCATGTTGTTGGTACGATAAGCCGCCAGAAACTGGGCTTTGCCCGAAAACAGCATGGGAGTCAGATTGAGGTTCCAAAGAAAGGGCCATACTCCTGCACCCACCTTGGCAGTGCCGGTGAGGGTTATGTTTTTCGACAGCTTGATGTTGATGGAAGCCTGTTCCGAGCTGACACGATTCTCCAGCATTTTGATGGGCTGGTGGTTTTCGTACACCTCGACCGATGCTACGGATTGGTGGGGCAGATTCTTGCTGACGGCGGTGTAGCTGCCGCCCATCAGATCCATGCCTTCTACGTAAAACTTCTGGATGGGCAGGCCTTGGTAGGTGATTTTGCCGTCATCCTCCACCTCGATGCCAGGCATTCGTTTCAGCACATCTTCGATGCTCTTGTCTTGTTTCTGCACGAAAGAGCCGACGATGTATTCCAAGGTATCGCCTTTCTGCTCGATACTGCGGGCACGGACGGTAACCCCCTTGATCTGTTGTATTTCATCGTGTAAACAGAAATTTACGGTTTGGCTGCGGTTGGCGATGCGAAGCGACTTTTTCTCAAAGAAAGCCGAATTGACTTTTAATTCCAAGCTGTCAACCGGCAGCTCGACGTTGATTTTGTAGTGGCCTTCCCCATCGCTAATCCCGAAAGCCGCCATGCTGCGGCTGCCGGCAGCATACACCATCACGTTGATGTTGGGTAGGGGTAGGTTGGCGGTGTCGGTTACATGGCCGTTAAGCACAGTTTGGGCGCTAATGGTCTGCACTACCAGCATACCGAGCAACAGCAAGAGAGCGACTTTCTTCATTTCCTGTCCAATTCGATGGGGTTGTTGCGGGATTTCATCACACGGTACACCCTTTTTTGAGCTTCTAGGCTTATTCGCTCGTCGAAATGACTCATAATATTTTCGCGCAAGTCGTCCTCTACCTTGAAGAAACCCTTCCGCGTGGTCTCCATGTAAACATCATTGAACCATTCGATGTACCTGCCCGCATCAGGAACACCTATCGATATGAAATCGAAGCAATAGTGTCTATGGGTGTCGGCCACCTTGAGTATCAGCCCTGGCAGACCGTGAAATTTCCATGGCCCGTCGCTGAATGGCAGTTCGTCGGTGAACCATGCCTCCCAATGTCGGCCTCCGTATTGGCACACCGCCTTTTGGCATAGGTAGCCTTTCACGCTCATTGTGTCGTCAAGAATCTCCCAATCGAATGCGCCCAAAGGCTCCTCGTAATAAAACCTGCCGGCAAGGAACACGGTACTGTTATAAGTCATCATTCTTTCTGGATGGTTTTTATAAAGACAATAGAAAAAACGATGGGTATATTGTTGTGCCTCGTCAGTGTTAAACCAATCGCTAAAGGTTCCTTCCTGCATTTTTTGGAATGCAATCGGGTTATACATGAACTGCCTATAACTCTGGAAAGAGGATATTCTATTGCCGATGAGCAGTATCATGCGTTCTCTACGTGCCCAATCCAAATGCGTACTGTCTTCCCTGTAGGTCAGGTCATACAACACTTCTATCCGCGCTATGTCGAGCGAATCGTATGTCTCGCGGTAGGTCTGGGCAAAAGACCCGACGGAAACCACTAGGAATAGCATTTGCATCAAAAATCGTTTCGCCATCTTATTTAACTGGTCAGGGTCGTTTCAAAAATAACAAGGGTAGAGAGACGAAACCTACGACAGGCTTCGCCACCCATGTAGAAATCACACATCACCTTGGTTACATTCCGGGCATAATATGCTTTTCCATTCTGCCTCATGCCCAGGGTATTCGCATAAGCAATAGTGGCAATCTCCTTCATCACAACAGATTGTTGCTGTATAAGGATATTTTGGAGGTTCCGCCTTTACATTCTTCAGCGTCACAAATGCGAGAAGACCCAAGAATGAAATGACAAACATTAATTTTCTAACAGTATTTTTCATTTTATGATTTTTTGGGGGTTAATGAAGGTTTTTTCTCTATATTTGACTTCGGTAATGCGGAAGTCATGGCAAGGCAGAAACTTGCCTTTCTGATACAGTCGCCAACCCTATTGGGTATTTCGCATGACGAATCAATGCCATTCATGCAAAATCCGAAGCCCGAGCTTTTCAGTCAACGGTGGCGACAAGTTTGGTGAAACGGTTTTTCCCCAGATGCCATATTCCTTTTGAAAACAATGAAAAGCTGCTGTTGTAGTTTTTCAGGCTGGAAAAACTATCTATTGAAGAGTGATTTAGCAATTCACAGACCAGCCAATAACTTTTCGTTTTCATGATGAAAGGTGTGTTTTCGGGGCAAATATAAGGTGCAATTCCTGTTTCTGCAAGTATTTGTTGTGATTTTTTTTGAGGTATTCATCAAAATACTTTATATTTATCTGGTAATGTGTGTTGTATTTATTCATTCAAAGTCGTTGTCACAAGCGTTTTGCAGCAAAGACCCAATGCTTGTCTTCTCGAAAAGTCTTCATTTCCTGTCCAATTCGATGGGGTTGTTCTTTGAAATCTGATACTGGTGCAGTTTTTTCTGCTGGTTGTTTCTGTCGCCGTCAACGGGGGTGGAGCGTTCCATGACGTTTTCGATGATGTTGGCTTGGGCATCGTCGCTGGCTTTGAAAAAGCCCTTTTTCGTCGTTTTGACGTAATCTTTCCTTTTCCAAAGGATAGGAGTGTACTCTGCGGGTTTTTCGGCAGACAGCATCTCGAAACGATAGTGACCTTTTGTGTCTTCAATCTTGACGATAAGGCCGGGAAGTCCGCAAAACATATAAGGACCGTCGCTAAAGGGCAGTTCTTCGGTGAACCATGCCTCCCGATGTCGGCCTCCGTAGTCACATGTTGCCTTTTGCGAGGGATGCCCCGCCACGGTCAGGGTGTCGCCGGCCATCTCCCAGACGATGCCATGCAAGGCTTCCTCAAACAAAAAACTGCCGGAAAAGGCTATCCCATCGGTATAGGTAAGCTTTCCGACAGGATGGTTTTTGAAAATCCGATATTGGAACCTCGCAATTTCGTCTTTTTCAAGATATATCGGCTGGCTCAAAAAGGCATCCAAGCTGCCCTCTCGTTCCATTTTCCTGAACTTTTCAAAAAGACGGAATGCATTGTAGCTTTGGAAAAGGCTGAGCTTGTCCCCGATTTCCAACATCATTTTTTCCGTTTGGACACGGTCGGGATGGAGGGAGTCTTCGCAATAGCGAAGCTCGTACATCACTACCAAGCGGGCTTGGTCTATGGTGTCAACAGCCGAGACGAATTGCGCATGGGCGCAAAAGCAGGTGAGGCATAAAAGCGTAAGTAGTGCGAATCTTTTCATAGTTGGGTCAAGTTAGTGTGAATATGCTGCAAATATACAACCTAAAAACCAAACTTTGCAACTATATTATTAGTTTTTCATATTGTTAGAAAATATAATCGTATTTAATTGATAGTCAATGTGTTTGTATTGTTCATTAAGTTTCTTTTTCCGTTTCTTGAAGTATAAACTAAATGTTTACATCCCTGAAAAAGCTTCATTTCCAATACAGTTCAATGGGGTTGTTCTTCGACTTTAGGATATTGTAAATCCTTTGTCGCATTACTTTGTCGGATTCCGAAAACATAGTAACAGCAGTGCGGCTATTTTGACTCTATTTTTCATTTTGATATGTTGTGACTAAAATAATAATTTGATTTTAGAAGGTGATCGCGTTTTTTAATATTTCATGCCACAAAAATATGGAAAATATCCGTCATTTTCTATGCGCCCCCTTGTTGTTTTTTTGTGGTGTTGCCATATCTCCAGTCCTGTTTTGGGCGGGTGGCCATCACCTTTTCAATAAGGCTTTAATCGGATTGAGGATGCGGTCTAA
>JASBYY010000021.1 GCA_029983675.1 Bacteroidales bacterium | reverse complement strand
ATGTTGTTGCGGTGCATGACAGCCAGCTCTTGCAAGGCGGTAAGCGTGTCGTCCACTTTGATGATGCGTTCGTGCTTCGGAATATCGTTGCGATCGCAGACGACCAAGGAGGCTTCTCCTTTTTCCGCTGTTTCCCATGCAAAGTCGTTGCCATCGAAGTGTTCGCCTTTCAATGCGAAAAACACAGCGTTTTTGTCAACTTTTCTGCTGTCGGTAGTCATCTTTCCGGACAAGCGGTAATGACGGTATATGTTTTCTATCTGATTCATATTGTGGTCAATAAAAAAAGCCGCCTGAAAAATCAAACGGCTTTGTCATTATGGCATGATTGTATTATTTCGTAAATGAGGCACCGACCTTGTTCATGGCACAGCGGAAACCGATGCTGGCGGAGCCTTGGTTTTGGTTCAGATAGCGGCGGTTGCCGGGGCTGAGCCAATAGGGGCCGTCAGACCATGCGCCGCCTTTATAAACGCGCGACTCATCGCTGATCAGCGTGGTGCCGGGGCGGTCGTTGGTGGCGTAGTCGTACATTTCCTTGGTGAAAACGCTCTGGTCGCCACCTTCGCCTTCCGTCCACTTGTTGCGGATGGCAGACATGTAGTCGCCGTCGGCATAGTTGCTGTTGAAGCTTGTGCGGTAGTTGTGACGCTTGGCAGCCTCTTCAGCAGAGATGGGTTCTCTTCTGATACGTCCCAAGGAGTCTTTCTGGGCTACAAAACCGTCTTCGTCAAGTACTTTTTGGGTGAAGATATTGCCACGATAAGGACTGTAATCGGCGACATCGTCGAAGGAGAGGGGACGATAGACATCTGCACACCACTCTGAAACATTGCCGGCCATGTTGTACAAACCATAGTCGTTGGGCCAGTACGAACCTACTGGAGCAGGCAAAGCCGCGCCGTCGTTCAAGCTTCCTGCAACACCCATATAGTCGCCAGGACCTCTTTTGAAGTTGGCCATGAAGCTGCCGAAATACCGTTTATTATCGGTGCGCAAACCATTACCCGTCCAAGGATACACCTTGCGTTCGGTGATGATTTCGTTTTCCGTGGTGCCTACTAAGCCTACTGCGGCATATTCCCATTCGGCTTCGGTAGGCAGGCGGTATGAAGGCAGAAGAATGCCATCTTCCATGCGCACGTTCCTAATGCCTTCGCCATCGGCTTTGGAAAGGTCTCTTTTGCCGTTTTTCACATTGCCGGTGTATTGTCCTGCAAGGTAGGCGTCGGTGTTGAAGTTTTCTTCATCCTGTTGGTTCGGGTCCCAGTCGAGGATGCCCGCTTCGACAAGCATCAACTCGTTGACACGGTCGGTGCGCCATGCACAGTAGTCGTTGGCTTGCACCCATGTGACACCTACAATCGGATAGTCATCGTACGAGGGGTGGCGGAAGTACACTTCAACCATAGGCTCGTTATAGGTCAGGCGACCGCGCCACACCAACGTGTCGGGCATGGCGTTGTGAACCACCATTGGGTAGTTTTGGCCGTAAACACGGTTCAACCAATATATATACTCGCGGTAGTCCACGTTGCTGACCTCAGTACGATCGATGAGGAAGGAAGGAACGGTGACTTTCCGAGGGGCGTTGTCCCACGAGTAGGTCACATTGTCCATTGTCGCACCCATGACGAAAGTGCCTCCTTCGATAGCAATAAGGCCTGGACCGATTTGTTGTTCGTTGATTTCGGAAACCTCGAAACCGCCGTTGTCAGGGTCATTATACGCCCATCCCGTAGTGCGTGAAGTTTTCTTGGCGCAAGAAACACAGAGTATTCCTGCTAAAACGAAACATCCTAATGTCTTGAAAGCTGATTTTCTATGCATTTTTGTTGACAAATTTGTTTTCTAAACTACAAACAGCTTGCTTTTATTGTCCTAATGGACATCTTTTTTTCCTTTTTTCGAGACAATCAACTCAACCTTTCCCCATGCAATGTGGGTTTGCCGAGGTGTGTTGTGTTGAAAAACGAGCCGTTTTTTTAGATATAACGTATTTATTAGCAATGAGTTGTATTTATTCTTTTGGGTTGTCTGCTTCTCCTGTCAGTTGGATTGAAAAAGCCTACAATTTTACGACCTTTTTTTGGAATGACGTGCGTTTTGTGGAAAAAACTTTTTTTCTGTTCTTAAGCACCCTCCTTGCAATAAAAAGTTTGTATTTTCGTTCCCCAATTAGTTATTCAAAAGTCCACTTTACATGGACATTAATTATCTATTTATGGTGAAGAAGAAATATTTTACTAAATATCTGATAATCTGCCTTTTGTTTTCTATATTCATGGCGATGCCTGCTTCGGTTTTCGGACAGCATGTCGAACGTTTCACTGCTGATTTGAACTGGCAGGGGGTGCGTGTTGACCATACGAGCGGGGCGGATGTCCCCTTCATCGGGCTTGAACCTGCCACCTACAATGATGCATCTGGCATCCCTTTTTATATTAAGCAAATACCTGTTTTAGATGCCAATGTGGAATCAAAGGCCGAGTTGGAAGTGCTGAAAGTTGAGGCTGCTCAAGCTGCTGAAATGGAACTGCTTCAAACGGTTGATATCCCGTCTGATTTCACGGTGTCGCCCAATATAGTCGTGTCGCGCGAGAATGCTTTTCTGAATGTGCTGATTTTCCCTTTCCGTCGTGTTGAAGGACGCATCGAAAAGTTGCTTTCGGCACGTGTGACGGTTACCGTTACACCCAAGGAACGTTCTTCAAGCGAGCATCATTTTGCCACTTCGTCAGTGTTGGCATCGGGGAGGTGGTTTCAGGTCGGCATAACCTCAACGGGTATCTACCGATTGACTTTCTCCGATTTGAAAGAGCTTGGCCTGAACATGAGTAACCTCGATCCGCGTCATCTCCGCATCTATCATAATGGGGGCGGCATCTTGCCAGAACGTAACTCCGAAGTGCGTCATGACGATTTGGTGGAACTTCCCGTATATGTGCATGGCGAGTCGGACGGTGTGTTCAACGAAGGCGATTATGTGTTGTTTTATGCCCGGGGACCTGTGGTGTGGAAATATGCTGCCGACAGAGGTGTTTATGAACATGTGCAGAACGCTTATAGCGACTATTCTTATGCGTTTATCACCGCAGACTTAGGTCTCGGAAAACGCATTCAAAGCGCTGAAAACATCAATGCTCAGCCTGCTCAAACCTTTACTGATTTCCAGGACTATCAGGTGCACGAGTCTGATGAGTTCAACTTGGCCAACTCGGGAAAGGCTTACTATGGTGATATTTACAATGGAAGTGGAAGCAAGACGTTTGATTTCAAATTCGACAATGTTCGTGTCGATCGTGAAAGTATTCTTCATGTGGAGCTTGCCGGCAGGAACTTTCAACCGGCTCGTTTTGAAGTACTTGTCAATGGCAGCCTGAAAAAAACCTATCCAGTCGCAACTACCACTTCCGATTCTCGTGATCCTTATGCCATTCCGGTCGGCGGCTATTTTACTTCTTTGCCCAATCAGAACGGCGTTAATGTCACAGTGAATTATAAAGGGGTGTCTGGAACCACCTTGTATGGTTATGTGGACTATATCAGCGTGAATGCATGGAGGTCGTTGCGCTATGTTGGCTCACAAATGCCGTTTCGTAATCCCGAGGCATTGGATGTGGCTTCGGTATATGCGTTCCGTTTGGAAAACGCTTCGCAAAATGTAAAGGTGTGGGATGTCTCCAATCCTGTTGCCCCCAAGGTGGTGAATGGCGATTTTTCAGGTTCTTCCTTTGTCTTCAAGGCAATGGGTAATATCGACAATGAGTTTGTCGCATTTGACGGATCGTCCTACCATTCGCCGCAAAAGTTTGGCGCTGTGGCCAATCAGAATTTGCATGGCATGCGCAACATTGACTATTTGATTGTGGCTTATCCCGATTTTGTGGACCAAGCCAACCGGTTGAAGAATATCCATTCCGTTATCGATCCCGATCTTGACATTTCCATCGTGACACCGCAATCCATATACAACGAGTTTTCGTGTGGCGCAAAGGATGTTGTTGCCATCCGCGATTTCTGTCGCATGCTCTATCTTGACAGCGACGGTGGCAAAGAACTGAAGTACTTGTTGCTGTTTGGCGATGCATCGTTCGACTACAAGAACCGTAATGGAGTAGTGGATTTTGTCCCGACGTTTGAGATGTATTCCGGTACAGATGTGAATCATAGTTTTGTCACCGATGATCTTTTCGGTTGCTTTGATGAAAGCGAAGGCGGCTTCAATACTTCATTGGCCGATATCGGCATCGGACGTATGCCGGTGGCGACAGTGGAGACCGCTGCTCAGATGGTGGACAAGATAGAACGCTACGTGGCAAAGAACGAAGAAACCATGCGCCCTTGGCGAAACAACGTGACGTTTTTCTGCGATGATAATGACAAGGGAGATGGGTTCTTGCAGAACAGCGAGACGCTGGTCAGGCAGCTTTCGGAGAACAGCGGAAAGAACTTTGTGGTCGGAAAAATCTACCTCGACGCTTACGAACAGATTAATACCCCGAGCGGACAGTTTGCGCCTCAGGTCAACGAGGCGATAAATAGCAGCATCGAAAAGGGATCTTTGGTTTTGAATTATGTAGGCCATGGCGGTGAGGTGCAGCTTTCCGATGAACGCATCATGCAGCGTGTGGATGTTGATTCGTGGCGCAACGCCCCCAAGTATCCCCTGATGATCACCGGTACGTGTGAGTTCAGCCGATACGATGACCATACGCGGACCTCTTTGGGCGAGTATGCTTTTCTGAACCGGTATGGTGGGATGATCGCCATGTTCACGACCTCGCGTGTGACTTTTGGCGGTAATAACATGAAATTTATCCAAGGAGTTTACAGTCGTCTGTTCGAGGTCTCGGGAGGTGACCATTACCGCCTTGGCGATGTGTACCGTTTGGCAAAAACTGAAGGCAATGTGCTCGAAAAGTGTTATGTGCTTTTTGGAGACCCCGCATTGCGGCTGGCCAGTCCGAAATGGAAGGTCGAGACGGTCAGCTTGAATGGTCACGATCCCACTGTTGAACAAGATACGCTGAAAGCTTTGCAACAAGTCGATATTGAAGGGGTCGTGAAAGACTTGCAGGGAAACCTGGCATCTGCCTTTAACGGAGTGGTTTATGTGAGCGTTTTCGATAAGGAGGCCACCGTGAGCACACTGCCCGATAATTTTGGAAACACGAAGACTTTCAAGGTGAGAAACAGCGTGGTTTTCAATGGAAAAACATCTGTTGAAAATGGTCGTTTCCACATTTCTTTCATCGTTCCTCGCGATATTGCATACGCATACGGAAAAGGTCTTATCAGCTATTACGCCACCAATTACGAAGTCGATGCCAATGGTACTTTCGATGACTTTCTTATCGGCGGTTTCAATCCGATGGTGATTTTGGAAGAAAACCCTCCCGCAATTCGGCTGTTTATTGATGATACACTCTTTGTCAGTGGCGGTTTAACGGGGCAGAACCCTACCTTGCTGGCATTCATTAACGATGAAAGCGGAATCAACACCACAGGTGCCGGTATTGGTCACGATATTACGGCGACACTTAGTGGACCGACCAATGCGTCCTATCGGCTCAATGACTATTTCGAGGCGGAATTAGATTCGCAGGGGAAGGGCCGTATCGTGTATAGGCTGCAAAACCTGCCCGACGGATCCTATACCTTGACATTGCGGGTCTGGGACATTTATAACAACTCCAATACGGCCACGATTGATTTTGTGGTGGCGAACAATGGCGGCATGGTGATAGATAATCCCCTCAATCATCCCAATCCGTTTAATGGCGAGACCTATTTCACTTTCGGGCACAATCAGACCGGCAATAACATGGATGTCTCTATTCGGATTTTCGACATCATGGGCAGACATGTCACCACCTTGAACGAAACCCTTTACGGGACAACGGCACGCACAACGCCAATACGGTGGAACGGGTGTGCTGCAAACGGATCCCGACTTCCGGCTGGCGTTTACATCTATCAAATCATCGCCACAAATGACTCCGGACAGACATCCTTTGTTTCCTCAAAATTAATCCTGACCCGATAGACAAAGTGAGAATGAAACCCTATACTTTATTATTGTTAGTGCTGCTTTCTTTGTTTACGGCAGGATCAGTGCAAGCACAGAATAACACGACACAATCTGTGCTGAGCGAGCATACCTGGTACCGTATGGCGGTGACCGATGATGGCATTTATAAATTGAATTACACTGATTTTGAGAAACTGGGTGTGGATATGCAACACCTCAACCCCCACCAGATTCGGATTTTTGGCAATGAAGCGGGCTTGTTGCCCGAAAAATGTGGCGATGCACGTTACGATGACCTTTCGGAGATGGCGTTGCAAGTGGTGGGTGCTGAAGATGGCCGTTTCGATGCTGACGATTATGTGTTGTTTTACGGACAGCATCCCTCGAAATGGGTTTTCAAACGTAGAGCCGACACCATCGACCGCGTGCTGCATCTTTCGCATCAATACAGTATGGAAAAGAATTATTACACCGATACTACCTATTATTATTTATGTGTGGATAGCGGAAAGGAAGGCCGACGAATAGCCAACAAACCTACCGTGCCGCTTCAAAACGCTACTACCATTATCACTGAGTTTTACGACTGTGCCTATCATGAAGCGGAACTGATGACACCCTATTTTTCCGGAAGAAACTGGTATGGCGAGCAGCTGTCTTCTGAAAATCTTTCCATCAACTTTGAATTGGTGTTTCCCGATTTGTTGAAGACGGAGGCGGTAAGGATGAAGGCGCGGGTGATGGGGCGAACGAGTAACTTCATGCATTTTTCTGTGCGTGCAAATGACGACCTGCTTCAGGATAATGTGAATATTGGAGCGTATGGCAACTCCAATTATGGAAGAGAGATTGAATTCGATCGGATGTTTTTCTCACAATCCGACACCTTGAATATTCGTTTTGAGATGGCACCCGATGCTTTTGGTTCGAAACTGTACGTTGATTATTTCCAATTGAATTTTCGACGTAAGTTGAAGTGCTCTGGCCATTCCTACATGTTCCGGATTACCCCCGATCAGTTTGGAGAAGCAGAATGCAGCACGATTTGGGTGCAAAGCGTTCCGTCTCACTTTGTGTTATGGGATGTCACACAGCCATTGTCCCCATGCATACAGGAACATTTGAACACAGCAGGCAATCTGCTTTTTGCAACAGAGGAAAAGATAGAGCGGCATTATGTCTTGTTCGATCAAGAAGCGTATAAACCAGTGTCGTCGTTCCGCCATATTCCCAATCAGAATGTTCACGGCATTACCGATGCCGATATGCTTATTATTACGGACCGTAAGTTTATGGCTCAGGCGCAGGAGCTGGCAGACTTTCATGCCCAAACCGATGACATGAATTGTGTTGTCGTCTATGTTGAGGATATCATGAACGAGTTTTCAACGGGAATCCCCGACCCTACAGGGATCCGCGATTTTATTCGCATGGTGTTTCGGCGTACGGGAAGTCGTTTGGGCTATGTCACGCTTTTTGGCAAGGCATCGGCTGATTTCCGCAATATTAATGGCTATGGGCAAAACTATGTGCCGTGCTACGAGGCTTTGCTTCGCTCATTTTCCGAACCAGATAGCTATTCCTCCGACGATTATTATGGACTGATGAGCCTCAATGATGGTCCCGAATGCGCAGGGTATGTCGATATCGCCGTTGGCCGTATTCCAGTTGCCACAACAGAGCAAGCCGATGTCGTATTGAAAAAGATCAAGCATTATCATGACAATGCCGCTACTCATGGGCAGTGGAGAAATGAGCTTCTTATGGTGGCCGACGACGAGATGGCGTCGTGCAATTATGCATGGAGTGCCAACACTTGCGCCAATGTTATGGATACGGCTTTTCATGTCATGAATCAGACCAAATTGTATCTCGATGAATATCCGGTAACGTCCACGGCATCAGGCGACATACATCCCGAGGCCCATGCTGCCCTGATGCGGAAACTCGGTAAGGGAGTTGCCGCCATGTTTTACATGGGACACGGTGGCGTGAATGGCTTGACGGCGGAGCAGCTGTTCACAAAGTCCGACATTCTCACAATGACGAATGCCGACATGCTTCCTTTTGTCTTTACCGGAACATGTGAGTTTAGCAAGTTCGACAGTCCGCTGCTGACCTCTGCCGGAGAGCTGATGTTTTTGCAACCCGATGGAGGAGCCATTGGTTTGCTGACGACAACACGATCCACTTATCCCGGGCCAAACACGAAAATGGGCCGTTCGCTGGCACAGGAAATCTTTAAGCGCATTGATAACAAAGGCCGTCGTTTGGGCGACATTGTAAGAGCTGCAAAAATATCGCCTTTATTCGAGTTGGCAAACCGCTGCTATGTGTTGTTTGGCGATCCGGCTTTGCGTTTGGCATATCCCGGTTACGATGTTAAGACTACCAAAGTCAATGGTATTCCGGCAGCTGCACTTTTGAAAATCCATGCCATGAGCAAGGTCGAGATAAAAGGAGAGGTGCTCGATGCGTCGGGTAACTGCGACAGCCTTTTCAATGGAACGGTCAACTATAAGTTTTTTGATAAGCAGACCAAACACACATCCACCGAAGTCGGACACACGGGGAGCATCTCTTTCAAGTATTATGACAAAGTGCTTTGCGAGGGAGTGGCGACGGTGACCAACGGAAAGTTTGCCTTTGTTTTCCAGGTTCCGTATGAAATCGATTATGAATATGGCGTTCCGCGCTTGAGCTATTACGCCTATGATACCATCCGACACATTGACGCCAACGGAGTGTTCGAAAATTTGTCATTGGGTGGGGTTGAGGAAAGTATGGCCGATCATAATGGTCCTGAAATAGAGTTCTATTATGATACCCCCTCATTCGCCAATGGAGACACGATGCCGAATCAAGGTGTGCTTTATGCTCGTCTTTTCGATGAGCAAGGCATCTACCACTACGATTTCAGCATCGGACGCGACATTTTGCTGAACGGTAAAGAAGCAGGTATTACGAATCGCATCCTGAACGACTACTATGAGCCTGCATTGGATGATTATCAGCGTGGTAGTATTGCGTTCCCCATAGCCGATTTGCCCGATGGCACCTATGAATTTACAATTCGCGCTTGGGATACGCAAAACAACTCTTCGGAAGCCAATTTGTGGTTTGTCGTGGGTAGCGGAGCGACGGGAAATTCTTTTGCCATTACAAATATTGGCAATTTCCCCAATCCTTTCTCAAATGAAACCTTCTTTACCTTTAACCATAAAGGACAAGACGGCGATTTAAAGGTTGTGGTGGAGATATACAATGCTCTTGGGCAATATATATCTGGCTTTGAGACTACTGTAGTTGTCACCGGTGGTTGCATTCCGCCCATTCGCTGGCAGGGAACGGATATTAACGGGGCCTTGCTTGGATCAGGAATCTACCTGTACAAAATAACGACGAGCGACGCCGATGGTAATACTCGTACTGCTACACAACGAATGATGATAGTCAGGTAAAAAACCGAGGGTGTGGTCTTGTAAAAATCAACTGTTTGCAAAAATTATTGGGGTGGTATAATAATATACGTTTAATCTCGTTATTTTTGCATGTTCAAATACAAACTATTAATCGAAAAGAAAACAAGTATGAAAATTAGAAACCTGCTTTTGGCCGCTTTGGTCGTTATGGGGTATCAATCTTTTGGCCAGAACGGCAATAATCCGAATGATGTATTGGGGCAACTGCAAACAGGCACCAATGTGATTACAACATCAGTTCCTTTTGTCTCCATCGCCCCCGATGCGCGTGGCGGTGCTATGGGCGACTGCGGTGCGGCGACGGAGGTTGATGTGTATTCCATGCATTACAATCCGGCAAAATATTCATTCCTGAATCAAAAACTTTCTTTCGGATTAGGCTATAGCCCCTGGCTGAATAATCTCGTGGATGATATGCACTTGGCCTATCTTGCCGGAGCTTATAAAATTGACGACAGATCGGCAGTGGCGGGTACATTGCGTTATTTCAACTGCGGCATGATTCATTTTACAGATGGGCAAGGTAAATTAATTTATGAAGCTAAACCGAACGAATGGGCTATTGACGCTACCTATTCCCGTTTGTTGGGCGATTACCTTTCGGGGGCCGTTGCAAGTCGTTTCATTTATTCCAATCTGACGCAGGGTCAAGGCGATGATGCTTCTGCAGGATGGTCGGTGGCCGCCGATGTGGCCGTTTATTACAAGCGCCCCGTCGAATGGTTCAGCGACATGGATGCCGATTTTGCTTTTGGCGCTTCCATTTCCAATATTGGCAGCAAGGTGTCCTATAGAAACACGAGCATTAAGAAGGATTTTATCCCGACAATGCTTCGTTTCGGCCCAAACTTGAAAATGCAATTGGACGAGTACAACTCATTGGCATTCAGTGTTGATTTTACCAAGTTGCTGGTTCCTACCCCACCTATTATTGGAAAGGATACGGCTACCAATCAGTATGTCATTTTGAAAGGAATGGACAACGATGTCTCTACCATCGTGGGTATGATTCATTCGTTTTACGATGCGCCAGGTGGATTCTCGGAAGAGGTTCGCGAGGTTAATATTGGCGTAGGAGCTGAATATTGGTACAACAATGTCTTTGCAGTGCGTGCCGGCTATTTTAACGAACCTAGGATGAAAGGCAATCGTAAGTATGCCACCTTGGGTGCGGCTTTGAAGTACAACATGTTTTTACTGGACGTTTCCTATTTGGTTCCTGTCAATGTAAAGAATGGCACCAGCCCGCTTGAAAACACAGTTCGTTTCAACCTTTCATGGCTGTTTGGCAATTGATTTAGGGAATAAGAGTAATCTATTCATATTTCATTATGTTTTTGGAGACGCGCTTCGGCGCGTCTTTTTTTGCGTATCATTGTTGTCCGGTAAACATATCTAGGATGTTGATAGTCAAAGTGTTTGGTATGATAAGCCCTCTCTTTGGAATGTTGACTTAACAATTTGTTATTCAGCATGTTATAAATGTCTCTGTGATTTTTACCGGACAGCAATATTTGCGTATAGAACAAAATTCTTTGCTTAGAGCGGGGCTTCGTTTCATCTTCAAATACACATCGTCCTTGCAGTCAACATCTTCCTATAGGGGGGCATCATTGGCATTCGACATGAGTTGCTGGCTGGCTCTATCAGACTTACAACGTTCTTCCCTTCTTGTCACCCTGTGTCACGTCCCAAACCTGATTTGGGACCTACACGGGACCTATTTGGGACCTACACGGAATCTCCTTACAAGCAAAGTCATTCCGCACCACGTCCCAAACATAGTTATTCCGTGCTTGACACGGAATCTATTTGGGATTGATGCGGAATCTTCATTTGAGGAGGGTTATTAATGGTAGTGATGAGATGTCTCGCAGGTGCTGGATTATGTGAGGCATGACGTTGTGCAGCGTGACGAATCCTGATGATGAGATGGTGCATGAATCCTTGACCATTGCGCATGATGGCAAAGTGCTCAGGACAAGAAAAACAAAAATAGCCGCCCAATGTGAGCGGCTATTTTTGAATACACGTCAGTTGATTTTACTTTTCAATGACGAATCTGCGTGTCCAGACTTGTTTGTCGGAATACACTTTGAGGATGTAAGTGCCATTGCCAAGGTTGCCAACGTTGATTTCCATATTGGTGTTCTCGGCGGCTTCCTTTTCTTGGCTGATGACTTTTTCGCCAAGGATGTTATACACCTCGATATGTGCTGTGCCATTCAATCCGTCAATGGCAATGTTGAGTTTGTCATGAGCTGGATTGGGGTAGATACGGGCATTGGCGTTGAACTCGTCCACGTCGAAGCTGTTTTTGACTTGTACCGTGAACTCGGTTCCTGAAACATTGGGACAGTCGGTAGGAACAGCTGTGAGCTTGGCCATGCCTTTGAACGAGCTGCTCCACGTGACGGTCAGTTTGCCATTGTTTTGGGCAAGGGTTCCCGCCTCCGCAGGGCTGATGCTCCAATTGATATTATTGATGCCGTCAACTGAGTATTCTGAGGTTGGGGTAATGTAGGAGTCCACTTCCGAAGGTCCGTTGATCGGCAATGGGGTGCTGCCGATTACGACAACACGGATGGCGGTTTCGAGGTTGCTTTGGCATCCGTTGGCATCGGTGACACTTACTAATGTGGCGGAAACACTCTCCGTGAAATTTAATGAATGGCTGTTGCCTTCCGCAGTAAAGTCGTCCATCCCATTGGCGTGGACATTGAACGGGGCGGTGCCGGTGAAGTTGATTTCAACGGTAGCGGTTTCACCTTGACAGATGCTCTGTTCAGCGTTTGTCATGGTGAGAGTAGGTGCAGCGTTGACATTGACCGTAAAGGTAAACTCGCCTTCGGAGTAATGCTTTGTACAGGTTTGATTGGATACGCTGCGAATATTGAAGGTTTGTTGTCCGGCGGCAGCAATGGCAGGGAGCGTGATGCTTGTCGCCCCTTCTGCAACGGTGTAATCTGTGCCGTCGATATTGACTATGTAGCCTGAGCCGGTCGAGCCGCTTAAACTGATGGCGACTTCGATGGGTTCATCTGCACAAGCATCGATTTCGGTGTTGCTGATTGCAAGGACGGGTGCTGGGTTCATTTCAAAAGGATAGTCGAAGCTCAACGGTCCGCACCCCATGGTTTCTGCTGTAGCTACCAACGTAACGTTGCCTTGGGCGATGTCGTTGACACCGGGCGTGTATGTCGTGGCCAAATTGCTGGCATTTTCAAAGGTTCCGTCGCCGTTGGTCGTCCAAAGCAATGAGGCGTATTCACCATCGATTGTGACAGCAACTTCTTGAGGCTCGGCAATGCCACAGTAAGTCATGCCGTTCAGTGCATTGGTGATGGTGATGTTGTCGAAAATATGAACCGTCATGTCGTCGGTGATGGTTTCTCCGTTGCCGGTAATGGTGATGGTGAGCACCACACTCTTGTTGGCAATGTCTTGGCTTCCGGGAGTGTAGATGGGATCGACAATGCTGTTGCTGCTGAAGGTGCCGTCGCCGGCAGTCGTCCATTGTACTGACTCATGATGAACCGCATAGCCGACAATTTGCGCTGTGTTGCCTGAGCAGATATCAACGTCTAAACCCGCTGTTCCCGCCATGATGCGAGGTGAAGGCAGGGAGATGTAATCAATCCAAGCGCAGTCGGAACCACTGGCATACGACATGTCCTTTTTGTATTGCCATTTGTAGGTATGTGTGCCTTCGGTAACCGTGTATGAAGTTTGAGTCCAATCAATGGAACCCGACCATTCGCCTTTTTGCACATCGTCGATGTAGAACAACAGCTTGTCATAGTAGTTTTCTGACGAGACTTTGTAATAGAAAGAGATTTCATCCTCCGAACCGGCATCATGGGTCAAGGTGATGGTGCTGGTTTGTGAATCGTCGGTCTCACCTGATTTCAGGCAGTGTGTTCCTTCATAAGGATTTTCGGTGACGATTCTCCAGGGCCGTGCCGGATCATTCGTCCAACCTTCACCGAGTTCTCCGGTTTCGAAGTCTTCCAGAATCAGACCTACTTTGGCACTGAAGTCCTTTTGTGTTGTATACTGGCCGGATTTGACATTGAACAGAATGGGGCAAGTGTAACCAAGGGGAGTGTTTTCGCTGACATTGATTTCATAAGAAGCCGTTTTGTCGCTTCCGGCAGCAATGTTGTTGAAATTCATGGTGTTTTGGCCAATGGTGATATAGGGCGACATGATTTGAAGCGTAGCAGCGGTCTGTGCAGCATCGCTATGGCCTTCGTTCTTAAAGGCGAAGCTAAGAGTGGCCGTTTCACCCGGGTCTAAGCGCCCATTGTTGTTGCCATTCGCATCGTTGATGCTCATGTTTGTAATTTTGAACGACGGTGCATAAGCTTTCATGCTCAGATTGCTTGTGTAGGTTTTGTCGCCATTGATAACCACGATGGTGAACAAGTTATTGGTGTTGTCGGGAATGTTGTTGGCAACGGTAAAGCTGAAAGCACCTTCAACAGAGCTTGTGGCGTTGGGGGCAACGCTTTCGAAATGAGCACTGTTCTTGGTAATGGTGATGTACTCGGAAGTGGTGTTGAGCGTAGCGTCGAAAGCACCAAGGGCTTCGCTGCCAACGTTTTTCATCGTCATGTCGAGAGTGATGATTTCGCCATAGTCGATCTGGCCGTTGTTGTTCGTGTCGTGGATGGTTTTGGAATCAAAAACAATATAAGGTCCATCAGCGGGAACCACCATCATGACATCTTCATAGCGGAGGTAGTTTTGTCCGGTGCAGACGATGTTGATTTCTGTTGGCGGCACCTGTGAAGGGATGGTGATGTTTTGAGGAGCACCGGTAGCTTGAGCAACACCGATGATATTCCAACCTCCTTCGGGATTGGCGGTGACAAGGCTGATGGTGCATCCTTCGGGAGCGGTGACATTGACTTCGGTCAAGCCTGCAAGAACGACCTCGGGATGGATGACGTCCATTTCTTGTGGTACTTCTGAATACAAGCGCAGGAATGCATCGCAGTGGGCGGTGAACATGGTATAGGTGATGTCCTTGTCGTCCTGATTAAAGGGCCAAGAACTTTGTTTCAAGAAGTATTTTCCCGCCACGTTGCCAAAGGCCGGCATCCAATTGCCGCTGCGGTCAGCGTATGGACCGTAGTCGGGGAGGAAATTAGGATCGAAAAGGTCATAAACGCCCCATACATAAGTATCGTTGACAAAAGAATAGGAAACCTCTGTCGGGCAGAGCACTCCAACGGCGCCTGCATTCTGGTTGTTATGGGTGCGGCGCATGAAGGCCTCCATCAGGCAGTCGGAAGAATAATTGAATTTGCCTGTCAGGCAATTGATCGACATGACGAAAGGCAGTTTGCCCACGTTGGTCAGCTGGCTTACATTGGAATTGCCAAAGTCGGGTTCGCCCCAGCCTGTTTCCATGCCGTGGTCGCGGTGTTGCAGTACGAAAGCGCCGTTGTTGATGGCTTCAACAACCTGTTGTGCGGTACCTCCGCTCCAACCACCTAATTCAGCAGGTGTTTCGGGAATGTAGTTCAGGCCGTTAGGTCCAAAGTAGTTGACCACCATAGGAGTGTTTTGGTTGGACGACCAAATGGATCCCGGTGTGCCGTCATAAATAGCATTGATACGTACCGGCTCTTTGCCATGGTTTCTCCAGTAGCCGCCGGCCACTTCCGAGCAGATTTGAAACCAGCGTTCGGTCTGCCAGCCCAAAGCCGTGATGGGTTTCTTGTAGAAATCCGGATCCGTCACCGGATTTTGTTCATATTCGAGCTGCTTTCCGACAAAGACGGGCAGTTCCGTTTCGTTCTGGGCGACCAAGCGCGAGAAACACATATCCGGCAAATTGTCACCTGTTGGGTCGGCATAACGGTTGTCGGTGATGCAGGAACCGCTGTAGGGGTGGGAGGCGTTTTCAGCGGGAATGTTTTTTGTCAGGTTGGTGCCGTGGTCGGCAAGCAGGCAAACGGCAACAGGGGCTATTTCCCATGTGTTGTAGGCATTATGGAACCAAGCCTTGATTTCGTTGGTCGTGGTTGCCTCCATTTCATCCAAACGGATGACCTTGGTCAGGATGCCCTGGCGTGTTCTGAACTCCTTGAGCTGGTTGGCGTGTTCGACATAGGCATCGTTGTTGGGCGTAACGATGAGGTATTCGGCACCTTCGGCGTCTCTGTTCAGCCAATCTTGTATGCGTGCTTCATAGTCGATGACAGGCAACTGGTCGTAGTTCATCAGCTCGGCGGCTAAGATGGGATCCCAGTAGGGGGAGCGGAGCCTGTCTTCGCCAAAATGACCGTTGCCGCCTTCAAAGTCGAGCGACAGCTCAATGTCCGAGTAAACCGTCAGGTCTTTAGTGACCGGATTATATTGGAACGGTGTTACCGAAAGCATGACGACATCGACACCACGCATCGAAGCGGTTTCCGAAATGACAAATGGTTGTTCGGGGTACGGTGCATCAGTGGCATACACCTTGCTGTCTTTCACGTAGTTCAGGTCGGGGTCTTCCGTTTCGGGTTGCGGGCGTAGGGCGGGTGCCATGTTGACACCTTTTATCACGGTCTTTTCGCAACTGACAACCGCCAGTCTTGCCTTGGCGCCTTGCGGAATGGCAATCATACGGCTTTCAGTAGGAAGATTAGGGCAGCCGTAGCGGTTGGGCAGAACGATACCTGCAAAGGAGATTTCCGACAGGGTCTCGCCTTTGTGGTTGAACTGGTCAAGGGAAAAACCTTTCATGGAATAGTTTACTTTCACGCCGCCACGGTTCTTATCGGTAATCGAAAAACCTTGGGAACCTTTGGTGGGGAAAGTGAACATCTGTGCGCTTGCAAATCCTGCCGATAAAACAAGCAGGAGCAAAGCCGTCAATTTGAGTACATTTTTTCTCATTTTGCAATTTGATTTTGTTATTATTAATTGATAGTTATTGTATTTCGCTGATTATTAATTAAATTCTCCCCAATTGATGCAAGCGCCTCGCAACTGTTTCTTGATAGGGAACATGAGGGTGATGGTGAAATCCAATGCCCGGTATCGGCGTTGCCCTTGTTGAATTGTGGCATAGGGAGATCCTGCAAAACCACCATTTTCAGGGAAACCGCCTACCTCGGATTCCATTTTGGAAAAAGTGTTGTTGATACCATAGCTGAACGCCAATTCGTATTTCATGACAAACGTAAAGGCGTTGATGTTGTGTCTGGATGAAAAGCCGGCACCACAGGTGATTCCGAATTGCAAGCGTTGCATATTGGCCTTGCCGATGGGAATGGAAATGTCAGATTTGAGAGAGTCTTGTGGCATGTCGATTTTCGAATACCGAATTTTGCCACCCAACACATAGTATGCCTCAGGAGCCAAGGATATATAAAACTGTTTGTCTTTTGGATTGGAGAAAATAAAAGAATTGAAATAATAAGTGAAAGGGATGCGCGCACCCACAACATTCATTTGACAAGTGTACTGGGTTCTTGTGGTATCGGTTTTATTGGCTTCCAAACCACTCTGCCACACCTTGTCGTGGTGCATGGAAGTGCCACGTATGGCTACAAAAGGATTAAAACCAACTGATAGCGGGGTGTTGGTCTTGTATTCCAATAACAGTCCTGCTATTGGACTAATGATGCCATCGTAAGTAGTGTTCTTAAAACTGGAATATCCAAAATAACTCCATATTGCACCAGCTTTGATTCCGATATTGAACTTGCCATTGTTATACGAAACTCCGTTCTTTTCAGGAAGAGCCTTCTTCCACTTCCTTTGTGCTTGTGCAGGATAGAAGCATAGCAGTAAAAAAACAACAAGAAGAAAAGCAAGGGAAACTCTGTTCATCATAAAAAGTTTTATGGCAGGGTGCCAAGTGATAGGGAGCGTTCGTCATACCATTTGAACCAATCGGCCAAGTTGTCTCTTTCCTCGAAAATATGGATGGAACCAGCTCCAAATACAGCGGTGGGGTCGTAATCATGAGTTGTGTACTCAACGATTTTTACACCGTAACGGTAGTCGGCTATGCCGCTATTTGTTTTTTTTCCGGAAATGACAATGGCATTTCGTGGGTGTCCCGGGGTATCTGCTATTTCATAATAATAGGCGGTGAAGCAATCGTCATGGCCCATGAGAAATACCGTATCTATCGAACGAAGGTGTTCGACAGTTCCCTCAACGGTTTTGCACATGTATTTGATCATGCTTTGGTTTTGATCGTAAAAACGATGATAGTATTTAATGGGCTGTATGCTCCCTGCGCTCGGAAGATTCAAAGGTTCTGGAAATCCATCCACGTAACTTTTGGCCGTGGCATAAATGCCATTATCGGCCTTGAATTGAAATTCAGGTTGCTCTGAAGTGCAAATGGTTGGTGGCGTGTCGCCAAAATAAATGTTTTCTTCTCCAAAAAGCTCCAATAGGTCGGTATGGTCTTTCATATAGTCTGTGATGAAAGGAGTGGTTTGGAGATCGGTGAACATGATGGATGTGCTTTCGTTCTCCGAAAGGATTTCGTAATCCTTCCCGAACTCAATCTTTGAACAGCCGAAGAAGGCTGCCAATAACAGCACGGCCATGAATGCCATTTTGGTCTTGCGCATCATATTGCAAATAGAGTTAGTGAGTACCAAAAAATGCTTTCATCGATTTGCACCATTCAAGAGTCATGGAAACAATAATCGGATAGCAGGCGCAAATGTACGTAAAAAGAAATACTAATGCCAAGACTTTTGGGTGTTTTTTTGCAGCAAACAGCATCAAATGTTTTTTTTGAGGGATAATAGGAGAAAAAGCAAGGAGGTTTATAATAAAAAAACCGCCGGCAATACAGTATTGTCAGCGGTTTTGTGTGCCTTTTGCAGGTAAATCTACATGACAATTACTTTTTTTGTAACAGACTTGTCTTTGTTGGTGATAACAAAGTAGTACAGGCCAGGTGTGCGTTGTGGCATCGAATAGCTTGTTGTTACATAGTTCAGCTCATTGTAGGTGGTGAAGCGGTCGATAAGGCTGCCTGTCATGTTAAATACGCGCACATCGATTTGACCCAACATGTTGCTGAAATTGAAAGTCATTTCTCCGTTGTTGGGGTTGGGGACAATGTCAACGGTGCACAAATCCTGGTATTCCTCCGTGTCGAAATAGGTGCAGCGAATCCAAATGGAATCAATGTAAGTGCCGCAGCGGTTTGTGGTGGTGGCTTTCAGCAATATGGAGTCCACAGGGAAAGTCGTGATGACCACTTTGCAGCAGGCGTTGTGATCGCCGTAGGTCTCAAAGCTCCAGTCGGGACACTCAAGCTCCCATTGTGTGTCGAACTCGGCCAACGGATGGTAGCCTCTGATCTGGTACTCTTCAATGGAGATATGGGTCAGGCTGCCGCCAATGGGCCAACGGTTGCCATAGATGTGTTCGTAGGTCGGCGTGTATTCCATGTCCATGTGGATGTTAACCACACTATCACAACCGTGCATGGTATTAAAAGTATGGTGGAAATCGCCGGAGAACTTGATGGTGTCGGTAAATGTGTTGTAGGTGTTGTTGCCGTTCCATACGTAATAGTCGCAATCGGTAAGCGAAAGGTCGGTTTGGGTGCTGTTGTTGATGGTCAAATCCAAATGATTCTGGTAGTTGCAACCCCATTCTGTTGTTTTATTTACAGTATAAACACCTGATGCAGTGTAGGTCTGTCCGTCACCAAGCGGAGCATTCCATGTGTAGGAATCGCAGGCGGTCGCATTGTATTGGCCATCCTGTACCGGGTGGAAGGCAAGGTGCAGGGTGACGATGCTGTCGCAACCGGCTTGGCTCTCGAAGGTGAAGGTATATTCGCCGTTTTCGGTAAGGGGGCCGAGATTGGTTCCTGCCCAAGTATAACTGCCATCGCAAAGGTTAACGGTGAAATCGGTTTCGTAGTGGTCGTTAATGCTAAGTGTAAGCTCAACGATACTGTCGCATCCCCATTGGTTGGTTGCAGTGCCTGTGTAAGTGCCGGCTTCGGTAAGCATTTCGCCGAAGAAGGGGTATTGGCCTCCCGGGCATATAGAGGCGGTAATGTTGTTGTGCGATACCGGTAACTTGGTAAGTGTCAATTGAATAACCGAGTCGCAGCCAAGTATCGTTTGCAGGGTGTGCTCGTAAACGCCCGATTGGTTGTAAGTTTGCCCGTACCATTCATAGGTGTCTCCGTCGCAGAAATTGTCAGCAATGGGTGTGAGATAAGTTGGGTTTTCGTTCAAATGAAGGACGATGGTGCTGTCGCAGCCAAATTGTGTTTCGAGGAGGTGCTGGTAGGTGCCGGGTTCGTTAAGATTTTGTCCGAAGAACGAGAAGGTTTCATTGTCGCAGAAAGACTCGTAAATGTCAGTCGATTTATTGGGATGTACCTGAATGCTGACACTGACATCTTGGCTTGTCAATCCGTTGTCGTTCACATGGCAAGTGTAAGTGGTATTGCCGACAGGCGGTGTTGCCACTGGATGTTGTGCCGTGGGATTGCTCAGTCCCGTAGTGGGAGTCCATGAGTAGGAGTAGTTTCCTGAGCCTCCTACGGGGGTGGCGTGAAGCGTAGTGGATTCGCCTTGGCACAAAACGGTGTTGTCGGCACTGGCGCTGGCAGTCATTCCCGTTCCACTGATGGCAACGGTGACTTGGTCGGTATCTTGGCAACCGCCAGACACACTGGTAACCGTAAGGGTGAACTGGGTGGTTTGGGTCAAAGCCACGGTTTGGGTGGTTTGTGCATTTGGATTGACCACCTTGTTGGCAGGCTCCCAGTGATAGCTAAAAGAGCCTGTACCTCCCGATCCGCTTAATGTTGCCGTAGCACCATAGTTGATGCTTTGATCGGGGCCGGCATTGGCTTTGGGCATGTCGTAAACGGTCACCGTCTGTGTCTTTTGGCTGGTACAGTGACCTCCTGTGCTTATAGTAAGTTTTGCTTGATAACTGCCGGCACTGCTATAGGTGTGGTTGACACTGGGACCCGTTCCAGTGGCTCCATCTCCAAAATTCCATTGGTAACTCGTTATTGTTTGGTTGGGTGGATTGGTGGTGGAGGTGCTGGTAAATTGGGTGGGAGAGCCTTTACATACCGAAGACGCTGTGAAGTTGGCTGTGGGCTTGGGAAGAATGGCAACTTCAGTAGTGGCGCTATTTGTTTGACTACCTAATGAAATAGTGCAGGTATAAGTACCTGCCATGGCCATGGTGCAATTGGATCGAGTTGGATTTTGTACATTGGAGGTCCATCCGCCCGGTCCTGTCCAACTATAAGAGGCACCTGCTTGACCATTGGCTGTTAAGTGAAGCGTTTCTCCTACGCAAAGCGGGCTGTCGCTCGAAACTAAAGGAGGCATGATGCCACAGTCGGTTTCACCGTTTCCAGCGTATTTTTGGAAGGTAATGTTGCCGCTGCTACCGCTGTAATTTGTAATCAACAAGATGTAATATTGTCCAACCTGTCCGTTTACGACGTGCGCATATTCATAATGAGCGGCATCAAAACTGCAGTCGTGTAAGTTTCCTGAAGGATAGAAATTGGGGGATAATGTGTTGTTTGGACAGTTTGAACAGTTTGCCGTCAGCAATCCCGCTTGACCTGCTTGCGTTGGGCAAGGTGCTGTTTGGTCGTTGAAAGGTCCCCACATCGCAAAATCGACATCAAAGCTTGCTTCTATCTTGATGGTGATGTTGCCCGCCTGGCCGATTCTCATATAGTACCAGAAAGAGTGTTTCATTGTTGGAGATGAACCTAAGCATCCGTAGTTAGGGCCAGACCAAGAGTAACCACTGTTGATGGCAGGAAAGTTATAAACATCGCTGGTACAAAAAGGTTCTGCATCCATGCAGTGATTGGCACGGTCACCAACTTGATCAGAAATTAGGAAGTTATAGTAATCAATACTGATATTTTGTGCCCATGAGTTGAAAATCTCGGCAAACTCTTCTTTGGGTAAAGCAGAAACTTCTCCGTATTCTTCCTTTAGCGTCATCCTGAGATAATCAAATTCAGCATAAATCGGGATGTCCTTATTGTAGCCGTTAGGTCTAATGAATAGTTCTCCGGGATTGTCGGTTGGGTTGCAAATCCAGATGTCGCTTGTGGCAAGAGCCGAGGCTAACTGAATGCGCTCTTCCACGGTTTCGATTTCGAACATGTTGAAAAGGAATCCGCCTTCATAATCTCTAATTTGGCTTCTTTCTTGCGCGAACTGCTTCATTGGCATAACAAGCAGCAACATGGCAATCCATGCGATTTTCGTGAACTTTTTCATGACTTATCGTTGTGTTTTTTTTATTTTACAATATTGAAATATAAAGTGTTAAATGTATTCTGATGCCGCATTAATACTATTTGCCGCCAAATATAGACATTTTTTCAAAATCCCGCCGCAGCGGCGGGATTATTTTTCCACCGCTTTTATAACTTTCCAAATTGAACTTTCATTTTTTCATGCATCGTGTAGGTTTTTTCATTGAAGACAACTATTGTCAAAAAACAGGAGAAGTCGCAAGGCTTCTCCTGTTTTGGCCTATTGGCGCAAAGCGTTATTTTACAATGAAGCTTCTGACACAATTGGCTTTGTCCGACATGAGGTTCATCAGGTAGGAACCAGGGGGAAGATCGGCAATTCCCACTTGGATTTTCATGCTTTCCCCGTTACCTTCTGCATTTTGCGATAACATGCACTCACCCAATAGGTTGTAGATCTCAATCCTTATTTTGTCGATGGGATTGGCAATGCTGATGGTGATCATGTCGTCTGCGGGGTTGGGGAAAAGGCTGACATCCAGATGGTGTTCGTTTACCGATGTTGAGTTTTTCACCTTGATGCCGAGTGTGGTCTCTCCTTCGCCGCAATCGTTGTGGATCACTAACTTCAATGTTACGTCGCCTATAAAGGTCGTGCTCCAATTAATGGTGACACTATTTTGGTCAGGAACCAATGTGCCGGCTTCGGCAGGAATGAGTGTCCATTCGTAGCTGGTTGCACTGATATATTTCGGAATCGAGAAGCTACCGGAAGGCGAGTAATACACGTCAAATTCGGTTTCTCCTTCAATGGCTGGCATGTCGGCGACACTCTCAATGGTCAGGTTCAGGGTGACGACGGAGTCGCAGCCGTTGACCGAGGCAAATGTGTTGGAATAAACACCCGATTGGGTGTAGGTGTTGCCATTCCACTCGTAGCTGTCACAAGCCTGTTGGGTCAGCTCAACGGCAAAAGAGGGGAAAACAGTCAGGTTCAGGGTGACGACAGAGTCGCATCCGTTCACCGATGTGAACGTCCCGGTATAGACTCCCGACTGGGTGTAGGTGTTGCCGTTCCACTGGTAGCTGTCGCAGGCTTGTTCATCAATATTTATGGCATACGAATCTATTATGGTCAGGTGCAAGGTGACGATGGAGTCACAGCCAAAGACGCTTGGCAAGGTCTGTTCATAGTCGCCCGATGCAGCGTATTCCTGTCCATTCCAAACATAGGTGCCGCACGATTGGGCGTCGAATTCGCTTTGTTGCAAGGCATGAATGGTCAGCGTGATCGAGGCGGAGGCGTTTCCGCATCCGTAGGGCGATGCGGCCGATAGGGTCAGCGTGACACTGCCGTTGGCAATGTCTTGGGCGCCAGGCGTGTATTCGGTTTGAAGCATGTTGGGGTTTGCAAAGCTGCCGTCGCCAGTAGTGGACCATGTCATCATGTCGCCTTCGGAAACAGTAGCCTCAGTGTTGTAGATGCCATCGAAACAAATTTCAGCTGTTGGATTCATCTCGATGCTGACATTGTCGTGCAGCCTTACCACGACATCATCCGTCAGGGTGTTATTGCCGGCATCGGTAATAGATAGGGTTAGTGTGACATGACCGTTGGCAATATCCTGTGTTCCTGGCGTGTAGTTGGCGGTTAGGCTGTGACTGTTGTCGAAGGTGCCATCGCCGGCAGAAGTCCAGTTGAGCGTTTCGAAACCCGAAGCATTGCCTTGAAGATGCGCAATGTCGTTCTTGCAGATGTCGATATCTGCACCGGCATGACAGGAAAACTCAATGTGGCGCACAGGCAGCAAAATGTTATCAATCCATGCACAATCGGCACCGGAATTGATGGTGTTGTCTTTTTCGTATGCCCAGGTGAAAGTGTGTTGGCCGGAGGTCACATTGACAGAAAACTCACTCCAATTGGTATTGCCCGACCAGTTGCCTTTTTCCACATTGTCAACGTAAAACACGATCTTGTCTTTGTTGGCTTGTGAAGAGGTCTTTTTGAAAAAACGGATTTCATCGTTGCTATTCTCCACTTCGAGGGTTAGGCTTATCTTGCTGGTCATACCGTGCGATATGTTCCCTGATTTTAAGCAGTAGGTGCCCTCGTAGGGATCGGTGTTCACAATGGTCCATGGATGGTCTTCGTCATTTTCCCATTCGTAGCTGAGCAAATCGCCCGATTCGAAGCCTTCGAAATCGAGGCCGACACGGTGAACAAAACTTTGGTTGCCTGTGTAGGCTCCCGAAACGACATTGAGCGCCATGACAATATTTTCGCCGATAGGTGTGGCGCCCGAAACACTGATGCTGTAATGCAATTGTACTGTTTCTCCAGCTGCAACCGTATTGGCATTAATGGTTGGATTGCTGATGGTGAGGTGCGAAGATGCACTGCTTAGCGTGGCGGCCGTGCTACCTGAGGGGCTGCCGCCGCGGTTGGAATAGTTGAGGGTGACCTGAGCGGTTTCTCCCGGGTCTAATCGGCCGTTCCCGTTTCCGTTATCAACAATTGTCATGCTGCTGCCGATGACAAACTTCGGAGCACGTACCAATACCATGAACGGATAGTCCCACGACATATCGCCACATGATAGGTGTAGGTTGAACGATAGCTTGAAATTGTCGGGGATGGAGCTTGACACTTGGATGTGAAAGACTTCATTCAATGTGATGGATTGGCTCGGATTCAATGCTTGGACACTTGCCGTGCCATTGGTGATGGTGACATGCTGCGAACTGAGCGTGGTGAGTGTGGCAGTGCCGGCTGTAGAAGCAAGACCGCCAACGTTCTTGATGGAAAAGTCGAAAGTGGCCGACTCTCCGTATTCAAGCACGCCATTATGGTTCTGGTCGTTGACAGTGTGTTGCGTGACGTTGAGAACGGCGGTACTCAGCACCTCGATATCATCTTCATAACGCAGATAGTCTTGCTTGGTGACCACAATGCGGATATTGGCACCGGGTTCCTGCTGGGCAAAACTGATGTTCTGGCTGCTTCCTGTGGCAGTGGCAACGGCAATGATGTTGCTGCCGACAGTGAGTGCTATAGTGGAACCGGCAGGTGCTGTGACCTGGATGTGCGTGTCGGTCGGAAGGATTTCATTCGTATGTGTGACGTTCATCGTTTGCGGGACTTTGGTGTATAAACGCAGGAAAGCGTCGCAGTGCGCCGTGAACATCTGATAGGTGATGTATTTGCTTCCGGAATTATACGGCCAGCTTGACTGGGCGAGGAAGTACTTCCCTGCAACATTGCCAAAGGCAGGCATCCAGTTGCCGCTATTACCGGCATACGGACCGTAGTCGGGCATGAAGTTCGGATCGAACAGGTCGTACATGCCCCACACAAAGGCATCGTTGACAAAGGAGAATGAAGTTTGGGTAGGGCCGACACATCCAACCGCACCGGCGCCTTTATTATTATAAGTCCTGCGCATGAAGGCTTCCACGAGACAATTTCCGCCGTAGTTGAAGTTGCCGGTCTGGCAGTTAATGGTCATGACAAAGGTGAGCTTGTCGGTGTTGTTCATTTGCGACACGTTGCTAACGCTAAAGGCAGGTTCTCCCCAGCCTTGGTTGTATCCGTGGTCCCTGTGCTGAAGAATGAAAGCTCCGTCGTTGACCGCCGTGACGACTTGCTGGGCAATGCCTCCGGTCCATCCTCCCAATTCGGCAGGCGTGGCAGGAATATAACCTCTGCCTCCGGGGCCAAAGTAATTGGTTACCATGTATGTGTTTTGGTTGGACGACCAAATGTTGCCTGGAGAACCGAGATAAATGGCATTAATACGAACAGGGGTCTTCCCTTGGTTTCTCCAGTAACCGCCCACTACTTCGGAGCAGATTTGGAACCAGCGCTCGGTCTGCCATCCTAATGCCGTGATGGGGTTCTGATAGGTGCCGGCGTTCATGTTGGGGTGGTTGTATTCGTAGTCCAGAGTTTTGTTCACCATCATTTGTGCTTCCGTCGGATTTGCAGCCACCAAACGGCAGAAACAGATGTCGGGGAGGTAATCGCCTGTGCAATCGGAATATTGGTTGTCGGTGATGCAAGTCCCTTCCGTAGGGTGGGAAATGATTTCGGCGGGAATGCCGTTTGCCATGTTGGTGTTGTGGTCTCCAAACAGGAGAACGGAGACGGGAGGCATGTTCCAGGTATTATACGCATTATGGAAATACGTCTTCAATTCGTTGGTGTTTGTGCAGCCCATTTCACTCAGGCTTTTCACTTCGGTCATGATGCCCTGTCGGTTGCGGAAGTCGGCAAGCATCTGTGCAGGCGCACGAAAACCCTCGTTGTTCGGAATGACGATTAAATACTCACATCCGGTGTCACGGTTGCTGCGCTCTCTGACACGGGCTTCGTAATCGACGACGGGTAGCTGGTCATAGTTGCAGAGCGCATTCTGGAGAATAGGGTCGAAGAAAGGGGAACGCAAGCGGCCTTCTCCATACTCCCCATTGCCACCCTCATAATCCAAGGCAATGTCCATGTCGTAATAAACAATCAGCTCTCTTGTCACAGGATTGTACTGATAAGGAGTGATCGTGAGTGCGACAACTTGTACGCCTCTAAAATTCAGCACTTCCGAAACGTTTACGGGATGGGCGGGAAAAAAGGCGTCCTTTTCATAAATAAAGGGATCCTTTTCATAGGTAGCAGGGCGGTTGTCGGTATCGCTCGGAATGGGAGCGGCAGCCATTAAATCGACATTTTGAATGATCTGTTTCTTACAATTCTTCAGTGTGGCGTTTACGGTAGCTCCATTCGGGATGGCGACAAAACGACTCTCGGAAGGAATGTCGGGTTGGCCGGCATTAGCGGGAAGGAATATCCCTTTGCCGTACTGTATGTGCTCGCCGGTGTAGCCGTTGTCGGTGACGGTCACAAGCTGCATCTGCTTGACGGCATAGTGTACCTTAAAGCCCGAACGGCTGTTGCCTGTTGTTGTAAATCCCTCTGATACGGCGGAATCCTCAAACTTGAAATGTCGGGTTTGAGCTTGATGGGTTAGGGGGAAAAGGAGCAGCAACATGGCTGCAAAGAGAAGTTTGTAGCGGTAATTCATATGATTGCATTTATGTTGTTTGTTGACACTTGTTTGTTGATTTTTCGTGAGAGAAGCAAAAGGCGTGAGCCGGCTTGTCGGGGTCAAAGTTATGTATAATTCTTTGAATGAAAAGCATTTATTTTGGAAAAAATGTGCAAAAATGTAGAAAAAACATCCGCTTGCTCCATAAAAAAAGCGGCCGAAGCCGCTTTGTGGGTAGGATCCGATCCATCATTCTTTTGAGAAGAAACGATGGCTTTGTTGTATTAAACAATTCCCGTGAATCCCATGAAAGCCAGTGCAAGGATACCTGCCGTGATGAGGGCAATCGGAACGCCGCGCATGCCTTTAGGAGCTTCCATCAGCTCGATGTGTTCGCGGATGCCGGCGAAGATGATCAGTGCTAGGGCAAAACCAAATGCTGTGCCGGCGGCATAGACCACCGATTCGCCAAGGTTTAGGATGCGGCTCGCTCCGCCATAGCTGAACTCCTTGGTCACTACGGTGATGGCGACACCCAGCACGGCGCAGTTGGTGGTAATCAGGGGCAGAAACACGCCTAAAGCCGTGTAAAGTGAAGGGCTGATCTTCTTCAGGATGATTTCAACCATCTGCACCAAAGCGGCAATAATCAAAATAAAGGCGATGGTTTGCAGGAACTCTATTTTCAAAGGCTTGAGGATGTAGTATTGCGTGAGCCATGTGACCAGGGTTGCCAAGGTCATCACGAAAATAACGGCAGCACCCATGCCGATAGCCGTTGAAGTTTTCTTTGATGTGCCTATGAAAGGACAGATGCCCAAAAACTGGGCAAAGATCACATTATTGACCAATATCGTCGATAGGATGATGATGATGTACTTCATAGTCGTCGGTTATTTGGATTTCTTGAGATGGTTGACAATTGCGATAACGTAGCCCAGCGCAATGAAGGCACCGGGGGCGAGGACGAACACCAAAATGGTGTCGGTGTCTTCGGGCAGGAAGCGCCATCCGAAGATGGAACCGCT
Organism: Bacteroidales bacterium; assembly: GCA_029983675.1. Lineage (GTDB taxonomy): Bacteria > Bacteroidota > Bacteroidia > Bacteroidales > F082 > Limimorpha. The sequence goes on along the minus strand of JASBYY010000021.1, from coordinate 17,971 downwards.
GCCGAGAATCTCGCGCAAGCAGCCCAACACGGTCAGCGAAGCGGTGAAGCCAAGACCCATGCCGGCTCCGTCAAGAATGGAAGGCCATACGGAATTTTTTGAAGCGAAGGCTTCGGCGCGACCCAGCACGATGCAGTTCACCACAATCAGCGGAATGAACAATCCGAGGGTCTCGTAGATGTCGGGCACGTAAGCCTGCATCACAAGCTGCACCACGGTCACAAACGATGCGATGACCACAATGAAGCAGGGAATGCGCACTTTGTCGGGGATGAAATTCTTCAGCAGCGAAATGCTCAGGTTCGACATGATGAGAACGAAAGTGGTGGCTAAACCCATCGACATGCCGTTGATAGCGCTTGTGGTTGTTGCCAATGTAGGGCAGCAGCCGAGGAGCAGCACCAAGATCGGGTTTTCCTTGATGAAACCTTTGGTAAATGTTTTCAGATTGTTATTCATAGCTGTTCCCTCCTTTCAAAAATTGACTTTTGTGGGCTTCAAAGCCATCGCAGGCTGTTTTTACGGCTTCGGAAAAGGCACGCGAAGTGATGGTGGCCGCCGTAATGGCGTCAACATCGCCGCCGTCTTTCTTGACTTGCAGTTTGAAATCGTTAGGGTGTTGGCCCGAAAACTGTCCTTTAAAGGATTCGTTCGTCATATTGGCACCCAAACCGGGAGTCTCGCTTTGCGACAAAACCGACACCTTATTAATAGTGCCGTTTTCCAAAACGCCGACCATCAGCTCGATCTTGCCGCCAAAGCCCTTGCCGGAAAAAGTCTTGATGGCAGCACCGATCAGCTGGTTGCTGTTGTCGTATGCCAGATTGTAAACCAAGCCATCAATGGTGTCGATGTCGAACGAGGCGATTACAACGCCGGTGTTCAACACTTCGGCAATGGCTTTTTCATTCTTTTTTTGCTCCACTTGTGCTATGCTGTCTTTGGTCATGCCATAAACCAAACCCAGCACGCCGCCCGACACAGCCGTGATGACCAACAGGCTGACGAGCATATTTACTAATGTTGATTCTTTCTTTGCCATGATACAATGTTTTTACATGTAACTTACTGTTTGACAACGCCAAATCGCTTCGGCTTAAATCCCTTGTTAATCAATGGCGTGAAGGCGTTCATGATCAGGATGGCGAAAGAAACGCCTTCCGGATAGGCACCCCAAAGTCGGATGACCACGGTGATGACACCGATGCCGACGGCAAAGATGATTTTGCCCGTGATGGTCATTGGCGATGTCGCCATGTCAGTAGCCATGAAGAAAGCGCCCAATATCAATCCACCGCTTACCAAGTGGAAAATCGGGTTGACATACATTTCGGGATTGACAAGGTGACAGATGCCGGTAAAGACGAACACTGTTGCCAAGATGACGACAGGGGTCTGCCAGTCGATGACTTTGCGGATGATGAGAAACAGGCCGCCCAACAGCAGGGCGATGACACACATTTCGCCGAAAGCACCACCACGATTGCCCAATATCTGATCGACAAACCGAGGCATGTCGGGTGAGGCGAGAATCTGGTCAATGCTCATGCCGCCTTTGACACTCTCCTTGAGAACACTCAATGGCGTAGGGCCGGTGATGGCGTCGGTAACGGCAGTGCCAAACAGCGGATGGGTCGTAGGCCATGTCGTCATGGCAGTGGGGAAGGATACCAACATGAACACACGTCCTACCAAAGCCGGATTGAATGGGTTCTTGCCCAGACCGCCAAATGACATCTTGCCAATGCCGATGGCGACGAGTGCTCCTACCACCACCATCCACCAAGGCAGGTTGGACGGCACGTTGAAAGCCAGCAACATGCCGGTGACAACGGCAGAACCATCACTGATAGTGACAGGACCTTTGATGAGAAACTTCTGGATGAGCCATTCAGCCAATACGCAGACGGCAACAGAAAGAACGGTTACCCGAATGGCGTTCCATCCGAAAAAATAAATGGCGGCCAGAAAAGCAGGCAGCAGCGCGATGATGACGCTGATCATGATCTTCTTGGTGCTTTCGCTCCCGTGGACATGCGGGGAGCCTGATATGGTAAACTGATTCATAGTCTTGTGTTATTTCTGATTACGTGAACGGATGATGGCGCCGGTTCTGGCCTTGCCGTAACGGATATAGTCAAGCAAGGGGATGTTGGCGGGGCAGGTAAATTCGCAGGAGCCGCATTCAATGCAATCCATGATGTGGTGCTTTTCGGTCTCGTCGAACAGGTCGAACTTGGCTTCGCGGTTGAGCAGATAAGGCTCCAAGCCCATGGGACATACCGACATGCACTTGCCGCATCGGATGCAGTTGGTGGTGTTGCGCGGCTGCGCTTCCTTGTCGCTCATCAGCAGGATGCCTGAGGTGCCTTTGATGACGGGGAAGTCAGTAACGGACACCGATTTTCCCATCATGGGACCGCCATTGATGATGTTCGTGGTGTTTTCGGGTAAGCCACCGGCCTCATCGATGAGCAGGTTGGCGGGCGTTCCGAAGCGCACCTTGAAATTCGACGGTTTTTTCACCGAAAGCCCTGTGACGGTAACGATACGGTCAATCAGCGGTTTGTGTTTTTGAACCGCTTCGTAAATGGCGAATGAAGAACTGACGTTCACCACGACGCAACCGGTCTCGATGGGGAGCTTGCCGGATGGCACCTCGCGCCCCGTGATGGCTTTGATGATTTGTTTTTCACCACCTTGCGGGTACTTGGTTTTCAGCGGCTGCACCATGATGCCGGCATACAATTCAGGGTTGCTGGCAATGGTCTTGTCAAGAAGCTCGATGGCAGATGCCTTGTTCTTCTCGATGCCGACGACGCCCTTATCAGCGTTCACCGCTTTCATGACGATTTTAACACCCATGAGAAATTCCTGGGTCTTCTCAAGCAGCAGGCGGTTGTCGCAAGTCAGGTAAGGCTCGCATTCCGCAGCGTTAATAATCACATATTCAGCTTTCTTGCCTTCAGGAATCATCAATTTGATGTGGGTGGGGAAGGTGGCGCCTCCCATACCTACAATGCCGCATTCCTTGATGCGGTCGATGATTTCCTTTGAATCTAATTTGATTTCTGTCAGCAGCTCGTCAGTGGTGTCGATGCCGTCGGCCCATTGATCGTCCTCAACATTAATGAACACGGCGGGCTTGTAATAGCCGGTGTGGTCCATGACGGTGTCAACCTTGGCCACCGTTCCTGTCGCGGGTGAGTGTACATTGGCCGAAACAAAGCCCTTGGCGGTTCCGATAAGTTGACCGGTCTTGACCGTGTCGCCTTTTTGCACGATGCAATCGGCTGGAGCGCCAAGGCATTGGCCCATCGGGACGATGATCTGTTTGGGCAGAGGGATATTTATGATTGGCTCATTGGCCGAAAGTTTGTTTTCTTTCGGATGAACGCCACCTTTCGGAAAAGTCTTTAGTGGATTCATACTGTAGCTTTGATTTCTATTGATTCAGGTGTGACATTGATGGGTTTGGCGCTTTCGGCAGCCTCTACTTTCGGCTTACGAGGCGGAAAGTTGACTTCCCAGATGGTGCCGCGAGGGCAGACCTCAACGCATTTGCGGCACGACTTGCACTTGGTCGGGTCGATGTAGGCGAGGTTGCCTCGCATTTCGATGGCTTCGAACGGGCAGGTCTTGAAGCATTTCTGGCAGGCGATGCAACCTACCTTACAACTCTTCATCGTGATGGCGCCCTTGTCGGTGTTCGAGCAGCAGACATAGACACGGCGGTCGTTCTTGCCGCGCGGGCGGATTTCGAACAAACCGCGCGGGCAGGCCTTGACACAGGCTCCGCAAGCCACGCACTTGTCCGGATCCACCGCGGGAAGCCCGGTGACAGGGTCTAAATGCAGCGCATCGAAGGGACATTTCTTGACACAGTCGCCCAGTCCAAGACAGCCTTTCGAGCAGCCACCTTTTCCGGCGTAAAGCGTGTTGGCAAATGCACAAATGTCAGCACCTTCATAATGAACCTTGGCAGGCGAATTTTCGCAGGAGCCATTGCAGCGTAAAACCGCAATCTTTGGCTCTGACGCTTCAACGCTGAGTTTCAGCACATCGGCCACTTCTTGCATATTGGAGCTGGGGCAGTACAGCCCTGAGAGGCTGTGCTTTTCCGCAGCGGCTTTCACACAAGCCTCGGCAAAATTATGGCATCCGGCAAAGCCGCATCCACCACAGTTTGCCCCGGCAAGATGTGACTCAACTTCCTCAATCAGAGGGTTTTCCTCTACCTTGAACTTCTGAGCCACAAAATAGAGAATCACAGCCAGAACGCCTCCTAAAACTCCTAATACAAGTAGGGAAACAATTAGAATGTTGTTCACTTTGAAAATGTTTTTGAGTTAGTTTTACGCCATGACGTTCCTGTCACTTTTTCGGAACGGTGGCGGTGAATTAATTCTACAAAAGTACGGATTCTTGTTTTCTCTGCAATAATTTTCGTCTCTTTTTTTTCTGTTAAGTGTCGTACTCGTTGAAAATCAACCAAGAAAAAGACATGCAATGCTTCGTCATCATTCACAAAAAAAGTCAAAAAATCGGGTTGAGCAGAAGGAAACCGACGGGATTTGAAATGTGAAAAAGTCAGAAAAGAAGCGGCAATCTTGGCTTTGTGTCGAGACCAAAAATGGAGGCTGGTCAACCGCCATGATTTTATTCTGATTTTTGTTCCTTACATTGCTTCCACTTCGTAACGGAACTTTTTCTTAAGATGTTTGCGGCATTTTGACAATATCAAATAATAGGGGATAAGGGCGGCGAGACTGATCAGGGCGGAAAGCCCTTCGTCAACGTGTAAGGAAAGGAGTACAAGCAGTACGGTGACAAGAATGCAGAACGGAACCACGTAGGCCAGTACGACGGCTTGTCCGGCCTGCTTCATGGTCATCTTGATGTTGACTTTCTGCATCGACTGGAAGTCTTGAGCCTTGTTGCGCGGCACGACCAGCGTTTTTTCTGTCATGTCGCTGAGGTTGCAAGCGCCTTTTGCGTGACAAGCGGCGCAAGCGCTTTTCGATAGTATCTTTACCTCAATATCTTCTTCGCCAACACGGGTGACGACTCCTTCGTGCATGATGGTTTCTCCGTTCATATTGTTTTTCATTGAACGCGCTAAATTACGCATTTTATCCCGAATTGGGGATGAAAATGACGACATGACATTATTTCAATTATTTTTGCACCGTTTAACTATGCATGCGTTGCCGACTATGCAAGGTGGCAATACTATGTTCGGGAAGTCGCCGGTGAGCTGTTGCATTTTGCAAGAAAAGGAATGGTGTTGGAATGCTGAGTCATGTAAAATGATGATAACGCGGTTGTTTGATGTTGTGATAGCGCGGCTTTATTGTTTTTCGGTATGTTTGCAGTTTTGAAGTAATCATTGTCAAGTGACCATTAAGAGAACCATAACATCGATTGTCGCCAAGTGCAAGGTCTTTGGGCATCGCACCTCCGAAAAGCTGAAGAACTATCTTCGCATTCTCGTGTTGCCCGGGTTTGGAGGAATGCCTTTGTACGATGTGCTGGTGTTCTTCTTGAACAGTTTCACCAAGGGCCGTTTGGTCGATCGTGCCGCAGCCGTGGCGTTCAACTTCTTTCTTGCCTTGTTTCCGTTGATTCTGTTTTTCTTCACCTTGATTCCGTATATCCCCATACCGTATCTCTATGAGCAGATTCTCGGGTTGTTGAAGGAGTTCCTTTTGCCTTCGGGAGCTTTCGACTTTTTGGTCGATACCATCAATGGCATTATGAACCAGCCACACGGCGGACTGCTTTCGTTGAGTGTGGTTTTGTGTCTTTGGTTTGGCTCGAGCGGCGTGTCGGCGATTTTCAACGGCTTCAAAAATGCCTATATGGACTATCGCAGTTATGGCTGGATCAAACAGCGCTTTTACTCGCTGATTCTCCTTGTCATACTCGGTATGCTCATATTTATGTCCATTGCCTTGATTACGTTCGGCAATATCCCGCTGGGTATCCTCGAGCGCAAGGAAATCGTGACACATCAGTTTGGCTTGTGGGCATTGAATGCGGTGCGTTGGCTGCTTTCCGTCTTCAATCTCATGCTGAGCGTGTCGCTGCTTTATTTCTTTGGCAACAAAAGTCAAAAACGCTTCAAGCTGTTCACGCCCGGAACTTTGTTGTCAACGGGACTGTTTATTCTCGCTACGGTAGGGTTCAACATCTACATTTCCAACTTTTCACGTTACAATGCACTGTATGGTTCCATAGGGACTTTGATTGTCTTTTTGATGTGGCTGTGGATTCTTGCCATAGTCATATTGACGGGTAACGAATTGAATAACAGTATATACCATCTTTCTGTCCGGGAAAGTGCTCATGTGCGTGCCGCGGATTCTTCCAATGGCGTTGTACCTGAGGATCGAAGCAAAAAAAATGTTGATACATTCGATAATACTAAAAACAAAGGATCATGGGCGTAGTAATCCGGCAGAGCATTAAAGGTACGGTGATGAATTATATTGGTGTGGCAGTGGGCATCTTCACCACCTTTTTTGTGCTCACCAAGTATTTCACCACCGAGCAGGTCGGGTTGACCAAAGTGCTTGTTGACTCGGCCATTCTGTTGTCAACATTGGCGCAGTTGGGCACTAATTCGTCGGCCATGCGCTATTATCCGTATTTCAAAGATGAGAAAAACCGTGATAACGGCTTCTTCGGGTGGACGCTGATATTGCCGATTGTTGGTTTTGTGCTGTTTACCCTTGTGTTCTTCATCTTCAAAACACCGTTGGTCCAATATTTCTCGAAGCAGTCGAAACTCTTTGTCGATTACATGTATTTCGTCTTTCCGATGGCGTTTTTCATGTTGTATCTGTCGGTTTTTGAGACCAATTCCAACCTGTTGATGCGCATTGTGGTGCCGAAGTTCATCCGTGAGGTCGGCGTCCGTTTGATGACACTGGTGGATTACTTGTTGTTTGCCTTAGGGGTCATCCCGCTGAACAGCATGGTGATAGGCTTGTGCCTTGTATATCTGGTGGCCACGCTGCTCAATATCATTTATTTGTTTTCATTGAAAAGGGTTTCCTTTCGCACCAAGAGGAGCTATGTGTCTCCCTGGTTGCGTCGTGATTTCACCTTTTATACTTTGTTTTTGATACTCTCATCCCTGACGACCATTGTTGTCCCGATGCTCAATACGTTTTTTATCACTGCTGAAATGGGGCTGGTGTTTACCGGTATCAATACCATAGCGCAATACATGGCCAATATGATAGAAATACCCTATCGTTCATTGGGCAGCATTTCACGCCCCGCCATCTCCGAGTCATTTAAAAACAACGATATAGTATCGGCCAACACGCTGGCGCGTAGCGTGTCGTTGCATCAGTTCATGGCCGGACTGTTTCTCTTTTTCCTCATCTGGATTAATATTGACTTTGTGTACCTCTTGCTGCCCAATGGAGCAAGTTATAGCGCAGGAAAATGGGTGTTTTTCATCCTTGCTCTCGGCAAATTGTTCAATTCCACCATGAGTATTGGGGGAACGGCGCTGGGGTATTCGAAGTATTATTACTGGTCGCTGGCTTTTACCGTGGTCCTGATAACGGTGTCCATTGTGCTGAATAATATCCTTGTGCCCCGATGGGGAATGCAAGGATCGGCAATGGCTTCGTTGCTGGCTTTCATAATGTATTATTCACCCATGCTGTTGTTTGTGCGTATTAAGGTGAAAATCAAAGTGTTGTCGCGTAGGCATTTGTGGATATTCCTGGTGGTCGCAAGCCTTTTTATGCTCGATTTCCTGTGGTCGCAAACCATTGAACCGTTGATTCTCAATGCTTTTCAGCCACTGTGGCTTTCAGCAGCACTCAATGCAATGGTAAAAACCTTGCTTTTCTTCCTTCTCGGCATCTATGTCACTTACCGCATCGGGATTTCTGAACAGGTCAATGATTTGATTGATAGATTGCTGAGAGATATTCATGTCCGTTAATCAGGAAGAAAATCCTGCCGTCGACACTAATAAGGCAAGGAAAGATGTTGATGTTGATTCCGTGAGGAATGAATTCAAAGTGTAACCTATTGTGTTTTTATTGATTTTTAGCACTTTAATATGAATATTGATAGGAGAAAATCAATAGAGGAAGTGTGCTTTTTTACAAAATTCAATAAAAAAGTAAAAAAATGTTGCAACGTTCATGTTTCCTGTTTACTTTTGCACCGAAAAACGAAAACAGTCTAATGATCTAAAAAGTCGTCACGCTGTTATTGAATAGGACCAAAATGAAAGAAAGCAACACGAAAAATGAAATTTTGGAGGTGGCCGTGAAATTGTTTGAGAAGTATGGCTACGACAAGACCTGCATTGATGATATTGCAAGGCAGGCGCACAAGGCCAAGGGGTCGATCTATTATAATTTCAAAGGCAAGCTCGATATTTATAAAGCCATTGTCGTTCGTGAATTTGCGGCGATTAAAACAGGGTTGATGGAGATCCGCAAACGATATGCGCAGCGGGGCGAAGAGACTAAACAGGTCATTCAATACTTGTTGCAACGCATGGAACTGATCGATAAGGCTTCTATGTATAAGCAAACGTTTGCAACCCGGTATTTGGATTCCAGCGATGCGGTTACGAAAGAGGTTCAGAGCATCCGTTCGGATTTCGACAAGTGGGAGTGGAATTACTTTGTGCGCATCTGTGACGAGTGGACAACCGCTCAGGTGCTCAATTCAGATATCCGGCCCGAGGCGTTTGCCGATATGCTTCAAATGATCCCCAAAGGTCTGGAACTTCATTTCTTCGCCAAAAACGACTATCTCAATTGCAAGCCGACCTACGAAAACATGATCATCATCATTTTGAATACCATGGCGGGCGGAATGACCGTAACGAATGACAATCAAAAGTACAGCATACCATGAAAAACAGTGTATTGTCCATCGCATTATTGACCCTGTTGGCATTGACATCCTGCCAAAAGAAAGGTTTGGGGCTTTTTCAGGGCGATTATTCCTACAAGACAAGCGGCAGTGTCATGTTTACCGAAATTGTTGCCGAGAACGATAGCGTTCCCTTGTCATTCGGAGTGAACCTGAACAATGAAATCGGTCATCTCGAAATCGCCACTTTGGATAAGAAAAACGATAGTGTCCTTGTGGTGATGAACGCCTTGGGCGGCAAGGTGACCGTGGTGCATGCCCGTGTGGAAGGCGACAAGATTCGCTTTGCCGATTTCCCGAAAAAGATACAAATCATCAGCTTTGACCCGATCTTGGACTTGGAGAGTCAGGTCACTGTTCATGCCGAAGGAAACATGTATGACGGGAACACTATGCTCGTCCGAATGGTTTACGAAGGGACTTGCTGCATCATGGACAAGAATTTTACCATTTACGGGACTGACATTACCATGGCGGCCAAGCGAAATTAGCATTAACAGTCTATTATGAAAAGAACAAAAGTCATATTGTTTATCTTCTTCCCGCTGCTGTTGGCTGCTTGCAGGGGAGATGCAGAAAAGGATCCTTTGACCCGTCTCAATGAGCGTTTGGGAAAAGGCACCAAGGAGGAGCGCATTGTCCCGGTCAAGACTATGCAGGTGGATACGGTTTCTGAAATCGTAACACACACGTATGCCGGAACGGTGGAGGAGAGCCGCTCGGTTGAGCTGAGCTTCAAGTACGGGGGCGTTTTGGAACAAATCAAGGTGAGGGAGGGCGACCCGATTGAAAAAGGAGGTTTCCTTGCCAAGGTGAATGCTTCCGAACTGGTCAACTCGCAGCGTATTGCGGCCGCGACCTTGGAGCAGGCGGAGGACGGTTACAATCGCTTGAAAAAAGTGCATGAGAGCGGAAGCATCCCCGAAATCAAATGGAAAGAGATGGTGGCCAATCTTGAAAAAGCGCAGGCCAGTGCCGATTTGGCCAATGATATGATTAACGAAAGCATGATGAGGGCGCCGTTTTCCGGCGTGGTGGCAAAGCGTTATGTGGAGGAGGGAGCCAATCTCTCTCCTTTGCAACCTGTTGTCCGTCTGATCAATACAAAAGGTGTTTCAGTAAAGATAGCAGTGCCCGAAAAAGAGATTTCAAACATTGGAATCGGCGATGAGGCAACGGTCGTCGTTACCGCTTTGGACGATAAGACGTACCATGGCAAGGTGGTTGAGAAAGGAATGGTGGCGGCACCCCTTGCACACAGCTACGACGTGAAAATTGCATTGGACAACGACGATGGCCTGCTTTTCCCCGGCATGATCGGTAAAGTGTCGCTGCAATCGGGACTCAGCAAAGGCATCATCATCCCCAGTCATATTGTGTTGCTCGACGATGACAGCAAGTTTATTTGGGTGGTGGAGGAAGGCAGGGCGCATAAACGCCATATTGAAGTCATGGGATATTCCGGCAAGGGAGTTGTCGTCAAGGACGGCCTCCACCAAGGCGATTCCATCATCGTTGAAGGCTATCAGAAAGTCAGCGGAAACATGAAGGTGGTGAGCTATGCAGACTAACGGAAATCGTGAACGGAAGGGGAGTATCATTAGCGCAAGCATCCGATACAAGGGTATTGTCTGGATGGTTTTGGTTGTTATTGTTGCTTTTGGCTTTTACGGTTTGTTCAAGATGAAGAAAGACGAATTCCCCGCATTCACCATTCGCCAAGGCGTGGTGGTAGGCGTGTATCCCGGCGCGTCTCCCGAAGAAGTTGAGGAACAGCTTACACAACCGCTTGAACAATTGCTTTATTCTATTCCCGAAGTGAATCGAAAGACTACCTATTCGGTCTCAAAAGAAGGTTTCTGCTATGTTTTCGTCAATTTGAATTTTTCGGTGAAGAACAAAGATGCCGTATGGACCAAAGTGCGGGACAAGCTGAACGAATCGAAGGCGATGAGTTTTCCGATGGGCGTTCTGGCCCTTGTGGTCGTCGATGACTTCGGCAACACCTCTTCACTGTTGATCGCCATGGAATCGCATGACAAGACCTACCGCGAGATGCATGGATATACGGACGATTTGACCAAGCGGCTCCGCGACATTCCTGGCATGGGCAACGTCAAGGTGCTGGGGAAACGTAAAGAGGAGATCGCCGTCAAAATCGATCAGGAAAGACTGGCGTTTTACGGCATCAGCCCCAAGACGCTGCTGTTGAACTATACGGCGCAGAACTTCCTGACTACCAGCGGCACCATGGGCATGACCGACATCGATGTCCCGCTGCATATCGAAAGCCCGATTACTTCCGAAAAAGAGTTGGAAAACCACATCGTTTATTCCGATCCCGAAGGCAATGTCGTCCGGCTGCGCGACATCGCCACGGTGGAGCGACGTTACGCCAAGCCCACCAATGTGGTGAATTTCAATGGCAACAAGGCTCTGGTTGTCTCCGTGGAGATGTGCAAGGGATACGATATTGTGGCATTTGGCAAAAAGATTGAGCATGTGCTGCAGGACTTTCAAGAGACCCTGCCCGATAGCGTGAAACTCTACCGCATCACGGACCAACCTAAGGTGGTGAAAAAATCGGTCACTTCGTTCTTGCGCGACCTGCTCATCTCCATGGTTGTCGTCATCGCGGTCATGCTGATGCTGTTTCCCATGCGTACGGCCTTGATAGCCAGTTCTGGACTGCCCATCTGTACGGCTGTTGCTATTGCGATAATGTATTTGCTTGGCATAGAGTTGAATACGGTAACCTTGGCTGCTCTTATCGTGGTGTTGGGCATGATTGTTGACGATTCCATCATCAATATCGACGGTTATGTGGAAAAATTGCGTCAAGGCTATGAACCCTTCGATGCCGCCGTCAGTAGCGCCAAGGAGTTGTTTATGCCCATGTTCATCGCAACCACAGCCATCTGCACCATGTTTTTTCCGATAAAATACATCATCACAGGGTATCTTGGCGACTTCGTGCAGCTGTTTCCATGGACAATCGCGTTTTCGCTGATGTCGTCACTGGCGTATGCCATGCTGGTCATTCCTGCTATGGAAATCCGCTTTATCCGATTGGAGACGGATAACCGACGGCCGTGGAAGATCGAGCGCATACAGCAGAAGTTCTTTGTCGGATTGCAAAAAGCCTACGACCGTTTGCAGGCGCTCTGTTTCAAGCGTCCCTTTCTTACCATTGGCGTTGGCGTAGCCTCTGTTGTTGTGGGCATCTTGATGTTCTTGGCCATGAAAGTCCAGATGATGCCTGCTGCCGAACGCGACAGCTTTGCCGTGGAAGTACGATTGCCCGAAGGCCGAAGTCTGGAACAGACCTCTTTGGTGAGCGATTCGTTGCAAAAGATGATGTTGCGCGACAAAAGGGTGGTTTCCGTCACCTCTTTCATCGGCGAGAGCGCACCGCGTTTTCATGTGACGTATGCGCCCGGAGCACCATCGAAAAATGTGGCGCAATTGATTGTGAATACGACCTCGGTGCCCGAAACGGAAGCGCTTTTGAAAGAATGGGATGAAAAATACGCCTATTATTTTCCGGAGGCTTTTGTGCGTATCAGACAGTTGGACTATCAGCCGGTGGCTTATCCCGTTGAGATATTCGTGTATGGCAGTGATTATGCGAAGATGGAGAAGGTGTCTGAAAAAATTAAGGACTACATGTTGACCCTGGATGATGAGTTTCGTGGCGTTCACACCGACTACGATGAATATACGCCTGCCGTCAAGGTGACCATGAATCCCGAGGAATGCGCCCGCCTTGGAATCTCCAAAGGCACGCTTTCACTCGACTTGGCAGGAAGCCTGAACGGGCAGCCCTTGACTTCCATTTGGGAGGAAAACAGAAGCATTCCGGTCAACCTCTACGCCAATGAGCCATACGATGACATGGATTTTGACGCGGTCAAAAACCAGTTGGTGCCTTCGTTTATCGCAGGCAACTGGGTGCCGCTTCGTCAGGTGGCTACCGTGGCGCCTGAGTGGCATCCCGCACAAATCGTGCATAGAAATGGAAAGAATGTCATCACCGTTACGGCGGACATGAAGTTCTGGAAGCCGCAAACTGTCAGCATGAGAAAAGTGCAGGATTTCATCGAGGCGGAAATCATGCCCACCCTGCCCGAAGACGTTTCCATCGAATACGGAGGTCTGACAGAACTCAACAACGAGGTTATTCCCGACATTGTGGTGAGTGTGATTGTGGCCGTGCTGGTGCTTTTTTCTTTCTTGGTGGCTTACTTTAAGAAGGTCAACCTTGCCGTTCTGACCTTGGGATCCAGCAGCTTGTGTTTGTTTGGCGCATTTTTCGGCGAATGGATCTTTGGCCTCGACTTCGGAATGACTTCGGTGCTGGGCATTGTGAGCCTAATCGGTATCATCGTGCGCAACGGCATCATCATGTACGAATACGCGGAGACCTTGCGGGTGGATGAAGGTCTGTCGGCCAAAGAAGCCGCCATGCTCGCGGGCAGCCGCAGAATGCGCCCCATCTTCCTGACTTCGGCTACCACGGCCTTGGGCGTTTTGCCGATGATCATCAGCCATAATCCCCTTTGGATGCCAATGGGCGTGGTGATTTGTTTCGGCGTGTTGCTCTCACAAGTCATCGTGCTCTCCGTCATACCGGTCATGTATTGGCAGATCTTTAAGAAAAAGAGTGAAAAGGATAGGATGAAAGACGGTCTTGCAGCCGCAGGTTTGTCTTCCCATGTAAAGATTGAAACTTCCCAAAATGAATAAGATAATGAAAAAGATATTGCTTGTTATCATTGTAAGCTGTTGCTTTTCAGCTTGTCTGATGGCGCAGGAAGAGCTTGGCGACACACAGGTGGGCAAGGATACTTTAAGGTGTTTCTCGGTGAAGGATTGCGTGGAGCTGGCTTTGAACAACAATACAGCGCTGAAAAACGCCCGATTGGAAGTGGGGAAGGCCCAGGCGACCAAAAATGCAGCTTTTGCGGAGTATCTCCCGTCACTGTCCGTGCAGGCTTTCGGCTTTGCGGCCAAAGACCCTTTGGTGCAGTTCGGCATTGCTGATATCGACAATGCCATGCTAAGGCAGGTGTTGCAGACCCTGAATGCGGAATACGGCTATCTCTGGGGTTATCAGGATAAGGTGTCGCTGTTGGAAAACGGAACTGTGGCAAACGCCATGATCACCCAGTCTGTTTATGCCGGCGGACGCATCCGAAATGGTAACAAACTGGCGCGGTTGGGCATAGAAGCCGCCAACTTGCAGCACGATATTTTGGAAAACGAAGTGATTCAGCAGACCGAGTACATCTATTGGCAAATCGTCTCCCTACAGGAAAAAAAAGAGACCTTGTTCGTGCTTTCCGTGTTGTTGGACACCTTGCATAAAGATGTCAAGTCGGCGGTGGATGCGGGATTAATCATGCCCAACGACTTGTTGAAGGTTAACATGAAAAAGAACGAGTGTGCATTGAACCTCAAAAAGATGAACGACGGCATCAGCCTGCTGAAGATGGCGCTTGGACAATACACCGACATCGATTGGCAGACCATGGTGTTGACCGACACTTTGGGCGGGAGTCCCGCGCCGGAATCCTTTTTCTGCGAGGCGCAACAGGCGGTGGCCCAACGCAACGAAACACGGCTGCTCGACCTCTCGGTTGAGGCGGAAAGCCTTAAAAAGAAAATGACCATGGGCGCGGCCTTGCCCTCCTTGGCCATCGGAGGCGCTTGTCTGCACCATACTTTGTTCAACAAAGGCAATTACAACATGATTGCATTTGCCGTGCTGCAAATACCCATCACGGATTGGTACAAGACCGCCGTCAATATGAAGAAGCACGATTTGGAAAAGGAAATCGCCTTGAACAACCGTTACGACCTTGCTCAAAAGATGGAGCTGCAAACCAATCAGGCTTGGTTTGCCTTGCAGCAAAGCTGGCAGCAAATCGATTTGGCCAAGTCCAATGTGGAGCAAGCCGAAGCCAATCTGAAAATCACGAAAGACTACTACGAGGCTGGGCTTTCCACGCTTTCGGAACTGCTTGAAGCCCAGACACTTTTGAAAAGCATCCGCGATGAATATGTGGATTGTTGTATTGCCTACAAAATCAATCTGCTGAAATACCGGCAACTGTGCGGAAGGTGACTTGTAGCACCTCAATTCACCGAATATTATGGATTTTAGTGAATCAATTCACCGAATATTATAATTTTTGGTGAGTCAATTCACCGAATTTAGTATTTTTGCATTAAAAATGGGAGAATATGATTACACGTAAATTAAGCAACATCATCAAGGATAAGTTTTTCAAAGGTAAGGTCATTGTGCTGATTGGGGCGCGGCAAGTGGGTAAAACTACCATGTTGAAAGAACTCACTGAAAACATGTCGGATGTATTATGGCTCAATGCGGACGATCTGGGTGTTAGAACTTTGTTGCAGGAAGTTTCAGTTGAAAAGTTTCGTACCTTGATTGGAGCAAAGAAAGTCATCGTGGTTGACGAAGCACAACGAATTGAAGACATCGGTTTGAAGATGAAACTGATAACCGACCATTTTGACGACCTGCAACTTATCTTAACCGGTAGCTCGTCCTTTGATTTGGCCAACCGTACCAATGAGCCTTTGACAGGGCGCAAATGGGAGTACAACTTGTTTCCACTGTCATTTGCTGAAATGGCTGGACATACTAGCCCATTGGAAGAAATCAAGCATCTGCCCATACGCTTAGTGTATGGTTATTACCCAGATGTTGTGAATCATCCCGGCGAAGAACGGGAGATTATCAATCAACTGAGCAATAGTTACTTGTATAAGGATATCTTGGAGTGGGAATACGTCAAGAAATCGGATAAATTGGTTAAATTGTTGCAATCGCTGGCCTATCAGATAGGTAGCGAAGTTTCGTTGACAGAATTGGGGCAACAGGTTGATCTGGACAAAAACACCGTTGAAAAATACATTGTCCTATTGGAACGGACCCAAGTGATATTCAGACTGACCTCATTGAGCCGAAACTTGCGCAACGAATTGAAGACGTCACGTAAAATTTATTTTTATGACAACGGAGTCAGAAATGCACTCATCGGTAATTTTTTAGACTTATCCTTGCGGGCTGACATTGGTGCGCTTTGGGAAAATTGGATGATTAGTGAACTGATTAAAAAACGGCATTACGACCGAAGGTTTGCCAACCATTATTTCTGGAGAACTACACAGCAACAAGAGATAGACTATATTGAAGAGTCGGATGGCCTTTTTGCTGCTTATGAATTCAAATGGAATCCTCAAAAGAACGCTAAAATCAGCCAATCGTTCCTGAAAGCCTATCCCAATACCAAGGTGATGACAGTCAACAGGGATAACTTTTTTGAATTTTTGATGTAGCTTGATCGTTGTTTTTCCATTTTCTTTACCGGAGTTCACTTTCAAAAGTGAAAAACGAGTCGATAATTCGTTTTGTAAAGTGATTTTTTCGAACAAAATTCACTTTGTAAAGTAAAAAAAACACTATCTTTGCCGAAAATAATAAGGATATGGAAAGACTTATCGCCGCATACAGCCGTCTGCTTGCCCATACCGACCTGAGGTTTGTACGATATTTGTATCGGGAAATCGATTGGGACAACAGGCTGATAGCTATCAAAGGAGCCAGAGGAGTGGGGAAGACTACTTTGTTGCTCCAGCATGTCAAACTCGATTTCGCTGACACCCGCAAGGCCATGTATGCTTCCGCTGATCACGTGTGGTTTGCTTCCCATAGCTTGATGGACCTTGCCGAGTATCATTACACGCATGGAGGCACCCATTTGTTTTTGGATGAAATCCATAAATACAAAGACTGGGAACGCGAAGTAAAGAATATATATGATACCTATCCGGGATTGCATCTTGTCATCACGGGTTCGTCCATGCTGAGGTTGGAGAAGTCGTTGACGGCTGATTTGTCAAGAAGATGCCGACAATATACTTTACCAGGGTTGTCTTTTCGGGAATATTTGCTCTTTGAAGGCCTTGCCGGACTTCCAAGGCTTAGCCTTGAAGAATTGCTGGATTCCCATTTTCAGAAAGCAGGAGAGATTGCGGCTGAAATCAAAGTGCTTCCTCATTTTGAGCAGTATTTGACAAAGGGGTATTATCCGTTTTACCGCGAGGAAGGCGACGGCTATGAAGAACGATTGCAGCAAGTGATTGAAAATGTCATTGAAACAGAAATCCCTTATGTCGGCCGTGTGGAGTATGAATCTGTTTACAAGGCAAAGCGCTTGCTGGCGCTTTTGGCAGAAACGGTGCCTTATACATTGAATATCACTCATCTGTGCAATGTGCTCGATGCCTCCCGCAACAATGTTTTGAAACTTCTCGACCTTATGGATAAGGCGGCTTTGATACGGCGTATCGATGCAGCGGCCAAAGGGGAGAAGTCACTCACTAAACCTGATAAGATTCTTTTCAACAATACCAATTTGATGTACGTCCTTTCTCCACATGTTGACCAAGGAACGCTGCGCGAGACTTTTTTTGCGTCCCAGATCGGTGTGGGGCACGAGATTATCATGCTGTCGAAAGGCGATTTGATGGTGGACAACACCCATACTTTTGAAGTCGGAGGGAAAAACAAGGGTTTCGTACAGGTTGCCGACGTGAAAAACAGCTATGTTGTGAGTGACAACATAGAAATCGGCTATGGAAACAGAATTCCTCTCTGGTTGTTTGGATTGTTGTATTGATGTGGCAGGAATCCATTAATCCCAATTCGGTCATTATGAACAGTAATGAAAAACCACATTCAAGCGTTCTAATGACCGATTTGGGTTAATCCAATTCGATTTTCGGGATAAGCTCTTTTCGACATATCGTCATTCTTGGACGAAACAAATGCTATCCAAAACGGGTGGAAAAGGAAGAAACGGAGGTGTTATCCCCATTTGTTGGGGTGTATTAAGCGAAAAATCCCTATAAACGGGGGTTGCTGCATATGGAAAATTATATACTTTTGCCACAAAATTCATAGCATATTTAGTCAACCCTTAAAAACCACTTTTGGCATTTCCATTTCTGTGTGAGGTTC
>JASBYY010000020.1 GCA_029983675.1 Bacteroidales bacterium | reverse complement strand
TGGTGGCGGCTGTTTCTTATAAAAATGAATTTAGGTATAAATACGGATAATCATTAAAGCTTAAAAGATTCGGTAAACCACTTTTGAAAAAAAGATTTGGTATATTATATATTATGCTGAAAATATGGATATTACATGTGCGTTTTGTTTTTGAACTTTTTTTGAGCAGTAACAAAAACAAAAGCCTGTCTCATGCGAGACAGGCTTATTTGTCAGTAATCGTAATGGACGGTCAATCAGTCTATGGCTGAGAAACGGTCTTTTCCAATGCCGCAAAGCGGGCATTTCCAACTATCGGGAATGGCTTCAAAAGGAGTGCCCGGGGCAATGCCGCTGTCGGGGTCGCCTTTCTCGGGGTCGTAGATGTAGCCGCAAACGTTGCAAATGTATTTTTTCATGATGCTTTGGTATTAAAACGTAAACGGCTGATTAGTAGTTTTCCGCCTTGATTCGGAAGTAAGCCTGCGGATGGTTGCAAGCGGGACATATCTGTGGCGCTTTTTTGCCTACGACGATATGGCCGCAGTTGGAGCATTCCCAGATCATGTCGCCCTCACGTGAAAACACAAGGCCGTCTTCGATGTTTTTCAACAGACGGCGGTAGCGGGCTTCGTGTTCTTTCTCGATTTTGGCGACCATCTCGAACAGCATGGCGATCTTGGTGAAGCCTTCTTCACGGGCTTCCTTGGCCATATTGGCGTACATGTCGGTCCATTCGTAGTTTTCGCCGTCAGCGGCATCCTTGAGGTTGGTGGTGGTGTCGGGCACTTCACCGTCGTGCAAGAGTTTGAACCAAATCTTGGCATGTTCCTTCTCGTTGTTAGCGGTTTCTTCATAAAGGTCTGCAATCTGAACGTAGCCCTCTTTGCGTGCCTTCGAGGCGTAATAGGTGTACTTGTTACGTGCCATTGATTCGCCGGCAAATGCGGCTTTCAGGTTGGCTTCTGTTTTAGAACCTTTCAATTCCATGGTGTTGATGTTTTGAGTTTGTGTATGGTTGTTGCCGACTTCGCCGTTTTGCAGATCGTTTACGACCGGTTTGTTGTCGGCTTGGTCGGCGTTAGAATGAATGTCAACTCCATATTGGCGCGTTGTCACAGGCGGCGGTCAATCCGCTTTGATGGCAGCAGCCAAGGTCTTTCCCAATTCGTACAACTTGTTTTCATCTTGTTCGCGGATGGGAGCGCCCTTCACCTCCACGTTTTCGCCGACAAGGTTCCATTTGCCTTCTTCGGCGTGTTTTGCAAGGGTCCTCAGGCCGCCGCCGCTCCAGCTCATGCCGCCGAACAAGGCGCACGATTTGTTTTGCGGCTTAAACTCGTTAATAGCGTGTAGGAGCAAGGTCATGTTGGGGTAGAGGTTGCCATAGTGGGAACAACTGCCGATGGCGAGACCTTTGTACTTCCATATATCGCTGAAGATGAACGATGTTTCGGTCTTCGATACATCGTAGATGCGTATTTCCTTGATGCCGGCATCTGCGGCGCCACGGGCTACAAGCTCTGCCATGCGACCCGTATAGCCATACATGGTTCCGTAAACAATAACCAGCCCTTCTTCACTTTCTTGGCGGCTCCACTGGCAGTATTTGCCCACCACCCATTCGGGATGGCTGCGCCATATCAAACCGTGGGAAGGGGCAACCATTTTGATGTCGATGCTGCAGAGTCTTTCGATGGCTTTCAGCGTGGGACCTGCCACTTTTGCTACAATGTTGGCATAGTAGCGTCGCATCTCGTCTTCGTAGAATCCGATATTGACCTGGTCGTCGAAGATGCCGCCGTTCAGCGTGCCGAAGCCGCCAAAGGCATCGTTCGAGAAGAGGATGTGGTGCGTTGTTTCGTAACTCACCATTGATTCGGGCCAGTGTACCATGGGAATCATGAAAAACTGTAGCGTGTGCTGTCCTAAGCAGAGCGTTTCACCATCCGAAATAATCTTCTTGTTGGCGATTTCGCCATAAAATGCTTCGAGAGGGGCAAAAGTCTTTGCATTGCCAACCACTTGAATGTCGGGGTATTCCTTTAATAATGCGGTGAGTGAGCCGCTGTGGTCAGGTTCATCGTGGTTGATGACAAGGTAGTCAACCTTGCGGGTGCCGATGACGGACTTAATGTTGTGCAGCCACTCGCCCATAAAGCCGATTTCAACAGGGTCGATCAGCGCGATCTTTTCATCGGCAATGAGGTAGGAATTGTAGGAAACGCCTTCGGGTAATTCGATGTGGTTTTCAAAACGTTCGGTGTGTCTGTCGTTGACACCTACATAATAAATATTGTCGGATAGATGTATTTGGTGCATAATAATTGTGTTTTCTTTGTTGGGGCAAGGACTGTCAGATTCCTGGTCGTCGATGATTTCTTCGAAATTGGCCTTGCCGTGTTTGCAAAGGGGACATACGATGTCGTCGGGCAGTTCGTCGCCTTCATAAACCCAGCCACACACCTTGCAAACCCACTTTTTCTTGCCATCAGATCCTGTGGCGTGCATGTCGGGTTTCGGCTTGATGTGCTGTGCGTAGTAGTCGTAGGTCACCGAGGGTTTGTCGGATAGCACTTTGGCATCAAGGATGTCCGCAATGAAAAGCGAGTACGTGCCGAGGTCGATATGGCTCGCAACACGGCAGGCAATGCAAGCGTTCGTGTATTTCGGGATATAAAGCACATGATTGATGGCGCGGTGTTCGCTTTCGCAATCGGCAAATTTGTCAACATTTTGCCCCGATTGAAATCCAAAGTGCTCGAAAACCTTCATGGGCGTTTCAGTAGTGAGTACCGAAACATTGAAGACGCCGGATTTCAGTATCAGTTCGTGGGTGAAGTTTTTCTTGTTGACGGTGACCGAAAGCCGCAAGGGCAGGTCGGTTACTTGTTGTACGGTGTTCACAATGCACCCGTTGTCCTTGCCGTTGTAATTTGAGGTGAGGACGAACAAGCCGTAACTGAGGTCAAAAAGTGCCTTGTTATCCATGGTAGGACGAGTTTGCCATTACTATATGCCGCTGTTTCTTCTCAGATATTGCAAGCGTTCGGTGAGTTTAAGGTCGTCTTCGTGATTGACTTTTCCCTTGAAGTCAGCGATGCAAGAGAAACCGTTGGATTGCATCCAAGCCTCGATGTCGTTCAGCATTTGGCTGATATAATCGATGCCGTTGCGATACAACACGCTGCAAACTTGCACTGAAGAAGCACCTGCCAAAATCTGCTTGATGACGTGGTCGCCGTCGCTGATGCCCGTGGATGCCGACAAGTCGCAGGCGATCCCTTGGGCGGCAAGCAGTAGGATGTAACGCAGGGTGGTGCTGTTTTCCTCGCTCGATGACAAGGCCTGGCCAGGCGCGGCTTTCATGGTCTTGATGTCGATGTCGGCATTGTAGAAACGGTTGAAGAGCACAAGTCCGTTTGCACCGTTGCAGGCCAACCGGAAGGCCATATTGCAGATATTGGTGAAATGCGATCCTATTTTGACAGAAACAGGAATGCTTACCAATTGTTTGACCTGCTTGAGAATCTCGATATACTCGTCTTCTATGGCCTTGGGATCCAGATTGTTGTCGAAAGGAGCGATGGCAATGTTCAATTCAAGCGCATCGGCACCAGCATCTTGAAACCTCTTTGAAATGCTGGTCCATTCGCCTTTGTCGGTGCAGTTGATGCTCGCAATGACAGGGATGTCAACGGCTTTCTTCGCCTCCTTGATAAGGTTGACATAATGCTCGATTTCGTTGCCGCGCAAAAAGGTCTTCAGATATTGCTGGGCTTCCGGCATGGTGTCGTAAATATTAGTGTAGCCTTCTTCCTTCTTGATGTCGGCCAGAATTTGTTCTTCAAAGATGGATTTGAGAATAACGGCACCCGCACCGGCTTTGGCGCAGGCGGCGATGGTTTCGGCATTGGCAGTGAAGGTCGAGCTGCTTACAATGATAGGTGACTTGAGTTTAAGTCCTAAGTAGGTGGTTGATAGATTCATATTGATAATGCGTTAATTCAATGAAAGAATGGTGCTGTCAGCATGCCATTTCAATTCACAAAATTAGAGTTTTTTTCGCTCTTGTCGATGTATGACGGTATTTTTTTTTGATTCAATAGGTTATGAAGGCCTATTGTAATAGCCGATGTGACGATTCTTGATGCGGTTTTTCGCTAATAGTTTTTCTCAATGTGTTGATATAAAATATCGATTTGCAGCGCATGGTGAAAAGACCTATCTTTGCATCCGATTACAAACCTAATTCATTAACACAACAAAAAAGGAGGCGAAAATGAAAAAGTATGAATGCACCATCTGCGGCTATATCTATGATCCTGAAAAGGGTGATCCGGATAGCGGAATCGCGCCCGGAACGCCATTCGAGGAAATTCCAGATGACTGGACATGCCCGCTCTGCGGCGTGGGGAAGGAAGACTTCGAGGTCGTAGAATAACGAAATACCAATTTGAAAATCCAATGAGGCTGTGTCAAAAACTGAATTTTGACACAGCCTCTTTAAGGTGTGTAAGAATGCGTAAAAAGTAAGGCACAAAACTGAAGAGGCATATCGAAGTTTGCGAAAGCCGAATGTCGCAAGTAACGCAGCCATTCAAGCATGATGACACACGGCCTTGGGCTATTGTATGATGGCCGAACGATATTATTTGCAGCCGATGGGGTTTAAAGCCAAATCCTACAAATAGGAACATCGGTATTACCATAGAAGCTGTTATGAATTGTTTTGAATAATTCAATAATAGCTTTGTTGTAAGAAAAAATAGTTTCATAATCCATTAAATATTCAAACCATGAAAATTGCATTACCTACAAAAAATGATGGCACTATTGACAACCATTTCGGACATTGCCAGTTTTACACAATCTGTACCGTTTCCGACGATGGAAAATGTTTACAGTATGAACGTTTGGATTCGCCGGTAGGATGTGGTTGCAAGAGCAACATAGCTTCCACCCTTCATGAAATGGGTGTCGGCGTGATGCTGGCTGGGAATATGGGTGACGGAGCTGTCAATGTATTGAAAAACAATGAAATAAAAGTTGTTCGCGGATGCTCTGGAAAAGTGGAGGATGTCGTCAAAGACTATTTGGATGACAAGATATCCGACTCTGGTGTTGTTTGCTCGGAACATGAAGGGCATGTGTGCGGCAACAATATTTCCATTGTAGGCTTGAAAACGGACAAGTGATTTTTAGAAAGTGATTGTATAAATCTGCCTATTGTTTGTCAAATCGCGAACTTTGTTTTCGTATCTTCCTAAATTCAACGTTCTTTGCACCCCGAAAGTAAAACACAGATGAAAAAGGCTCCCGTCATATTGACCATCACCGGCTCCGACAGTATGGGCGGATCGGGTGTTCAGGCTGACATCAAGACCATCTCGTTATTGGGAGGGTATCCGGTGTCGGCTATAACATCCATCACCATGCAGAACACGCTGGGTATTCAGGAGTTCTATGATCTTCCTGCCGCCATCGTAGCCGGTCAGATAGAAGCCATCATTGACGACCTTGAGCCTCAAGTGTTTAAAATCGGTATGGTTCGAAACCCAGAAGTGCTCGAAACCATCGTTTTTTCACTGAAGCATTACAAGCCGGTTCACACGGTATATACGCCGGTGGTTGTTTCAAGCCGTGGCGACATCTTGATGTCAGATGACATGGTGGCGAAAGTCAGGAAGCATCTGCTGCCGGAGTGTTCTTTAGTCACGGTGAAGCGTGATGCGGCATCTTTCATGCTGGGGCATCCGGTGGAGACGGTGGAGGATGGTGTCAAAGCGGCTGAAGAACTGATTGGAAAGGGTTGTGGTGCCGTGCTGATCCAAGGTTTCGCTACCCCGACAGCCACTCTTACCGATGTCCTTTTAAGGAAGGGAGAACATGAACCCGCTTATTTTGCATCGCCCTCAGCGACGGATTTCAACGTCCACGGCGCAGGGAGCAATCTTTCATCGGCCATTGCCGCCTATTTAGGACAAGGTTTGGACATCCGCGATGCCATTGTTTGTGCAAAGACTTTCATCAATCAGCAGGTGGCTTACGCCTGTGATTTGAAAGGACGGAGTAGTGAGCTTTATAATCAGCTGATTAACGAGATTTCGGCCCATCATAAAACAAATAACGATGTGCGTTTCTATGCCGATAGTCTCAATGTGAGCAGCCGATACTTGGCTCAGGTGACCAAACGTATTGCCGGCAAAGCGCCCAAGACCCTCATCGATGAGTATTTGATCAAGGCGATTGAAATTCAGTTGAGCACGACGGGAAAAACCGTTCAGGAGGTGGCCTACGAGTTCGGATTCCGCTCTCAAGCCCATTTTGCGAAGTTTTTCAAGAAAATGAAGGGTGTGACCCCAAGCGAATACAGAAAACAAAACGTAAACATTAAATCATAAATACTATGGCAGAAAATAGACAAGAGCTTAATCGCAATCTCGCCCAAATGCTAAAGGGCGGTGTAATTATGGACGTGACAACCCCCGAACAGGCCCGCATCGCTGAAGAGGCAGGTGCTTGCGCAGTAATGGCTTTGGAGCGTATTCCGGCTGACATCCGCGCCGCAGGTGGTGTGTCGCGTATGAGCGACCCGAAAATGATCAAGAGCATCCAGGAAGCTGTTTCCATTCCCGTCATGGCAAAGTGCCGTATCGGTCATTTTGCCGAGGCACAGATTCTTCAGGCCATCGAAATCGACTATATCGATGAAAGCGAAGTGCTTTCGCCGGCAGACGACATCTATCATATTGACAAGAACCAGTTCGACGTTCCTTTTGTATGTGGTGCCAAGAACTTGGGCGAGGCCTTGCGCCGTATTGCCGAAGGAGCCACCATGATTCGTACCAAGGGCGAGCCGGGAACGGGTGATGTCATTCAAGCCGTGCGCCACATGCGTATGATGCAGTCGGAGATGCGCCGTATCGTCGGCATGACCGAGAACGAGCTGTATGAAGAAGCCAAGCAGCTGCAAGCCCCATACGAACTGGTGCGTTTTGTGCACGATAACGGCAAGTTGCCTGTTGTTAACTTTGCCGCAGGCGGCGTGGCAACCCCTGCCGATGCAGCACTTATGATGCAACTCGGTGCGGAAGGCGTTTTCGTTGGTTCGGGAATTTTCAAGTCGGGAAATCCGAAGAAGAGAGCTTGTGCCATCGTCAAGGCGGTGACCAACTACAACGATCCCAAGATTCTCGCCGAACTTTCCGAAGATTTGGGAGAAGCCATGGTAGGCATCAACGAACAGGAAATCGCCCTGCTGATGGCCGAACGCGGCAAATAACCCGTCCTCATATTCGTTTTTCCGGTACCAAACACATGGAGATAGCAGTTTTAGCCCTTCAGGGCGCTTTTATCGAACACGAAAAGATGTTGCACCGTCTGGGTGCAACATCTTTTGAAATCAGGCAGGCTTCCGACTGGAACCGCCACAAGGACGGCCTCATTATTCCGGGAGGAGAAAGCACCACCATGACCAAGTTGTTGCACGAGTTGCAGCTTTTTCATCCCATTCAAGATGTAATAAACGGCGGACTTCCCGTATTCGGCACTTGCGCCGGATTGATTTTGCTGGGGAAGGAGGAAAACGGCAAAAGTACACCGCTTCATCTCGGCACTATGGACATGGAGGTGTGCCGCAATGCATACGGAAGGCAGTTGGGCAGCTTTTATACGGAGGGCAAGGTGGAAGGGTTGGCCAATCAGGTCCCGATGACTTTCATACGCGCTCCTTATATCAAGAGGCTATGGGGTGAGGCAAAATGCCTGTCGGAAGTCGATGGCCATATCGTGGCAGCACGTCAAGGCAACCAGCTTGTCACGGCTTTCCATCCCGAACTGAACGAAGATTTGTCGCTTCACAAACTGTTTCTTGATATTGTAAGCTCCTATAAATCATAGGTATAGTAGGATTCTTGCAAAAACAGAAATGACGGTTTGTTCCAATAGGTAGATGCCGTAATATCTCAGGCATTTGATTTTATACGCTGTTTTGAAAGGATTCGGGTTGAGTCCATTTCGTGTTATGCCATGGTATGAGGCGGGACGTGGAGATGCGGGAATAATAGCTGTTTTTGTTAGATTTCAAATCAGTTTCTTATTTCCGATTGGGAAAAGGTTTACGAAAAAATGCTACTTTTGCACCAAACATTAAAATGATCCGATATGGAAAACAAACCTAAGAATCAATTGAACATTGAACTTTCGGAAGAAATTGCCGAAGGAGTTTATTCTAATCTTGCCATCATCACACACTCGCCGTCGGAGTTTGTTCTTGATTTTGTGAAACTTATGCCAGGCGCACCCAAAGCAAGGGTGAAGTCGCGCATCATCATGACTCCGCAACATGCCAAAAGGCTTTTCAAGGCCTTGGCGGATAATCTGAATAAATACGAAAGCAGCTTTGGCAATATCAAGGATGTTGGTAACGAGACCATGCCTCCCTTCACTATGGGTGGACCAACAGCCGAAGCCTGATGAAAGTCTGAAGCCCGATAATAAAAAACTCCGCTCGTAGGCGGAGTTTTTTATTCGTCACTTGTACGTTGCCATTACAGTTTCGGCGCTTGGTCGGCATCTTCTGTCAAAGCCTTGAAGTAAGGTTGACGTTTGAATCCAAAAAGACGGGCGACAATGCTGCTGGGGAATCTTCGCACGGTCTTGTTGTAGCGTTGCGCCATTTCGTTGAATCGGTTCCGTTCAATTTGTATGCGGTTTTCGCAACCTTCAAGTTGAGCGTGCAGTGTCAGATAATTTTCGTTGGCTTTCAGGTCGGGATAGTCCTCGGCTACGGCTGTCAGTTGTCCAATCGATTCGCCCAAAATGTTTTGTGTATTTTGAAAATCATCTAATTGCGTATCCGTCATGGTGCTTATTTCGAGGTTGATGGCGGTAGCCTTTGACCGTGCTTCGGTAACAGCTTCAAAAACCTTTCGTTCGTATGCTGCGTAGCTTTTTACGGCAGTCACAAGGTTAGGCACAAGGTCGGCGCGACGTTGGTACACATTCTCAACCTGTCCCCAAGCCGTATGCATTTCCTCTTGTGTTTTGACAAACCGATTGTAGGTGACAACACCCCAAATGCTGACGGCAGCCAAAAGTGCAACGACGAAAGTGATGATTTTCCTCATTGTGAATCAGTTGTTGCTATCAAAGAAACTCCATGTTGTCCTTGGTGGTGAATTTCTCACAGTAGTGGCATCTCAGGCGGATTTTGCCTTCAGCGTCTTTCAAAACCTTGAACTTGGTGGGGACTTCATTTTCCTTGTTGGTGATGCAGTTCGGATTAAAGCATTTTACGATATGCTCCACCTCGTCGGGAATTTGAACGGTCTGTTTTTTCACTACCTCGAAATCCTTAATCTCGATAAGTGTTGCAATAGGAGCTGCCAGTGCGATTTTATTGATATCGTCAGCCTCGAAGTATCTGTTGGTGATTTTGATAAGACCTTTGGTGCCGTATTTCTTGCTTTCCAAATTCATGCCGAAATAGATGGGGTTGTCCGACTTTTCGAGACCGAGAATGCGGACGACTTCAAAAACCTTGTCGGCGGGGATGTGGTCAATGACGGTGCCGTTTTCAATGGCCGACACAATCAGTTCTTTTCTCTTTTCCATATTGTTGGTTGTTTGTTGTTTACGTGTGTGATTTTTGAATCCTCTTGATGGTATTATTTCAATCCTAAGATGGCGGAGATGATGGCTTGACGGGCGTAAACGCCGTTCTGAGCCTGTTGGAAGTAATAGGCGGCGGGGTTGGCATCGACATCGACGTGGATTTCGGTGACACGGGGCAGCGGATGCAGCACGCGGCAGTTGGGCTTGGCGTTGGCCAGCATGGCGTTGCGCAGCACGTATGAGTTCTTCACCTTTTCGTATTCAAGCGGATCGGGGAAGCGCTCACGCTGCACGCGGGTCATGTATATGATGTCGGAGTGCGGAATAACGTCTTCCAGTTCGGTAAACTGTTCATATTCCAGGTGGGCGTCCTTAATGTGTTGTTTCACGGCACGCGGCAGTTTCAGCTCGACCGGAGACACCAAGTTGAATTTCGCATTGAAGTTACTCATGGCTTCGACAAGGCTGTGCACCGTGCGACCGTATTTCAAGTCGCCGACGAGGGTGATCTCAAGGTTTTCAAGGGTGCCCTGTGTCTTGCGGATGGAGTAGAGGTCAAGCATACACTGTGTAGGGTGTTGGTTTGATCCGTCACCGGCATTGATAATCGGCACTTTCGACACTTCGGATGCGAAGCGAGCCGAGCCGTCGATGGGGTTGCGCATTACAATAAGGTCGGCATAGCTGGCCACCATGGTGATGGTGTCGCGCAGCGACTCGCCTTTTTGCACACTTGTTCCTGCGGTGCTGCTGAAGCCGATGACATTGCCGCCCAAGAGCTGGATGGCGGTCTCAAAACTCAAGCGAGTACGCGTTGAAGGTTCGAAAAACAACGATGCGATGACGCGACCGTTGAGCAGGTTCTGATGCGGGTTGCGCTCAAAATCCTCTGCGATGTCAAGCACGTGGCAGATTTCATCAGGAGAATAGTCGGTGATGGAAATCAGACTGCGGTTTTTAAGTGAAATGGACATGGTTGTGTGTTTTTGTTGGTTCAAGATGTTGTAGGTGTAATATGGGTGGAAGTGCCATAATATCACGACGATATGGCAAAAAAAAGACGGTCAATTCATTGACCGTCCGCTTAAAAGTTATGAAAAAATCTTCTGTGCTGGGGTTGCCCCATGAAAAAGAAAATTCCGGTGTAGGTTTTATTCCACTCATCGGACTGCAAAATTAGTTTTTTTTCATGAATGGCCTCATTATTTTGCATTATTTTTTGAAGATAATTTATAATATGATGATTTATAGGTTTTTATTGATTAAATGCCGTGCTGTGTTTTGATGACAGCCTTTCTTATGGAGAAATAGACTTCTATGTCAACACCATTCTGTGCTTGATGGGATTTATTCATCAATGTGGCAAAATCAACATGAAATTATCTTTTAAAGTCAAAATTCTATCCAATGATGAGCTAAACCAGGTGGGTCTAAAGTGGTGGGAAAGTTCTTTCATTATTGATAGTAATGAGGGTGTCCAAAAAGTCCTTTTTTGCATTTTTTTGAAATAATATTGATTATCGATAAGTTGCAAAACTAGCAAGTCAAAATTTTACCCTTTTGGGGCACCCTCATTGCCATTTGAAATACTATATTTACACTTTGGTGTGTTTTCGTGTGATGGCTTTTGCAATAAACCAGATAATGGTAAAAGGAATTGATACTGCAACAATATCCAAAATTACATATATTACGCCAGTTGGATGAGTTGGATAGGTTTGAAGAAGATACATGTCGCCCAACCATGTGGCGGTAATAGCCATGACTGTGGTGATTATCATCCATTTCCATTCTGAATGGGTAGCATTTACCATATAAAGCGCACCAAAAATCCCAGTAAAACAGAAAAAGAAAAGCATCATCAGGTCACGATATGGTCGCCATGACTGGTTGACGGCAGCTACAGTGAAAACTAAGTAACATGCAAAATAGACAATGCTTTTAAGTTTTAATTTGTTGTTCATGATATTATAAGATTAAGATTAGTGATTGTACAAGATTATGCTACAATAATAGCTGATATGGAATCGCATTTTTTAAATTATTACTATCTGTAATAATCATGACTTCCTTCATGCAAAAGTGACTATGGTAAGAGGCTGTCATGGTCATTGTTGCGGATTATCCTTTCTCTTCTTGTATGTCAACGACAATTGTTTATCTTTGTAGAATAATATTAGATTCGCAATCTCCTTTGCAAGGATATAAACACAATAAGCCACACCCTGAATTAGTATGTTCGCATATATTAGTTTTAGTACAAGGATCGTTAAGGTTTATACCGCACGATATGTCCCAATTACAGAAGCAATCTTGTTTAGGTTCCCCTCCTGGTACTGAAGATTTTGCTATTTGCTGCCGTACTATCGTTTCATCATGAAGCCATGAATAATCAATTGTTTCTGGATTATCTCGAAGCCTTTTAAAGTCTTCTATTGTGGATAATGTCATAAAACTGATGTAATAATTGATGGAATCCATCCATGAATAAAGCATGTCATGTTCCCACGCTTGCAAATAATTAGTATTGATGGTTTTAGATTCTGTTTCAAACCAAGAGGCATCGATTGTGCTTAGAAGATCTTCTATTCGTTTTTGTACAGGTTGATCCCATGTCAACTTTACATCTTCGAGTTTTGCTACCCAAAGATTATATTTATTTTCCGCTGATAGTGTCCGATAAGCAGTTTTTTGAAGTCGAGGTGGAAGCGTGGAAATTTCATCAAGTGATGCATTTTGAAAGCAGAGAAAGTTTTCTTTAGCCCATTTATTTATTTCAGGATCACAACTATAATTTTCTTCTTTCTTGCATCCAATAAGGAAAGCTATAGAAAAAAGAATGATTAAGGTGATTTTGTATGATGATTTCATTTCGATTTGTTTTTTTAATTAGTTTTATAATTGAAGTGTCAGTTTGCTGGACTTTTCAATGCCAGTTTCAGCTGTATTTTCAGCTTAAATGTACCATATTATACAGCATGTATTTTTTTACAGTCCGTTTGTTTGGTGCCCTTGTCGGTTTTCCTACAATGGACTGCATCAACTGGAAAACCAAATAATGGGCAAGTTCGAACAAAACGATTTTTGCCCAAAATGAAGATATCGATAAAAACGAAAATCATATCGAAAGAGATCTGTTGGCAATTTAGGCTTGAGGCCCGATAGATGATGTGGGATGGTAATTTAATTATACACAAATAAATATCTCCGAAGATCCCTATTATGCCGTATAGAAATCTTGTTTTCAGATCCTCTCGGAATAATTTCATTTGCTCGAATAAAAAAGCTAAATCATTCATCTGAATTCTTTTGAAGACTGCAAAGTTATAAATAAAAGAGTTTATTGTCAAGTTTTTCAATGTTTTTTTGCAATAATAATTGATCGAAACCACATTAGAGGTTCCGAAAGAAGTTTTCCTAACCATAAGACCGATTGCCTATCTTCGTTTTTTTTGATTTTTTTCTATCAAAAATGCAATTTTTGCTTGAATCTGTGTAGGATAGAGTGCTCAAACTGCTTTTTTCAATTCACGTGTTTTTTCTTCTTACTCTGCCGGTAGAATCTATGATGGCAAAAAATCCATGTTTTTTCTCTATGTTTCTGCCATATTTACTACTTTTGCATTCCTATCAAAGTTTTATCATGTTAGAAGAAGTACTGAGACAGTTATTTATTAAGTCGTTTAAGAATTTATATGCTCAAGAGCCGCCTGTACAGCAGGTCAATTTTCAGAAGACCCGTCCCGAATTTGAAGGCGATCTCACCATAGTCGTGTTTCCTTTTTCAAAGTTGGTTGCACGTAATCCCGAGCAGCTGGCCAACGAGGTCGGCGCTGAGATGCTTAAGGAATCGTCCTTGATAGCACGGTTCAATGTGGTGAAAGGTTTCCTGAACCTATTGATTTCTGATGCGTTCTGGTTCGATTTTTTCAAAACCCATCGTTGCGTTGAGCAATTCGGAAGAAAAGAAGTGAGCGGTCGCCCTATCGTGGTGGAATATTCGTCGCCCAACACCAACAAACCCTTGCATTTGGGTCATATCCGTAACAACTTGCTCGGCTGGAGCGTTTCTGAAATATTGAAAGCCAACGGACAGCATGTTGTCAGGGTCAACTTGGTGAACGACAGGGGTATCCATATCTGCAAAAGCATGTTGGCATGGCGGAAATGGGGCAATGGCTGTACGCCGGAATCGACAGGAAAGAAAGGCGACCATCTGATTGGCGATTTCTATGTGCTGTTCGACAAGGAGTTTAAGAAAGAATTGAAGGAACTATTGCCGCCCGATTTTGACACGTTGGACGAGAAACAGCAGGAAGCGGCCAGGGCAAAAGCCGAAGATGTATCGCCATTGATGCAGGAGGCGCGTGAGATGTTGCGCAAGTGGGAAGCCGGTGATGCGGAAGTGCGAAATCTCTGGAACACCATGAACGGATGGGTGTATGACGGCTTTGATGTGACGTATAAACGTCTCGGTGTCAGTTTCGAAAAGATATATTACGAATCGCAGACCTACTTGTTGGGCAAGGAACTTGTGCAGGAGGGTTTGGATAAGGGTGTGCTGTACCGCCGCGAGGATAACTCGGTATGGTGCGACCTGCGCGATGAGGGGCTTGATGAGAAGCTGTTGTTACGTCGCGACGGCACCTCGGTGTATATGACACAAGACCTTGGAACAGCACAACTGCGTGTCAAGGAATACGACCCTGAGAAATTGATATATGTGGTGGGTAACGAACAAATCTACCATTTTGACGTGCTGAAGCGCGTGTTGGTGCGGTTGGGACGTGAATGGGGCAAACAGATTGAGCACCTGTCGTATGGCATGGTGGAACTGCCCAGCGGCAAGATGAAGTCGCGCGAAGGCACGGTGGTAGATGCCGACGACCTCATGGATGAGATGGTGGCCACGGCGAAAGCGGTGTCCGAGGAATTGGGCAAGGCAAAAGACCTCTCTGCCGAAGAAGCCGAAAAACTCTATCATGTCATCGGTCTCGGCGCTTTGAAATACTTCATCCTGAAAGTCGATCCCAAGAAGACCATGCTGTTCAATCCTTCGGAGTCCATTGATTTCAACGGCAATACGGGCTCGTTTATTCAATATACCCATGCCCGTATCTGTTCGGTGCTGCGTAAGGCCGCCGAGCAGGGCATCGCTTTTGAAAATGAGGTTCCTGCCGGCGATTTGCTGCCCAAGGAAAAGGAAATCATCGTGATGATGTATGGATGGCCGAATGTGTTGGCTCAGGCGGCTGAAAACCGCAGTCCGGCTATGGTCGCGAATTTCATTTTCGATCTGGCCAAGGAATTCAACCAATTTTATCAGGAATGCAGCATCCTGAAAGAAGAGGATGTCAACCGTCGGCAGTTGCGGCTTCAGATTTGCGACATGGTGTCGCGGCTCTTGCGTAACGCCGCCAATTTGTTAGGCATGGAAATGCCGGAAAGAATGTAAATCCGGATGGGAAACATGAAAATGTGCACCGTGCTTGTCGAGAAGTTTGTGTGTCAAAATAAATAACCGATAAAAATGAACGTCTTCTATATCCCATCTGCCGATACGGGGTTGACCGTGCTTCCCGAAGAAGAGTCGAAGCATTGTGTCAAGGTGTTGCGCATGAAAGAAGGCGATCGTTTTTGTGTGACGAATGGCGCCGGTTATCTCTTTGATGCCGTGCTTGTTGATGCGTTGCCCAAAAGGGCAGGTATCGAGTTGAGCAACAAACGTGCGGGTTACGACCAATGGGGATTTCAGCTTGAAATCGCCGTGGCACCTACCAAGCTCAACGAACGCATGGAGTGGTTTCTCGAAAAAGCCACCGAGATTGGCATCGACCGTGTGCGGCTGTTCACTTCGTTCCACTCCGAACGGCGTGCTGCCAATGTAGAGCGTTTTCAAAAAGTGATGGTTGCCGCCATGAAGCAGTCGATGAAATCGCGTCTCCCCGTTGTTGAAGAACTTGTTTCATTTGAAAAGTTGCTGAAACAACCTTTTGAAGGGCGTAAGTTCATCGCATGGATTGACGGTAGTGTCACCAGCCAGCTTTGCGATGTATACCGCAAAGGCGAGAACGCCATTGTGCTCATCGGCCCGGAGGGCGATTTCAGTCGCGAAGAAGCCGAACTCGCCATGACCCAAGGCTTTGAGCCGGTCAGTCTCGGCGATGCCCGTTTGCGTACCGAAACAGCCGCGCTTGTGGCTTGCCATACCGTTCAACTAATCAATCAGATGCGATGAAAAGATGGGTGTTGCTATTATTGCTATCGTGCACCGTGACCATGTCGGCACAGCCGTTGAACATTGCTTTGCTGAAATACCGTGGCGGTGGCGACTGGTATGGCAACCCGACATCATTGCCCAACCTTGTGCGTTTCTGCAATCGAGAAATGGGCACCGATATCAATCCCGAAGTGCCTGCCGTTGAGCCGTCAAGCCCCGATTTGTTCAACTATCCCTTTGTCTATATGACGGGGCATGGCAATGTGGTTTTTGATGCCGCCGAAGCCCAAAATCTGCGCGAGTACCTTATGTCGGGAGGATTCCTGCATATCGACGACAACTATGGTCTTCGTAAATTCATCGAGCCACAGATGAAAAAGGTGTTCCCCGAACTTGATTTTGTGGAATTGCCATTTTCGCACGAGATTTTCAAAAAGCCTTTCCCTTTTCCA
Source organism: Bacteroidales bacterium (assembly GCA_029983675.1). Classification (GTDB taxonomy): domain Bacteria; phylum Bacteroidota; class Bacteroidia; order Bacteroidales; family F082; genus Limimorpha. The sequence continues at coordinate 30,247 of JASBYY010000020.1, read as the reverse complement.
GAAGGGTTGCCCAAAATACACGAACACGACGGCAAGCCGCCGCAACTTTTTGGCATGATTTACGAAGGACGTTTGGTATGTATCTTTACATACGAGTGCGACCTTGGCGACGGATGGGAAGACCAGCGTGTGCACAAGGACTCGCAGGCTACACGCGAAAAAGCCCTGAAAATGGGAGCCAATATCTTGCATTATGTGTTTACCAAATGATGATGTACGGTTGCCTTTTCTTGAAGGGAGGGAGCGGCTTATGTGATGGAAGGAAATAATTGACAATATATATACGACCATGGAAGAACAACAACAAAAGAGATGCTTGTCGTGCGGAGAACCGATATACGGACGCTCCGACAAGAAGTTTTGCGGGGATGCCTGTCGCAACGCCTACCACTACGAACATAACCATAAGCAAACCAATATGGTGCGTAAGATCAACGCCATTCTATCGCGCAACTATAATGTGTTGCAGGAATTGAATGTGAGCGGAAAGACTTCGGTCACGCGACGACAATTAGTCGAAAAAGGATTTGATTTCAAGTATTTTACGCATATCTATACTACTAAAGCGGGCGCAGTGTATTACATTGTGTACGATGAAGCCTATCTGAAGAAAGAGGGGGGCGACGATGCGTATCTGTTAGTCAGGTTTGAAGAAAAATCCAACAATTGACAACTAAATTATTGATAGAAAACGACTATTTTTGACCTTTCAAAATTAAATGCAACAATGAAGAAATATTTATTTACGTTGGTAGCCACATTAGTGTGCCTTGTTACCGTTAACGCCGGTCCTGTCGATGTTGAAACGGCACGGAGTTTAGGCTTGAAGTTTATGAAGTACAACACGAGAATCGGGACTTTGGAGGCTCGGTTGAGTTATACCGCGCACACGCAGCACGGACAACCGTGTTTTTATGTGTTTTCGGTTTTGCCCAAGGGTTTCGTCATCGTTTCGGCTGACGACCGCGCTAAGCCCATTCTCGGTTATTCCACCGAAAGTAATTTCACAGCCAGTCTTCCCGAAGGCCTGATGACGTTTTTTGATAACTATAAGGCTGGCTTCGACCAGATGATGGAAAACAATGAAAGACAGACTGCTCAGGCTGCGGCCGATTGGAAACGTTTGGCCGAGACGGGACGTATCAACAATGAAAAACTTACTCGTGCTGTCGAACCGCTTTGCGCAAGCATTTGGAATCAGACTGACTTATACAATAGCATGGCTCCCGTCGATTCCACCAGCCAGTTCGGATACCACTGCAAGTCAGGTTGCGTGGCCAACGCCATGTCGCAAATCATGCGTTACTGGGAATGGCCGCGTAAGGGAGAGTCCAACCACAGCTACCAATGCTATGGCTATAATGGAACGTATTACGGAGAATTATATGCTGATTTCGAACATGCTACTTACCGATACGAACTGATGCCCGACTTCCTCGACTTCGCAAGTCCAAAGGCCGAAGTGGATGCCGTGGCGTTGCTTGAATCACATGCCGGTATCGGTGTTGATATGATGTACGGACCGAGTGCAAGCGGGGCCTTTTCTTTCCGGGTCTTCGACGCTTTCAGAAGCTATTTCCGTTATGATCCGGATATGCTGTTCTTGGATCGTGATGATTATAATGGAGATTGGGTGGAAAAACTGCACGAAAATCTTGATGGTGGGATGCCCCTTTACTATGCTTCGGCGGGAGATGTGGGCGGACACGCCTATGTGCTCGACGGATACGACCAAAACGGCTTGTTCCACCTGAACTGGGGCTGGCAGGGGTTCGACAACGGCTATTTTGACATTGACGGCTTCTACCTCACTTTCTATTCGTTCCCGTATTCACATCAGGCGATTTTCAACCTGCACCCGAACTGGGAATATGAATATGTGCCTAAAGCAGTTGCCAGTATGAATGCTTCTCAAGCTGATGGCATGACGGTCAATCTGCATTTTGAGCCGACATACCAAACCAATGGCGGCGTGGCGCTGACCTCGCTGGACAGCATTGTGGTGATGCGCGATGGCGTTGTCGTGAAACGTTATGCCAATGTGAGCGAACCTCAAATCACTTTCACAGAAGTGGTCCCGAAAAACGCCACCTATTATTATACGGTCTATGCCGTTAGTGAGCAACGGATGAGCAAAGTGGTTCGTGACACCATCATGGTGGGAGAAGCCTGCGATGTGCGATTCGATTTGCACGATGCCGGTGGCAACGGATGGGACATGTCCTATATTGCCGTACTCGATGAGGATGGCAAAGTGTCATTGCGCGTAGGGTTGGAAGAAGGTGCCGAATATTCGCGCATACTTATGCTGCCACGATTCGAAGACGCTACGTTTTTCTGGTCGTATGATAACTGGACGTATTCGCACCATAGTTGTCAGGAGTGTTCATACGAGATTTATGACTGGAACAATCAGCTGATTGTCGCTTCAAACGGCACGCCTACGGTTGGCTCCATCAAGACACATGCCATCAATTGTGAAACAATGGAAATCAAAGAGAACTCCGTTGCCAATCATTTCATCTATCCCAATCCTGCGACAAACTGCATTCATATTGCTTTGGATGCGCAAAACATATTGGTGTTCAATGCTTTGGGGCAACAAGTCTATCAGGGTACACAGCCCGATATTGATGTTTCGGCATGGCAACCTGGTGCTTATTTTGTCAGGATCATATCTGAAACAGACGGCGAACAGGTGTTGAAATTTATGAAGGAATAATTGTTACGCCGGTAACGGATATTCGATAGATAGAAATAAATATCATATACCATGAAGAAGACCATATTGTTATTCGTTTTCGTTTTGACTTGGTTAATAGGAGCCAATGCCGCATCGGTGGATGTCGAGGAGGCACGTTTGCTCGGGCTGCATTTTATGAAGGCCAATACGAGGGTTGAGAACGTGCAGGCTGTCTTGGCATATACTGCACGTGATGGGCAGGACAGGGCTTGTTTTTATGTTTTCTCTTTGATTCCCAAAGGTTTTGTCGTTGTTTCGGCCAATGCTTGTGCACGTCCTATATTGGGCTATGCTACGGAGGGCAGCTTCAGCATGGACGGGATTAGCGAAGGCTTGATGACTTTTTTTGAGAATTACAAAAACGATATTAGCTATGCCATTGAAAACCATTTGAATCCTGACCCGCAAATCGTTGCTGATTGGGAGATGTTGAAGGCAACGGGACGGCTTTCGCAACGTGCTGAACGCCGTGTCGGTCCTTTGGTGAAGACCACATGGCACCAGACACAACTCTACAACAATCAGTGCCCCAACGACCCCGAAGGCTATAACGGACACGTGAAGTCAGGCTGTGTAGCCAATGCCATGGCGCAGGTTATGCGTTATTGGGAGTGGCCGCAAACCGGCACTGGAAGCCATACCTATACCCATTATTCCTATGGAACAATGACGGCGAACTTTGGCGAAACACAATATCATTTCGAAAAAATGCCGCTGTTTTTAGACTATACCTCACCACAATCTGAAGTTGATGCCATTGCCTTGCTTCAGTACCATGCGGGCGTAAGCGTGGAGATGAACTACGGTCCTTCGGGTAGCGGAGCTTATTCTCCCGATGTCCCGGATGCCTTGCACGATTTTTTCAGATATGCAAGCGATATGCACTTCGAGTATCGTGATGACTATTCCAATACGGAATGGATCAATATGCTTAAAGAAGAGTTCGATGCAGGCCGACCGTTGTATTATAGTGCATACAGCCCCACAAAAGACGGCGCACGCGGCGGTCATGCCTTTGTTTGCGATGGTTACGATGAAAACGATTTCATGCACTTTAACTGGGGCTGGCAGGGATTTGATAACGGTTTCTTTAGCATTGATGCCATGAATATCACGCACCATGGTTACAACTACGACCATTCCGCCATATTCGACCTGCATCCTGTTTCTGAATACTACACAATGCCCAATCAGGTGGAAAGCCTTTCGGCGACAAAGAGCGGTAATGTGCTGAATGTGACCTTGAAAGCACCCTCGCAGTCCATTGGCGGCACAGCACTTACCCAGATTGATTCTATCGTGCTGCTGCTGAACTACGGTGCTGCTCACGCTTTTGCCGCTCCACAGCCCGGTGCCACTTTGACGGTGTCGCTTCCTTTTAACGGATGTACGGCCAATTCCCTGACGGCCTACGCTGTCAATGCGACAGGGAAGGGGCTATCCGTTACAAAGACCATTATATCGGATGCGGTATGCCAACTGAAGTTCCGTCTTCACGATTCAAAAGGCGACGGCTGGTTGTCACCAGCGATTTCTGTCCTCGACTCATGCGACAATGTCATTCAACGTGTCGGGTTGCTTCAGGGCAGCGATACAACGATTACTGTCAGCGTGCCCGGCGATTCGTACATTACATTGTATTGGAACTATTGCAATATCGGTTATGAAGACGATGACACCGAGTGTTCGTTTGAGGTGCTTGATAGCGATGGCGATGAAGTGTATGCTTCTTCCGGAAAACCCACTGTTGGTGCCATCACGACCTACCATACCGAATGCGGTCCATTGGTGTGTACTGCGCCATTCGATTTGGCGGGAGAATACGAATGGACTCCTGAAGCCTACGGAGTGCGCCTCACATGGGATATGGAAACGCAATTTGAAGATCTTGATAAATTTTTGGTTTACAAATACGTAGGCTCTTGTGTCGGGTATGAGGTGCTTGCCGAAGTGCCTGGAACGGAACGGACGTTTTTCCATAAGGTCGAACCGGGCAGACATGGCTATCTGTTGACTGCTGTTTATCGTTCTGGAACACCTGAAGAGTGTGAGTCCGATCCCGCCCCCACGGCTGCCGATCCCAATGCGAATACGGTTCATGTCGTGGTGACGGCAGTGCCGGAAAACGAAGTCAAAGTGTCGGCTTGGCCCAATCCCGTAAGAGATAGGATCCATCTTGAAGGTGGTGTGCTTTCAGTTCGAGTATATGATGCTTTGGGACAATGCATTTACGAAGGGAAATCGTCTATCGTCGAAGTAAGCAACTGGAACAGTGGTGTTTATTTCGTCAAAGCCGTAGATGGTAATGGCATGGAATACGCTTTCAGCGTTGTCAAGCAGTAGTCCGTTTTCGGGTTGTTGAAATATATTGAGAGGCTGTGTCAAAAATTGAATCTTGACACAGCCTCTCTTAGAAGCTGTTTTGAATAGTTTCGGACTGAGTTGATAGGTATTTTTGAGTACATTTTGTTCATTGTGGAGCTTGACATAGCGGGCTATGTGAGTGAGACAATGGGCAAAATGAGCCAAAAAGACCATCAAATCAACCGAAAACAAAGGAAAAAAAATCCGAAATAATTCAATAATAACTTTGTTGTAAGAATTCAAAAACAGCTTCTTAGATGTGTAAGAATAGTAAATGCAAATACGTTGCATTTAATACACGATGACCTGCTGCCCGAAAAGGCATTGGTTGTCAGAAGATTATTTCAATAATACTTCAGCGGCTTTTAGGGCTTCGGCAGTCACCTTGTCGTTGCTGAGCATCTTTGCGATTTCCGTAACACGTTCCTCGTTATCAAGTAGCCGGATGTGCGAAAATGTGCGATGACCGTCATTGTCTTTGTAAATGAAGAAATGATGGCAAGCTTTGCTGGCGACTTGTGGAAGATGTGTGATGGAAACAAGTTGCAGGCTGTCGCCCATGCCTTTCATGATATCGCCTAATTTTGCCGCCACCTCGCCCGATACTCCGGTGTCGATTTCGTCGAAAATGAGAGTGGGAATGTAATTGTTGCGCGATACCACACTCTTGATAGAAAGCATCAGGCGCGACAATTCGCCGCCGGAAGCCACGCGGTTAATATCGTCGGCGGCAATGCCTTTGTTGGCGCTGAATAGAAAACGCACTTGGTCGGATCCGTTGGCGGAAAAGTGATCCTGATGTTCTACCGATATGTGAAACACGGCATGAGGCATGGCCAGCTGACACACAAGCTCGGTGACATTTTTTTCAAATTGTAAGGCGGCTTCGGAGCGACGTTGATGTAACTTGTCTGCCAACTTGTTGATTTCCTGCGTTTTTTCTTTTAGTTCTTTTTGAGTTTCTATGATTTGCTCATCGATGTTCTCAAATGCACTTACTTTTTGGGCAATGCTCGATTGCAGGGCAAGAAGATCGGGAAAGTCATTGACATGGTGCTTCATCATCAGGCGACTGAGCAGGTCGTAACGTTCTTGCAGCCTTTGCATTTGTTCTTCATCGAAGCTGCTGTCCTGTTCAAAATGGTCGAGGTCGTAGGCGATGTCTTTCAACTCAATATGTTGTGCTTCGATGCGCTGTTCAAGTTCGGCAGTTTCGGGAAGCAAGGTTTTCAACCGATGGAGCGTATTGACGAGTTCGCCGAGTTGTATCAGGATGGCATTATCGGAGTTGCTGACCAGCATGTTGGCAGTGGAAAGCAGCGTCTTGATTTCTTCGGCATTCTCCATCCTGTGTAGGGTCTGCTCAATGTCATCGTATTCCCCTTCTTTGAGTTGGGCTTTCTCCAATTCGTCAAGCTGAAATTTTAGAAAATCGTTTTCGGCACTGTTTTTTTGTGCTGCCGTCTGTAGTTCGTCGAGATGCTGTCGCAGGGCTACCTGGACGGCATATTCTTTTTTATAGGTGTCTAAAAGCTCGTGGTTTTGAGCGATTTCGTCAAGCAGATGCAATTGAAAATCAGCATTGGTAAGCAGGAGAGAATCGTGTTGTGAATGTATATCAACAAGTTGATTCCCAATATCTTTCAAGGTCTGCAAGGTGACGGGAGTGTCATTGATGAAAGCCCTCGATTTTTTTTGTGGGGTGAGTTCGCGTCGAAAAGTGCAGGTGTCCTCATAGTCGAGGTCGTTGGTGTCAAACAAAGGTTTGAACATTTTAGCATCAAGGCTAAAAGTGGCTTCGACAACACATTTCTTTTCTTTGTCGTACAAGACATTGGCATCGCTGCGGTCGCCCAGTACAAATCCCAATGCGCCAAGTAATAGCGATTTTCCAGCCCCTGTTTCTCCTGTAATGACACTGAAGCCGCTGCCGAATCTGACAGTCAGGTCGTCGATAAGGGTGTAGTTGCTGATTTGGAGTTGCTGGAGCATCTTGGCGTATGGTTAGAAACCTTATTTTCCTTTCAAGATGGCCTCGTAATCAGAAGATCTTGACGGGTCGATGGCTTTCATTATGTTGACCACCTTGGTCTTTTCCTGTTGCGAGCCTTGCGAATACACTTGAATGATTTCATCGCGTTTGGTTTCAACGATCAGTTGAAGCAGGTAGCAGGATGGGTTTTTATCATACACCTGTTGCAGGTTTTCTAAGGCTTTGGTAATGACGGCGCGGCCTTCATCGGGTTTTTCCGACATGACATCGAGACCGAGCCTGTGGTATTGGTACATGAATTGCCGAAGAGGGGCGAAGGCCGGATTGGTCATGTTTTCGATAATGGCATAACGGTTGCGGCGGTTTGATTTATCCCAGCCGGGGTTCTGTGGTGCAATGTTGGCAACGCCTTCCGCTAATTTGAAAAAATCATTGCCTCCATTTTCCGAGAAGGTGTCGAAGTCCATGCCGAGAGCCAGATAGATGTAGAACCCAAGGGTAGCGGTCAAATCCGATGTGTAAGTGTTCGGGTTGAAATCAAGCATCTGACCGTCGATATATTCAAAGGTGAATTTTGTGTCGATATAATTGAAGATCGGGGTGTTGAAACTCGTTTTGTAAACGGGACGGCGCAAGGCGATGTTAATGTCTCCGGCAAAGTGGTCGGTTTCGGTGCGTTCGTTCACATTGATAAGGATGGAGCCTTCGATGCGTTCGTTGGTCTTGAAGTTGATGTTCGTCCACTTCGTGTTGTTGACAAATTCCAAAAGCGCGGTTTGGAGGTTCTGAAAGACCGTGCGGTCGGATCCGGATATCTTGCTTGCATTGACACGAACGTCGAATTTCAGCTCTTGTGCATGTAAGGTATTGAAAAACAACATTAAAGAAGCAATCAATACGGAGATGTATGTTTTTTTCATTTCGGATTCTTTTTGTTATGACAACGCAAATATCGTGCTTTTTGTTATGCCAAAGGGTGTTTTCCGATGTTTTTTTGAATAAAAACAGCACCGCCACAATTAGTGGCGGTGCCTAAAACTATAACAACCAATTAAAACTCGTCTTGGACTTGTTTGTTGGGATCGCGGAAATAAATCTCGTCATGAAGAAACTCATGAATGGCTATTAGCGTGGGTTTCGGAAGTCTTTCGTAGAACTTCGAGATTTCAATTTGTTCCTTGTTCTCAAACACCTCTTCCAAACTGTCATTAGTCGATGAAAACTCTTCAACTTTCTTGCTCAGTTCTTCTTTCATCTCAGAAGAGATCTGATTGGCGCGTTTTGCTAAGATGGCAACGGTTTCGTAGATGTTGCCCGTACCTTGGTAAAACTGATCTTTCTGACGGGTGACCACCGTCGTTTCGGTTTTGATTTTCTTGAAATCCATTTGTTTTCTTATTGTATGTTTTCTAATTTCTTTCTTGCTTTGGCGGCGATGCCATCCAATTCTTTCAAATACTTGCTTTCGGGGTAAAGGTACGAAAGCGTGTTGTGCCGTTCAATACAAGCCTCGTAGCGCTCGCGTTGTTTTTCGGAAACGCTGTTTTCGGCATAGTCATAATAGGTCTTGGCCATATCGAACAGAATCTCCTCGCGGTGTTCCGTATTTGGAAATCTCTTCAGCAGATTCTCAAACGAAGTGATGGCGGCGGTGTAGTTTTCCATTCTGTAAAACAACATGCAGATATTGTAGTCTTTCTCCTCCAGTTTTTCATTGAGTTCTTTGATCATTCCTTTGGCGCGTTGCAGGCTGTCACTTTCCGGGTAGCGTTCGACAAACTGCTCCAATTGAGCGATGCCTTCAATGGTCTTGGTCTGGTCAAGGCTCGAAATTGGGGATTGCTTATAACTGCAAAAAGCAGCGAGATAAGAAGCCATCTCGGCACGGTTCGAGAAAGGATAATTCTGTACGAAACGTTTGAAGTAATACTCGGCAACTTCGAAGTCGTTGTTCTGATAATAGCATAGGGCCGTGTTGTAACTGACATTTTCTCCCTTTGGAGTACCCCGGAACGAGGCTTGCAGCAGGTCGAACAATTGTAACGCTTTACTGTAGTCTTTCCGCTCGAAATAGTCCATGGCCACTTCGTACTTTATTTCGTTATCGGTGCTCATGGTGATACGCTTGAAATCGTTGCACGAAGTGCAGCAAAGAAAGCCGAGGAGGGACAATATGATGAGGTTGCGTTTTAACATGGTTGCAAAATTAGTCATTTTCAATGAATACCAACGCTATTTCGGCGCTTTTATTGTAAAATATTGTATTTGGGTGCGGCATATCCTGTAAAGAAAAACGCAAGAACTTCCAGGCAGAGAAGTCCTTGCGTTTTGGATGCTGATTTGCCAGCAACTACTCAATCACGATTTTTTGCGTGGTTGTCCCTTCGTCGCCCGACAGATGCAGGAAATAGATGCCTTTGCTCAGGCTTTCCGTGGCAATCTGAATCACGCCTTCAAATTTGTCAAAATGCTGGGATGAAACGGATTGTCCGAGGCTGTTCAGCAAGGTGTAATCCATCATACCGATGTTGCGCTTGCTTTCGATATAAAGTGTGCCTTGGTTTGGGTTGGGATAGATTGTGATGCTGTTCAGTAGGTTTTCTTCAACCGAAACGTTGCGGATGGAGACTTCCACACTGCCTTCCGCCGTGTTGTCTTCACTGTCGGTGACGACAACCTTATAGGTGGTGGTGGGCACGCCTGTAGGCGAGGCGAGAGGATTGGCGATGCTCGGGTTGCTGAGGGTTTCGGTAGGGGTCCAGCTATAGGTGTAGCTTCCCGTACCGCCGGTGGCAACGACGTTGAGCTGCGAGCTTTCACCATCGTTGATGATTTCAGGGTCGGCGGTGACTTCAAGGGTCAACGGATTATCAGAGATGCAGCGGATCGATGCTGCCCAGCCGGTTAGATTGGCTCCGAAATCGGATTTGAAGTGGAAGGTCAAAGCACCTTCAGCATTCGTGGCGACAATGGTGCCGGGAGAAGTGGTTCCTGTAAACTCTCCGATCAATGATGCGCTGCTGGAAGTGCCGTCATAGATTTTGAGAAAGTCATAGCCGTTTTCGATGTTAAAGGACAGGAAAGACACTTCTATCTTTCGTTCTTGCCCGGTGGGTTTGAAAGTGAGCGTGTATTCTTCGTTGTTGCCGTAGTGGTTGTTGGCGCCGCCAGAATCGTAGAACAAAGCGTTACATGTAGTGATGGTTCCGTTTTGCATATTGTAGGATTCGCTTACGGTGATGAAGTTGGGTTTGGTTATGCTCTGGCTTTGTCCTTCTGCATTGGTGACGGTCAAAGTGACATTGAATGTGCCGACTTCGTCGTACACAATGCCGCTGGGGTTTTGCTCCGAGGATGTGGTAGGCGTACCGCCTTCAAACTGCCAAGCCCAAGAGGTGATATTGGCACCCCATGAGGCATCGGTGAAGTTGACGCTGCCACCTAATGATACCTGGGTGGCGCTGGCCGTGAAGTCGGGGACAAGTCCTTCGCCTGCAACCAACTTGACATTCTGTATGGTGGTCTGATGATCTGCGACAGTCACGGTGTAGTTCTTGGGATAGTAACCGTTAGCGGCATAAGTGACGGTATAGGTCCCGGCCTTGATGGGACGGTGATAGTCACCGGCGGGCATGTGCGAGGTGACCGAAGATCCGTCTTTGTCGTGTCCGGTGATAATGACAGATGCCACAACCGGTTGTCCCGTAACCGAATCAGTAACGGTGCCGTGGATGCCGTACAGAGATTCTTCAAGATAACTCAACATGGCCTCGCGGTTGTAATTCCAGAACATGGGCATCTCGCTGGCGTTGGGGGTTTTGTTCATGGAACATTCTATCGTTGATTCACGGCATTGGGAGTAATAATTCATGTAGTCCTGGCGGCTGCCGGAGATGCTGTACCATTCGTAACCGTTTGTGATGCCGTTGTTTTGACTTTGCATATAGCTGTTGTTCTGGGCGTGGCAGAAATCGACATACTCTTGAGAGGTGTAAATCCACCATGCATCGTCGGCATGTTTTGGGGCGTAGGTGTCCCAAGGGTAGTTGACCAATTCTGATCCTCCATGGTAGTTGGCACCCATGGTGAACAGCTTGTTCTGTGCAAGGTCCATAAACCACTGGGCTTCGCTTTCGTAGTGATTGGCGCCGTCGGGGTGCGGGCCTTCAACAAAATCGGGGAAATGGCGGTTCAAGTCGATGCCGTTGGCATTATAGCGGGAGGCTCCGTAAACACTGCCGTTGCCACCGTGGTAGGTGCCGTCGGGATTGGTGCAGGGACTGATGTAAATATCGATGTTGTCCATGATGTTTTGCACCTGTGCTTCGTTACTCGTCAGCAGGTAGTCGATGAGGCGGAGCATCAGCATCATGCCGGTCACCTCGTCGCCGTGCATGGTGGAGGTGTAGAGAAAACGAGGCTTGCCATCGCCGCTGCCATTATGCAGGTGGGCGAGCAGTATTTTGCGACCGCTTGGCAAGGTGCCCATTTCGATAATCTCACAGTGATCGGGGTGGTCGGTGCCGTATTGGAACATCATCTGTTCGTAGGCTTCGTAGGTGGGGTAGGCATCCCAGTCGTAGGCGGCGCGGTTGCTTCCGTCCCACATTTTATGAATCTCACGCATCGAAGGCGGGGTGAGCAACGTGGGTTGGTAGCCCATCTTGGCGAGGGCGTCAAACTCTTTGTTGTTGGCATAGCAAAACAAGGTCTGGCCTTCGATTTGGTCGATAGTGACCGTTCTGCCTATTTTCAGGACCTCTTCAGGATGTGTGACGGGTAGGCTGAAATAAAATTCATTGCGAGCGCGCATCATGGCGCTCAGATCTTCTTGTGCCGAAGCGCCAATGCCGCTAAGCATCAGCACCAGGGTAAGGATGATAGTGTGAAAGTGTTGCATTTGAAATTGAAATAATTATTTGTTCTATATTTGATAGGATTAGTCAGGTTGATTAGCATTGTTGGTTGACGAGAGCCAAATGTCTGTCCCATTCCGCGATAATATCGGCCTCGACTTTTTCATTGGCGGGCACCAAGGGAAGTCGTAGCGCGTTTTCTATCAATTTGATATGGTGGAGCAGACATTTGATGCCGGCGGGATTGCCGTCGGCAAAGATGAGTTGGTTCATCTTCATCATGGCATAATGCAATTCAAGAGCCTTGTCGATTTGGCCATTCATCTGGGCATGGACCATGGCAGACATGATTTTCGGGTAGGCATTGGCTGCTACCGAAATCACACCTTGTGTGCCAAGTGCCAGCAACGGCTGCGTGATGCCGTCGTCGCCCGAAAGGACATCGAAGTCGGCGGGCTTGTCGCGCAGTATCTCCATGATTTGTTGCAGGTTGCCCGACGCCTCTTTCACGGCGACAATGTTGGGATGTTGGGCAAGTTCTACGCATGTGGCGGCTTGCAGGTTGACTCCCACACGACCCGGTACGTTGTAAACAATGACGGGTACGGGACTGGCGTCGGCGATGACTTCAAAGTGGGCTTTCATGCCGCGTTGGTTCGGTTTGTTGTAGTAGGGGACCACGCTCAAAATGCCAGAGATGCCTTTGAAATCTTGTTGTTTGATTTGGGCAATGACGCTTTTCGTGTCGTTTCCGCCCAAGCCCAGCATGACAGGAACACGCCCTTGGTTCACGCCGATGATGGTGCTGACGACGCGTTTCTTTTCTTCCGCACTCAAAGTGGGGGCTTCCGATGTTGTGCCTAAGGCGACCAAAAAATCAACGCCTTGGTCGATGACGAAATTAACCAAAAGTTCAAGTCCGGTCTCATCGAGACTGCCGTTCGCTTTGAAAGGGGTCACTAAGGCTACGCCGTTGCCGAGAAACGGATGATTGTGTATTTCAGTTTTCATGATGTTGTCCATTATTCGGGAGAGTTTTCTTGTTTTTGGGGATTTGTTGTGCCAGTCAGAGCACATAAGTATTGGTGCAGCACTTGCACGTCGTTCATGCGTGAGGCATTCTTGCTGTTGTCGATCACCAAATCGTAAATGCCTACATGCGGACTATTGTGGAAGCAGACCCTGAAATTAGCTCTTGGCAAGATACTAAGGTAGTCGCTGATTTCGGGATGCTCCGGTGCCATGTTCACAAGTAGAAATGTGGTAGGCAGTTTGCGCACATACTCTTCTTTTTCTTTTTTCAGCACGCTGATGATGCCGAAGTCTTTGGGCGTGATTTCATAGTGGAGGTCGCTCTGCAAGACGGTATCGGATATTTCATTGCTGAGAATCACAAAACGACAGTAGGCGATGCCAAACAACTGCTTCATGTTGCTTTCTATGCTTCTAATCAGTTGCTTTTCACTGTCTTCCAAAATGATAATGACCGAAGAGATACGCCGCAGGTCAGGCAGTTTGGCTATTGCCTTTCCCTTGATGAACTGCTCTATGGATCGTTTTAATATTCTATTTCTTAGCTTGTCGAACATAATAGGCTGCAAATTTACATATTTCATTCTTTTTGACGGTTTTTTGGGAGTGAAAAATATCGCCAAGGAAAACAGATGTCGTTGGGATACTGAAAAGATGATGGATGGTTTCCGTGTAGATTCTGAAGAGATGCTGAATCAATTCTGGATCAGGTCCAGAATGACGTTGTTCAGCATGACGGATAGTGTCCAATCAAGGCATACAAAGCTTTTTCTCTCGTGTTATCCCGCACCATGTCCCAAACTCAGTCATCCCGTGTCAAGCACGGGATCTCTTTACGAAAATATTATTGTTATTTGATGAGGTGTTTATGGCTATGGCATTGTCGGCTGCATCAAACCAGCCATGACCGTCATTCCTGTTTTCCGCAGGTCTTCCCAATAGTTAAGATACGATTTGGTCACCACATCCGGGTTGTCAATGGCAATTGCGCCAAGCACCATCGACAAAGGAGCCAGGGCCATGGCAATGCGGTGATCTCCATGCGCATTGATACGCAAAGGTCGTTCCATGGAATAGTAGGGCAAGCTACGTGGAGACTTGTCGAGACGGATGCTGGGCATCAGATGGATTTCGTGTGTGCCCACCCTTTCGATGCGTGTGCCGAATTTACCAAGTTCAGCCGCCATAGCGTCAATGCGGTTCGATTCCTTAACGGCAAGATTGGATAGGCCGGTAAAAGTGGCGGGGATTTGCAATCCGGCACAGATGGCGGCAACGGTCGGAAACAGGTCGGGGGTGGCTGCAAAGTCGAATTGCAGGGCTTTGGCTTGCGGGGTTCGTTTGGTCAGACGCACACCCAAGTCGCTGATCTCGGATTGCACGCCGAAAGATTCGGCCAATTTTGCCATGACAGCATCGCCATGTGCAGTTTGCGTATCAAGATGACGGAGAAAGATGTCGCACTCGTCACTCAAAGCTGCAATTTCATACCAATACGATGCCGAACTCCAATCGGAAGGAACGGCGTAAGGACGCGCCAGGTAGGGTTTGGGCTGCACGGTCACCAAGCGGTCTTCGCGTTCCACATCGGCACCGAAATGATTCATCAGTTCGATGGTCATGTCAAGATACGGCAAGGAGTTGAGCACGCCGTCAAGATGAAGGCGCAACCCTTGTTTCATGCAAGGTGCAGCCATCAACAATGATGAGGCGAACTGGCTGCTGCGGCTCATGTCGATATGCACTTCCGTCCCTTTTAACGCCATTCCTACAATACGAAGCGGCAATGCGCCCTGACACTCAACATATTCTATCCGGGCACCAAGATGACGTAGGGCTTCCACCAAAGCCTCCATGGGACGCAGTTTCATGCGGTCGTTTCCGGTCAGCAGCCACTGTCCTTCACTTCTGGCGAGATAGGTGGCGAGAAAACGGCAGGCAGTGCCATCCATGCCGCAATCTAAAGTCAGCGTGGTATCGGGCTTTGCCATTGCAATGTCATGCAACAACGACTGAAGGAGGCGGGTGTCGTCCGAAGCGGACAAATTCTCTAATTCCGCAGTAAATCCACCATAAGCAGCAATCATGAGGGCGCGGTTGCTTTCACTTTTTCCACCTTCAATCTGTACTTCGCAGCGGATAGGCTTGTTGGCAGGCAATACAAGCATGGGTTTTGGGGTTGCAATTTCTGTGTTCATATCTTCATGAGGTTTTGTAATTCCAACAATGCCAATTTGATAGCTTCCTTGTCCACTGCCACATCTATCACGGGTTGCGTTATCGCTTTCAGCAACACAAAGCGCACCTCGCCGTCACGATTTTTTTTGTCACAAAGCGTGAGGGTCGTGATGGCCTCCAAGTCTTTATCGGTAAATCTGCATGCAAGTGATGTAAAATTACGCAGGAAAATGCCCCGATAGGTTTCAAACACATCCGGAGCAAGTCCGCACAGGCGCACCGATAGCCACAAGGCACCATACATGCCTAATGCAACTGCTTCGCCATGCAACAACGGTGTCTTTGTGTTCATGAAATGGCTTTCGATGGCATGACCTAAGGTGTGCCCAAAGTTAAGCACCTTGCGAAAACCGTGTTCATGAGGATCTTCGCTGACAATGCGCCACTTTACCATAGCTGCTTCCCGAATATGAGACACGTAGTTATTGCCGTCGGCTTCTAACAAGTCGGGGTGTGCGATATACCCGTATTTGATTAGCTCTGCCAATCCGGAACGCACCTCGCGTTGCGGTAAGGTCATTAGAAAATCAGGGCAGAGAAACACGCCTTTGGGAAAGTGAAATGCACCAATCTGGTTCTTCATGCCTTCGAAATCGATGGCTGTTTTTCCGCCAATGGCGGCATCGATCATGGCAAGCAGTGTGGTCGGCACGTTGACATAACTGATGCCCCGCTGATAGCAAGAGGCGACAAAGCCTCCCAAATCGCTGACCACACCTCCACCCAGATTGACAAGTAGAGCATGACGGTTGGCTTTATGTCCAAGCAATGACCGCCACAAGGCCGTGGCTTCATGTAAGGTCTTGTGCGTTTCCCCAGAAGGCGTTTCCAACAAAATGAAAGAAGTCCCGAATAGCCGCTCATACAATGGAAGACAGCAATGGTGCGTGTTGTCGTCAACCAGCACAAACACTTGGCTGGCATCAGATAGTGCCATTTTAAGTTCCGTGGCGGTCAAAAATGGGTCGGTGGTCATTTCTGTTTTATTTTCTGTTCTTTACAATGCCCAAGCACCTCAAACACTTTGCGCAATTTCGCAACTGATGATGCGGCTTTCATCTGTTGATCCGGGCTGAATGTCGATTCGCACATAGTTGTCCGGCATCAGCAACTCTATCATTTCGGGCCATTCGAGCAGACAAAGATTGCCGCTGTACATGTAGTTTTCATAACCGATGTCAAAGACTTCTTCCAATTTCTTAATACGGTAGAAATCAAAATGATATATGGAGTCTCTATCTTTGGTTCTGTATTCATTGATAATGGCGAAAGTTGGACTGGTCACCTCGTCGGTGACGTCTAATTTGTGACACAAGTTTTTGATAAGCGTTGTCTTGCCTGCACCCATGGCACCGAAAAAAGCAAACACAGTCGCCTTGTCACGCAGGGATATGAGATACTCCGATACTTTCGAAAGTTCTTCTATTCCATTGATTTCAAATGTTTTCCGATTCATTTTCTTGACATTTTTCCAAGCAAATATAACAAATTCAATTCAAGGCTTGGGGATTGTGATTTTTTCAAACGAAAAAATCACAATCCCCAAGCAGTCAAAACTGAAAAATGTTTATTATTTTGATTTGAGATAAATCACAGGAATCAGCATTTCATTCATAGAGATGCCGCCATGCTGGAAAGTGTTGCGGTAATAGTTGACATAATAGTTGTAGTTGTTCGGATAGGCAAAAAAGTCATTGGAACCGGCAAAGACGTATGAGGTGCTGAGGTTCTGCCTCGGCAGGAATAGTTTTTCGGGGTCTTTGGCCTCATATACCTCCTTCGGGTTGTATTTCAGGTTGCGTCCGTACTTGTAGCGCAGATTGGTGTTCACCTCGCGGTCGCCAAGGATGCGAACCGGATTTTTCACGTATATGGAGCCGTGGTCGGTGGTGATGACCATGCGGCAACCTTTTTCCGCGATATAGCGAATCATATCGAACAGGCTGGAGTGCTCAAACCACGACAGCATCAGCGAACGGTAGGCCTCCTCGTCCTCGGCAAGCTCACGGATAATTTCCATCTCGGTGCGGGCGTGCGAGAGCATGTCAACAAAGTTATACACTATGGCGTTCAACCTGTTGGGCATGAGGTCGGCCATCTGTTCGTACAGTTTTTTGCCGCCTTGCAGGTTCAACACCTTATTATATGAATAGCGGATGTTTTTTCCGTAACGGCGCAGTTGTTCACCGAGCAGTTCGCCTTCGTATTGGTTTTTTGTGCCTTCATCGTCCTCGTCCACCCACCATTTGGAGTAACGGCGGCGAATTTCGAGCGGCATCAGTCCGGCAAAGAGGGCGTTGCGGGCATACTGGGTCGTGGTTGGCAATATGCTATAGTAAATGGCATCGTCATCGACGTGGAAATAGGTCTCGACAAGCGGCTGTATGGCTTTCCACTGGTCATAGCGCAGATTGTCTATCACGATGAGAAACAGCGGTTTGTCGTCATCGTCGAGGTGCGGCAACACCTTGTCGCGCACCACAGTATGCGACATGGTGGGTTTCTCCGATTTTCCCTGTATCCAGTCGTAATAATTGCGTTGTATGTAACGTGTAAAGATGTTGTTGGCTTCCTGTTTCTGTTCGGCGAGGATGCCCTTGATGCCTTCGTCGGTCGATTTCTGAAGCTCCAGCTCCCAGCGCACCAAATTCTTGTACACCGTGATCCACTCCTCATAGTTCAAGCTGTTGTTGAGGTCCATGCTGATTTTGCGGAAATCCTGCTGATAGCCCATGGACGACTTCTCATCGCGCAACTTTCGGTTTTCAAGGTTGCGTTTCAGCGAAAGAAGAATCTGGTTCGGATTCACCGGCTTGATCAGATAGTCCGCGATATTGGAGCCAATGGCTTCTTCCATGATGCGTTCTTCTTCGCTTTTGGTGATCATCACCACGGGAAGGTTGGGAAAGTCGCGCTTAATGGCTTCCAAAGCCTCCACGCCCGACACGCCGGGCATCTGCTCATCGAGGAAAACGATGTCGAAATGGCGTTCGTGCACCATGTCAATGGCATCGGAGCCATTGTTGACAGCAACCACCTCATAACCTTTCTGTTCTAAGAACAAGATGTGCGGCTTCAACAGATCAATCTCGTCGTCTGCCCATAAAATTGTATTCTTTTCCATTCTTTCAAATTTTTAATACACAAAAAGTAAAGGTGTTTCCGATAAGTTGCTTTTTTCGTCAGACAGAAATTTTCATATAATTTAGATAACGCAAAAATCGTGCATATTGTTATACCCATGCCCATCATTGCAGAAAAAAAGTCGTGTTTTTTTGCTACTTTTGCGGATAATTTCATTCAAACCGAACAAAATGACCGTGGTTTTGAACAAGAAGAAGATTTTCAACGATCCGATTTATGGTTTTGTGACCATTCCGGACGAGACGCACTTCGATATTATAGAACATCCTTATTTCCAACGTCTTCGCCGTATCAAGCAGGTCAGTCTGACCACTATGGTGTATCCCAGTGCCAACCATACGCGCTTTGCACACAGCCTCGGTGCCATGCACTTGATGCGTCATGCCATACATTTGCTTCGCGGCAAGGGCTACGATATTAGCGACGAAGAGTTACGGAGTGCATCCGTTGCCATTTTGCTGCACGATAGCGGTCACGGACCGTTTTCACATGCATTGGAAAACAAAATCATGCGTGGCACCTCGCACGAAGAGCTGTCTTTGTTGGTGATGCAACATCTCAATGAGGAGTTGAAAGGTCATTTCGATGAAGCCATGGCGATATTTACAGGCTCCCATCCCAAGAAGTTCTTAACGAAGCTGATTTCCAGTCAGTTGGATGTGGATCGCATTGACTATCTGAAACGCGATAGTTTCTTTACCGGTGTGGCGGAAGGGAGCATCAACGCCGAACGGCTGTTAGATATGATGGAGATTGTGGATAATGACCTCGCTATCGAGTCGAAAGGCGTTTATTCGGTGGAGAGTTTCATCGTGTCACGCCGTATCATGTATTGGCAGGTGTATATGCACAAAGCCGTATTAAGTGCGGAATACATGCTGATGAAAATCATCAAACGTGCCCGACTGCTGATGCAGCAACGCGAACTGCCGGCATCACCTGCCTTGACGTTTTTTTTGAAACATCAGGACTATTTTGCCACTGCCGATGAAAAAGCAGCTGCTCTCGACTTGTTTTGCCAACTTGACGATTACGACGTGATAAGTGCGGTGAAAATGTGGTGCTACGACAAGGATAGGGTGCTGTCGGAATTGAGCCGAAGGTTGGTGAACCGAAACTTGTTCCGCATCGAGATGCAACAAGATCCCTTCGACGACAATTATATTGATGGCATCCGAAAACGCATTGCAAGGCAATACGCGCTGTCTTCGGAGGAAGCCGACTACATGCTGTTGCAAGGCATTTCATCGAACCATGCCTATCACCCGAAAAAGCCTGCCATCAAAATTGTTTACAAAGACGGTACCGTAAAAGACATCTCCGAAGCCTCCGACCAGCTCAGCATCTCAGTGCTTTCACAGCCCGTTGTGAAGCATTTTATCTGCTATCCGAAAGAGCTGGAACTTTGAGGTGCCATACCTGCCGATTAAACATCGTGTGTTTCTCTTTTCCTATTTCCGGTGTTGGTTCATGGATTTCGCCCTGCGTTTGGAGTCGTCCAGCACTTCCATTGCCTGCTGTTGCAGCCAAATTTCCTCTTCTGTTTCGGGGGTGATCACCACGCCATGCGGCTTGGAATGATGGGTTTCGTCGAGATAGGAAAATGTGGCAAAGCCATCGGCAGCAACCTTTTCAACATCGAGGCTGCGGTACATTTTTGTGTAAACCGTCAAAGTGCTTCGCCCAACGGCAACCACCTTGCTCTCGAAAGTTACGATGTCGCCTGCAAAAATCGGGAACTTGAAGTCGATGCCATGCAAGGCCAGTAATACGGTGTCTTTCGTGTCAACATACTGTGCCACGGCAAAATAGGAACTCTCCAAAAACCACTCCGAACAGCGTCCGGCAAAAAAAGTCTTGTGGTGATTCAGGTCGGCTGTTTTGATCAATCGTTGCGAATAGGTAGCTTTCATTTTATTTTAAGGTTTATATTGACACGATATGTTGTATTTTGTTAGAAATCAGGTATTTCAATTTTCAGACCATCGTAGGCGAGATGCATATTTTCGGGCAGATTCCTATTTACTTCCGCCGTAAGTCCAATACGATGGCTGAGGTGGGTAAACCAGACTTTTTTTACGTTCAGTCTTTCGACGATTTCGCGAGCCTGCGATAAATTGAGGTGAGAATAGTGCTGGTTCAGTCCCAAGGCCTCGATGATGAGATAATCAACGCCACGCAGGCGTTCCATGGCTGACTCCGGCATCTCGCTCAAGTCCGTCACGTATGCGAACCGTCCGAAACGAAAGGCATAACAGGTCAATGTATAATGGCGCAACTTGATGGGTTCGATATGAAGATCGCCCAAGTCAAAAGGCGTTTCATCGAGGGTGATAAGCCGATAGTCCGGCGCACCCGGGTAGGGGTGTTCGTCGAAAGCATAAGAATACTCGCGCTTGATTTCGACTTGTGCTTCGGCAGAGGCATAAATCGGCATAGGCTCCTTTTGGTTGAAGATGAAAGGACGCAGATCGTCAAGGCCGCCAATATGGTCTTTGTGTTCGTGCGTAATCAGCACGGCATCAAGATGGGTGACGTTTTCGCGCAGCATCTGCTGTCGAAAATCGGGACCAGCATCCACGACAATGGTCTGGCTTTCTGTTTCAACAAGAATGGAAGTCCGTGTGCGTTTGTCGCGCGGGTCTTTCGACCGGCACACCGGACAATCGCATCCGATAATCGGAACACCTTGGGAAGTGCCACATCCTAACACTGTGATTCGCATCATAATGAATAAGTTACACTTGCCGACGCACATCGAAAAACAAAACACGATGCATACGCCGGTAAATCTGACAAAGATACGAAGGTGTTTTGAATGTAATGGCAGATTTTGATTTTTCTCTGAGTCATAGACTCAAAAGGCTGTTATGCCGCACTCCGTCATGCCCATTAGTATCCGTCGTGTCGGACAACGTCATGCTGAACAACGTCATTCTGGACCTGATCCAGAATTGATTCAGCATCTCTTCAGCATCTATACAGACCCTATCGTAGTATCTTATCATTATCAGAATCAACCACATAACCCTCAAAGGGAGAGCAGGAATGCCTCGTCTTCAAAGATTCATAAATTGGGCAATCCTCTATTGGGGGTAAAAATAATTTCGTTATCGTGTTTTTATTATCTGAATATTGATTGTCATAATATTACGAAGACAAATTAATTCCGATATGTCAGCTTGCACCTTGTTTCAAAGGAAAATCTTATTTTTGCAGCGAAAAATTAAGAAAAAATGTTAGTTGATCTGTTCGTTCCATGTTACATTGACCAATATTACCCTGAGACAGCTAAAAACACGGTAAAGGTGTTGCGTCGTGCCGGTGTGGAGGTGGATTACAATCCCGAACAGACCTGCTGTGGACGTTTTGCCTACAATGCCGGGTACATTGACGATGCCAAAGAGTTAGGTGATAAGTTTCTGCATGATTTCACGGGAGACAATTCTGTTGTGGCACCCACAGCTTCTTGTGTGGCTTATGTGAAAGAATGCTTTTCGGAACTTTTTTTTAATACCGCAAATCACTTGAATTTCAAAAAGTTGGTCGATAATATCTATGAGCTCACCGATTTTCTTGTCAATGTGTTGCATTACGATGATTTTGGAGCGGTGTTTCCGCACAAGGTGACGGTTCACGACAGTTGTGGTGCCATGCGTGGGCTTGGCATTGGTAGGGAAGTGCGGCAACTTCTTTCAAAGGTCAATGGTGTTGATTTGGTGGAGATGAAACAGACCGAGTTGTGCTGTGGTGCCGAAATCAACTTCAAGGTCAACCATCCCACCTTGTCGGAAGGCATGGCCAGCCACAAGGTGCGCAATGCCATGAATACCGGCGCCGAATATATTGTCTCGACAGACATGTCGTGCCTTATGCACCAGCAGGCATACATCGACAAACAAGGTCTGCCTATCAAGGTGATTCACATTGCCGATGTGCTGGCATCGGGCTGGGAATGAAAGGAATAAAAAGATGGATAACACAATGGAGCAAAAGCAAGAAGCAAAAAATGATGGCTTTTTCGTACACGAAAGCAGCTATGTCGATAACGATGTAACCATTGGGAAAGGTACAAAGATATGGCACTTTTGCCATGTGCAACGTGGTGCGGTTATCGGTGAAAACTGCTCGTTGGGGCAGAATGTCAACGTGGGCAACAATGTCAGGATTGGCAATGGCGTGCGGGTGCAAAACAATGTGTCGATATATGAGGGTGTTGAGATTGAAGACGATGTGTTTTGTGGACCGAGCTGCGTGTTTACCAATGTCACCACGCCGCGTGCCCATTTTCCGGTGCATGGCGTTTATGCGAAAACACGCATCGAAGAGGGCGCATCATTGGGCGCCAACTGTACGGTCGTCTGTGGTCATACCGTGGGCAAAAGCGCTTTGATAGCCGCAGGAGCTGTGGTGACAAAAGATGTGAAGCCCTACGCACTGATGGCCGGTGTGCCGGCGCAGCAAATAGGATGGGTGTGTGAGTGCGGCCTTCGCCTTGGTAGCTCGCTGACTTGTTCTTGCGGACGACGTTATGCAGAAGTCAATGGAGGATTGGTGCAACAACGATAATACTGAATGGATTTTCCGTTTTTTTTTTGAATGGAAAGGAAAATAAAATAGAACAAATTCAACTGATACCGGAAAAACAGCCGGTGATAAAAAGAAACGATATATGCAATTTAGAGACCTGAAGAAACAATACGAAGCCTTGAAACCCGAAATCGACAAGGCCATTGCCGATGTCATCGCATCAAATGCCTTTGTGATGGGACCGGTCATCAAGGATATGGAGCAACAGTTTGCCGAATATGTCGGCATGAAGCATTGTATTGCCTGCAACAGCGGTACCGATGCGCTGCTGATCCCATTGAAAGTGTGGAATATTGGCCGCGGCGACGCCGTGTTTGTGCCGAGTTTCACTTTCTTCGCTTCTGCAGAAGTTATCGCCATGCAGGGCGCTACACCGGTATTTGTCGATGTCGATGCCGAAACTTTCAATATGGATCCTGTCGATTTGCACCGCAAGATAGAACAGACTTTGAAAGCCGGAAAAAGGCAGCCCAAGGCGATTATTGCGGTCGATTTGTTCGGTCTTCCAGCCGACTTCAAAGCCATACGTGCCATTGCCGACCGTTATGGGTTGAAATTGCTTGAGGACGGCGCACAGGGTTTTGGCGGTGCTATGAACGGGAAAAAAGCATGTGGATTCGGCGACATGAGTGCCACCTCATTCTTCCCGGCAAAGCCCGTGGGCTGTTACGGTGATGGCGGAGCCATTTTTACCGATAACGATGAATGGGCGCAGTTGTCAGAGTCTATTCATGTCCATGGAAAAGGATCCGACCGTTACGATAATGTGCGCATCGGAATGAACTCGCGTTTGGACAGCATCCAAGCCGCCATTCTGACGGTAAAGCTAAAGGCTTTCAAAGACTATGAGCTAAACGACATCAACCACATCGCACAACGCTATACCGAGCTGTTGTCCGATGTGGTCAAGACTCCCGTTGTTCCCGATGGATTCTATTCAAGTTGGGCGCAATACACCTTGCAACTGAACGATGCCGGTCAGCGTGCCCCGTTGCAGGAAGCACTCAAAGCCCTCGATATTCCCACGGCTGTCTATTACCCCATCCCCATGCACCGGCAGACGGCTTTCAGCTATTTGAACCCCGATGACAACCGGTGCCCCGTGGCCGATCGTCTGAGCCAGACCGTTATTTCACTTCCCATCCATCCTTACCTTTCCGAAACCGACCAAGACCTGATTTGCAAGAAAGTGAGAAAGCTTTTGTAATTGTTAGAAACCAATAGGAACAAGGTATGAGTGTATTTAAAGGACTTACCTATCGCGACAACTATGAGGAAGCCATGGCGTATTTGTCGCAGGAAGAGACGAAACATGCGCTTTCTTTTGACTTTGAAAATCCTCCCGAAGAACTTCGGGATTTGATTGCAAAAGTCATGGAACCGCGTAGCGTTGAACGGTCGAAATGGCTGAACGGTTATGCGGCCAGGTGTGCAAATTTCGATGAAGGACAGGCGTGGATCGTTCTGTCAGAAGAGCATTTGAACAACCTGCGTTATCTGAACCGTTATCTGCGTAAGGTGAATGAGAAGTTGAAGCAAGATGGCTATTTCGTATGCGGGTTCGATACTTCAAAAAAACACCAAGTACAGATCTATAGTAGGTATCCGCGTTGGATAGCCCACACCGTCTTCTTTTTCGATTTTATCTGGAACCGTGTCTTCCCCAAACTCGATTTAACACGCAAGTTCTATTACCGATGCACCAACAAGGTGAAAAAGGTCTATCCGCGTCCCGAAGTGCTGGGGCGTCTTTATTATTGCGGCTTCGATGTGGTAGCCGAACGCTATGTCCACGACCGCTACATGGTGATTGCACGAAAGAAACGGATTCCATGTCGTGATCCCCATTCCTATAGTTATTTCATCAAACTGAGAAGGGTGGGAAAGAACGGGGATTTGTTCTATGTCTATAAGTTTCGCACCATGTATGCCTACTCGGAATTTCTGCAGCAGTATGTGTATGAAAACAACAAGCTGAAAAACGGCGGCAAATTCAACGAGGACTTTCGCGTGTCGGGTTGGGGCAGGATACTGCGGCGCCTATGGCTCGATGAATGGCCGATGTTTATTAATGTTTTCAAGGGACAGATGAAGTTGGTCGGTGTGCGTCCGCTGAGCCAACAGTATTTTGGCTTGTATTCCCAGGAGATGCGGGAACTAAGAACTCAGGTGAAGCCAGGGATGCTGCCGCCTTATTATAAAGATATGCCCGAAACTATCGAGGAGATTCAGGAAAGTGAGAAAAAATACATCGAGAGCTACCTGAAGCATCCTTTTTGGACCGACTGGAAGTATTTCTGGTGTATTGTCTCCAATATTGTTTTCCACCGTAAAAGATCGTCCTAATGCATGAAGACCAAGGACTTGCAATTCGATTCGTTGCGACATGGGGGATGCTGTTGTTTTTGGAGACAAATTATCGGATATCAAAATAACTATTATGCTAAAAAAAAGTGCTATTTTCTCTTGTTTGAAAGGAAAAGAGTTGTATTTTTGCGGAGTCAATTAAGAATAGTACATGCGATATTAGGCGGGTACGAACAACCGAAAGCCATATAACAATTTGAAAAAGAGAATGATATCAAATTATTACTGTGACTTAGGTGGCGAAGCTGTGTATTTATTCGAAGATGAAACTCTCTGTTTGTCTGCCGCTACTCCATTATTATTGTGCTTATTTGTGAAGAAGGATGCTGAGAATTCAACCTTGTTCAAACAGTTTCTCAATATAAGAATCTGTTTCGAATTGAGTCCATTCCGTGCTATGTCATGAAGAGGCGGGTACAGCTCAATCAGGCTTACACGGATTCTCCTCCTCGGTCATCCCGCGCCTGATGCGGGATCTCTTACGAGGATATGATTTTATTAAGGTGGTATCGTTGATGAGGAGATGCCGGATCAGTTCTGGATCAGTTCCGTGTCAGGCGCGGGATGACATTGTCCAGAATGATGTTGTCCGGCATGACGAATACTGATGAGCGGGCTATGCGAGCGAGATGATGGGTAAAAAGAGCCAAAAAGACCATCAAATCAACCGAAAACAAAAGAAATAAATTCCAAAATAATTCAATAATAACTTTGTTATAAGAATTCAAAAACAGCTTCTTAATACCGGTTAGCAAATATTAGATTATGTCGAAAAACGAAGAATGGACCACCGTCATCAAGCCTCGTAACAAACTTTTCGAGGTCAATCTGAAGGAACTGTGGGATTACAGGGATTTGATTTCGCTTTTTATCAAGCGAAACATCATCACGCAATACAAACAGACCATCTTAGGTCCGGTGTGGTTTGTCGTCCAGCCTGCATTGACCGTCATCATGTATATGATTGTGTTTGGCGGCATAGCCGGCATCCCGACGGATGGGGTGGTGAGGCCTTTGTTTTATCTTTCAGGAACCTGTATGTGGCAATATTTTTCTGAGTGTTTGACAAAGACCTCCAATACATTTGTGACCAATTCGAATATTTTCGGCAAGGTGTATTTCCCCAGGCTTTCGATGCCGATTTCCGATGTGCTGTCCAACCTTGTGCGTTTCGGCATACAGCTTGGATTTTTTGGCGTTGTTTATGGGGTTTATGCCATCATCGGTGATTCGGGGGCACACTTCACGTGGTACGCCTTGCTATTCCCCGTTTTGGTCATGATGTTGGCCGGGCTGTCTTTGGGTTTTGGCATTCTTATTTCTTCCATGACTACCAAGTACCGCGACTTGCAGGTGCTGTTTTCTTTCATTGTGCAACTTTGGATGTACGCCACGCCGATCGTTTACCCCCTTTCCCAGACCAATAGCAAGTTTTGGTGCGGTATTCCGGTCCATAAACTAATGTGTCTCAATCCCGTTACACCTGTTATCGAAACGTTTAAGTATGGTTTCTTGGGTTGCGGCGATTTCGTAGGCTGGCGTTGGCTTATTTATAGCTTTGTTTTCATGCTGTTGCTGCTGGCTTTAGGCATCTTGATCTTCAATAGGGTGCAGAAGAGCTTTATGGATACGGTTTGAACTAATGTTTGATTGTTTTAATCGTATAATCGTTTGATGGTTTGTTTTATGAGTTATAAGAAGTTGTTTCGAAAAGCGGTGCATTCAGCGTAGCTAATTGCTTCGGGAGAAGGTGAGAGAGTGGAATATAAGTATTCGTACTTTGACCTGATATGTTTTGGGTGCTCGGGCAAGTACACGAAACAAACAATTGGCGGAAGCCTTGTATTTGACAAAGGACATTGAAAAATACGGCAGCGGGTTTATCAGCATCCGCAAGGCTGTTTTCAATGAATTAATGGAGGATTTCTTCTGCTGAGAATTCGGTGGTTATTATTATAAAGAAAATAGGTAATAGTTTGATTCATTTGCTTTTTGTTTCCGTAATGTCCGTTACGGTAACGAGCGTTACGATACTGGATTGAGTGATGAAATTCTTTGATAGAGAACAAGAAATAGAGAAACTTAGGCAGATCGAGGAATTGTCGCATAAGGTGTCGCAATTCACGGTCATCTCCGGGCGAAGACGTATTGGAAAAACCTCTTTGGTGAAGGAGGCTTACCGTGGTTTTCCGTTGCTCTATTTCTTTGTGGCAAGGAAAGCGGAGAGCGAGTTGTGCGAAACATTTATCGAGACAATTCGCCAAATGTTGGATGTACCGGTGGCCGGATCGCCGAAGAGGTTTGCAGAGGTGTTTCGTTTTGTGATGGAGATCGCGAAAAAACAGCATGTTACGCTGGTTATCGATGAGTTTCAGGAATTCTATCGGGTGAATAGGAGCATCTACTCGGAGATGCAGGATATTTGGGATTCGAATAAGAATGAAGCGAGTGTCAATCTGTTGGTGTGTGGGTCGGTAAATGCACTTCTGAACAAGATTTTCGTGACAATAAAGAACCTTTATATGGCAGGCAAACCAACTCGCTGAGGATTGACGCTTTCACGACTGTCGTTCTGAAGGAAATCATGCGTGAATATGCTCCAAAATACTCGAAAGAGGATTTGCTGTCCTTGTATCTGTTGACAGGAGGTGTGGCAAAGTATGTAGAGCTTTTGGTGGATGGCGATTGCCTCACACATGAAAGAATGCTCAACGCTTTCTTTGAAAAGGATTCCTATTTTCTTGGTGAGGGGAAAAACATGCTGATCGACGAATTCGGCAAGGAATATGGCGTTTATTTTTCCATCATTTCGCTGATCGCACAAGGCCATAACACCCGTGGTGATATCGAGAACAGGCTTGGTATGGAACTTGGAGGCTATCTGAAAAAACTAGTGGATGACTATGGCTTGATTTCAAAGCAACAGCCGATGTTCGAGACCGCTATCAATAAAAACGTGCATTATGCGGTAGAGGATAGTTTTCTCAGGTTTTGGTTCAGGTTTGTTCACAAATATTCCTACATTATCGAGGCTGGAGGACTTGAAAAACTGAGGGAGTTGGTGAAGCGCGATTATGCCACCTATAGCGGCAGGGTCTTGGAACAGTATTTTCGCAACAGCATGATAGAATCCGGCGAATATACCCGTATCGGTTATTGGCATGACCGCAATGGTGAAAACGAGATTGACATCATTGCCGCCGATGAACTGAAAAAGAAGGTGAAGATATGCGAAGTGAAGCGACAGAAGAAGGAGGTGGACATGCGGATCTTGACGGAAAAAGCGGGAGTTTTCTTTCAGACCACAAAAAAATACGGCAGGTATCAAGTGGAATACCAAGGACTGTCCATGGAGGAGATGTGACCGTCGCCTCGAAAAACGGATCTGCGCAATGCCATTGCCGATTATCCCTGCATGCGATTTTCGTATCGGAATGCCGATTATGGCTTTTTTGCCGAATTAAGCTATGATAAAAAATGAACAATGGCGAATTAAACAATAATGCCACAATAATATCCCCAAGGGGCACTGATAATCAAAAGAAGCCGTTTTTTTAGATTGTCTCTCTGGGAATAAAATTGAATTTCGGAACCAACAACAAAATCTTTCAACATACAATTAAACGCTTCAACAATTCAATAACCAAACGTTTCAACAATTCCACAATTCAACAACTCAACGCCTATGACCACAGCGATAGAATTCAATAACATTTCCAAGCAATACCGTCTCGGATTGATCTCCACGCGTACTTTGAGCCATGACCTCAACCGTTGGTGGAGTATTAATGTTTTGCGTAAGGAAGATCCTTATTTGAAAATTGGCGACTCCAACGACCGTTCCACAAAAGGAACAAGTGATTATGTCTGGGCATTAAAAGACATCGATTTCAAGGTGGAGCAAGGCGACGTGGTAGGTATCATCGGCAAGAATGGAGCTGGCAAAAGCACCTTGTTAAAACTGCTTTCGAGGGTCACCGGACCGACCACGGGCACTATCAAGGCAAAGGGGCGCATCGGTTCATTGCTTGAGGTGGGAACAGGTTTCCATCCTGAGATGACGGGAAGGGAAAATATCTATATGAACGGTGCGATTTTGGGCATGACAAAAGCCGAAATCAAACGGAAATTGGATGAGATTGTCGATTTCTCAGGTTGCGAACGTTATATCGACACTCCCGTGAAACGCTATTCCTCAGGCATGATGGTGCGGTTGGGTTTTGCCGTGGCGGCTCATTTGGATCCGGAAATCCTTGTTGTGGATGAAGTGCTTGCCGTGGGTGATGCCGAATTTCAGAAGAAAGCCATCGGGAAAATGAAAGATGTTTCCAAAGGCGAAGGCAGAACGGTATTGTTTGTGAGTCATAATATGGAAAGTATTCAAAATCTGTGTTCTAGAGGGGTGCTGATGGAAAATGGATGCGTCAGAAAAAATGGAGATATTAAAGATATTGTCAACTTTTACATAACCGGCAATTTGGAATCGGTTGAAGATATCTCAAAAATTGATGATATTCAAAAATGCAGAATATCTGCCACCACAAACGAGGTGGAGATTTTGTATTTGCGTAGGGTTAGTAATTATAAGATTGATGTTGAAGATGAACTGGTTTTTGTAATTGGGCTTAGAAGAAATGCAAGGATAGATAAGGTTCGCATCATGGCATTGATAGATGATGTCGCAAATGGGGGAAACAGAGTGGGCTTGTCGTATTCGAAAGAATTGTTCCTTGACAGAGAAAAGGATGCCTTTGAGGTTGAACTCACGATTAAAAATCATAATCTGACAAAGGGAAAATACATTTTGGATTTCTGGGTTGGTGACGGTGACGTGACGTCTGCGGTGAAATATTATGATGCGGCATTCGATACATTGACGTTTGAGGTTGTGACATGTGAACACAAATTCATTAACGAATG
>JASBYY010000019.1 GCA_029983675.1 Bacteroidales bacterium | reverse complement strand
GCTTGGACCGCATCATCCGCGGCCAAGGCAACGTGCTCACCGTGGGCGTGGGCGGCCTGCCCGCAGGAGTGTACGCCTACCGGATCTACAACGCGGAAAACACGGTGCTGCAAGGGAAGTTCGTGAAAGAGTAGAAGCCGACGGTTCCTCGCTTCAGATGAAGTCCAAGAAAATGGCACGAATCTTGCGAATTTATTCACAGCCAGATGGCGAAATGAAAACGAGTACTAATTTTGAATACAAATTGGCCATGAAAAACCTTGCCACATTAATAGTACTATTAGTCCTTCAGATAGCGGCCTTTGCGCAGGTTACCCCTTCGGTGTATGTAGGGATGGGAACGGGTACCAATTTAGGAGCAACCACTGGTTTGGGAACAGAAATCCGTTACGAGATTGTTTCAGTTAATGCGGCTTTTGGTTCTGCATGGATAAATGACACTGGTCATCACCCTGATTCTGATTCGCCATTTGGCTGGGATGTGGGACTGAAAGTCTATCCGGTAAAAGGATGGTTTCTCGGTGCAAACTATGGCGTTATCAGCGAGGGTTCCGGAACTTGCAAAGGCTGTTCCGATGGAGAACGCTTGTTCAAAAAACGTTGGGGCTTTTCTTTTACGACAGGATACCGCTGGCGTTTCTACAAAGGGCTTTATGGAATGGGGTTTGTTGGTGTGACCGACAAAAAAGAAATAAACTCTTTTTTTCCAAGATTCGGCTTCATTGTCGGTTGGGATTTTATTACACGCAAAAAATAGTCAGTCATAAAAACACATTGCTACAATCGTATTATTGTTAGGCCATCAGATAGCGGTTTGCCCAGATTACGCCTCGGTGTAGGCAGGTCTTCGATTGGGTGCTAATCTTGGCGGTTGGATAGGAATAGGTGCGGAAGTCTGTTATAAAAAGCATTTCGGCCAATGTGGCAATAGGAGGTTTTTATTTCACCGGTTATGAACGTGATAAACACATTGGAAATCGCCTTGATTTTGGATGTATAGCTCGTTATGCTATGCTCCGTCAGGATCCAGTCATGCTGCGCCCCGACGCGGCATCTCCTCAAATGGAGATTCCGTGTCAAGCACGGAATGACTGAGTTTGGGACATGGCACGGAATGACACGAGAGGAGAAATATTATGAGTCTGATTGAGCTGTGCCATTTCGCCACATCAGTATTCAGTCATGCTGGACTTGATCCAGCATCTCCTCACTACCAGTAATAACTTAATAGAATCACTCATGCCCAGAAACCCTGCGCCAAGTGCTTTTATTGACCATAATCCCTTTTGAAGCGACATTGTGTCAGCTTGCATGACAATTTTTCCGATTATTCCTATTGGTTGGTTTTTTGATGGAGCTTAAACATCGAAATTGTATGAAAATATAATAGTAAACAATATGAATATCAATCAATTCACAATCAAATCACAGGAAGCCATCCAGAAAGCGCAGGAAATTGCGACTTCCAATCAGAATCCGACGGTGGGAAACATCCACTTGTTGAAAGGGATGATACTTGCCGACGATTACATGGTTCCGAACCTGTTGAAGAAACTTGGTGTCAATGTGGACGGCCTGAATGCCGAATTGGACCGTAATATTGCGGCACAGCCCAAGGTGAGCGGGGGAGAACTGTATTATTCCAACGAGGTGTCGAAGACTTTCAACGAGGCGTTGAATGTCATCAAAAAAATGGGCGACGACTATGTGTCTATCGACCATTTGCTGCTGGCGGTTTTCGATGGCGGCGGAACGGCTTCGGCCCTGTTGAAAGACCATGGCGTGCGTCGTGACGAATTGGTGAAAGCCATTCAGCAGCTTCGCAAAGGCAAGAAAGTCGATTCGCAGTCGGCAGAACAGAACTACGACTCGTTGAACCGTTTTGCACGCAACTTGAACGAGTTGGCTTCGGCAGGCAAACTCGATCCCGTCATCGGTCGCGACGAAGAGATTCGCCGTGTGTTGCAAATCTTGTCGCGGCGCACTAAAAACAACCCGATTCTGATTGGAGAACCCGGTGTGGGCAAGACCGCCATTGTGGAGGGCCTGGCGCAACGTATCGTAAACAGAGATGTTCCTGAAAACCTGAAGACCAAGACGGTGTTTTCCCTCGACATGGGCGCTTTGGTGGCGGGTGCCAAATACAAAGGCGAGTTTGAGGAGAGGCTGAAAAACGTCATCAAGGAAGTGGTGGAGAGCGATGGCGAGGTGATTCTTTTCATCGATGAGATCCACACCTTGGTAGGTGCCGGAGGCGGTGAAGGCGCAATGGATGCAGCCAACATCCTGAAACCGGCATTGGCGCGGGGCGAGCTGAAAGCCATCGGTGCCACCACCTTGAAAGAATACCAGCAGTATTTCGAGAAAGACAAGGCTTTGGAGCGACGTTTTCAAATCGTCATGGTCGATGAGCCCGACATGGCTTCCACCATCTCTATTTTGCGCGGCTTGAAAGAACGCTATGAGACCCACCATCACATCCGCATTCTCGATGAAGCCATCATTGCTGCGGCACAATTGTCGGTGCGTTACATCTCCGACCGTTATCTGCCTGATAAGGCCATCGACTTGATAGATGAAGCTGCTGCACGCTTGCGCTTGCAAATCGACTCGGTACCGGAGGAGTTAGAAGACGTTGAACGCGCCATCCGTCAGCTCGAAATCGAGCGCGAAGCCATTAAGCGCGAGAACAACGTGAAGAAAGTGGAGGAGATAGGCCGTGAGTTGGCGGAGCTGAACGAGAAGCGGAACGAAATCAAGTCGAAGTGGGAGACCGAACGCCACTATGTGGAGATGATCCAAGCCGAGAAAAACAACATTGAGCGTTTCCGCCATGAGGCCGAGGTGGCCGAACGCGACGGCGACTACGGTAAGGTGGCCGAGCTGCGCTACGGAAAGATCAGGGCTTCGGAAGCCGCCATCGAACAAGCTAAGGCGGATCTGGGCAAGGTGCAGGGAGAGCATCCTTTGGTGGATGAGGAGGTAGGAGCCGACGATGTGGCGGAAATCGTATCAAGGTGGACAGGAATCCCTGTCACCAAGATGATGCAAAGCGAGCGTGAAAAATTGTTGCATCTCGAAGAGCAACTGCACAAGCGTGTGGTGGGACAGGATGAAGCCATCCGCGTTGTTTCTGACGCCATACGCCGCAGCCGTGCCGGTTTGCAGGATGCCAAACGTCCCATAGGATCGTTCATCTTTATGGGGACCACAGGCGTTGGCAAGACGGAATTGGCCAAGGCGCTTGCTGAGTTCCTGTTCGACAATGAAAACGCCATGGTGCGCATCGACATGTCGGAGTATCAGGAACGTCACACCGTTTCGCGCCTCATCGGAGCGCCTCCAGGATATGTGGGCTATGAAGAAAGTGGACAGCTCACCGAAGCCGTGCGCCGCAAGCCTTATTCCGTCATCCTGCTCGACGAAATCGAAAAGGCGCACCCCGATGTGTTCAATATCCTGCTGCAAGTGCTCGACGATGGCCGTCTGACTGATAACAAGGGACGTGTGGCCGACTTTAAGAACACCATCGTCATCATGACCTCCAATATCGGATCTGCCATCATACAGCACAATCTTTCCGCCGGAAATGGCGATGACGAAGCAACATTTGAGAAGACGCGCAACCAAGTGATGGAAGAACTGAAAAAGTTCATGCGTCCAGAGTTCTTGAACCGTGTTGACGACATTATCATGTTCCGTGCGCTTACCGAAGAACAGATTGCCGAAGTGGTGCGTTTGCAGTTTGTGCAGATACAAAAGATGTTGAAAGACAATGATATAGAAATCAATATCACGGATGCCGCTGTTGACTTGATTACCCGTCAAAGCTACGATCCGCAATATGGGGCGCGTCCTGTGAAACGCATGATGCAGCGCGAACTGCTCAACGAATTGTCCAAGCTCATTCTGGCCGACAAGGTGGACAAAAGCAAACCTATCCTTGTCAGTGTGAAAGACAGGGCTTTGGTCTTCGAGAACTGATGCTGCAAAATGTTCAAAAACAAGGTCTTCGCATAATGGCGGAGGCCTTTTTTTGATGGGAAGGAGTTTTTCAATCGCTACTGTAGGGTGGAATAGTGCGGTGACAGATGTTTTGTTTTGGTTTTCAAAAATCCACTTCAAAATGAAAGGGTTGCAAAACGCCTATTTTTTGAAAAGTCATATATTTGCATTCTAAAAACAAATATAGCAATGGAAAACAACACAACCGCCATCATTATCGGATTTTCCTTCATCTTCATCATGACCTCTTTGGGTGCGGCGATGATTTTTTTCTTTCGGAAAGGTATTTCGCAACGCACAAACGCCCTGTTGCTAGGCTTCGCTGCCGGTATCATGGTTGCCGCATCGGTGTGGTCGCTGCTGATACCATCCATAGAAGGGGCTTCGGGACGTTATGGCAACCTTGCATGGGTGCCTGCTGCGGTTGGGTTTGTATTGGGCGGTTTGTTTCTCATGCTGCTTGATAAAGTGGTGCCGCATATCCATGGCGGGACGCTGTTGGAAGAAGGGCCTCGCTCTCATTTCAACAAGTCGATCAAGTTGTTCCTTGCGGTCACCATCCACAATATTCCGGAGGGGCTATCGGTAGGATTTGCGTTTGGCGCCGCCGTTGCC
Source organism: Bacteroidales bacterium (assembly GCA_029983675.1). GTDB lineage: Bacteria > Bacteroidota > Bacteroidia > Bacteroidales > F082 > Limimorpha. Next base: position 43,813 of record JASBYY010000019.1, on the reverse strand, counting down.
ATTGGCACACCCGAGGTGATTGTGTCGGCAATGGGGCTTGCGTTGGGTATTGGCATTCAGAACTTTCCAGAGGGAGCTGCCGTTTCTTTGCCCATGTACGGTGTCACCAAGAGCCGCAGCAAGTCGTTTTGGTATGGCGTGGGTAGTGGTGCGGTAGAGCCTGTTGCGGCAGTGCTGGGTTTCCTTTTGGCATCGCATTTGGTGGTGCTTCAGCCTTGGTTGCTGGCGTTTGCTGCCGGAGCCATGGTGTTTGTGGTTACCGAAGACCTTATTCCCGATGCCAACCTGTCCGATAACCAGCATTGGGGCACTTGGGGTGTCATGGCCGGATTCGTCCTGATGATGGTATTGGATGTAGCGCTGGGATGACGACATTAGGCGAAGGCCAATACCGAGAGTGAGGAAATAAAAAACGCCGTCATGAAACCATGCTGGCGTTTTTTTGGTGACCCGGCTGGGGCTCGAACCCAGGACCCCCACATTAAAAGTGTGATGCTCTACCTGCTGAGCTACCGAGTCATCGGTTTAGCGGCTGCAAAAGTACGTAAAAAATCAATGCAAGCAAGAAAATGAGCGTTTTTTTTGAATTATTCTAACTTTCCTTTTCCTTGTCTTACAATAAGTATCTCGTTATCAGTGCAATCTACAACAGTACTTGCCACGTTTTCGCCCATGCCGCCATCAATAATAATATCGACTTTATCCTTGTAACGCTCATTGATTTCTTCCGGATCGGTCAGATAGTTGCCCATTTCATCCTCCTCGTCAACCAAAGAAGTGGTCATAATGGGCGAACCGAAATCCCTTACAATAGAAGTGATGATAGGCTGGCTGGGAATACGGATGCCGATGGTTTTCTTTTTGCTTTGAAAGATACGCGGTATGTTGTTGTTGGCTTCTAAAATGAATGTGAACGGGCCGGGTAGGTTGCGCCGCATCATCTTGAAAACGTTGTCGCCAATAGGTTTGGTGAACTCCGACAACATGCTCAGATCGTGAAAAATAAACGAGAAATTGGCCTTTTCCTTCTTGATGCCCTTTATGGCGCAGATGCGATCGAGCACCTTAGGTTGCCGGATGCCTCCTCCCATACCGTAAATAGTGTCGGTGGGGAAGATGATCAGACCGCCATCGCTCAAGCATTCAAGTATCATATTGATATTCCGTGGATTAGGATTTGTTGGATGTATCTTTAGTATCATCACCGACGCATTTTAATTGGCTGCAAAATTACGAACTTTATATCAGAAATTACACCTTATTACTATCATAATTGTAGGACTTTATGTTGGTTGTTAGTAACATTTTGAATATCAGAAAATTATAACGAATGCCATCGCGCCGATTTTTTTTCAGCTTTATGAATACGGCCGTTTAATGTGTAATTTTGCCGCTTCAATCAAATAGGGACGGGGACTTGTGCCTTGGTCTCAAAATGTCATGCTGTATTCCGTTGTGATTTGTGCACTCACCTGCATGTTGCTGATTCTTGCCGTGCTGTTTGTCCCCAAGATAAAAATCGGATCTTGGGCCGTGGATTTGTATTGGGTGGTGGCATTGGCAGGTGCCGTGGCAATGGTGCTTGCAAAACAGTTGGATGTGGATGTGATTGACAGCACTTTGGCAGCCGACACGGTCATTAATCCGTTGAAGATACTTGTCCTTTTCCTTTCGATGACCATATTGTCCATCTATCTTGATGAACTTGGTTTTTTCAGTTATTTGGCCGACAAAACCTTGGAAAAGACCGGCGCATCGCAGTTGCGGCTGTTTGTTTACCTTTATTGCATTGTGTCGCTGCTGACGGTTTCACTTCAAACGACATCATCATTCTTTCGTTTACGCCTTTCATCTGCTATTTTGCCAAGAACGCACGTATCAGTGCTATGTCTTATCTGGCTGCCGAATTTGTGGCCGCCAACACATGGAACATGGCGCTTATCATCGGCAATCCTACCAATATCTATTTGGCCACCGCCAACGGTATCGGTTTCTTTGCCTATCTCAAGGTCATGGCGTTGCCCACTATTGCGGCGGGTACAGTGGCGCTTTTGTTGCTTTAACTGATGTTTTGCAAGCAGTTGCAGTTGCCCGTTGTGGGAACTCCTGAAAAGCATGTGATTACAGATAAGTTGAGCCTTGTGGTAGGCATTGCTCATTTGGCTGTGTGCACAGTGTTGTTGTCGGTGTCCTCGTATATCGGACTGAAAATGTGACTTATAGCTACATGTTCTGTCGGTAGTCTTGTCGTTTGGTATTTGCTCATCGATGTAAGCCACTGCTGTGTTCCCCAAGAGATGCTGGTCAGTTTTCGCCGTGCGCCATGGCCATTGGTGCCTTTTGTGCTTTCCATGTTTGTCATGACTGTCGCACTTACTCGAAACGGGTTTACAGGAGCGGTCAGCACTTTTCTCGAAAGTGGCAATCCTTTGCTCGGATACGGCTTTTTGTCGTTTCTTGCCTCAAATGTTATCAACAACATTCCCATGAGTGTCATGTTTTCGTCCGTCATTGGCATTTCTTCCTCCATTATTCAAACCAAGGCTGTTTGTGCTGCTATCATCGGGTCGAATATCGGTGCGTTTCTGACCCCGATTGGAGCTTTGGCGGGGATTAATGTGGACTTCCATCCTTAGCCACCACGGATTGCGATTTACATATCTCGATTTCCTGAAAATGGGCGTCACAGTAGCCATCCCTGCTCTTCTGGCGGCTTTACTTTCGCTTGACGTAGTATTTTGACATTTGACGAAAAATACTGTTTTTCATTTGTGCGAAAAAAATCGGAACGAAGCGGATTTTCTTGTATCTTTGTGAGCAAAATGAATACATCGAAAAACGTTTTTTTTGTTTATATAATTACTTGAAAATAAATATTTTATGGGGGGGGTTTTTGGCGTAGTCTCGAAGAGACCTTGCATTTCCGATTTGTTTTACGGAACTGACTATCATTCGCATCTTGGAACGAAACGTGCTGGTTTGGCGACCCGCGAGAACGATATGTTTTATCGTTCTATCCATGATATTGAGAACTCATATTTCCGTACCAAGTTTAGCGAAGAATTGGGAAAATTCAAGGGCAATCAAGGTATTGGCGTGATTAGTGACACCGATTCACAACCCATCGTGGTCAATTCGCACTTGGGCCGTTTCGGTATCGTCACTGTAGGTAAAATCAACAATGTGGAAGCCTTGGTGCAACGTTGCCTGGATTACAAGCAGCAGTTTACCGAACTAAGTTCCGGAAAAACCAATCCCACAGAGCTGGTGGCATTGCTTATCACGCAGGGGAAGGATTTCGTGGATGGCATCAGCAACGTGTTTCGCAGCGTCAGAGGATCGTGCTCCATGCTTATCCTCACTGATAATGCCATTATTGCTGCACGCGACTATTACGGACGTACCCCCATCGTCATAGGAAAGGACGACGAGGGCTTTGTGTTGGCATCGGAGAGCCACAGTTACCTAAACATTGGATATGAGACCTGTCGGGATGTCCGTCCTGGCGAAATCCTCAAAGTGACAAGCGACGGCATCACACAATTGCAAGTGCCGGCACCCCACAGGCAGGTCTGTTCCTTCCTGTGGGTGTATTACGGATACCCTGCTGCTGACTACGAAGGTATCAATGTGGAGGCAATGCGTTATCGAGGCGGCGTGCAAATGGGCAAGAATGACGATGTGGAGGCCGATTATGTCGCGCCCATACCCGATTCGGGCATAGGTATGGCCATTGGCTATTCCGAAGGCAGGGGCATTCCGTACCGTCGTGGCGTGGTGAAATACACCCCGACATGGTCGCGCAGCTTTATGCCGGTGAACCAGTCACAGCGTGAACATGTGGCCAAGATGAAGCTCATCCCGAATAGACAACTGCTTGAAGGAAAGTGTATTGTTTTGTGCGATGACTCTATTGTCAGAGGCACGCAGCTTAAGGATAACGTCAAAATGCTGTACGACTTTGGCGCCAAGGAACTCCATGTGCGCATCAGTTGTCCGCCGCTCATCTACGGATGCCCGTTTTTGAACTTCTCTGCATCGAAGACCGATATGGAGCTGATTACGCGCCGATGCATCGAGGAAATGGAAGGCGGACAGAATAAAAACCTCGAACACTATTGCGATGAAACGACACCGGAGTATGCACGACTGGTTGAAAAAATCCGCCAGCATGTCGGAGTGGATACGTTGAAATTCAATACATTGGATGCCGTTGTAAACGCTATCGGCCTGCCGAAATGTGAACTTTGCACACATTGTTTCGATGCTTCCAGCAAGGGACAATGATGCTTTTTTAAAACGTTGGTTATTAGACGCATGCAATCAAATCGATTTTTTTTCCTAGAAATCGGTTGTCAGTATGCGAAAAGATTGTACTTTTGCATCGGGTAAGTCTTATACGACCAGCTCCTGCTGAAATCCCCCAGGACCGGAAGGTAGCAAGGGTAGGTGGTTGAGCGGTGCGATGTAAGTAGCTTACCCTTTTTTGTTTGTATCGCACAAATAATTACTTTTGCACCAAAATTCGAGAAGCAATGGATTTATCAATCGTCGTCCCTTTGTTGAACGAATCGGAATCGCTGCCGGAATTGGAAGCGTGGATTCGTAAAGTCGTTGAAAAAGAGAATCTTACATACGAAATTGTTTTCGTTGACGATGGTTCTACCGATGCTTCGTGGAACATCATCCAGCAGCTTGCTGCGAAGAATCCCAATGTGAAAGCGTTGCGTTTCCGCCGCAACTACGGAAAGTCGCCGGCCTTGAATGAGGGTTTCAAGGTGGTGTCGGGCGATGTGGTCATCACCATGGATGCCGACTTGCAGGACAGCCCCGATGAAATTCCCGAACTCTATCGCATGGTGAAGGAAGAGGGCTACGACCTTGTTTCGGGATGGAAAAAAGTGCGCTACGATTCAAAACTGATGAAAAACATCCCGTCGAAATTTTATAACTGGACCACGCGCAAAATGTCGGGTATCAAGCTGCACGACTTCAACTGCGGTTTGAAAGCCTATCGTCTTGATTTGGTGAAAAGCATTCAGATTTATGGTGAAATGCACCGTTATATACCCATGCTTGCCAAAGTGAGCGGCTTTTCTCATATCGGCGAAAAGGTGGTGCATCACCAAAAGCGCAAATACGGGGCCAGCAAGTTTGGCATGAGCCGTTTTGTCAGGGGATATCTCGATTTGCTCACCATCAGCTTTATTTCGAAGTTCAGCAGCCGTCCCATGCACTTTTTCGGGGTGCTGGGTTCACTGACCTTTTTAGTCGGTTTTGGCATCGCTGTCTATCTGGTTTGTTCGCGTTTGTTTGCCCACGTCTATCACATGACCGACCGGCCACTGTTTTATTTCTGCTTGCTGGCCATGGTGATTGGCGTGCAGCTCTTTTCAACAGGTTTCCTTGCAGAGATGATCACTTCGACGCAACGCGAAAAACGTGTTTACTCCATTGCTGAAAAGATACATCTTTCAGAATAAACAAGCTGTTGATTCTTAGGTAAATATAAAACAAAATCCGCAACGGCATTGCCATTGCGGATTTTGTTGTACATGGGAGTGATGTCGTTCCGAGATCAATACATCTCGTCGATGCCGCCGTCAAGACTGTCGTCGTAACTCTCATCGCCAAATTCGTCTCCGAACTCATCTTCATCGTATTCGTCTTCAAATTCATCGAAAGGAGAGTCATCGGCAAAATCATTGTTGACCCAGTCGAAGTCTTTGTCTAATTTCGATTCGTCAAATTCTTCTTCGGTGTCAAGATGGTTCATGAACGCATCTATTTCGTCATCGCTCATCTTGTCGAAGTTGGCGTCGAGCAGGGCAGAGTCATTGATGGATCGGCTCATGGATTTCAGTTCGCGCATGACCGAAGGCGAGACATAGAACTCATCGATGTTATCCTCGCAATACTTGATGTACTTCGGGTCTTTCTCGTAAACCTCGGCGATGGTCATTCCTTCGTATTTTCCAAAGGAGAAAACCGATTCGATGTCATAGAATTGCATGTCAGTTAGTTTTGTGAGTTACACTTTCCATTGTCGCCTTGCTAAGAGGCGGTTTTCATAATGCAAAGATGCAATCTTTTTTCCAAAATCGGTTCATTTTTCGAAAAAAATCGTTCAAGGGCATATCTGGCGGCAAAATATGGAGAGTGACATTGCCAATGGCTGATAAAATGGACATTATGAGACATGGTTCTCTTGCGTGAATGCGTTTTTTGTATTTTTGCAAAAAATCGATGATCCATGGATGTTCGAAAAGCCATTAATGCCTCCATCGAGGTGAAGCAACGTTTATTGGAGGATGCAGCCTTCATTCGTCGCATTGAGCAAGCCGCCGAAGTATGCACCAAGGCGCTTCAAAGTGGCGGAAAGATATGGTTTTGCGGTAATGGGGGCAGTGCTGCCGATGCGCAACACCTTGCCGCCGAATTGAGTGGTCGTTTCTATATCGACAGGAAGCCGCTACCCGCCGAAGCCTTACACGTCAATACGAGCTTTTTGACCGCTGTAGCCAATGATTACGGGTATGAGCATACCTACGCACGCATGATTTGCGGCAGTGCGCACAAAGGCGATGTGCTTTGGGCCATCAGCACCTCGGGTAACTCGCTCAACATTTTGAAAGCCATCGAGCAGGCCAAGGCCATGGGGGTGTTTGTCATCGGGCTTACCGGTGAAAGCGGTGGAAAAATGAAAGAAAGCTGCGATGTGTTGCTCAATGTGCCCAGCACCGACACGCCGCGCATTCAGGAGGCTCACATCCTTATTGGTCATGTGATTTGCGAGATAATAGAAAACAATTTGTTTCAGTGATTTATGAATATCGATTGGAACCAAATTGTTAAGTCAGACTGGACACTTTTTCTGGATCGTGACGGTGTTATCAATGAACGTATTATCTGGGGCTATGTGCAAACACCCGAAGAGTTTCACTTTCTCGATGGTGTTTTTGAGGCCATGGCGGTTTTTGCGAAACGTTTCCATAGGATTGTGCTGATTACCAACCAACAAGGAATCGGGAAGGGGTTGATGACGGTGGCGCAACTGTCTGAAATCCATGCCATGATGCGGGCGGAGATAGAGCAGCATGGCGGTCGTATCGATGCTATTTTTGCCTGTCCGCAATTAGCTTCCGAGCCGGATAATTACCGCAAGCCCCATCCGCACATGGCGCACATGGCGTGTGAGCGTTTCCCTGAAATAGATTTGTCGAGAACCATCATGGTTGGCGACGGCCACCTTGATATGGAGTTTGGCAGAAACGCCGGAACTCATAATGTTTTTATAGGAAAGGCCGATGAATTGGCTGATGACTGTTTCGGCAGTCTATATGATTTTTCAACAGTTTTTACGAAATGAGTTCAATTACAATTCTTGTTATTTTTCTGTGTTACACAGTATTGCTTTTTGTTATCTCACATTTTGCTTCACGTAAATCGAACAATGACACCTTTTTTACGGGAAATCGCAAATCGCCTTGGTATGTGGTGGCTTATGGCATGATAGGGGCTTCGCTCTCCGGTGTGACTTTCATGTCGGTGCCCGGATATGTCAACAGCACTCAGTTTACTTACTTTGGTGTAGTAATAGGATATGTCATTGGTTATCTTTTTATTGCATACGTTCTTTTGCCGCTTTACTATAAGATGAACCTGACCTCTATTTATACCTATCTTGACCGTCGATTTGGGGCTTCGTCAAGGAGGACGGGGTCGTTTTTCTTTATTATCTCAAGATTGCTGGGGTCGGCATTGCGCATGTATCTTGCTGTGTTTGTGCTGTATGAATATGTGTTCAAGGATTGGAACCTGCCGTTTTGGGTTCCTGCCTTGGTTTTTATTATCCTGATTCTTGCCTATACGTTTCGGGGAGGCATCAAGGCTGTCCTTTGGACGGACACGTTACAGACCACTTTTTTGCTATTAGCCACCTTTGTGACCATCGTTTATATCCTGCGCAACCTTGACATGTCGCTCTTTGACTTGTTGCGTGATGCTTCAAGTAAAGGTTACACTAAACTCATAGAATCGGATTGGCGTTCAGGTAATTATATCTGGAAACAAATTGCAAGCGGAGCCTTCATCACCATAGCCATGACGGGGCTTGACCAAGATATGATGCAGAAAAACTTGACTTGTAAATCCTTGAAAGAGGCTCGCAAAAATGTCATCAGCCTGAGCATCTCCTTGGTGTTCGTCAATTTGATGTTTTTGGCATCGGGTGTCGCCTTGCTTTATTATTCCGAAGTCTCGGGCACGCCGCTGCCTGTTGATGCAGCCGGACACGTGGTAAACGACAAGATATTTCCTTCCATAGCTTTCAGTCTCAGCAAATTCACCTGCGTTGTCTTTGTCATCGGGCTTGTGGCGGCGGCTTTTTCGAGCGCCGATGGCACCTTGACCTCTTTGACGACGACATTCTGCTATGATTTTCTGCTTTTTGATGAGAAAAAGAAGCTGTCGGAGGATAGAAAGACCAAGGTGCGCAAAATGGTACATGTGGCATTCGCTGTACTTTACTTGGTGGTTATTGTCATTTTCAGGCCTTTCCACAACGATTCATTGATCAAGACCTTGTTTGATATTGCCAGCATCACTTATGGCCCCTTATTAGGCCTTTATTCCTTTGGCCTGTTTGTGAAGAACCGCACGCCGCGTGCCGCTTTGGTGCCGGTCATCGCTATACTTTCGCCGACATTATGCTTTATCCTCAGCCGTTATTCTGTGGAATGGCTGAACGGCTATAAATTTGGATTTGAATTGCTTATCCTTAATGGCCTTATTACATTCTTTGCGCTTTTGGCAGTAAGTCGAAAATCAAAGCAGGTTGGATTGGAATGATGTGATATTAGTTGGATGTTTATTTGAATGATTTGTTTTGATAAGGATATATAAATCAAAAATATTCAGTCTGTTAGTGTAAACATAGTATTGAGTATATTTTGCGATATGTTCAGTTGTGATAGAGATTTTCGGTAGTGCTATCATTGTATTATTGACAATTTCAAGGTTTGAATTATGGAATACAATTGAATAAATGTTTATTTTTGAAGTCTAATTTTATACGATATGAAAAGAAATCATCTCATTATCTTCCTGATTCCTTCGTTGCTTGTCTTTTTCGTAGGTAGTATGAGGGCGCAATTTGTGACCACATTTGCCAAGAATGTCACGCCCGGACAACAAAAAGGCATCTATTACTCGTTGCCTCAAACCGTATTGCAACTGGATTTCGTTATCGAAGAGTATGAACTGTTCAAGGGTCCGTTTAGCGATTATGCTTCGCGTCTTTTGGGCGCTTATGACTACATTCAGGCTGACGGCATGGAATATCGCTTGGTGGGGCTAAGCGTGAGCACAAAGGCCGATGTTGACCCCAACGCCACATTTTTTGTGAGCATCCCGTCACGCAGTTATAATGAAGTATCATTCAGTTTGTTGCCAAACGGCATCATCAAGAGTTTGAATGTGGGCAATGAAGAAGCGACACCGGCACCATGTAGCACTTCCACTCCCGAAAAGCCTCGACAAGTTTCGATATCCACCTCTGAAAAAGTTTTTGGGAATCTTTTGATTTCGTCCGAAGCCAAGTCAACAGAAATGGTGGCCAAGTCCATAGTGGCGAAAATCGAGAAGATTCGCGAGGAGAAGTTCAACCTGCTGAAAGGCTATCAAGAGACGGCTTATGACAGCAAAACCCTTGAGGAAATGTATGCACGCTTAGATGCGATGGAAAAAGACTATCTGAGCCTGTTTATCGGCAAGCGTATCCCTAAAACCGTTACCAAAACCATCCATGTCGTTCCGTCAAAAGACATTCCGACCATGACGGTTGGGAAATTCTCTGTGACAAAGGGACTTACCACGAGTACGATGGGGGCTGGTGTCCCGATCACGGTGCAAATCATTTCATTGCAAAACACGGCTGTCATTAACGCTCCAAGCCAGTCGGCCATTACATTGATGACCCATGAAAACAATCTGATTTACCGTATCCCTGAAATGGCAAATGTCAGGGTGAATTACGGCGACTGTCTGTTGCTCGAAGATCGTTTCTTGATCAATCAACTCGGCGTTATGCTCATGGCACCTGTCGGAAAAAACAGTTTGAGTTTCGATACGCAAACGGGACAAGTAACCAATCTTAAATTAAACTGATACTTTATATTATCATATATAAATTATTTGTTTTCAATTGATTATAAAACAACAAAAACGGCTCATTCAGCCATTTTTGTTGTTATTAATGCATGAGGGATTTGGTGCAACGAATAGTCAAACCATGGCTTCGCGAATGCGGACAAGTCTTGTTAGAAGCTCCTCAACCTTGTCGAGCCTGAGCATGTTGGCACCGTCGGATTTAGCATGGGCGGGGTCGGGATGCGTTTCCATAAAGATGCCGTCGGCACCGGCGGCAATGCCTGCCTTTGCAATAAGACCGATAAGTTCAGGCCTACCACCAGTGACACCGGCCTGTTGGTTGGGTTGCTGCAGGGAATGGGTCACATCAAGAATCACCGGAACATCTATGGCCTGCATGATGGCGATATTGCGGTAATCCACGACAAGATCCTGATACCCAAACATCGATCCTCGCTCGGTGAGCATGACTTTGTTGTTGCCGGATTGCTGCACTTTTTCAACGGCAAATCGCATGGCATCGCCCGAAATAAACTGTCCTTTCTTGATATTGACAGTCTTTCCCGTTTGTGCCGCCGCCACAAGCAAGTCGGTTTGACGGCATAAAAAGGCGGGAATCTGAAGAATGTCTACATATTCCGCCGCAAGTTGTGCTTCGGGTGCTGTGTGAATGTCGGTAACGACCTGGACACCAAATGTTTCGCGAATGTTTTTCAATACGCGCAGGGCTTTTTCATCACCTATGCCGGTAAAAGAATCCAGACGGGAACGGTTGGCTTTGCGGTATGAGCCTTTGAAAATATAGGGTATGGATAGTTTCTGAGTGATTTTGACCAGTGTTTCGGCAATGCGGAGGGGCGAAGTCTCGTCTTCGATGACACAAGGACCTGCCAGCAGAAAGAAACGGTCTTTTCGTATTCCGTTCAGAAAATCAAAAGGAGTAGCATTCATAGAATTAGTGATTTATGGTGCAAAAATACGATTTCGATGTGCATTTTCAAATGAATCCCTACAAAACAACATCTATGTTATCGCAACCATGCGGTGATTTTTCTGACGGCATCAAATCCTTCTGGAATAGGAAACAGAGGAAAGGTGTGAAACATGTTGTTATATAGTTGGTAATCAATCTGTAATCCTTGTTTTTGCATGGTGTCGCGCAGCAGTTCGGCATCGGCACGCAGCAACTCATCCGTACCGACGAAAAGGGTGGATCCTTCCAAGGCTTTCAAGTTGCCAAATACGGGGCTTGCCCAAGGGTGGCATTCGTCAAGTTCGCCGCGCCAGATGGCGGTGATGGTCATCAGACGTTCGAGCAGAATGAGTTGGTCAAGGTTTTGGTATTCACGCATTTTTGTTTCTTGTGAATACGAAAGGTCAAGGCAGGGAGAAATGGTTATGAGGCGTTCGACGAAATTCGGTTTGCGTTGCCAAAGTTCTTGTGTAAGTACCGTGGAAAGACAGCCTCCGGCGGAATCACCGATCAGAACGACTTTGTCGGTTTGTATTTCATTCTCTACAAAATCAAGCAAGGTTTCAATAGCGGTAGCGCATTGGTATTCAGGTGATTTTGGATAAACCGGCATGTAAACGCTGCGGTGTGACCGAATGGCGATATCATGTAAAAAACGCCAATGGAAGAAAACGGGTTGATAAATGAAAGCACCGCCATGAAGGAGGACGATAGGCGCTTTGTCGCTTCTGCCTTTGGCATGGAAAACAGGCATGTTGAAACCGTTGCGTGCCGAAAAAACCGTTTCGTGAAAGAAATTCCTGAACTTACGGGGAATCCTGACAGGTTTGCGGTTGTCGGCTTCGCATTGTTCAAGTTCTTTGTGGATGTCGTCAAGGGTTGCGTTACGCAGTCCGCTGAACATCATTTTCAGATAACGATCGGTAAATACTTTGCCTGGATTTATTTTATTGGTAGTCATTTTATTATAAACAATATTCTTTTGAATGCCGCATACGGTGATCAGCTCAAAATAGAACCATCCTTTTTTGGGGCATTGCCTCCCTGATCTTTTAAATTCAACATGAATTGTTCGATATTATTGCTTGACGGTCTTTGATAGATGCGTAAGTCAAACATGTGAACGGCTGCGATGATATGGTCGAAGAGATCGCTTTGAACATTTTCATACTCCCCCCATTCCTTGTTGATGCTAAAGACATAAACCTGAAGAGGTATGCCGGAGTCGTTGGGTTGGAGTTGCCGTACCAGCATGGTAAGGTTATGGTTGATGCGCGGGTCGGACTTGACATATTCGTACAGGTAAGCACGGAAAATGCCCAAGTTGGTCTGTTGCCTTCCGTTTACGAGCAGGCTAGTGTCGATGTCGTTTTCCGCATTGTATTGGGCGATTTCTTTTTCGCGTTGTTCAATATAGGGTTTGATGAGTTGGTAGCGTTTGTAGCGTTCCAGCATTTCCGGCGTGCAGAAACGGACGGTGTCCACATCAATATTGATAGAGCGCATGATGCGCCTTCCATCGGAATCGGACATGCCGCGCCAATTGGTGAAGGGGCTGGTAATCAGCGTATAAGTAGGGATTGTGGTGATGGTGTTGTCCCAGTTTTGCACTTTTACTGTGGTCAGGTTGATTTCTTGTACATTACCATCCGCCGGTCCCACCACAATCCAGTCGCCAATGCGTAGCATGTCGTTGAGCGACAATTGTATGCTGCCAACGAAACCGAGAATGGGATTTTGAAAGACCAGCATCAGCACGGCGGAGAGTGTGCCCAATCCGATGATGATGTTGCCGACACGCTTGCCCATGAGGAAAGCGATGACCAACAGCAAGCAAACAATAAAAATGATGATTTTCAACACTTGGACAAGGCCTGTGATGGGTTTTCGGCGTGCCATTGAGAAAGTGCTGTAGAGGTCGTTCGCCGTGTTGACCAAGGCCGTAAGAACCAGACCGTAAACAATGATTTCGTAGATTTTGGTGGCAGCGATGATTCCGCTAATCCATGAGGGGAAGTCGGGAATGGCGGCTTCGGTATATTTCTTCAGCAGAATAGCCGGAATCAACAAAAACAAGCGGCGAACCACCTTGGTCTTAGAAAAGACTTCGTTGTAGTTGTTCGGTATTTTGCGATGGATGATTTTGACGATCAAGTTATACAAGACCCTGCATAAAAAATACAGCAGGATGCCGATGGCGAGAATGATCATCAGCGCGAGAAACTCGGAAAAAATCGTGTTGGAGAAATATCCGAAGTGGTGGGTCTGACCTAATTCTCTTAGCTTATAAATGAGTGTTTCTATCATGAAAAGTGGAGATGAATATATTTTTATTTATTGTAAACCAATACGTTATGACTTATATCTTTTTTGTTTTGGAATAGCCTTTTTTCAACAGCAGCTCAAGCGCCTTATCGCGGAAGTCGCCTTGCAGGATGATGGTGTTGTCCTTCACGCTGCCTCCAACGCCACAAGCACTTTTGAGTTCCTTTCCCAGCACGGCAAGGTCGAATGCAGAGCCTTCAAACCCTGTCACTAAGGTCACCTGCTTTCCAGCCCGCTGTTTGCGGTCAAGCTGTATCCTAAGCTGCTGTTTTGCAGGTTCCAAGGTCAGGATAGGGCTTTCATCCTCAAAGACGAAATCAGGATTTGTGGAATAGACTATACCGTCTGGGTTGCTTTTGTTTTTCATCGGTAATAATATTGAGACTTAAAGGATGCACTTTGATGTCAAGTATTTTTTCCATGTTTATCGGTTCTCCGTCGATGTTGACAACGGCATCATCTTCACGGATGATTTTCAGCTCGGAAGTTTGCAGCGTCATCACTTTGGGGGCTTTGTCAATTCGTCTGTTAATCATCATGCCGCCGACAATAGGAAGCTCTAACAAATTGGGTTTCATCAGAATGCAGACATCAATCTTTCCATCTTGAAGGTCGGCATGAGGGGCGATGGGGATATTGTAGCCTTGTTCATTAGAGTTCGCGATGGCGATAAAGAATGCTTGGGTCTGGAAAGTGTTGTCGGGAGTGACGATTTCGTATTTCTGCTCCCTGTAATTCAAGTAGTTGCGTATGATGTATTTCAGGTAGGTGTCGAAGCCGCGTCGTGGGTCTTTGCCATAATCGTCAGCCACTTGGGCATCGAAACCTGTGCCGGCAATGCTGATGCACGACAAACCGTTTATGGTTATCGTGTCGATTTTCTCTCGGTGGCATTGGTTGATGATAGAAATGGCCTTTTCGGGGCACATCGGCAGTCCCAAATGGTGCGACAACCCGTTTCCAGAGCCGAATGGAATGATGCCCAAGGCGACATCCGTGCCGATCAAAGGTGATCCCACCTCATTGATGGTGCCATCGCCTCCAATGGCTACGACAATATCAAATCCTTTGGCAATTGCATCCTGAGAAAGTTGCTTTGCATGACCGGCAAATTCCGATATCACAATCTCGTAATCAAACAATTTTCTGTCGATGTGCTTTGAAATTGTATGCGGCAGCTGCAACTTTTTTTTGGTGCCGGAAATGGGATTAATAATGAATCGTATCTTCTGTTTGGCCATTTGGAGCTTCTTTGTTGACGTGTAATAAATTGTGAATCATTCTATTGTTATGTTCCTGTAGTCGTTCGGAAAGTTCATCATGCAGATCACGGCACTGGATGTGACCGACAAGGTTGTTTTGGAGCAGGCTGTCGGTGTCGATGCGATACACGCCCACTGTCTTCAATCCATCTGACTGTATGAGGTATTTCCCATCGCTATAATGATAACAGTGGTTGAGATAGCTAATGCTTGCAGGTGTCGATAATGAATCGAAAACATTTCTTCCAAAAGAAAAAACGGTATCGGTCATGCCCAATGCCGACAAAATGGAAACGTTCAAGTCGGTTTGTTGCGCAATTTCGCTTGTTTTTTTCGGAGTAACGCGTTTGGGCTGGAAAAAAGCGACAGGTATTTTATACATGCCCCAGATGTTGTTGTATTTCGGATGGTAATGCTCGGCGTTGACATGGTTGGCGGTAATGACAAACAGGGTGTTATCGTACCAGTCTTTTGTAGATGCCTGGACAAAAAAATCGCGCAAAGCACAATCGGTGTAATAGACCGATTTCTCAAATCTCGACCAAACTTGACTTTCAGAAGGCAGATCGAAACACTCTGCATACAGGTTGCGACGGGGAGATGAAGTGGTGAAGATTACCGAGGCAAAGGGCGTCTGGGCTGTGTCGAAGATGCGGATGGCGTGTTGCAGAAATGGCACCTTGACATAGCCGCTATCGATTTCGCGGTCTGTCGTGGTGTTGTATTCGGCACGACCAAAGTAAAGGTCGAAGCCTACCCGCTTGGCGAAGGAAGCCACATCGATAGTATTACTGTAACCGCTATGGAAAAATGATGTTTGATAACCGTGTTTTTTGAACTGGGTGCCTAATCCGTCGATGTCATTTGACCGAAAAGGAGAAGTCAAAAAGTAAGTGTCCATGAGGGAGGGTATGCCCGAAAGTAAGGCGGGCAATGACTCTACCGAACGCAGTCCATTTGCCATTCCGTCGAAAGTGAGAGAATTGTTGAGCAACGAATCAAGGAAAGGGGTAAACCGGTGTTGAAGGCACGGGTTGTAATAACTACTCATCTCTTGGCCGTAGCTGTCGAGTATGATGAGCACCAAATTGTCGGGAATGCTGTCGTCGGGCAGTATGCAGCGGTTGGCCGTATCAAGGTAATGGATGGGAGAGAATGACGGATGGTCGGTAAAATGGTATTCTTGCAGGGAGGATGAGGATGCCCCTTTGATGATGGAAAATGGGGTGTTAAGGATGATGGGGGCATTTTGGGGCGTTGTGTAACGCAATGCCGTGGAAGCATTAATTGGGCGGGCTTGTAGGCCGCCGCGACAGGCGATGATGGTGAGAAATGCGAATACCAGAAGGCCGGCAATCTGACCCCAATACCATTGCGAGGTGAGCTGGTCATTGCCGTGGCGTAACTTTGTCCAACGGGTAACGACAATAAGAACGATGACATAAAGCAACCCGATGACTATCATGTACCAGTAATCGAAAAAGATCTGGACGGCGAGACTGCCAGAACCGACATTGCCATTGCCGAAAAACTCGAAAAGCTCCGAGGTGACACTCTTTCCGATGAAACGGAAATAAAGAATATCGATTACATTCAGCATGATGGCGATGCTATTGGCGAGGATATAGATGATATCGATAGTCTTTTGTAATGCTTTGTGATTTGCGTTACGAAAAGGAAGGCAATAATACAAGATGAGGGGAATGTTGAGATAGGCCAGTACGACGAGATCGAAACGCAATCCGACAAGATATAGCTTCAAGGCCTCGAGAAGTGTCAAACCTTGGAAAAACGGCATGTTGAATACGTATATCATCCAGCGACTTACGCTAAGCAGTAAGAGGGCGATCAGCAATCTGAATGTCAGCAGCATCAATGGCGATACAAGCCATCGGTCTTTCTTCTTTCTGGTATAATAATTGCTCATGCCGTATGAAATATGATGAGACTACAAAAATATAAAAATCATTCGAAATGGTAGCTATTTGTGGATTTTATGAAAAGTGAGCGGGCAGATGCGGCTTTTGCCGTTTTTTGATAAGCTGCTCTCACAACTGGCGATGGATTATTTTGTAATTTTGTCACTTCATTGAAATAACCCCATTGAATATGATAGTAACAGGAAGAAAAAGTCTGTTGATTTTGATTTTACTGCTTGGCACAGTGGTATTAAACGCACAAGAATCTTTCCCAAAGTATGGCAAGCCCCTTGCTATTCCGATGCATCTTTCTGCAACTTTTGCAGAAATGCGTATCGGTCATCCGCATTCCGGTATCGACATTAAGACCGACGGTGTGGAAGGGAAGCCCGTTTATGCCGTAGCCGACGGCTACATAAGCCGTATCGCCGTTTCTCCATTCGGCTATGGCAACGCGTTGTATATCAGGCACAATGATGGCTACACATCCGTTTACGGCCATTTGCAGCGTTTCAATCCCGGCGTGGCAAAATACGTGAAAGACTATCAGTATGCGCACAAAACCTTTGCGGTACAGATTTTTCCAACACGCGCCAAGTTTCCGATTAAGAAAGGCGATATCATTGCCTATTCGGGTAATTCCGGAGGATCGGGCGGCCCGCATCTTCACTTCGAGGTCCGGCATACGGCGAGCGAAAAGCCGATTAACCCGATGTATTTTGGCTATGCCTTTTCAGATAACAAGAAGCCTATCGTTACCGGCGTTTCCATTTATCCTGTCGAGAAAGCGACGATCGAAAAGTCGCCCGAACCCATGTATTTCCATGTTACCGGTCAGGATGGACGGTATCAATTGAAGGACATGCCCATTGTTCACGCCTACGGTAAGATAGCCTTTGGTATTTGTGCTTACGACTGCGTCGGGACTTCGGCAAACAAAAACGGGCCGTATAGCTTTGAATTGTATTTGAACAGCTCATTGCGTTTCAAGGTGGAGTGCGATAGTTTTGCTTTCAACGAAAACCGGTACGTGAACAGCCTTATTGATTATCGGCATTATAAAGAAAAAGGTAGCCGCTACATTCGCACGGAAGTCGATCCTTACAATAGATTGAGTATGATTGATGCAAATAATGGTACCATAATTGTAAATCAGGGCGACACCATTGACGTCTCGCTTCGGGTGACCGATTATTCGGGAAACCTGTCGCGTGCGGATTTCAAAGTGGGTGGGTATGCCCCCATCTTTGTCGAGCCCAAGATGCACCTTAGAAGCGAATACTTTGTGAAAGCGGATGGAACGCAAAATAGCGAGATTCGTATCGAAGACTTTTCGGTGGTGCTGCCAAAGGGAACCCTGTTTCGCGACGAATGGATCCCGACAGCGATATCGGATGCAAAAGGTTATTGCTCACGTATTTATCGGTTTGGAAATGATAACTTGGCGGTGTTTAAGGCATTCAAGGTGCGCATCAAGCCACAAGAGAAGTGGGCGGGTGACACACGCATGTTTATCGCTTGTTTGGATGATAAGGACAAGGTGTCGAGTATCGGAGGCAAACTGGTTGAGGGCTATTTGGAGGCCGAAACGCGTTCGTTGGGGCGTTATGCCATAATGATTGACTCGGTTGCCCCCATGGTGTCGCCGCGTAATTTCAAGGATAAACAGTCGGTTTCGACGCTCAAGTCGTTACGATTTAAAATCAGTGACAATATGAGCGGCATCGACACTTATAATATCTACTTGAATGACGAATGGGTGCTTGGACAGTATGATGCCAAGAACGCATTGTTGTACTATGAAATAGATGAACACATCAAAAAGGGCAACAACAGGGTCAAGGTTGTTGTAAAAGATGGCGTAGGCAACACGAAAACCTATAAAGCGACAGTGAGTTATTGAGAACAGTTGATGTTCGCGGTCGCTCGTGCGCTTCAGTGTCGGTGTTTACCACTCGCCGTGGCTGGATCCGTCAAATATAAAGGCTTTTTATCTGTGCTGATAAGCACCAATGTCGGGAACGCTGCCTCTGCTGATACCATCGAGGTCGAATGGTAATTCCATGCCATAGACCGGATTGCCGGCGCCAATGGCGGGAGAGGAGATGCCGTCGATGTGGTAGTCAAATGCATTGTAGTCGATAAACAGCGGATCGCGGTTGAAGATGCAGTTGTTAAAGCCTTGTAGTACATCCTGATAGCGTTTTGTTTTTATCAGGCAATGGTCAAAGATGTAGGTGGAGTCCGAACCATGGAAATTGGTGGAAAACTCATTGTCAAGGTTGCCGAAGACAATGCTGTTGTTCATTTCGAAATGCAGCGGAAAGTCATGATACCCAGTGGAGTCTTTCCCGTAGTTATTGAGAAATACCGATGCTTCGGGGCGTTTTGCACCGCCGCCGTAGTTCCAACTGTTGTTGGCGATGGTGGAATGCACAAACCGGTAATCGCCGCCAAAATGGATGGAAACACCGCCTTTGCCGCAGTTAGCCACAACGAGGTTCTTGGCATCGATGGCGTAAAGTCTTGAATATATGCCAAATCCGCTTTGGTTTTCAATGATGGTGTTGCTAAGGCGTAGGGCACAACGTGTCGGATGTACAAACGATTCGGTCTGAATCCCGATGAACCCATTGCGGATAATGGCGTGTTGGATGATGTTGTCGGCACCTTCACGGCCATCCATGAGCCAAATACGGTCCCATTGGCCGGGCTGGTTCTTGTAGTAGGGTTCGCGGCGGTCGCCTTCGATAACGACCGGATTCTCCTGTGTGCCATCGATAATAAGCTGCCCGTCGCTCCATGTCCAAATGCCTCCTTTGTCGTGGATGTAAACGCGCGTGCCGGCTTCGATGCGTAGCGTGCCGTAGGAATTGACCAGGGCATAGCCATAAATGACGTAGGGGCGTTCGTTGGTCCATACGGTTGTTTCCAAACTGTCGGCTACAATCTTGAATTTTGGTAAATACCCGATTTTTCGGTCGGCGACGATATAATTCGCATTTTGTCCGTAAGCTGTCAAACGAACCATCTGCCGGTTGCCATTGGTGATAAACTCCAATGAATCTTCGACGAGGAATGGAGAGTTGAGGTCGTTGGGATTGATAGTTACCCGCAAAAAGCTGAATAGGCTGTCGTTGGAAGGGATGTTCTTGTCGTGAAACTCGGTTCCGGCTTCACCGTCAAGATTAAGACGGAACGGAGATTCGCTGCCTCCAACAAGACGTATCGAACTGATTTTCAACGTTTCTTTATGCGGATTGTAAATCATCAGACGGTGTGTCGTCGAACCTAATGAGGTGAATACCGTATCGAATAATACAGTGTCATTGGAGAAACTGAGCTGCAAATTCGGGTCGTTGCTGGGCATGTTGTCTTTGCGGCAGGACGAAAACACTGCCATGATAAGCAGGAGTGAGAATGCAGCAATATGGTTTTTCTTGATGTTGTACATGTGTCGATTGTAAAAAGTAGGTGGCAAAATTACGAAACTTCTTGTAATACGGCTTCTTCCACGATTTATTGTGCTTTGATGTGTAGGAAATGGAAAGAAAGCGGTTGAAACCTTGGAAATCAAAATGCCGGTTATGACATCCGAGGACGAATAAAAGTGTTACTTTTGCCTCGCTAATTGGAAACAAATGAAACGTATTACGACTTTATTGGCAACATTACTGTTTGCTTTATGCTTTACGAACAATGTTTCGGCGCAGTTATTGCCCGATGTGCCCCAAATGAAAGGACGATGGGTGATGGGGGGCAACTTTGCAGCGGGCATGTATGGCAACTGCCTCAACCTCGGTATTTCACCACAAATAGGGTATAGGGTGTTCGACTGCCTTGAGGTGGGGACACGGTTGATCTATGAGTTGGACTACATCTTCGATAGGCAGAACGGCAATTATTCCTTTCATTATTTCGGAGGTGCCGCCTACACGAGTTTTAGGGTTTACAAAGGCATTTTCATTCATGCCGAGGACGAAGTGCTGTATGGGATGAATGTTTACAACCATACCGTGTCGAAAGGGAAATGGTTCAATAGCGTTTTTGCAGGGGCGGGTTACAGACAGTATTTTTCCAACCGAGGTTTCGCCTATCTTCTGGTGTTGTATAATTTAAGCTACGACTTGAATGGGAGTCTCGAAACGCCATACGCACAGCCTATTGTTTTCAGAGTGGGTTATTGCTTCGGGTTCTGAGGCTTTTGCTCTTCGGGTAATTCCGATTGAAAGGTTTCCATGAATTGTGTCCATTCCGTTGTCATGAAAGCGTTTTCCACAAAGTAATGCAGCATAGGCTCGAAATCCTTGACAGCCTGATAGCCCGAGACGACCTGAATGATTTTGTTCTGTTCGTTCATGATCACATACGAAGGATACGACATTTTGCCTTTGAGTAAAGCCAAGGCAAGTTGGTGTGTCCCTTTGCGTCCGTAGGGCAGTGTGCTGCCGACAAACTCATGGCCGGCAAATCGTATGGTATCGCTGCATTCGGCGTCGAACTTGACGGCATAAAAGTGTGCATTCATATAGCGGGCAATGAAAGCGTTGCTAAAGGTGGTTTGATCCATGCGTTTGCACCATCCGCACCAGTCGGTATAGACGTCGATAAAGATCTTTTTCGGTTGTTTTTGATGGGCTTCCATTGCTTCGTCAAAGGTCATCCAGTTGATCTTTGTCTCTTGAGCCGTGGCATATAGTCCGACAACGGCCAGCATGATGGTGAGGAGAGCGGTCTTCATTTTTTTGTGTTGGTAAATTGATTGATGATGTCAGGGTTGTTGATTGGGAGTGGATGAATAAATTAATGCTAAAATATTGATTGCTAATGAATTAATAGTATTTCTTGGGTTTGATGATTAGCTTTGTTTACCTCCGGTTTCATTGATTTTCATGCTGTATTTGCCAAATAGCATCCAAGGTTATCATCGAATCAATATCAATATGATTTAATTCTGCTTTCTTTTCGATTTGTTCCATCCAGTTTTTATCCGTTTTGATATAGCTGCGCAGATTGTCAAGTTTTGTTTGGAAATCAGCATCGATTTCGTGTTTGTTTTTTGTGCTTCTAAAAAGCTGATATGTATTTTCAATAAAACCCCAACCATAATTGGGCAATGTAGATTCTGTTGCCATAATTATTATAACATCGTGTTTCTCAATCTGTTCCTGTAAATCAACCTGACTTGTTTCGATAGGCGACTGATAGCTGTCGGGGTAAATTTGTTTGTTATAGAACCAAAAATGGCTATTTGTAAATGCATTCGATATTCCGAAGTTGAACATGCCCCAGTAATAACTGTCGGAGACCACAAGGACAGAAGGTTTTGTTTTGTCAGAATCGGCCTGGAACTGAACATGTGGATAGGCCATATCGAACGATTTTAGTTTAAACAGTATGTTCATTCCGTCCGCAATATCATAATCGCTTTCATGAGGCTGGGCAATTTTAATTTTGTCCCAATACAAATTTGGCATATCTATATTTCGTGCGTTTTCAATAAAACGTATGATTGAATCGGCGGCTATGCACATTCCGTAAGTACTCCAATGGATTCCGTATTGAGGGTATAGGGGATATTCGGATTTGTTTTTGTTTTCTAAAAAGTATCTGTTGAAATCGATATAGGATACGCCCAGTTGCTGCGCCAGTTCAACATGGGTTTCGTAATTGGTCGTTCTTTTTCCGGTTTTATACTTTTCAGGGAAATACTCAGGATAGAAAGAGCCTTTGCCTGCCGCAAAAACCAAGATGATATTTTTGTTCAGTTTCACCAAGGTGTCCTGAATATATCTTATCCGTTGCATTCGATGCATGATACTGTCGTAACCGATGTAATCGGTGCCGTAATATGCTTTGATATAGTTCTCTTCAAAAAGATAATTCTTTTTGCCGATAACTACGCCGTTTGCTTTTGCCTTGCGAAATAAGGTGAAGGCCATTTGGTTATTAATCCTGATAAACAGATTCCTAAATCCAAAGGTTTCGTTTAGATACTTTTCTTCCTGTTGCTGATAGCTGCCCGAAAACCAGTCTTTATAATTTAGGTGTGCTTTTTCGGGTTCTGTTATGGCGCCTTTTAGAGGTTTTATATCGAAAATATTAAATGTAGCCTGAACAAACGGAGCGATTAACAAGGCCAACACGATAAGAAACAACACCTGTTTTATTGTATTATGCTTATTCTTCATGATTAAAACCTGAAATAGATGAACGGATTAAAACCAAATGCAGTAATGGAACTGATGCAAAGTATTAAAAGCACCATGGAAGTGACGATTGCCACATAGTGCTTCTTGTTGCTGTATGCGTTAAAGTAAACCGCATCCTGAATTTTTTGTCCTTTATTGGAGTACGCAAAAAAGGCAAAAAAGGCTGCAAGGATAAAAAAAGTATAGAATTCCGAATCAAGCGGTACGGAATGATTGAAATCGAACGATAGCATACGTTTTATATACATAAAAGCATCGGAAAGTTTTTCGACCCTGAAGAAAACCCACCCAATTGCAACGAGGAGGAATGTGATGATTGTACTGGGCAGTCTGCCGATTTTTTCATATACTTTCAACAAAAAACTCCGTTCCAAAACCAAAAACAAACCATGATAGGCTCCCCAGAAAATAAAGCTCCATGATGCCCCATGCCATAAACCGGAAGCGAGAAAAACAAACCAAAGATTGAAATACAGTCTTCTTTTGCTTACCCTGTTGCCGCCCAGCGGTATGTAAAGGTAATTTTTCATCCATGCGCCCAGCGAGATGTGCCAACGTCTCCAAAATTCGGTAATACTTCCCGATATATACGGATTGTTAAAGTTTTCGGGAAACTTAAAGCCAACCATTTTGGCAATTCCTAATGCCATATCAGAATATCCCGAAAAATCAAAGTAAATTTGGAAGGTGTAGGCTGCAATTCCGATCCATGCGGAATACGTATCAAGGCTGGCATAGTCCATCGAGAAAATGGTATCGGCTTGCAGACCCATGTGGTTGGCGATAAGCACCTTTTTCGCAAGTCCAATTACAAAACGGTAAAACCCAGTTAATCTATTGTCAATCGTATCGTTGTGTGTCCGGTCTTTAATTTGGTCGGCCAAGTCGTGATAACGGACGATAGGACCAGCAATTAGCTTTGGAAAGAATATGATGTATAGCTGATAATCCCAGAAACTATCCAATGGCTTGTGAACCCGTCTGTAAACATCCACCACATAGGTGATAGTTTCAAAAGTATAAAAGGAAATGCCTATGGGCAGCAAAAGTTTTTCCCATTGAATGCGATTGCTGCCGAAAACCGACAACAAGGCATTAATGTTCTCTATGAAAAAATTAGAGTATTTGAAGTAGAACAGTAAGCCCAGATTGATAGAAACCGAAAGTGTAAGCATCAGTTTCCTATGCAATTGTTTTTGCGTTTGGGACATCCACTTAACCAAGTGAAAATCAAGGAATGTCGTGCCAAGTATTACGAAAATGAATTTTGGTGCGCCCCAGCTGTAGAAAATGATGCTGAAGATAAGGATTACAAAATTCTTGTATTTCTTGTCGACAAGGTAATAGGTAAGTAGAAACGCCGGAAGAAAGAATAATAAGAAAACTATGCTGCTAAAGACCATATTGTTTTTTATTGGCGGATTATTCTATATAACTTAAAGCCTTCATTTGTGCTTATTTTTAGTAAATATATTCCTGTTGATAATGTGGAAATTTCAAAGGTTATCGATGCATTTTTAGTTGTTTTTGATATCAATAATCTACCGAAAACATCATACAGGTCAATGGATTTGTATTGAGTGTTATTTGATTCAATATTTATGAAACTATTAGCAGGATTGGGATAGATTGAAAAACCTTGATCTTTTTCAATACTTACAGAGGAAGTAACTGATTTCTCGGTGGTTCTTACGCTATTTAAAGATGAGCTACAGCTATTTAGAGGTTTTAACCTTAATGGGAGAGTTAGTATTCTATTCAAAGAGGCTTTAAGATTCCCTCCTTTTTCAATCTTCGTTCCTGAATTAAATTTAATGCATAGAGGTGCATTAATAGTAACTGAACCGCCATTAGCACCGTCACCTTTAACAACAACACTATCAAAGGAGATGCTGTTTTGACTATTATACGTTTGAGATTGTCCAATGTTAATCGTTACATTATTAATATTAGTCGGATTTGAATTATCAATTCTAGGAAGAAAAGAAACACCATTGTCCGTTTCTAAATAGTCATAATTTATTATTCTAATAGGGTTATCGGAATCAGTATATAATTCAAAAGAACCATCTGGATGAGTAAAGGTAGTTGAAATAATATCCCAAGTGCTATCACGACCAATTACTACCGCCCCGCCTATTGCTTCATAATTTGAATCATTAATAATCTTTCCAGAAACTTTTGTTTTATGATGGGCGGGTACGTTATAGTAATTGGTATATATTGGACAATTATAATTAGGAATGTATGCTGAAAAATTTTTAAATACATCAACAGCTGGTTTAGGCGTACCTTGAACAGAAAGCCCACTAACCGTAGTATTTGTAATTCCGTTATGGTTTAGTAATCCAAAGTAATTCTGATCATAATCTCCCCACCAGACATCCTGATATTGCCACCATGAGAATCCATACCCACCGCAATCAATACATCTTTTTGAAACAATACTTGCAAATTGTTTTTGCTCTTCGTAGGTTGTTAGTGTATCGTCTGAAGGCAGTCCCGTTTCACCAATTATCCATGGTTTTGTTATGTTATCAGCATACCAAAATATTTCATTGCCTACCTGATCAAAAGTACCATAAGGATGAAATGAAGCAAAATCTACTGCTATTAATTCAGGGTCCCAATCATAAACAGTGTTAGAATTGGTAAATCCTATGGTTATTAAGTGGTTAGGGTCGGCAGCTTTCATTCTACTTATCCAACTAGATACAATGCTGCAAATCTGTGACTTATTCAATCCTTCATTACGCATTTTCGAAAAATAGGTGGGTTCGTTAAACAAATCATATCCCAGTAATGTTGTGTTATTTCTAAAATTAATTGCTAATGCCTCAAGATAATCTGCGTATTTTTCCCTATAAATAGCGGTATCGGGTCCACCACATAATAAAAGAACTTTGATGTCTCTGTCAGCAGCGACATCTAAAACATCATTAATATACGAAAACATTTTTGTTCTAACACTAGGGGTTATTTCTTCTTGAATACATTGTGAATAAACACTTGAAGTACAAGAGTCTAAAAGCCACGATGTCATATAAATCTTACCAGTTTTATTTGTAAAATAGTCGAGATTGTACCTAGGTGATATTCCGCATAATCGTATCGCATTGAAACCCATGTCTTTAACCATCTGAAAGTGGGCTTTAAGTTCGTCTAAGCAGTCTGCTTTATTGTGACATTCAAATTCATTAGTATTTCCATAACAGTGAGATGGAGTAACCCAGTATTCATTTTGAGAATTTTTGCGGATCAGAACACCATAATTTAAAACCATTGGATAATAGTTTTGACCATTTAGCTTAAATCCACTATTTTCAAGGTGAACAAATTGTGCTTGAATGTTCGTGGCTGTTTGTACAATAATAATGACTAATAATATCAACTTATTCATATTTGTTATATCAAATTAGTTGTTACTATTTACTTTTTGCTTTAGATTTTCTATTTCTTTTTGCTGTTGTATTACATAAAGCGTAAGTTCTTCGATTTTTTTAGGAGTAGCCCGTCCATCTTAGCCATATCAAAACCCTGTTCATTAATCTCTTTTTCTGATGGAACATCTGGAAGATGGCTATTTTCTTTTATGAATTTTTCAACTTCAAAAAGAGATTTTAGTTTATAATCTGATTTAAACACGTTGTCGTACCAATAAATATATAGGGCATCAGGTCTTACTTCAAAGGATTCCGCAATCACTCTCTTTGAGTAAACAATGCCATTCCCCAAAACTCTAAAAACTTCCTTTGCGTTTTTATCACAAATTGTAAATGCTTTGGTCAAATCTCTATCAACCTTAAGATAAAATGCGTGTGACCAATCCTCGCTTTGATGGTTGTCAATTATCAAAGCATTTGACGAGATCTTCCCGCTAACTGATAATTTGGCAGTAGGATTGGTAATGCCTATTCCAACATTTCCATTGGTGAAATTATAACTTGTTGCTTTAAACGAAAGTTTATTATCAGCTTCCCATTCTCCAATTTGAATATGGCTTCCGTCACCAATTTTCAATATATTTTTTGCTCGTTCGGTACTTGATGAAGAATTTCCGATTTTAAATTCATTTGTGTGTAATAACGATCCATTACCCAATGAAGCATTTGTTGTGCTATTAATATAATAAGTTTGAGCATTTGTCTTTATAAAAAGAAGCGATAATGCGATAAGTAAGAAAAAACAATTTTTCATTTTCTGATTTAATTTGTGGGTTCTAATAATTTAACCTTTATTGCCCAGATGTAGAAGAACCCGTTAGCCTACATCCAGACATTATCTTATCATTGTATGATTTTTGCAAAAATATACAATTTCTTTGTGAGAAAAGGAGTTTCAGATCATTTTTTTAGGGGAACATGGCTAGATGGAAGCAGATTTTATCCTTTATCAAAATATGATGGGTCATTGGCATCCTTTTTTGTTTGGTTTATTTGTTTTTCTTATTTTGTGCGGGATCCATCAATATCTTTGTGTTTTCAGTTTGTCGATTTCGCGTTTTGTGTCCTTTGCCTTTAGGGTTTCGCGTTTATCGTAATAGTGTTTTCCACGGGCAAGGGCGATATCGAGTTTGGCAAGACCCTTATCGTTAATAAATAAGGTGACAGGAATGATGGTGAAGCCTTTTTCCTGCACTTTGTTTTTCAGTTTGCGCAACTCGCGGGTGTTGAGCAACAACTTGCGGTCGCGCTTAGGCTCGTGGTTGTTGTAGGTGCCTTGCGCATACTCGGCGATGTGCATGCCGACAACAAACAGTTCGTTGTTCCTGAAAGAGCAATAGGCCTCGGCAAGACTGGCTTTGCCGCCGCGTATGGACTTGATTTCGGTGCCGGTGAGCACAATGCCCGCTGTAAGTGTTTCGACGAGGTAATACTCGAACGAAGCACGCTTGTTTTTTATAGTGATACCGTTACCGGCGTTTTTCTTGTTTTCCATTGCGGCGCAAAGATAGAGATTTTTCGTGTAGGAGAAATAATGGAAAGCCGTTGTTGGGGTTTTCCAAGATTTCAGGTCGTTGTGTCCGAGCCTTTTATTTCTTCTTGCACAATGGGCAATCGCTGTTGTCACAGCATGTGCAACCTTGCCTGTCGCTTTCCTTTACGTTGTTTTTGCCGGCTCCACCACAAGAACAGCCGCGTTTCGTCTTATGGATGAAGGTGCGAATCATGTAGCCAATGGCAGCAGCAACGATGATTGCGACGATAACATATTGCCAGATCATATCCCGTTCTTTTTTAATGATGAATTTTTAGAATAGTCCCATTCCGACCTGATAGACAATAAAGCATATCAGCCACGCGATACCTGTGTTGTAGAGCAGAGAGAAAGCGGCCCATTTGTGCCCTGCTTCACGTCCAATGGCGGCTACGGCAGCGATACAAGGGAAGTATAACAGTATGAAAAGCATGTAGTTGTAAGCCACAAAAGGAGTAAAGACAGGCTGCCCGGTTAGTTTTCCCGTCGTCCACTGTTGTTCTTTTATTTTTTCAACCAGTATGGTGTTGTTTTCATCTTCTTCGGCCTGATAGAGCACTCCCATTGTGGAGACTACGATTTCTTTCGCACCCATGCCGGTGAGCAGGCTTACGCCCATTTTCCAGTCGAAGCCGAGAGGATGTACCACGGGTGAGATGAGATGTCCTAATCTGCCGATATAGGAGTTTTCGCTTTGCACGGCGGCCATTTCCATACTGAGCCGGTGTGTTTCGGTTTCTTTTGTGTTTTCGTCCAAAGCTTCATCGGCTTCAACGGTTTCGATTTGCTGTGCAATCCGATCAATTTGTTCGGAGTGTCGTGGAAAATATCCTAATAACCAAATGATTACGGATGCCGCCAAAATAATCGTACCCATTTTTTTCAAATACTGTGCACTCTTTTCCCACATGTGAATCAGCGTGTTACGCAGGGTTGGTATGCGGTAGGGTGGCAATTCCATGACGAAATGCTCGGAATTGTTTTTGAACACCGTATTTTTCATAAGTAGGGCTGTCAAAATGGCAACGACGATGCCAATTAAATAGATGCTTAGCATGACTAAGCCTTGGTTTTTCCCGAAGAAAGCACCGACCAATAGGAGATAGACCGGCAGCCGTGCCGAACAGGACATGAAAGGTATGCCGATGATGGTCAGGATGCGGTCTTTCCGGTTTTCGAGGGTGCGTGTGGCCATGATGGCTGGAACGCTACATCCAAAGCCAATGAGGAAGGGGATGAAAGATTTGCCATGCAGCCCGATTTTGTGCATAAGCTTGTCCATGATGAATGCCGCTCGCGCCATGTAGCCCGTATCTTCAAGAATTGAGATGAACAGAAAGAGTATCAGAATGTTGGGAAGAAAAACGATGACACCTCCCACGCCGGCAATGATGCCGTCAACGATAAGGTCTTTCAGTATGCCGTCGGGCATGGTGCTCCCAACAGTGCCGCCCAACCATGCCACACCTTGTTCAATCCAAGCCTGCAAGGGCGCGCCGAGGGTGAAAGTGGCTTGGAACATGATCCACAGAAACAGTATCAGGATAGGAAAGCCAAGCCAACGGTTGGTAAGGATGTCGTCGATGGCATACGGCTTATTCGCCTTGCGGTCGTCGCGGTTGGGCTGGTAGGTCTCTTTCAAAGCGCCACGGATAAAGGCATAACGCGCATTGACGATGATCATGGTGGCTTCTTCGCCATAGCGTTTTTCCAAGGTCTCGTGGCAAATCCTGCTCGTGCGGAGAATTTCGGCTCCATTAGGCAGCTTGGCCACTTCTTCGCCGGTGACTTTGT
Organism: Bacteroidales bacterium; assembly: GCA_029983675.1. GTDB lineage: Bacteria > Bacteroidota > Bacteroidia > Bacteroidales > F082 > Limimorpha. Next base: position 14,202 of record JASBYY010000019.1, on the reverse strand, counting down.
TTTCCTCAATCAGATTGATGGCAATGGAACGTGCCGGGTAATCGTTGACGATGTCCTTGTTGACCGTGATAAGGGCTTTTACCTTATCGATTTGTTCCTCTATATCGAGACCATAGTTGACGTGGATGTGCCGTGTCAGCAGGTCTTCGTTTTCGTAAACGTCGATGATGGTTTGCAACACCTTGTCAATGCCAATGCCCTTGGATGCCGTTGTGGGGACGATAGGAAAACCCAGCATCTCGCTAAGGCTTTGATAATCAAACCTATCACCTTTTGCAATCAACTCATCATACATGTTGAGTGCCATGACCACGCGCACATTCATATCGATAAGTTGCGTGGTGAGATAGAGGTTTCGCTCAAGGTTTGAAGCATCGACAATGTTGAGCACTATGTCGGGGTTTTGCTTGGTGATGTATTCCCGCACATACAGTTCTTCGGGGGTGTATTCGGTGATGGAGTAGGTGCCCGGCAAATCAACGAGGTTGATGGTGTAGCCGCCTTGATGAAACACGCCGACTTTCATATCGACCGTGACACCGCTATAATTGCCCACCTTTTCGTGCAGCCCCGTCGCATGGTTGAAAAGCGATGTTTTGCCGCAATTCGGATTGCCAACGAGTGCGACGGTGATTTCCTTGCTTTTTTCCTTATAAACCCGGATCGCTTGCTCATCGGAAACAACGCCATTGTAATGAAACGTGTTGCTGATGGGATGACCTATCGGCAGGACTTGGATTTTTGCGGCTTCGCTGCGTCGCAACGAAACATGTCCTGTCATGATTTGGTATTCGATAGGGTCCAGCAGAGGCGCATTTTTCAGCACCGACACCATCTCGCCCTTCACAAAGCCCATCTCCATCAGCCGGTGACGCAGTCCGCCGTGGCCGTTTATTTTGACAATGATGCACTTTGAACCTGTCGAAATGGTGTCTAATGTCTGTAATTGTGTGTTTTCTGTTTCCATATAGGATGTGTTCTTCGTTGTAAAAGATGGAATTTGGCAATTTTCTTTGAAGAGAATTCTTTGTCAAAAGACCACGTAATTTACGCGTGCAAAATTAAGACAACTTGAGTGATAATTCTATCACCATTAATGGGGGTTTTACATTTCTTTTTCACTTGTTATGATGAGTTTTGAGACAGATAAATGCTGTTTTTGGATTTTGTGCTTCATGGTTATTGTTAAAATTGGTTTTATGGCTCGCATCTTGCTGAAAATGATAGGAAACAATGTAATAATCAGGTAATATTACCTATTGACATGGGTTGACATTTGTAATATCTTTGCCCCTTGAAGAATAATAGAGATGAAAACAGTACCGAAGCGTATTTTATTAGTAGCGGTCACCATGTGCATTACCTGTTTTGTTAACAAGGTGAATGCACAGGAAAGGTCGGATTTATTCAATGATAAACCGAGAATTGCTCAGATTTGTTTGTATCTGCCCGACTCGTGCATCATGGGTTTTTCACAAGATGAGCGTTTGTCGTTGCTTTCCAACGGGATGGCTTATGAAAGTTCTATTTCCGACGCTTTTGAAGGGGATGCGCTGGTGATAGGGCGTGAAGATTACTTGCATTATCTCAGCGATAATGTTGACTTCTCATGGGGTATGCGGTGTTGGGACAAGTCGTCATCCGATGAATTATTAGTTGTAGTACACAGTTCCACTCCGCACGGAAATCAACAGTATTTCTATAGTTATCACCCTGAAAACAAAAGCTTTGTGTGTATTGAACATCTGTTGCCTCAAATCGAAATGCGGCATTTTACAGATAAAAAATATCCCGATTCCGTTACTGCGGAGTTCAAAAGAGCAGCCAATGATAGGTTGTGCCAGAACTATGTTAGCTACGACATTTCTTGTGTTGAAGCAGCCATGCGCGTTTCGCTTTCCGAAACGACGCTTGCTAACGGCATGGTGGCTTCGGTGGATGAATATGACCTTACCAAGGTTAGATCTTTGTACTGGGATGGAAATGCTTTTCAATTGGATGCGGAAAAACCCGTAAGACTGGATGGCATCAAGAAGGCCTATTACAAGGCCAAGCAACTCGTGAAGCAACATCAGGAGACCCCGGGAATATGCCGGAAAATTGAAATCAGAGATGGTAAAAATGTTCCGGGTATAGGCATGCAGACCTGGAATTACATTTACTATTGCAGCCTTGAAGATAAATCTCCAATATTTGTCACTTTGAAATACAATATCGGAGAACGTAATTTTAATGAAGAGTATCTTTACAATAACGGCCAGCTGATCTATTATTTCGGTTGCCTGCCCGATACAGAAGAGAATGTTGTTGAGTTGTACTGCTATTTTTCGGAAGGCAAGATTGTGAAGACACAGGTGAAAAAGCGTGCGTCAGGGCAAAAACCATTGGTTGTACATGACGGTGTTTCAGTGCCTTTTGGTTATTTAAGCGAATATGTCGATGCCATGGAGCGAAATGCAAACATTATCGACTTGTATTCGCATTGGAAATGGTAGAGAACTTTCTCCTCAATGTGTTTTGTCATTACATTGTCATCAAGATAAATCGGTTTGAAAAAATAATTAATACATACTGCGATGAAAACCTATTTGCTTCTTACACTCGCCATGTTGTTGGCCATGTCGGCATGTGAAAACCGTAATAAACGAAAGGATAATGGCAAAACGGCTGTCCCAAAAGAAGTATTGAAGCACAATTGTGCAACCTGCGTAAAAAATAAAATAAGTTGGGATGCTGAAGATATCGTCGCTGTGGCTTTCTTGGGTTATTATGATGACATTGCATCTATGAAAGAGTCAAAAGCATATTCGGACATGATCTGTAACCACCTCGTTGAAGACGCGCCTGTTGTTGGTCAAGAGGGGGAGGAGTATTATTTGGTAATACCTCGCGATTCAAATGCGGTGGTCTCGGTCAATGCATACACAAAAGAAATGTTTCTGAAGGACGAAGATCCTACTTCGGGCAAACTTCTTTATCAAGGAAGCGGGACGCCTTTCTTCTTAAGATGCAATTTTAGAAATGCCATGCCGAATACAAATATGACAATCAAGGACAGCAAAGGCAATGTGCTAAAATACAGCGTTCAAGTCGATTTGCTGAAAAATGAGCTTGTCCCCATTGGAACGGTTTTAAAAGGCGTTGGTGCCGTGAAAGATATTACGGAAAAGATCCGATAATGATTGGCTGCAACGTGGGTCAGACAGTAAAAGATGTGGCATTGGAGAACATTGTGTAATAATGCCAAAGAAAAATGGCCGTTGCTAATGGACATGGCAAAATGAATTATCTTTGCAATATCAATTTGCTATAGAATGAAAATGCACTGGATGTACATGTATCATATTAGGTGGAGGACGCTTGTCGGGACTCTGCTTTTGGTACTGTTTTTTGTTCCTTTGCAGGCACAACAAGTTTGGACGGTAAAAAAGGTGCCCAACACGCGCCTTCGAAGCAATGCCATACACGTTTCAAATCCTGACAACATCATTGCAGAAGAAACCGAACAACGCATCAATAGATTGCTGGACACGGTGCGTCAATCTGCCGATGTTTTTGTCGTGGTATTGCACTCGATAGGAGAGTCCACAATAGAGAAATTCAGCGACGAATTGTTCAACTATTGGACTATCGGAGGGGCTGAAACCAACGACGGCGTATTGCTATTAATGGTGAAGGATCAGCGAAAAGTGCGCATCGAAACGGGTTATGGCGTGGAGCAGTCTCTCACCGATGCCGATTGTGACCATATTATCCGCAAAAAGATTATCCCATATTTCAGGGAGGGCAATTACGACGAAGGGCTTTATTCAGGTGCGTATGCCATAGCCGAAATCCTTATCGGCGAAAGACATGCGGCCTACAATGCCATCGCGGAGCCGACACCTTTGCAACATCCTGAAGATAATGAGGGCATCTCCGAAGATTCATCCCAACGGCATGTTTTTTTGGGTCTGTATATACTCGTCAATATCGTGTTTTTCTTTCTCGCACTTGCCTATATCGGGAAAAAGTATCGGACACTGAATAAGACATACAAGAACAATCTGAATTATGCGGTTGAAAAGATGAAGTTGCTGCGTAATGAAGTTGCCATTGTGGCTTTTGTTTTAATACTGCTTTGGCTACTGTATCCATTTGTCTTGCTTGCAATACGCCGTATGCGAAACAAAGAGAGGATTTGTTCGCGTTGTCATGGCAAGATGCGGAAAATGTCGGAGAAGGAAGAGGATGAATATTTGAATAGCATCCAACAGACTGAGGAGAATTTGCGTTCACGGGATTATGATGTGTGGGTGTGCACGTGTGGCATGGTTTCAATAGAGAACTATTGTGGCAAAAAACACAGCAAATACCGCGTTTGCGGCAAATGTACGGCATTGGCTGACAAATTGATGAAGAATCATGTGTTACAACGTCCGACCTATTCGTCCGCTGGACGTGGAGAGAAGCTTTACCGATGCTGCAACTGCGGACATGAGCATATAGAAGCCTATTCAATACCGAGACTGGAACGAGCATCTGCGGTGGGAGGGTCTTGGATTGACAGCGGATCAGGAGGAGGAAGTTTTGGCGGCGGTTCTTTTGGTGGCGGTCATAGTGGAGGAGGAGGCGCCACAGGCAGTTGGTGAAGAAAAGCGTATTTCGATAATATGAAAATCCAAATAATAAGGAATCAAAGAGATGAAGAAAAGTAGAATCACAGTGTTATTGCTGGCCATGTTACTTATGGCTGTTTCGGTAAAAGCACAGAAGGACGACGTCCGTCCTACCAACTACCGTTATGGGGTCAAGCTAGGTATGAGTATGACGAATCTTGCATTCGACAGATACGATCAGAACAAATGGCGCTATTGTCCAATGTTCGGAGTCTTTTATGAGTACGACATCAATAAAATGCTCGCCGTACAAGGTGAACTGCAATACGAAAGATTGGGTACCCGGATAACGGATTCTACCTTTTACAAAGTTATTTTTGCGCGTCATGGTGTTGTGGATAGCAGAATTATCCTACAGTATGTTTCGCTACCCCTATCGTTGAAACTGAAAGCAAATAGATGGTTGTCGTTTGAGTTCGGTTCCAAATTCTCCTATTGTTTTTCGGGCAGGCTGAACATGACTGTCTTTGTAAAAGAATCCGATCCGCAAAAAGATGACTATTATTTTCTTGACAGAAAGGTGCTGAATGATGACCAGTACAACCATTGGGATGTGTCAGGGTTTATTGGCGCAAACGCGCGGTTGACCAAGCATTTCGGCATGGGCGCACGCTATGCGCATGGTTTCATTAATGCGTTGACCAATAATTATGACATAACTGAAATGAAATCCTCCTCCAATAGGGTTTTCACATTGTTTTTTGTGTACTCCTTATAACAGAGGGCTATATGCGAAAATGCCGCTATCCTTTTGGACAGCGGCATTTTCATTTTGGGGGGATTTGTCAATGCTGTAGCCGGACACGGGCAACAGCATGGTAGTCAATGTCGGGATGGTCTTGCAGATAGTCCAGCAACATTTTGTTGGAGGATTGGAATGTAGATTGCCCCGGATCTTCGTGATCGAAGTCGAGGACCGAAGCCATATAACTGTTCATGACGATCTTGTACTTGGCTTTCAAGTCGAGTGGCTTGCCATTTTCCAGCATGACGGAAAGGTTACTTATCTCGTCGTTCTCATTGAGTTTGAACGAATAGGTGCAGCCGGAGCAATGCGGAGCGCCTCCGTCAGTAAACCAGCAGCAGCGTATCATGTTCACGATTTCTTCGCCGGAGAGCGTGAAAGCGACAATATCATTGCTAAAAGGGTCGAGACGGTACACCTCTTTCAACGTGAGCGGGCCGGCTGAAAGGCTGTCGCATCGTACGCCGCCGGGGTTTTGGAACCCCATATCAGCCTCGGCTTCGTAGCGAATGGCATCCGTCATAAGACATCCGAGCGATTCTCTGTTTGAAAAAGGGGTAACAACGTTTGCCACAACTTGTTGGAAAGTCTCATCGGAGTTGTATTGGTCCACCATGGCTCTTACATCCGCATTCTCTGTCTCAAACAGAGGAATGGAAATCAAAGTGTCGCTTTTATCGGTCACTTTGCCTTTTTTCAAGGTGAACTTGCTGAGAGTGACGTACTTTAGCTTGCATTCCGATTGCGTAATCAACACGCCGTTTACAATCGTCATATCTGCCACTTTGGTGTGGGAGTGTCCTCCGAATATGGCGTCTAATTCCGGGAAACGGCTTGCGATGAAGCGTTCGTACTCATGGCCACCGTGCGACAGCAAGAATAGCAGGTCGCATTTTTCACGTAACTCATCGATATAGGCAGGCAGCACGTTGGCGATGGAGTCAAACTTAATTCCTTCGAGATTCAGTGGATGGGAATCGGGCAGACCGTTCTTTCCTATTTGAATACCGCCAATTACTCCGATTTTCACGCCATTGACTTCCAATATCTTATATGGTGACACATTGATTTTACTATCAGATGGCAAATGGATGTTGGCGCAAACGTAATCGAAATCCGATTTCTCGATGACGTGTGCCAATTCGTCTTGACCTCCGTCAAACTCATGGTTGCCCAATACGGAGAGGTCAAAACCTGTGGCATTCATCAGTTCCACCATAGGAATGGAAGGGTCTTTGTAACGATCGTTGATGGGATTTCCCGTCCTGTTGTCACCTGCACTCAATAGAAGCAGATCGGGATATACCGAGCGAAGGCTGTCCATTAATCCAGCGAACTTCGGGAAGTTGTCAATATTGGCGTGCATGTCGTTCAACGATATCACGACCACTTGCCTTTCTTTTTGCAGACAACCTGTCGCAATAAGTGCGACCAAAACCATCCATGCTATTTTGGACAAATACTTCATTTTGTGAAGATTCTGGAGCTTTCACTTAATGAACCGTCAAGAGCGATGGAGTTGCCGTAAGCATCGCGGACATCAAGAGAGTCAAGATTGACTTTTTCTCCGGTTGCCCTATAGTATTTCATCAATGCTGATTTTACCGTTGCACCATGGAAGATGCTGATTTTCTTTTCGTTAACGTAAATATTCATGGCTGTTTGATTTTGTTTATTGTTTGTTTTTCACGACACCGAGGGTTGCGTTGTTTCGACTTTCTTGCTGCGCTTCCTAATCAGGACAATTAAACCGATAATGACCACTAACAGAATGATGGCGATTATAGGACGTACCGTAATCCAAGCGATGCCAATCCACAAGAGCGACCAGATGATGCCAATGACAGTGGAGACGAACCCAAGTATGGCTCCGACACCTTTCCCAAGGAAAGGCAACACTTTTAACAGGGTGGGCAATAAGCCGGTTGTTGCCTTAAATCCTCCTATGATAATGATTATAAGTATGATGCGAATAATCCATGTGATTATTTTATTGCCTTGACGGGCAGTTTCAAACATGGCTTCAGCACTGACATCGCCCAATTCGACAGCAGAAAATGAGCATTTGTTCTTTGCCGTGAAATGCTCAAAGGTGTTGTTATTCACCTTGGCGATGATGGAAACCTGCTGGTCGTTGGGTGTATAGGAAAACGAAACCCTTACATCGCCAATGGTAGGATTATTGGGCGTTTTGCCAAAGTAAACCGTGTTGCCTTGTGTATGGACGTAGTCAACCACAGTGTCGTCAAAGAGGCTGAGCTGTCCAACGGCATTTTTGCCAATGCCACCGCTTATAGATTGGCGTTCATTAAGGCGTTCGGTGATGTCGGCTTCCCATTGCCGAGCAATGCTATCGGTCATGTTGACGGATGCTGGTTGCGTGTGTATGATCTGGCCGACAATGAAAGGAGGGAGGTTGTAGGCACCAAAAGAAACGTTTTCAGCATCCCATTCCTTCTTTTCAACAATGGCGTTTACAAAATTCGAGTTTTTGTAGCCAGGATCGTTGAAGTTCGATGATAACACCGGTTCGTCAACCCACATTGTTTCGTATGTGTAGGTTGTTGTTGTTTCACTTCCGCCACCGATCTTTTCCTTTTCTTCGCTATGCGATTTTTCGACATACTGAAAGTACTCCACTTTGCGTTCGAGATGGAGGCCGTTGACGGCTACACCGAAATTGGCATCGGAGAGAATGGCATCAGTCAGGGCTTTGCCGGTGCAGTGCACGATTTTACCATTGAAATCGGGGTTGGCCTGCGTGATGTCGGGCATTTCAACGTAGTGTTTTTCCGAATCGTTGATGGTGCGATAGGTCTTTATGGCGCGGTTTTCATTCCAGAAAATGGCTATGGTACCAATGATGATGAGCATGACGCCGACAAAAGTATTCTTGAAGGCACTTCCTACCTTGCTTCCATAGGACGTCTTTGTAGTAGTTTGATATGACATATTAAATTAGATATTGATTAGTAACTTCTTTTATGGCTATCTTTATTATAAAACGATAATTGCTAATTATTTACGACAAAATCCAAAGAAAGGTAATCTTTTGCCGTTTAATGGATGATTGCAACAGCAAAAATAACAAATAACAATACGGAAATGTGTATGGGGTTTCATTTTGCGAATTATTTGTTTGTTTCATTGGTGTCGTATGAGTTCATCGTAGCAAAAAGGAAAATCAACATTCTAAGAGTGAGTCGGCCCGAATTCTCGGACCGACATCAAAATGAAAAAACCTCCTTATGATCGTACTGATTTTTTCACAACTCTTTTCAGATTTTATTTTGCTATTTGGTTTTCGTTCAGTTTTTGATGTTTTGAGCGCCGCATCCGTTGACAGCCCCAAACAACTGCAGGGCTTTGGCAAGGTTGTAGCGGTTGGCAAACATGCTTGCAGAAGATGTCATGGTGCCGGTCATATTCATGCCCATGGCCTGACGGAAAGTGTTTGCTGTGGAGTTGGGGTCGCTGCTCAGGCTTTCTTTATAGGTGACGTTGAGAAATCCATTCAAATATGCCTCGTCGATTTTCCCTTTGAAAACGGAAGGATCGGTGAGCGACTTGTTGCCAGCAACTTCGGCCAATTGTTCCACGTCGTCGAATTGGTCAACAGTGATCCTCAAGAACATGCCGCCGCCGGGAAGAGTGAGGTCGGTCTGCCTATTGAGGAAGAAGATGTTGTTGTTGACAACGTCGTGGCGCTTGGCTTCGCGTGTTTTGTCGCTGTCAATATGGGTGCGGTCGAGACCGGCAAAGGTGGAAAAGCCAATGATATTGTTCTCTAACGTGCAACTTGTTCCTGGAATCATGCGGAATCCGTAGCCCATATCGGCAAGGTCTTTGAGCCGTGACCATGTGAACAGGATGGTGTTGTTGCGGAGGTTGACTTGTGTCAAGGTGTTTCTATCGGCTCCTCTTACGTCCATCGATGCCATGCGGACATTGACAAAGATGCAGTTTTCAACAGTAAGAGAACATCCTTTGAGCATTCCAAGGATGCCGTAGTTGGGTGCATTGACGAAAGCACAGTTCCGGATGACTACATTTACATTGTTCACAATGCCGTGGTATCCATTGAAATAAATCATGGCCGTTTCGGAAGTGCGTACCTTTTCTTCCATATTGGGACCTCCAATGCCTTCCATGCCGATGGGGTTCATCATGGATGATTCCACGCCGTCGGGTTTTCCTTCTCCGTGTGCGTTGTATGAAATGCTGTTGCCACGGTCCATGATTAGTCCGTCGATGACAACCTGTGCGTTGGGAGCCACAATGCTGGTGAGTTTGATGGTGCCTCCGCCGCTCTGTGATCCATTGGAAGTAGCCGTGGGCTGAATCATCGTGCGATGCTGCAGCACGTTGCGTACGGAGAAGTCGCTGCTATAGCCGCCGAGAATGCTGACGGGCTTGGTGATTTCGATGTTGCCACAGTCGAGCAGACCGAAATAGTTGCCTTCGGCCACATGAATAATGTCGCCAGGAGCAGCGGCATCAAGGGCTTTCTGGATGTTTTTCATGGCGGTTGCGGCGGTTTTTCCGTCGTTACGGTTCGAACCGTTAGTCTTGCTGACATAATACGAGGTCTGAGCATTAGAGACTGTCGAAAAAGCAAGAAGAATTGCAATAAATTGGAATAGCGTTTTCATAGTAAATAGTGATTAGTAGTGCAAAAATATGGTAATACCAAATGTTTGTCAATAGGTATTTTTACTCGAAATAATAATAGGAAAAAACAGATGACCGACCGTCTGATCTTAATATGCTGATAACAAATGCCTCACCGCATCAGTCAATGCTGATAATTTTGTTTTGAATGGCATAACGCACCATTTCAATTGTGGTGTTAAGCCCGAGTTTTTTGAATATTTTCGCTTTGTGTCCTTCAACAGTGCGTGGGCTTATTTCCATTATGTTTGCGATTTCCTTGGACAAGTAACCCTCACAGGAAAGCCGGATGATTTCCATTTCTTTTTTTGAAAACAGCTCTGGATCATCTTGTGGGGCGGATTTGTTTATGGAAATATTTCGAATCAACTTTGAGAGATCTGCTCCAAAGTAGCTGTTGCCTTGCATGATATCGTGAATGGCAAGATTAAGATCCGATGCAGGTTGAGACTTGTTGATAAAACCATCGACCCCGATATCAACCACTTTCAATAAGGTGTTTTCGTCACATTCTGAAGAAACCATAAGTATTTTGATCTCAGGATGTTGCTTCTTGATCATCTTTGCCGTTTCCGTTCCCGACATGCTGGGCATGATGATGTCGAGCAATACGATGTCGGGATGGATGGTTTGCAGCATTTCAAGCAGCCGCTTTCCCGATGAGGCTTCTCCGATGATTTGCAAGTCGGGATCACCGGAGAGGATCATGGTTTTTATGCCAAGGCGCATCAAAGGATGGTCGTCGGTAATAATGATCTTGATGGTCTCGTTCATGATTTTTTCTCTTTGCTGATGGTGATGCTAAAGACGGATCCTGATCCTATAACACTATCAAGCGTCAACTCCTCATGGCAAAGGTCAGCAATCTCATTACAAATGTATAGTCCGATACTTGAACCTGTTTCGCCTTTTGTGCCCGTGGTTGTAAAGATGTCTTTTTTGAAAATCCGTTCTTGGTTTTCCGGACTGATGCCGATGCCATGGTCAATAACATTGAGCAGCCATTTTCCCGCTTTTTCGGTCAAGGTGATGTCGATAGTCTGACCGTTTTTTGAAAACTTGATGGCATTGCTGATGTAGTTGCGGATAATGGCAGAAATCATATTACGGTCGCTATAGCAAATTGTGTCTGCAGGAACGTCAACATTGAAACTGATTTGCTTGTCTTTTGCCTGATTGTCAAATACTTTGATGTTTGATTCGACAACCTCGGCAATAGGGAATGCAGTTGGCGTGAATTCGATTCTTGAAGTTTGAAAGCGAGCCCAGTTCAAGAGGTTCAGCAACAGCTCCACCTGAGCGTCGGCAGAATCGGAAACTGCCTTAAGAGATTGGCTCAGCTCTTCGTGTGAAAGCATGTGGAGGCTGTTTTTCAGATGGTGCAGCACCATTTGTTGACTTAACGTCGAATTTTTCAAGTCGTGTGAGAAAAGTGACAGGAATTTGTCTTTCATCTCATTGATCTTCTTCAGATCGTTGTATCTTCTTTTCTTTAATCTTAGGAAGTTCGATATCAAGAGTAAAATGGTCGTAATCAATATCAATCCGCAGGCAAATACCCAAAACAGAAGACGGTCTTTGGCGATAGTTCTGGCTTGATTGGCGATCTTCGCTTCCATTTCTTTTGTTTCGTAGCTTATCTTGAAGTTGTTGATCAGCTTTTGATTTTCCTCATTGAAGATAGAGTCTTTGCATTGGACATATTGCTCGTAGTATTCTAAAGCCTTATCAGGATGGGAGTGGCGATAAATGGAATACAAAGAATGAGAAATACTTTGTGTCAAATAGATGTTGTCGTTTTTCTTGGCAAGTGATAGCGCACGTTCATAATGATTAATGGCTGAAGAGGTTTTTCCCATGCCTTCGTATGTCTCCCCAATAGCATGAAGAGTGATGGTTTGCCCATATTCACTCCCGGTTTCTTCAAAAAAGGCATACGACTTGTGCTGACAGTCTAATGCGCTGTCGTACCGGTGTGTAAGCATGAAGATGTTTCCCAATTGGTTGAGATGGATGGCAACCTTTTGGGAGCGTTTCATTTCTTTGTCAATTGCTAGTGCTTCGCGAGCAGCTTGCAAGGCTTCTTCGTAGCGTTCCTGTTTCAAATACGCTGTGGATAGATTTCCGAGGGGTACGGCCAATTTGTCTTTTAATCCCAACCGATTCCATATTTCAATACTTCGTTTGAAATAACTGATGGCATCGTCATATTTTTTATTGGTCATATAAACATTGCCAATGTTATTCATCACCGAGCTAAGGGTCTGTAGATCATCGGAAGCCGAAGCAAGTTCGTAGCATAAGACGTTATATTGCAAGGCTTTGTCTAGAATTCCAGAACGTTGACAAGAGAATCCCATGTAATAGTATCCCCAAATCATGTTGGCTGTGTCGTGGCGAGGAGTGGATAGTTCCACCAGATGCTGTGCGGCAATAAAGGATCGTGAGTAGCTTTCGTTTTTGAAATAATAGTCCAAGGTGGATTTGACGAGTATCAGTTCTTTTTCCGATGAGATGGCCGAAAAATAAGAACTGTCAACTGTGTACCGTTCTGCTTGGAGTGCCTTTAATAGCACTTCGCCTACACGCTCTTGTGCCGCTCCTTTGAGGTTATGGTATATGGTAAAAACGCTATCCACTTCTTGGGCGGCAAGGTCTGACCGAGAACCGGACAAGGTCACGGATAATACAGCAACTATTAAAAACGAAATCTTTAATTTCCGCATAAAGTATGAAGTATATTGTGAGCAAAAGTAGTGAATTATTTTTTTTGTTTTTTGCAAAAGGAAACATGTATTACGGAATATTATGTTATATGCTTGTTTTTCAATATGTTTTGAAAGAAAAAGTAGGGTGATTAATCATAGAGCCGGCTATAACGCCCCATCAATCCAACAGCGCTTCTTTTTTTACTCATCCCCCAACAACGTCCTGCCTGACACCATTATTCCGTGTAATGTCATTCTGAACATAGCCATCTCGTGACATGTCCCTGAACATGTCATCCCCAACATGGTCATTCCGTGCTTGAAACGGGATTCGTTTGGGATTTATTCGGAATTTATTTGAAATCCCTTTATGAATGCCACTATTCCATTGGATATGTAAAACAGCTTCGAAATTGTGGAAGCAAAAATAGCGTTTTTTGTTCCGGATTTTTTATAGAATAAAAATGGAAGATGCTGGCATGACTATTTTTATTTAATTTTGCCAACAGCAAAAGTAAAGGTATGGCGTGATATACTTTCGTTGCGTTGCATCTTGTTTTTTTAAACTCGGTACAAATGCAAATGTGCTCGTTGATATGAACTTGTCGGAAGAGATTTGCTTAGTAGATATAAGGGTTTGTTGGTTTGGAATGATAGCTGACAAATTCATCAAGTTATTATTGTAGGTATGATTAGGATTTGTTGTAAGAACACACATACGTCTGCCGATTTTCAGGAAGGGACAACTTTGCTCGATGCGCTTTCGGCGTTCCCTTTTGAACAGCCTTATCCCATTGTTTCTGTCAAGGTGAACAATGTGGTGGAAGGCTTGATGTTTCGTGTTTTCAATAATCGGACGGTTGAATATCTCGACGTGCGCGATATGAACGGCATGAGGATGTATGGTCTTTCCTTGTGTTTTCTGCTTGCCAAAGCAGTGTGCGACTTGTTTCCTGACGCGCGTTTGTATGTAGAACATCCCATCTCGAACGGTTTTTTCTGCAACCTCCGAAAATCGGACTTGTCGCCGGTGACGGCAACCGACATTGAGCAGTTGAAATTACGCATGAAGGAGATTGTAGCTTCCGATTTTCCCTTTCGTCGTCATGAAGTGCCGACCGAAGAGGCGATAGGTTTGTTTCAATCGCTTGGGCTTGCCGATAAGCTGAAGCTCGTCGAGACATGTGGTGAGGTTTACACCGATTATTATACCCTTGACGACATGCCCGATTATTATTATGCCCGTTTGTTGCCATCGACGCGTTATCTGACAGTCTGGGATTTGAAAGCGTTGCACGACGGCCTGTTGTTGTGTTTGCCCGATAGAGGGCAGCCTGACCGCGTGGCGCCGTTTGTCGATCAGCCGAAGACGTTTGAGCAGTTCAACGAGAACTTACATTGGACTATTATCATGGGATTG